>NZ_JBSWYA010000001.1:0-826218 GCF_056160865.1 Ruegeria sp. ABD4_443 | reverse complement strand
TCTATGCGGGCAACGCGATCCAGACCGTGAAATCGAACGACGCCAAGAAGGTTGTCACCTTCCGTACCGCCAGCTTTGACGCGGCGGGCGACGGCGGCTCGGCCCCGGTTGAAACCGTTGCGGTTCCGGGCTCCGAAGGCTTGTCGGAATGGGTCGAGGACAAGGTTGCCGAAAGCGACCGCCCCGAGCTGACCTCGGCCGGTGTTGTTGTTTCGGGCGGGCGCGGTGTCGGCTCGGAAGAGGATTTCAAGCTGATCGAAACGCTGGCCGACAAGCTGGGCGCCGCCGTGGGCGCATCGCGTGCCGCGGTCGATTCGGGCTATGCCCCGAACGACTGGCAGGTGGGCCAGACGGGCAAGGTCGTTGCCCCGGACCTGTATGTCGCCATCGGCATCTCGGGCGCGATCCAGCACCTGGCTGGCATGAAGGACTCGAAGGTCATTGTTGCGATCAACAAGGACGAAGAGGCGCCGATCTTCCAGGTTGCCGATTTCGGACTGGTCGCCGACCTGTTCCAGGCCGTGCCGGAGCTGACCGACAAGCTGGGCTGACGCCTGCCTGCGCGGCGCAAGCACATCTACGAAACTGGCCCGCCCCACCCGGCGGGCCTTTTTCTTTGCAGCCCTCACTGCACCCCCAAAACCACCCCATAAAGCGCATCCGCAACCTGCCGATGCGTTGCGGGGCAGTGCATGCGGTCGGACGGCCCACCGAAAAAAAGAAAGGAAACCGGTTTGCCTGTTTGGGGTGAGGCAAGAACCGTATTAGGTTCGGGGTGCACGAGTACATATCGGAAAGGCTGGCGGCATGCAGGATCACGGCTATGAATCGGGGCGGTTGAACCTGCCCTTTGTCGGGATTTCGACCTTTGCCAAATCACCCTATGTCGCGGATTGGGACCGGATCGAGGCGGATGTTGCCGTGCTGGGCGCGCCATTCGATTTTGGTACCCAGTGGCGGCCCGGCGCGCGGTTTGGGCCACGGGCGGTGCGCGAGGCCTCGACCCTGTTCAGTTTCGGCCATGCCGGGGCCTATGATCACGAGGATGACGCGACCTATCTGGATGGCTCGGTGCGGATGGTCGACCTGGGCGATGCCGACATCATCCACACCAAGACCGACGAGAGCCATGCCAATATCGAGTTGGGCGTGGGCAAAATCCTGCAAGCGGGGGCTTTGCCGGTAGTGATAGGCGGCGATCATTCGATCAATATCCCCTGCATCAACGCCTTTGCCGAGGATTGCGCCCAGAACGGGCCGATCCATGTGGTGCAGATCGACGCGCATCTGGATTTCGTCGATGAACGCCACGGGGTCACCGCCGGGCATGGCAACCCGATGCGGCGCGCGATCGAAAAAGACTATGTCTCGGGCATGACGCAGCTTGGCATTCGCAATGTCTCATCCACCGCAAAAGAGGGGTACGCGGATGCCCGCGCACGCGGCTCGGATATCCTGTCGGTGCGGCAGGTGCGTAAACTGGGGACCGAGGCGGTCTTGGCGCGCATCCCGCAGGGGGCGCGGTATTATGTGACGATTGATATCGACGCGTTCTGTCCCTCGATCGCCTCGGGCACCGGGACACCAAGCCATGGCGGGTTTCTGTATTACGATGTGCTGGAGATCGTGCAGGGGCTGGCCAGGCGCGGGGATGTCGTGGGCATAGACCTGGTCGAGGTCGCGCCCGCCTATGACCCCACCGAAAGCACCCAGATCCTGGCGGCGCAGCTGTTGCTGAATTTTCTGGGTTTCATCTTTCACCACCGCGCCAAGCGATAAGGGGTAGGGGCTTGCGCCTGGCATTTCGCGGCGCTCATTTGGACAAAACCCCTTGATGAACAGACATTCTGAATAGAGGTTCGCGCAGCCGCCGTTGCAAGCCTTCCGTGTTGAACGTTCGACCTTGGCCAATGCAACTGCACCCCCAAGCCCAAACCACCGCAGGTCGAAGATGGGCCGGGACAAAAAAAAGGGCGCCAATAGATGGCGCCCAGTTGGGGATTGTCCACTGTTGGACGTTGTTGGCGTGTTACTTTTTCGTGACCGCAAGGTAGACGATGCCACCAAGGATGGCGCCGATGATCCAGGCATAGCCGGACAAGAAGCCCAAAGCAGGAACCCAGACCGTCGCGACCGAGAACACCGAAGCGATACCGAAGGCGATAAGGGCGTTATCGTTCCAGCCATTGCCATAGTGATAGTCACCGCCCTCCATGTTGTAGAGGTCATCAACGTTCAGCTCTTCTTTGCGGATCTTGTAGTAGTCGACGATCATGATCCCGAAGATCGGGGCCAGTGTTGCACCGAGCGTGTTCACGAACCCTGAAATCCCGATGTTTGAGATGACGGCAGTCCAAAGTCCTCCGATAACCAGTGCAAAGATGGATGTGGCCAAACCCGCCTGACGAAAGCTGATCTTGCCCGGTACAAGGTTGGCAATGCCATTCACCGCCGGGATGAAGTTCGCAACCAGATTGATGCCCACTGTCGCGGCAAAGAACGTGATCGCGGCGATGATGCCCAAAAGCACGCTGTCGGTTTTCTCGACGATTTCGGTTGGGTTGATGATGGCCTCACCAAACACCACGGCAGCACCACCAGTTGTCAAAAGCGCCAATGCCGAGAACAGGATCATGTTCAGCGGCAAACCGGTCAGGTTGCCCATTTTCATGGATGCCTTGCTGGTAGAATAGCGCGAGAAGTCCGAAAAGTTGATCATCACTGCCGAGAAGTAGGCGACCATGGTTCCGAAGATCGCGATAAAGCCTTTGACCTCGGTGCCAAAGGTCCCCTCGGGGTTGGCAAAGATTGTCGCGGTCGCGCTAAGCAATTGCCCATCCGCACGCTGCCAAAGAACGATGACAAGGCCGATCATGACCAGATAGACAAACGGTCCGGCAATGTTGAGGAATTTCTCAACCCAGCCCATGCCGCGCCAGAAAATGGCGATGTGGAAAGCCCAAACAACCAGGAAAGAGACCCAGTCAACGCCAGTCAATCCCAACATCTCGGTTCCACCGCTGATGCCAGTGACCGAACGGATCAGCAACGACAGAGCAGTTGAAGCGAAATAAACCTGTACGCCATACCAGAACACCGCCACGACGGCGCGCAAAACAGCGGGTAGTTTTGAGCCAGCCGTGCCCATGCTGGAACGGGCCAGGACCGGAAACGGAATGCCGTATTTTTCACCGGGCGCGCCGGACAGGTTCACCATGAACATCACGAAAAGCCCAGAGGCAATCAGCGCAGCAAAGGCTGTCAGGCCACCGACGCCATATGAGATGAAAAGCGAGGCAACCAGTGAATACCCAAAGAGCGATTGCACATCGTTGGCCCAGACGTTGAAGATCGCGAATGATCCCCATGTCTTTTCGTCCGGTGTTGCCGGGTTTAGTGTATCCCCTTCGGGATTTGTCGTGCTTTTACTGTCCATGTTGTTCTCCAGGATGGATTATGGGGGTTGCCCCATTTTTTGATTTGGTTCGGGCTTATTCCGTCGCCCAATTCCGGCCATGTCTCGTGGCCATTCCCCCGCCCGAAGGCTTCGGATAAGTTGCGCCGCTAACGCTTTGCGATGGCCCAGTAGAACACCCCTCCAAATCCTGCGCCGATCACCCACGCGAAACCCGAAAGGGCATTCAGCATCGGGACCCAGACCGTCAGAACAGAAAACGTGGCAGGCAGGGCGAACGAAACGATTGCCGCCATGTTCCAGCCATTGGTGTAGAAATAGTCTCCTTCGCGCGCCGCCGAGAAGAGGTGGTCAACATCCAGTTTTCCGGATTTGACGAGGTAATAATCGACAATGATGATGCCGTAGACCGGTGCCAGAACGGCCCCCAAAGTGTTCACCAGACCCAAGATCCCGATTTGACTAATGGTCGAAACCCATAGCCCCCCGATCACCAACGCACAGGCAGAAGTTATGATACCGGCAACACGAAAATTGATCCGGCTGGGCATCAAATTTGCAAGGTCGTAGGCTGGCGGAATGAAGTTGGCCACGAGGTTGATCCCAACCGTGGCGGCAAGAAAGGTGATCGCGGCAAGAATAGTCAGCGGCAGGGAATCGATGCGGGCAACAATGGCCGTGGGATTGGTCATCGGCTCCCCCCACAGCGCGACGGTTCCCGCGGTTACGATCAATGCGATCAGGGAAAAGAACGCGATGTTTATGGGCAGCCCCAGCAGGTTGCCCTTGCGCATTTCATGTTCCGAGCGGACAAACCGCGAAAAGTCTCCAAAATTGATGATGACTGCAGAAAAATAGGCGATCATCGTACCCACGATGGCGACAAACGCCCCCAACGGACTGCCCTCATAGCTGCCGGTACCACGAAAGATCGTTCCAAGTTCCAGCCATAGGTCGTTGCCAACCTCAATCCAGATCGTAACAGCAAGTGTCAGCATCACGACGTAGACAAACGGACCTGCGAAATTCAGGAAATCCACGATCAGGTCGATCCCGTTCCAAAATAGCGTGATCTGAAAGGTCCAGACCGCCGAAAAGGCGATCCATTCGATTGCACTAAGCCCCAGAAAGACCGGAGGGCCATTCGCCCCGATCACAGCGACCAACGCCAACGCCAGCGCGGTTGAGGCAAAGTAGGTCTGCACCCCATACCAGAATATGGCGACAACAGCGCGGATCATTGCCGGGAAGTTCGCCCCCCGCACACCCATGCTGGCCCGCGCCATGACTGGAAACGGAATCCCGTGTTTGACGCTGGGTTTCCCGATCAGATTGACCAGCCCCATGACAACAAACCCGGCCAGCACGATGCCCGCAAAAACCGCCCAACCGTTCAGCCCATAGGTCACAAAAAGGGACGCCGCCAATGTATAGCCGAACAGCGATTGAACGTCATTTGCCCAAACGTTGAACAACTCGAACCAGCCCCAGTCACGCTCGTCCGAGGGAATAGGGGCAAGATCCTCGTTATAGAGGCTGCGATCTTTGCGAATTTCGGGAAGGGGTTGCTGCATTTTGTCCGATGACTCGTAAGGAGATTGTCATTTCGTTGGTCCAAAGCTATTATCGTGCAGAACCGCGTGCATTAATACGTGCAGAACTGCGTGCATTAGTCAAGAACAACTGCGAGCTTGATCAAGAATGGCAAAAATCGGATATGCGCGTGTATCGTCCAAATGGTACCGAAATGAGGTTCAGCTCAACGAACTTCAGCGGCAAGGCTGTGATCGCGTGTGGCGCGATAATGATGCAGATGGCCATGACGAGGCAGACTCTTTGGAAGCCTTTTTGGAGAACGTTTCAGCGGGGGACGTTGTCGTTGTTTCCAGGCTATCCGCTGTTGCGGGTTCCATTGCAGAGCTTTTGAACCTGATCGAAATGCTGAGCAAAAAGGGTGTTGCGTTTCGCTCAATTGCAGAGCCTTGGGCAAATACCGAAGGTGAACGCGCAGCTGTGGTTCTGGATATTTTGGGGGGTGTTATAGACTACGAACTCGGGTTGGCTGATCTGGAAAGCCGCACCGTCGAAGATCGCCCAAAATCCATCGGGTTGAGCAAGGGGCGACCCAAGAAACTAAGCGAGGCAGACCGCGCTGAGGCGCTTTCCCTGCTTTCGATGGGCAAAACCGCCGCAGAAATCGGCAGGCTCTTGGGGGTAAGCAGGTCGACAATCTCGCGCCTCAAGACGATGCCACCCGAAACCAGCTAGGGTGTCTTGGTTCCAGCAATAACGAAGCGCAGCGATGGCGGGCATCCCTATCTGCCTATTCAATGCGGCAGTTTCCAAGGCCAGTCATTGGCGCTGCCGCCGAGATCCCGCAACGGACCGATGGAACAACCCGGACCCAGGCAAAGGACAGCTTTGCGGGCCTTTCCACCCTTTGGTTCAATATTCGACATTTGATACTTTGGGCTCAGAGCGGACAATGCGCTCCAAGCCTCTGATCGCCTGACCATTCGTGGGGCAGGCTTGGCCTTGGACCCCGCCCGCTTTTTACGCACCGATGATGTTGTGACCCGGCCCGTAGGGGAAGCCGGTGATGTTTTCGGCGCCGACGTCGCCAACCAAAAGGATATCGTGTTCGCGATAGCCGCCCGCGCCGGGCTGGCCCTGGGGGATCCACAGCATCGGTTCGATTGAAACGACCATGCCGGGTTCCAGCACCGTGTCGATATCTTCGCGCAATTCCAGACCGGCCTCGCGCCCGTAATAGTGGCTGAGGATACCAAAGGAATGGCCGTAGCCGAAGGATCGGTATTGCAGCAGGCCCTCATCGGCAAAGAAACGGTTGATCTCAGCCGTGATGCCCGAGCAGGTGGCACCGGGTTTGATCAGGCTCAGACCCAGTTCGTGGGCCGCGACGTTGGCGTGCCACAGGCGCAGGCTGTCGGCGTCGGGTTCGCCCAGAAACAGGGTGCGTTCCAGCGCCGTGTAGTAACCCGAGATCATGGGAAAGGTGTTCAGCGACAGGATATCGCCCCGTTGCAGCGCCCGTTTGGTCACCGGGTTATGCGCGCCGTCGGTATTGAGGCCGGACTGGAACCAGACCCAGGTGTCGCGATATTCTGCGTCGGGATAGGCGCGGGCGATTTCGGCCTCCATCGCGTCGCGACCGGCCATGGCGATTTCAATCTCGGTGGCACCATCGCGGATGGCGGCGTGAATGGCTGCGCCGCCCACATCGGCGGTGCGGGCACCGCCTTTGATCAGTTCGATCTCTTCGTCCGATTTCACCATGCGCGCGGCCATCGTGTCGGGCGCAATGTCGACCAGTTCAGGCTGACCCAGCATGGCCAGTGCCGTATCGCGCGCGGCGAGGGTCATGTGATCGCCTTCGATCCCGATCCGTTTCGCGCCACCGATCAGGCTGGCCACCGCGCGCCAGTAATTGTCGCGCCTCCAATCGGTATAGATGACGTTGTCCTCGACCGAGCGGCGCCACGGTTGGCCCGCGTCGATATTGGCCGAAACAGTGGTGCAGGCGTCCTGTGTCACCACGCAGCCATAGGGGCGGCCAAAAGCGCAGTACAGAAAGCCCGAGTAATAGGCGATGTTCTGCATCGACGTCAGCAGAACGGCGGGGATATCCCGCGCGGCCATGATGGCGCGTAATTTGCCCAGACGGCGGTCATATTCGCCCTTGCTGAACGGCAGGGGGGCTTTGTCGCCATTGTGGCAGGTGAAGAATTCGGGGCGTTTTGTGTCTGTCATAACAGGTCTCTCATCTATGCCGGGTGGCAATACCCGGCCACTTGTCCCGGCGTTCAGGACAGGCGGTCTCGGGGTCCGAGAGCCGATCACCCCCGATGATGCCGCGACGCCATCGCGGCTGGGGTGAACGTGTGAATCGTTAGATCAGGCGCAGGTCTGCGTCAAGCGGGGGAAAGACCCCGCAGACGCTCGGACCGGCGGCGCAGCAATTCGACCGTGGTCAGCAGCGCGATCGAGATCACCACAAGGATCGTGGCCACCGCCAGAATGGTCGGGCTGATCTGTTCGCGCAGGCCGGTGAACATCTGCCATGGCAGGGTCTTTTGGCTGGCCGAGCCGACAAACAGCACCACGACCACCTCGTCGAACGAGGTGATGAAGGCAAACAAACCACCCGAGATCACGCCCGGCAGGATCAGCGGCATCTGGATCTTGAAGAAGGTCCGCACCGGACCCGCGCCCATATTCGCCGCCGCCCGCGTCAGCGAGCGGTCAAAACCCACCAGCGTTGCGGTCACGGTGATGATGACGAACGGGATGCCCAGAACGGCGTGGGCAAGGATGACCTTCACATAGCCCACGAAGTTCTTGTTCATGCCCAGCGTGCCTTCCATAAAGCGGCCGATATCGCTGTAGAAAAAGAACATCCCCGTGGCCGAGATGATCAGCGGTACGATCATCGGCGAGATCAGGATGCCCATGATGGCACGGCGGCCGGGAACGTGGCTCTGGCTGAGGCCGATGGCCGCGAGCGTACCCAGCGAGACCGAGATCACCGTCGCAATCGGCGCGATGATCAGCGAGTTTTTGAAGCTGCGCTGCCATTCATTGTTGGTAAAGAAGTCGCGGTAATGCTTCAGCGAATACCCTTCGGGGTCCAGCCGCAGCATCTCGGGCGTGAAGGTAAAGAAGTCCTGCGCGTTGAACGACAGCGGCAGAACCACAAGGATCGGCGTGATCAGGAACACGAAAATCGCGCCGCAGATGACCCGGAACAGATAGTGATAGAACACCTGTTTCGGCGTGAGGTAAGGCAGCAGTTTGCGGCGATATCGGCCCTCGTACAGCCAGTATGTGAACCAGCCAAAGAACCACCCGCCCAGCAGGCCAAGAACGCCGCCCATCGGCCCTGAGATCAGGAAACCCGCGATGCCGAAGCCCAGCGTGTTGATCCACCGCGCCAGCGCCTCGTTCTTCAGGATGGTGATATAGACCCAGGCGAGCGCCGCGATCAGGGCCGCCCCGGCGATGATGCCAAGAAAGACCGACCCGTTGCCGGCGCCTACGAAGATGCCGGCAAAGGCACCGGCCAACGCAACACTGGGCAGAACCATGGAAAGCGGCTTGCGGGATATCGGAGTAAGTGCGGCCATGTCGATTATCCCAGCTTCACGTTATCGATGCCCACGATCTTGTCGTAGACCCAGTAGAGCAACAGCACGACGGCCAGCAGGATCGTTCCAAGCGCCGCCGCCAGTCCCCAGTTCAGCGAGGACGAGATGTGGTAGGCAATCCGGTTCGAGATGAAGACACCCTTGGTGCCGCCCACGATCTCGGGCGTGATGTAATAGCCGATGGCCAGGATGAACACGAGGATCGACCCCGCGCCAATGCCCGGAATGGATTGCGGAAAGTAGATGCGCCAGAAGGTGGTCCAGTTGGTCGCGCCCATGGATTTCGCGGCGCGGGTATAGGAATCCGGTATCGTCTGCATCACCGAATACATCGGCAGGATCATGAACGGCAGCAGGATATGCGTCATCGCGATGATCGTGCCGATCTGGTTGTTGATGATCACCAGCCGCGCGTCATCGGCCACAAGCCCAAGCCACACAAGGGTCTCGTTGATCACGCCTTGCTGTTGCAGCATCACCTTCCACGCCGAGGTCCGCACCAGCAGCGAGGTCCAGAATGGCAGCAGGACGAGGATCATCAAAAGGTTCGAAACCCGCATGGGCAGCGTCGCCAGCAGGTAACTGACCGGATAAGCCAGCAGGATACAGGACGCAGTGATCACCAGCGACATGAACAGCGTGCGGCCGAACAGCTTGATCAGGATCTGTTTGTCTTCGGGTTGTGATTGCGCGCCTTCGGGCGTGCGGCGCATATCGACCGCGTTCAGGAAATAGCCATTGGTGACCGTGGGTGAATGGGTCTTGATCACGGCCCAGGTATTCGGGTCGCCCCAGCCGTCATGGATTTCGATCACCTGTTCCTTGAACGGCCCATCGGTTTCAGGATCAAGCTTGCCCATTTTCCGGCCCGAGCGGCGGAACATCGAGGACATGCCGGTTTCTTCGTAGTTCAAACGCGAGCCCAATCGGGTATGGGTCTTGCTATCGACGGCCACGACCATGTCGCGGACAAAGGCGTCATAGACGGCCTCGTCAGGCAGTTCGCCGCTGCTTTCGTCCCAGCTTTGCAGCGCTTGGACCGTCAGGGGCAGGGTTTTCTGCACGATGCTGTTTTCCACCGAGCGGAACAGCATCGAAGCAATCGGCACGATGAACGAGAACATCACGAACAGCAACAAAGGGGCCACCAGCATCAGTGCGCGCAGCTTCTGTCGCCGCAATGAACGTGCCAGCGATTGCTTGAGCGGTGTTCCGTCCGCCGCCAGCATTGGCCCCGTGTTTTCGCTTGCGTCAGTCATCTTTGCCCCTTGGGTTCTTTTGGGTGCGGGGGCGGATCACCGCCCCCGGCCGTGTCATGAAATCAAGCGCTTATTGCGCAAGCCACGCCTGGAATTTGGCGTCGATATCATCGCGGTAATCGGCCCAGAACTCGTAGTTGTACAGGAACGTGTTCTTGGCGTTTTCCGGGTCGGTCGGCATGTGCGGTGCCATGTCGATGCCCAGTTCGGCGTGCTGACCCACCAGCGGCGCCGACGAGGCACGGGCCGGACCGTACGAGATGTACTTGGCCTGATCCGCCAGACGCTGGGTGTCGGTTGCGAACATGATATAATCCAGCGCACGGGCCTTGCGCTCGTCGCTCAGACCGGCGGGGATGATCCAGCCGTCAAGGTCGAACACCTGCGCGTCCCACAACATGGCGACGGGCTGTTTCTGCTCTTCGATCACGCTGAACAGACGACCGTTATAGGTCGATCCCATGACGACTTCGCCATCGGCCAGAAGCTGCGGCGTGTCTGCGCCAGCGGACCACCAGACGACGCTGTCCTTGATGGTGCCCAGCTTGGCAAGCGCCTGTTCCTGGCCTTCGGGGGTTGCCAGCACGTCATAGACGTCTTCCTTTGCGACGCCATCGCACAGCAGGGCCCATTCCATGTTGTTGATCGGGCGCTTTTCAAGCGAACGCTTGCCGGGATAGGTCTCAAGGTCGAAGACGGCGCAGATATCGGTCGGCGGGGTGTCGCCCACCAGGTCGGTGCGATAGCCGAAAGTGGTCGAATAAACGATCTGCGGGATAAAGCAGTCGCTGACCAGCAGGTCGCCAAAGTCATCCGCCGCCGAGGTGCCGTCAGGTGCGGCGGCCAGCATCGTATCGGGGTCGATTTCCATTGCCAGACCTTCGTCGCACAGGCGGATCGCGTCCGCTGCAACAACGTCAACCACGTCCCAGGTGATGTTGCCCGCTTCGTTCATCGCGCGCAGCTTGGCCACAGCTTCGGCCGAGCTGTCATCGTTCAGGATGGTGACGCCGGTCTTTTCCGAATAGGGCTCGTGATAGGCTTTGAGCTGCGACTTGGAATAGGCGCCGCCCCACGACACGATGGTCATCTCTTCGGCTGAAACACCCGCGGCTGCTGTCGCAAGAACAGCGGCTGTAAGCATTGTTTTCGTCGGTTTCATTTGTACGTAACTCCCAGTTTATCCCGCTTGGTGTTGTGTCGGCTGACGCACGGGTTTCTCGCCAGCCCGTCTTTCAGTTGGGCCTTGCCTTGCTGGCGTTGCGCGGACGCGGTTCAGGCGTCCAGCGCACGGCAGTCCTTGGCAAGCCAACCGATTTCGATTTCCTGGCCGGGTTTCAGCCTTACCGCGTCCGGCGCGTTCCGGGTCTTGACGATGAACTCGTCATTGCCGGCCACCGACATCCGGAACCGGAAGACATCCCCCATATAGATGAATTCCTTGACCGTCGCCTTGAGCGTATGGGCGTCGGCATGCAGGCGGTCCTTGTTGAATTCGACCCGCTCTGGCCGGATCGAAACCTTGGTCCGCTCGCCGGGTTGGCTGACATTGATTGGCACGGCGTCAATTTCGGACCCGTCGTCCAGCGCAATCAGGCAGGCGTCGCCATCAATGGACTTTACAGTGCCTTCCAGCGTGTTGTTTTCACCGATGAACTGCGCCACGAATGAGTTTTCGGGTTCTTCATACAGTTGATCCGGCGGGGCCAGTTGCTGAATGCGGCCATCGTCGAACACGGCGACGCGATCCGACATGGTCAGGGCTTCGGTCTGGTCGTGGGTCACATAGACGGTCGTGATGCCCAGCTCATGCGCAAGGCGCGTGATCTCGAACTGCATGTGCTCGCGCAGCTGCTTGTCCAATGCGCCCAGCGGTTCGTCCATCAGCACCAGTTCAGGTTCGAAAACCAGCGCCCGTGCCAGCGCAATCCGCTGTTGCTGACCGCCGGACAATTGTGCCGGACGACGACCGCCAAAGGCCCCCATCTGCACCATGTCCAGCGCACGCTGCACCTTGGCCTCACGCTCGGACTTGCCCAGTTTTCGGACCTCAAGCGGGAAGGACAGATTTTCCGCCACCGTCATGTGCGGAAACAAGGCATAATTCTGAAAGACCATGCCAATTCCGCGCTTGTGTGGTGGAATGTTGTTGATCGGGCGGCCATCCAAAAGAATCTCGCCGTGGGTCGCTGTTTCAAACCCCGCCAACATCATCAGGCACGTGGTTTTGCCGGACCCTGACGGGCCAAGCATGGTCAGAAACTCGCCCTTGGGCATCGCCAGGTTCAGATCTTTGACAACAAGATTTTCGCCGTCATAAGATTTTTGCACGCGTTGAAACTCGACAAACGCGGCGTCGTTTTTCGTTTCGGTCACAAGACCCCCTGTTTCGCCAAATGATTACCCGGATTTCCCAGGCTCATTCGATCATCTCAAGCATTGCGCCCGAGGCTAACAAATGCTTGCAGGGCCGTAAAGGCAATGTGCGGTCCTATGCGCCGCTTTGGCCTAGAAATGCGACATGTTTAGGCGCATCATGTCCCAGGCAAGGCTGTGATTGCTGGACAAAACCGGTTTGCCGATTTTTTCCGCGACCTTGGAAATGACACCGGCTGTGCGCAAATTCGTACAGCTGATAAAGACCGCGTCGACCGAGGGGTCCAACCCCAGTTGGATGGCAGCATCGAGGGTGGATTGCTCGGAGATACGGGCCACCTTGGCCTCTTGCGCCTCGCCGAAACTGCCGAAAACCTCGGTTGAAATCCCGTGCCGTGCAAAGGCCGCGCGCAGGGGTGTGTTGACCTCTTCGATATACGGCGACAACAGCGCAAATTTCGAAACGCCCAAATGTGCGGCATGCGCGATTGCGGCGCGCAGCGGGTTGGTGACGGATCGGGTGTTGCAGCCCTGCCTGACAAGGGTTTCCACCCGTTCGGACCCGATGACCGAACTTGCCGAGGTGCAGGCATACCCCACCACGCGATATTCGGGCGACCCGGGCAAAAGCGCGGCGGCGGCAGGCAGGGTCTGTTCCATCCGTGCCAGAGTGTCGGTTCGAACCTCGGCGTCGCTTGGTATCCGGGACACGTAGACGGGGCAGCGGCTTTGGGCAAAAAGCGTGCGGAACTCGGGTTCGATCGTTTCATCGGCCTGCAAAACGATCAGCCCCATCGGTGTGGCCTGTGGATCGTCGGCGTCAAAGGTGCAGGGCAGGATGTTCACAGCGTGGCAACCTCTGGTCCGGTCCGGGGGCTCAGGTACCGGGGGGCACCCGCTGTGATCAGAATGTCTTCTTCATGGACCATGATGCCGCCTTTGGTTTCAATCCCCGGTTCAAGCGTCAGAACCATTCCGGGTTCCAAAACGGTTTCATCGGCCGCGATCAGCGACGGCCATTCGGTCAGGGACATTCCCAACCCGTGGCCAAGCCGCCCGGCATCCGTTCCGGCGCCGCCCTTGGAAAGCACAGAGTTCATGGCGTGAAACAGATCAGCGGCGGTGGCGCCGGGGCGGGCCAGGTCGAACGCCGCGTCGCAGGCCTCGACCAGCCGTCCATGCGCCGAACGCACCGGTTCGGTGGCCGCGCCGACCGACCAGTTGCGGTCAAAGTCGCAAAAATACCCGTCCCAGACCAGCCCGGTATCCAGCATCAGGACATCGCCAGCCTTCAGCGGGGCAGGGCGCGCCGGGGATATCACGTCGGTATATCCCGCAGGGCCCGCGCCGCCCGCCAGGTAAGGCACCCAGTCCGCCCCCTCGTCAAGGCACAGCATCTGGAACCGCCGGAAAACCTGATCCTGAGGCGTTCCCGCCGTGGCGATTTCCGGGACCCGTGCAAATGCGCGTCCGGCAATGGCACAGGCGGTTTCGATTTTTGCGATCTCTGCCTGCGATTTGATCATCCTCATGCGCCGCAGAATACCCTTGTCGCTTGCGATCCGGCGGCGGCCGATCATGCCGCCCAGCCGGGTCAGATCGGCCAAGGGCATGCGGATATGCGTTTCGATCCCGTCAGGGCACCCGATCGTTTCGCCTTGGGGGACGATTTCCCGCAAAGTGTCGGCCAAAAGCGTAAGGCCGTCATCCCCGGGGGTCGGGGCGCTCCAGGTTCTTATGTCATCGATCCAGGTCTGCCCCATCAACGCGGCCCCGATCGAGGGGATGACGGCCATCGGCGGACCGCTGGCGGGAACGATGACAAACCAGGGCCGGGTCGGGCTTTCCCAGAACCGGGTCAGGAACCCGGTGAAATAGCGAACCTCGGGTTCGGTTGTCAGCAGCAGCGCCGACAGGCCTGCCGTCGCCATCAGTTCCTGCGTGCGGTCGGTCCGGGCGATGAATTCCTGTGTGTCAAACCCTCTCATGCCGGTTGCTCGGTGAGAATGCACAGCACCCGGTCATGTTCCGCGATGTTCAGGGCCGCGCGGCTTGCATCATCCAGAACGGCAGCCAGCCCCGCGCCGCCCGAGGCCGTCGTGCCGATCCCCGCAGCGGCCATTTTCGGCAATTGCGCGGCGACCTGAGTGTCGTCAAGAGACAGGAAAAGATCGGCATCCCGTGCCAACCCGTTCAGCGCAATCAGAGAAGGTTCCTTGCAATCCAGACGTCCCATGATGCTGTCGGGCCCGGCTGCAAAGACGGGTTGCCCCTTTTCGATGCTTGATTGCAGCGCCGGTGCCGCCGTGGGTTCGACCACACAAATGCGCGGAACATCGCCCCAGGCTTTGCGCGCATAGGCCGCGACGGCCCCGGCCAGGCCCCCGACACCGGCCTGCAGCAAGATTACCGAGGGCATTTGCGGGCATTGCCGAACCATTTCTGCCGCCAGTTGCAGGTAACCTTCCATCAGCAGGTAGGGCAGGTCGACATAGCCGTCCCAGGAGCTGTCGGACAGCAGAACCCAGCCATTGTCGCGGGCTGCCTGACTGGCCGCCTGCATGCTGCCCGCATAATCCGCACCTGCGCGCACGACTTGGGCGTTTTGCGCCCGCAACCGGTTGGCAAAGCTTTCGGGGACGGTTTCCGCGATGTAAACGACGGCCCCCGCCCCGAACATCCGGGCACCTGCCGCGACGCTAAGCCCGTGATTGCCCGCGCTGGCGGTCACGTAGGTTCGGCCGCGCAAGCTGTGCATGTCGGGGTGTTCTGTGGCGTCGCTGGCGTGGCAGGCTATGACATATGCCGCCCCCAGCGCCTTGAATGACCCCAGGTTCATGCGGCAGCGTTCGTCCTTGACCCACAGCGCGGCAACCGGGGCCAGGGATGTCACCTCGGTCAGGGGCGTTTCACCGCGCGCCGGGCATCGCGACACCAAAGCGGCGACCCGCGTCGTGTCCGTTGACGGAAACGGGATGTCCGCAATCAGTTTGGCGCCGCCACGGTGAGGGTTGGGGATGAGTTTCATGGCGCGCTCCTGCGGGCTGGTTTCTTGACGTGATCGAAAGCCGGGGTTTGTGTCAAGCATGGCCGCGCAGGAAACCGGCCGGTTGGGGGTGGCCGCGTGGCTTTGTAACGCCTTTCCAATTGCAAGTCTTGGCTGTAAGGAGTTTCCACGTCACCGAAAACGCACTGGAATCCAGCGATACGGTGCATGCGGGCGTGATGGAATGGTAGACATATCAGACTTAAAATCTGAAGGGGATTTCCCCGTGTGGGTTCGAGTCCCACCGCCCGCACCAATGACGTTTGGCTGAAATAACAAAGGCTTGGGCGGCGCTGGCGTGACCGGATCAGCCCGGCATCAATTGGTTCCGCCGGGGCGGTGTTGCGCGGCAGACCCCCGCAAGACATTTGAATTCAACGCCCGGGCGCGGGCCAAGCCACGCGGGTTTTTTGGGCGGGATGTCAAGCGTATCGCCAATCGCGAAAACCCGCGAACGGACGCACCAATCTGATGCAAATCAAAGCCAGTCACATTCTCTTATTGTAATGTGTTTTGCAGACGCCAACCAACAGGACATAAGACCATGATACGTCTTGCCGCCATGCTGTATTCTTTGATTGCAACCGCCCTTGCAGGGTCGGCCGTTATTGCCGTGCTTGCTGCTGGCATGATCTCGACCACGGCGATTGTCGCTGCGGCTGCGATTGGGTTCGTTGCCGCAGCCCCGGTGTCCTGGTTGGTTTCGCGACGCCTGTACCAGGGCTGATGATGCCGGTCAGGCGTTCAGAAAGGTCCTGACCGCGGCTTCGAATTCGCGGGGTTTTTCGGCATGCAGCCAATGGCCCGCGCCGGGGATCTTGGCGAAACGGGCGTTGGGAAACTGCGCCCGGATTGTCGCACGGTGTTCGGGCAGGACATAATCGGATTCAGCGCCGGACAAGAACAGCGCGGAACCGGACCAGTCACCGGACAGGGAAGGAAAGCCCATGATGTTCGGCATCTGGTCGGCAAGTGCGTCCAGGTTCAGCCGCCATTTCTTTCCCGCCACATCCAGCGATTGCGTGAAAAAGCTCTGCAAGGCTTTTTCGACGCCCAGATCGGCCAGTTGCTGTTCCGCGTCCGACCGACGCTCGATGCGTGACAAGTCGACCGCGCGCATGGCCGTAATGTATTTCAGCTGGCTGTGGGTATAGGCAACGGGTGCGATGTCGGCCACCACCAGCCTGTGCACCAGGTCGGGGTATTGCAGGGCAAGCGTCATCGACGCCTTGCCGCCCATCGAGTGCCCCAGCACGTCAGCCGTGCCGCCAATGCTGCGGATCACTTCTGCAAGGTCCTGCGCCATGCTGGGATAATCATGCGTATCACTTTGGTCGCTAGAGCCGTGGTTGCGCATGTCAACCGCGATCACCTGCCGTTCGTCGCTGACGCGCCGCGCGATGACGCCCCAGTTCCGGGCCGAGCCGTAAAGGCCGTGGGCAATCACAAGAGGGGGCAGCGATGTCGGGTCACCGTGAAGGATCATGTTCAGCATATCGCCGTGATACAAGCGCCAAGACCGAACGGCCAGCCCCATTGTGCGCCGTTTCCGGCCCCGTTACTGTGCGCCAACAGGAGGCCCCAGATGTCGCAGGAAACAGATATCCAGTTCCGGATCGCGCAGACAATTCAATTGCTGCGCAAGAAACTGGGGGTGCGCGACAAGACCCTTGCGGCCTCGGTCCGGCGCGCGAAACGACGCCTTCCGCGCAGAATATACAAACAGGCGCAGGTTCTGGCCAAGGCCGAGCCGATGGTCGAACATCCCAAGCTGCGCCTGGTTTTGGATACGCCCGCGCTGGAAAAGGCCGCCGAAGACGTTCAGGGGCACCTGAACGCGATCAACCTGGCCGATCGGCGCTGGGGGTGGGTCCTGGGCGTTTTGGGGTCGCTTGCCCTTGGCTTGCTGGTGCTGTCTGCCGCGGCCGTCGCGGTGCTTAGGTGGCGCGGTTTTATCTGACGGGCTGGGCATGGAATTTGTCCGGGTGCGGCCAAAGCCAATCGACGAAAAACGGCGCCGCGATGGGCGCCGTCATCCTTGTTATATGATCCGCGCGGATCAGAGGTTCGGATAAATCGGGAACCGCGCGCAAAGCTCGGCGACTTCGGCTTTGACCTTGGCCTCGACCTCGGCATTGCCGTCTTCGCCATTGGCGGCCAGACCGTCGACCACTTCGATGATCCAGTCCGCGATCTGGCGGAACTCAACCTCGCCAAAGCCGCGCGTGGTGCCGGCGGGGCTGCCCAGACGGATGCCGCTGGTGATCGTCGGCTTTTCCGGGTCAAACGGCACGCCGTTCTTGTTGCAGGTGATATGCGCGCGGCCCAGGGCCTTTTCGGTGGCGTTGCCTTTGACGCCCTTGGGGCGCAGATCGACCAGCACAACATGTGTGTCGGTGCCATGGGTCACCGTGTCCAGACCGCCCTTGATCAGCTGATCCGACAGCGCCTGCGCGTTTGTCACGACCTGCTGGATATAGGTCTTGAACTCGGGCCGCAGCGCCTCACCGAAAGCAACCGCCTTACCTGCGATGACATGCATCAGCGGACCACCCTGAATACCGGGGAAGATGGCCGAGTTCACTTTCTTGGCGATCGCCTCATCATTGGTCAGGATCATGCCGCCACGCGGGCCGCGCAGGGTCTTGTGCGTGGTGGTCGTCGCCACATGCGCGTGGGGGAAGGGGCTGGGATGCTCGCCTGCGGCCACCAGACCGGCGAAATGCGCCATGTCCACATGCAGATAGGCCCCGACCATATCGGCGATCTGGCGCATGCGGGCAAAGTCGATCTGACGCGGGATGGCCGAGCCACCTGCGATGATCAGCTTGGGGTTATGTTCTTTCGCCAGCGCCTCGACCTGGTCATAGTCCAGCATGTTGTCCTGCCGGCGCACACCGTACTGAACGGCGTTGAACCACTTGCCCGACTGGTTCGGGCGCGCGCCGTGGGTCAGGTGACCACCAGCGTCCAGCGACATCCCCAGAATGGTGTCGCCGGGCTGGATCAGCGCCTGGTAGACACCCTGGTTGGCCTGGCTGCCCGAATTCGGCTGCACATTGGCAAATTCACAGCCAAACAGCTCTTTCGCGCGGTCGATGGCCAGGTTTTCGGCGATATCGACGAACTGGCACCCGCCATAGTAGCGACGGCCGGGATAGCCTTCGGCGTATTTGTTGGTCATCACCGAACCCTGCGCCTCCATCACGGCGGCCGAGACAATGTTTTCCGAGGCAATCAACTCGATCTCGTCGCGCTGACGGCCCAGCTCGGACGTGATCGAGCCGAACAGCTCGGGGTCACGATCCGCAAGGGACTGGGTGAAGAAACCGGTATCACGAAGGTTGGCGTTCATGTGCGCTCCGCATGGCTGAGGGTTGTTTGGCGGATTTCCTATCGGAAACGGTTCTGGTGAAAAAGGCTTTAAAGCGACGAATTGGCCAACTGCGGCGTCAAGTCTGGCCTAATGCGGAAAGGTATGTTTGTTTCGGAACCAAATGCGCAGCACCGGAAACCCGAAAAGATGACAAAGAGAATCGCCTTCCTGGCCAGCGACGCCGACGTGGCGCAAACCGCCCGGGATTGCCTGGTCGCACGATATGGCAATGCGGCCCCGCGGGATGCCGATGTGATTGTCGCGCTGGGCGGGGATGGGTTCATGTTGCGCACGCTGCATAACACGCAGCATCTCAACATCCCCGTTTATGGCATGAACCGCGGGACCATCGGCTTTTTGATGAATGAATACAGCGAAACAGACCTGACCGCGCGTCTGGACGACGCCGAAGAAGAGGTGATCAACCCGTTGATCATGACTGCGATGGATCAGGCGGGCAAAAAGCACGAAGCCCTGGCGATCAACGAGGTATCATTGCTGCGGGCCGGGCCTCAGGCGGCGCGTCTGAAAATCAGCGTCGATGGCCGGGTGCGTCTGGATGAGCTGGTGTGCGACGGGGCGCTGTTGTCCACGCCGGCCGGATCGACGGCCTATAACTATTCGGCGCATGGGCCGATTTTGCCGATCGGCTCGGACGTGCTTGCGCTGACCGCCATTGCCGCCTTTCGCCCGCGCAGGTGGCGCGGTGCCTTGCTGCCCAAGACAGCTGATGTGCGATTCGACGTTCTGGATGCCGACAAGCGGCCGGTGATGGCCGATGCGGATTCGATTTCGATTCCCGATATCGACTGGGTCGAGATCAGATCCGAGCCCAAGGTGCGCCACAGAATTCTTTTCGACCCCGGTCACGGGCTTGAAGAGCGTCTGATTTCTGAACAATTTACGTAACTTAGGTGGGTTTGAGTATTTCTTTTCCGTTTATGTGAACCAGTTCACAGGAATATTCCTTACCCTAAGTTAACTTTTCCCTGCCCGGAGAACACGCCCAGATGGAAGTGAGTGGCCATCATACGGTGTTTTCGGATGATTGCGCATTTTACGCGCTGGCGAGGGTGGGTGGTGCTACGCTCGTTACTTCTATCCGGGCATATTTTAGTATGCGGACCCCGGGCAAAATAACCCGGGGTCTATTTCTTTGCGCACCACGATCCCCCGTCAGGACAGGTCAGGGCCAAGGCGCCTAGTTTTGCATCCTGTCCCAAAGTGCCGGGGCCATCTGCCCGATACGAGTTTCAATGGCCAGCGCGGCATCGACGGCCAGGTCCTCGCGCCACCTGCGGGCGGCGATCTGGACATTGATCGGCTGCGGACCAGCGGGCAGTTCGGCCAGCCTGGCCGGAACCACGGCGGCAGGAAGCCCGAGGTAATTCATCGCATAGGAGTAGACGGCGCAGCCCAGAACCTCGTGCACGCCCTCGGCGCCCTCGGTATCCCTGTCGGGTTTGAAGAACGGTTGTGGCAGAAACGGGCTCAGGACCAGCGGATAATCCTGCATGAACAGCGACCATTCCCGCGCATAGTGGCTGCGGTGGGCCATCATGCGCAACAGCTCGGCATCCAGAATCGGCGGAAATTCCTGAAAATACACATCAAAGATGTCGCGGATGGTCTGCGATCCGGCAGCCTCGATATCACCCTTCATCAGGGTCAGGACCTCGCCCATCAGGGCGCGGTAGCCGTTTCGTCCGCATTCAAAGACATCGGGCGGGTCAATCTCGGTGACTGCGTATCCCGCATCTGTCAGGGCATCACGCGCGGCGATCAGCGCCTTGTCGACCTCGGGGTGCAGGTCATAGCCAAACGTGTTTCGGGTGAATGCAACGCGGACCTCGCCCGGTATCGCCTCTTGCGCCCAGGGCAGGGGGACGTGGAACGGGTCGCGCGGGTCCGCGGCGATAAGGCTTGGCATCGACAGGTGCAGGTCGGCGGCGCTGCGGGTTATGAGGCCCTGAACCGACATCGATTGCGCCAGCAGCCCGCGTTCGGCCTTTTGGCTTGGGTTCCAGGCCGGAACCCGGCCCAATCCGGGCTTCACCGTGACGGCACCATTGGCCGCCGCCGGGAACCGCAAGCTGCCACCGATATCGTTGCCATGGGCCAGTGCGCCGATCCCGGCCATGACCGCTGACCCGGCCCCGCCCGAGGATCCGCCAGGTGATATGTGGCGCCCCCAAGGGTTGAAGGTGCGCCCAAACAGCGGGTTATCCGTATCTGCGCGGAAGGAAAATTCGGGCGTATTGGTCCGTCCGATAACGATTGCCCCCGCTTTTTGCAGGTTCTCCACCACCGGAGCGTCATCAGGCGCCACAAGATCCTTGAGGGCGACCACCCCGTTCGAGGTGGCGTGCCCCTTTTGGTCGACATTGATCTTGATGGTAACGGGCACGCCATGCAGCGGCCCGGTCGGTGCGCCGCTGGCACGGGATTTGTCCAGCGCGCATGCGCGTTGAAGCGCCTCGTCGCCGAGGTCTTCGACGACGGCGTTCAGTGACGGATTGACCTGATGCATGCGGTCCACCGCGCTTTGAACCGCGGTTTCCGCGCTCAGGTCTCCGGTGCGCGTCAGGCTTGCCAATTCGGTTGCGCTTAGGCGCCAGATTTCTGTGTTGTCCATGTGCCCTCCGATTTGAAGGGCACAGTAGGCGCTCTGTTACCGGTTGCAACCGATAGGGATGAAACGGGGCGGCCATGGACCGGCCCCGGATGCATTACTGGGCATATCCGATGGTTTTCAACGCATCCGATATCTCGTTCAGAATGGCGGGATCGTCGATGGTCGCGGGCATCTTGTAATCCTTGCCATCGGCAATGGATACCATCGTGCCGCGCAGGATCTTGCCCGATCGTGTCTTGGGCAACCGGTCCACGACGACCGCCAGTTTGAAGGCGGCAACGGGCCCGATCTTGTCGCGCACCATCTTCACGACATCCGCGGCAACCGCCGCATGATCCCTGTCGCAGCCCGCATTCAGGCACAGGAAACCAACCGGCATCTGGCCCTTGAGCTGATCCGATACGCCGATGACGGCGCATTCGGCAACGTCGGGATGAGCGGCCAGGACCTCTTCCATCGCGCCGGTCGAAAGGCGGTGACCGGCAACATTGATGACATCATCCGTCCGCGCCATGATATAGAGGTACCCGTCCTCGTCGATCATGCCCGCATCACCGGTTTCATAATATCCGGGGAAGTGTTCCAGGTAAGATTTGCGAAACCGCTCTTCGGCGTTCCACAAGGTTGGCAAGGTTCCCGGCGGCAATGGCAGCTTGACCGCGATGGCGCCCAGTTCGCCGGGTTTCATCGGATGGCCACCCTCGTCAAGGATTTGCACGTCATAGCCCGGCATCGGCTTGGCGGGCGAGCCCAGCTTGACCGGCAGTTCCTCGATCCCCAGCGGGTTCCCGGCAATGGTCCAGCCGGTCTCGGTCTGCCACCAGTGGTCAATGACCGGTACATTTAACGCATCCTGCGCCCATGTGATCGTGTCGGGATCCGCGCGTTCGCCTGCAAGGTACAGCGCCCTGAGGCAGGACAGGTCGTATTTGGCAAGCATCTCGCCCTTTGGGTCCTCGCGCTTGACGGCCCGGATGGCGGTGGGGGCGGTGAAAAAGCTGGCGACCTTATGCTCTGAGATGACGCGCCAGAACGTCCCGGCGTCGGGGGTGCCAACTGGCTTGCCCTCGAAAACAATCGTGGTGTTGCCGTGGATTAGCGGGGCATAGCAGATATAGGAATGGCCAACGACCCAACCCACGTCCGATGCGGCCCAGAACACGTCGCCCGGATCGACGTTGTAGATGTTCTTCATGGACCAGTTCAGGGCGACCAGATGGCCTGCGGTGGGGCGTACCACGCCCTTTGGCGCACCGGTCGTGCCCGAGGTATAGAGGATATAGGCCGGGTCATTGCCGTTTACGGCCACACATTCCGCCGGCTCGACGCCGTATTGGAAACCGTGCCAGTTGTAATCCCGGCCCTCGACCAATTGCGCGACTTCCTGTTCGCGCTGAAAGATGACGCAGAAATCGGGCTTGTGGTGCGCCATTTCGATGGCACCGTCCAGCAAGGGTTTGTAATGCACGACCCGGCCCGGTTCCATCCCGCATGAGGCGGCGATGATGGCCTTGGGTTTGGCGTCATCGATACGCACCGCAAGCTCATTGCTTGCAAAGCCGCCAAATACGACCGAATGCACAGCGCCCAGCCGCGCACAGGCCAGCATCGCCTCAAGCGCTTCGGGGATCATCGGCATATAGATGATGACGCGGTCACCCTTTTCGACACCCTTGGCACGCAAGGCACCGGCCAGCGTGGCCACCCGATTGCGCAGCTCGACATACGAGATCTCGCGCTTTGTGTGCGTGATCGGGCTGTCGTAAATTATCGCGGTCTGTTCGCCGCGCCCGTTTTCGACGTGACGATCGACCGCGTTCCAGCAGGTATTCACCTTGGCATCGCAAAACCATTCGTAAAGCGGCGCGTTGTCATCGAACAGGGCCTTGGTGGGTGCCTTGATCCAGTCGATACCCTCGGCCGCTTTCATCCAGAAAGCTTCGGGATCGCGTTTCCAGCTGTCGTAAACGTCCTGAAATCCCATGGCGTCCTCCTCGCAAAAGATTTGCGGACTTTTTAATGCCGGGCCAAAAGACCGGGCAAGCTGCACCATTGACGGCGCGTCAGTTTATCGCGAAATATTTGCATTGTGCGCGAAAATAACCTGCAAATTTTTGCAAACTGCATTATTTTGCAGGGATTATTCGGCAGCGATCTGGTGATTTGCAAAATTGCATATCCGGGGCTGCAAAATCAGGGCTGCCGGGGAATCGCCAGCGTAGCGGGATTTGCGGTACTGCGCCGGGCCGGACCACGAACAGGGCACAGGACATCTGAGCAGTGGTCGCGGCAGGCCTGAGGATCAGGCCAGCCGCAAAAGGTTATGCCGATCGGTTACCCGTAATGGGCCACGGGGGTGCCCGCGATGGCTGCCATGTTCAACAACCCGCGGGCCGTGATCGAAGGCGTCACGATATGCGCGTTGTTCCCCATGCCCATCAGGATGGGGCCGACCTCGATCCCGTTTGCCTTCATCTTGAGGATGTTCCGAACACCGCTGGCGGCATCGGCATGCGCAAATATCAGCACGTTTGCCGGGCCTTTCAGCCGCGAGTTCGGGAAGATACGCCCGCGCAGATCGGGGTTCAGCGCGACATCCAGGTTCATCTCGCCCTCGTAGACAAAGTCGCGCGGCTTGCTGTCGAGAATATCCAGCGCAGCCCGCAGCCGCCTGCCTGATCCCTCGGACTGGTTGCCGAACTGGGATTGCGAACAGAACGCAATCTGTGGTTCGAGACCGAACCGCCGAACATGCCGCGCGGCGCCAATTGTCGACTCGGCCAGTTCGTCAGGGGTGGGCAATTGCCGGACATGCGTGTCCGCGATGAACAGCGGGCCGTCATCCAATATCATCAGCGACAAGGCCCCGTGCGGGCGCAGTTCGCCATCATCCAGCACCTGTTCGACATAGTTCAGGTGCCAGCGGTATTCGCCGAACGTGCCACAGATCATGCTGTCGGCCTCGCCCCGATGCACCATGATGGCGGCAATGGCGGTGGTGTTGGTGCGCATGATGGCCTTGGCCAGATCAGGGGTCACGCCCCGGCGTTCCATGATCTTGTGATACGAATTCCAATAGTCATAGTAGCGCGGGTCGTTTTCAGGGTTCACGATCTGGAAATCCTGACCGGGGCGCACCGTCAGGCCCAACCGTTCGCAACGCGCCTGAATCACATCGGGGCGGCCGATCAAAATCGGTGTTTCGGTGGTTTCTTCCAGAATGGCCTGGGCTGCACGCAAGACGCGTTCATCTTCGCCCTCGGCAAAAACGATCCGCCGGGATGCAACGGCTGCCGCTTCGAAAACCGGGCGCATCAGCAGGGCGGATTTGAACACCGTCTGGTTCAGACGTTCTTTGTATGCTTCCAGATCGGTGATCGGCCGCTTGGCCACACCGCTGTCCATCGCGGCCTTTGCCACGGCAGAGGACACGACACCGACAAGACGCGGGTCAAACGGCTTGGGGATCAGGTATTCCGGCCCAAAGGTCAGTTGCTCGCCCTTATAGGCGGCAGCGGCTTCGGCGCTGGTGGTGGCGCGGGCCATTTCTGCGATACCATCCACACAGGCGATCTGCATGGCGTCATTGATCTCGGTCGCTCCGACATCCAGCGCGCCGCGGAAGATGAACGGAAAACACAGGACGTTGTTGACCTGATTGGGGAAATCGCTGCGGCCCGTGGCGATGATTGCATCCGGGGCCACCTCGCGCGCGGCCTGTGGCAGAATTTCGGGCGTCGGATTGGCCAGCGCGAAAATGATCGGCTGCCGGGCCATCTTTTGCACCATTTCCGGCTTCAGTACGTTGGGCCCGGACAGGCCAAGGAACAGGTCGGCCCCGTCGATCACGTCATCCAGCGTGCGCAGGTCGGATTTCTGCGCGAACTGATCCTTGTGCGGGTTCATGTCTTCGGCGCGGCCTTCATAAACCAGTCCGTGGATGTCGCACAGCCAGATGTTTTCCCGTTTGACGCCCAGTTTCACCAACATGCCAAGGCAGGCAATCCCGGCAGCGCCGCCGCCTGTGGAAACGACCTTGATATCCTCGAACTTTTTGCCGGCCACGTGCAGGGCGTTCTTGGCAGCGGCGCCGACAACAATCGCGGTGCCGTGCTGGTCGTCGTGAAAAACCGGGATATTCATCCGTTCGCGGCACAGTTTCTCGACGGTGAAACAGTCGGGCGCCTTGATGTCCTCAAGGTTGATGGCCCCGAATGTGGGTTCAAGCGCACAGACGATATCGGCCAGCTTTTCCGGGTCGGGCTGGTCGACCTCGATGTCGAAACAGTCGATCCCTGCGAATTTCTTGAACAGGACTGCCTTGCCTTCCATCACCGGCTTGGACGCCAGCGCACCGATATTTCCCAGCCCCAGAACTGCCGTTCCGTTCGACACGACGGCCACAAGGTTACCGCGCGACGTATATTGTTCGGCATTGGCGGGGTTGGCCTTGATTTCCAGGCTCGCCTCGGCAACGCCCGGCGAATAGGCCCGCGCCAGATCGCGGCCATTGGCCAGCGGCTTGGTCGCCCTGATTTCCAGCTTTCCCGGTTGCGGATGCGCGTGATAATCCAGCGCGGCCTGGCGCAGGTTGGGTGTGTCGGACATGTCGAAATTTCCCGTGTGAAATTTAGTTTAGCACTAAACTAATATTGACCCAGGGGAAACAGTGAATCGGCGCCGCAGACGACATGCCGGTGCTTGCAAATTTCCAGGGCGGCATCCACTGTCCGGTCAACAGGAGAGCCGCATGACCCAGACCATAGCCGAGTTTCGCATACCCACCAGCGAATTGCGCGACGATATTCCCTTTTACACCAAGGTTTTGGGTATGCGGATGGATATGATCTATCCCGCGGATGACCCGCGCGTGGCAGTGTTTTCGGGGCATGGGGTGCGGCTGCGGGTGGAAAAGGATGCCCCGGAATCGCCCGGAACCCTGCGTATTCTGACCGAAGACCCTGACGGTTTTGCCGGTGGCCAGCGCAGCCTTGTCGCTCCGAACGGTACTCGAATCGAAATCGAGCTCCGCAATCCGCCGCTTGAAATGCCGCAAACGGTCCATTCCTTTGTTGTCCGGCGACTCAAGGATCAGGCCCCGTGGATCATTGGGCGGGCGGGCATGCATTACCGTGACCTTGTGCCGGACCGGTTGGGGGGATCGATCATCGCCAGCCACATTCGGATACCGGACGGAGGCCCGGTGCCGGACATGGTTCATTTCCACAAGGTCGGGTTTCAACTGATCTTTTGCATCCATGGCTGGGTCGATGTCGTTTACGAAGACCAGGGGCAGCCAATGCGCCTGACTGCGGGCGACTGTTTCATCCAGCCGCCTGAAATCCGGCACCGCGTGTTAGAGGCATCCGACAATGTTCAGGTGATCGAAATCGGCGTTCCGGCCGAACACGTAACCGAGATTGACCACGAGATGGAATTGCCGACCGCTCATTTCCGCCCCAACCGCGAATGGCAGGGCCAGCGGTTCGTGTACAGCCAGGCCAAGGATGCCCCATGGCAGGATTTTCGGTTGCCAGGATTTATTTGCCGCGACACGACGATTGCCGACAATACCAAGGCCGTTGCCGGGGTGCAGGTGGTTCGGCGCGGGCAGGGTGACCCGGCCTGGGCCACGCATGACTGCGATATCCTGTTCGCCTTTGTCATGAACGGGTCCGTCACGCTTGAGGGCGACGGGCGCGAGCCATTCCCGCTTGAGCAAGGGGATGCCTTTGTAATCCCGCCCGGAATGCGCACCCGTCTGAGCAACCCATCGCAGGACATCGAATTGCTCGAGGTTACCCTGCCCGGAGCCTTTGAAACGGTGATCGGTTGAATTTCAGCGGCAAATTCAGAGGCGGGGGCTTCTATTCCCTGCACGCAATCAATTAGGGTATGACATTCTGACCAGATGATCAAAAATTCGGGGATTCGCCATGTCTCTTAAAGATGCTGCCTTGAAGGTTCGCGAAAACGCCCATGCGCCCTATTCGAATTTCAAGGTCGGGGCGGCAGTCCTGTCCGGTTCGGGGGTGGTCTATTCGGGGTGCAATGTCGAAAACGTCGCTTATCCCGAAGGAACCTGTGCCGAAGCCGGCGCCATTGCCGCCATGGTTGCAGCAGGCGAAACGGAACTGACCGAGGTATATGTCGTGGCATCAAGCCCGCGCCCGGTTCCACCTTGCGGCGGATGCCGCCAGAAACTGGCCGAGTTCGGCAAAGCCGATGTCGTTGTCACCCTGGCCACGGTTGATGGGCACGAAACCACGACCACGATCGGGGATTTGCTGCCCGGCGCCTTTGACGCCTCGTTCATGTAAGGGGCCGGTATGGACGCCCGCGCGATCATTGCGAAACTGCGTCGGCACGAGGTGCCCGCGGATGATGAGCTTGCCTGGTTTGCCCAGGGGCTGGCCGACGGCAGCGTCAGCGATGCGCAGGCCGGTGCATTTGCCATGGCCGTCTGCATGGGGGGGCTGGGGCCGCGCGGGCGGGCCGCCCTGACGCTTGCAATGCGCGACAGCGGTGATGTCCTGACCTGGGATCTGGATGGCCCGGTCATCGACAAACATTCAACCGGCGGTGTCGGCGATTGTGTCAGCCTGGTGCTGGCCCCGGCGCTTGCCGAATGCGGGGTCTATGTGCCGATGATCTCGGGTCGGGGGCTGGGCCACACGGGCGGAACGCTCGACAAGCTGGAATCCATTCCGGGGGTCAGCACCCAGGTCGGGCAGGACAGGCTGGCGCAGATCTTGCGTGAAACCGGGGCGGCGATTGTCGGCGCAACGGCGCAGATCGCACCCGCCGACAGACGTCTGTACGCCATTCGCGATGTGACCGCGACCGTGGAAAGCCTGGACCTGATTACCGCCTCGATCCTGTCCAAGAAACTGGCGGCCAGCCCTGCGGCGCTGGTGCTGGACGTCAAGGTCGGAAGCGGCGCGTTCATGAAAACCCTCGACGCGGCCCGGAACCTGGCCGAGGCGCTGACGGAAACGGCCAATGCGGCCGGGTGCCGGACCTCGGCCGTGATAACCGACATGAACCAGCCCCTGGCGCCCGCGCTGGGCAACGCGCTGGAAGTGGCCGAGGTCATGAAGGTGCTGACCGGAAAGACCCGGTCGCCGCTTATCGAAATCACGGCGGAATTGGGCGGCGTTCTTCTGGCGGATGCAGGGATATGCGAAACGCCCGACGTTGGGCGGCGCAGGATTGTGGCGGCGATCAGCGACGGCCGCGCGGCCGAGCGTTTCGGTCGGATGATGGCGGCCGTTGGCGGCCCGATTGGATTTGTGGACAACTGGGAACGGTTCCTGCCCGAAGCAAATGTGATCATCGAAGTTCCCGCGCCACGGGCGGGCCACATCACCGCAATCGACGGCGAGGCGCTGGGTCTTGCCGTGGTGGCGCTGGGCGGCGGGCGACAGGTCGAGTCCGACACGATCAATCCTTCGGTCGGGATATCGCAGATATGTCGGTTGGGTGACGCCGTGGCCAAGGGGACGCCGCTGGCCGTCATCCAGGCCGCCCGCGAGGACGCGGCGCGCCGCGCGGCGGCATCGGTCCTTCAGGCCGTGTCCATCGCGGACGCGCCTGTGGCGGTGCCGGATTTGATCCACGAGAGGATTACCGGATGAGCCGCGCGTTTCTGGTTGTCATGGATTCCGTCGGAATTGGCGGTGCACCGGATGCGGACCGGTTCTTTAACGGCAAGACACCGGATACCGGGGCCAATACGGTCGCGCATATCGCACAAGCCTGCGCACGGGGCGATGCCGCAGACGGGCGAACGGGCCCGTTGCACCTGCCGCATCTGGATGCCCTGGGCCTGGGCGCCGCCGTGCGCCTGGCGTCGGGGGACGATGTACCGGGGCTGGATGCTGACCCCGTGGGCCTGTGGGGCTGCGCGCGGGAACACTCGCCGGGCAAGGATACGCCCTCGGGGCATTGGGAACTGGCCGGGCTGCCGGTGCCCTGGGATTGGCACTATTTCCCCGATACGGTTCCGTCTTTTCCCAAGGACCTGAGCCGCGCCGCGGCGCAGGCGGCCGGGACCGAGGGGATCCTTGGCAATTGCCACGCCTCGGGTACGGCGATTATTGCAGAACTCGGCGCAGAGCACATGCGGACAGGATGGCCGATCTGCTATACATCGGCTGACAGCGTCTTTCAGATCGCAGCGCACGAAGAGAGCTTTGGCCTTGAGCGCCTGCTGGAGCTGTGCCGGGCCCTTGCACCCAGGCTGCACGAGATGAAAGTCGGCAGGGTCATTGCGCGGCCTTTCGTGGGGACACCGGAAATCGGGTTTACCCGGACGACCAACCGCAAGGATTTTGCCATCGTGCCGCCAGCGCCGGTTCTGACCAACTGGGCGCAGGATGCAGGGCGGCAGGTTCATGCTGTCGGCAAGATCGGTGACATATTCTCGATGCAAGGCATCGACACGTTGCGCAAGGGGGCGGATGACACCCTGATGCGGCACCTCTCTGATCTGGTGGACGAGGCCGAAGACGGCAGCCTGACCTTTGCCAATTTCGTTGAATTCGACAGCCTTTATGGCCACCGCCGTGATATCAGTGGCTATGCCCGCGCGCTGGAATGGTTCGACCGCGAAATCGGCGGGGTCCTAAGCAAACTGCGCCCCGGCGACCTGATGCTGCTGACCGCAGATCATGGCAACGACCCCAGTTGGATCGGCACTGATCATACGCGCGAACAGGTGCCCGTGCTGATCGCGGGGCAGGGGGCGGGCCGGGTTGGACAGGTCAACTTCGCCGACGTGGCGGCCAGTATCTCACATCACCTGGACATACCGGCCCAGGGGCCGGGAAGGACATTCCTATGACCGTCGCTGACCTGCCCAAGATCGAACTGCACCTGCATCACGAAGGGGCCGCGCCCCCGGCCTTTATCCGTCAATTGGCGCACGAAAAACGCGTGGACCTCAGCGGGATATTCAAGCCCGACGGCAGCTATGACTTTCGCGACTTCGCGCATTTCCTCAGCGTGTACGAGGCAGCCTGCGAGGTATTGAAATCGCCCGAGGATTTCCGCCGGCTGACGCTTGCGATCTTGCAGGAAAGCGCGGCCAACGGGGTGGTGTATTCCGAGACTTTTCTAAGCCCCGATTTCTGTGGCGGCGGCGATGTGCATGCCTGGCGGGACTATCTGAGCGCCATCCAGGACGCGGCGGACGAGGCCGAGCGCGCATATGGCATAACCCTGCGCGGGGTTGTGACCTGCGTGCGGCATTTCGGGCCGGACAAGGCCAGGCAAACCGCACTTTGCGCGGCCGAAACCGCGGGCAACTGGATCACCGGCTTTGGCATGGGCGGTAACGAGGCCATCGGCGCGCAAGCCGATTTCAAATGGGCCTTTGATTGCGCGCGCGAGGCGGGATTGCGCCTGACCACCCATGCGGGCGAGTTCGGCGGGCCGCAAAGCGTGCGTGACGCGGTGCGGGACCTGGGCGTGGAACGTGTTGGCCACGGTGTCCGCGCCATAGAAGACCCGGACCTTGTTCGCGAACTGGTCGACCGCGAGGTAACGCTTGAGGTTTGCCCGGGTTCGAATGTGGTGTTGGGCCTGTTTCCGGATTTCCGGGCCCATCCCATCGCCCGGCTGCGCGATCACGGCGTCAAGGTCACGGTCTCAACCGATGACCCGCCGTTTTTCCATACCAGCATGCGGCGCGAATATGAAATGCTGGCCGAGGCGTTCGGCTGGGACGCCGATGATTTCGCGGCCCTGAACGACACCGCCCTGGGCGCGGCGTTTTGCGACGAAGACACCCGCGCGCGGGTCAAGAAAAGACTGGAGAGAACATGAGCGAACACCTGACAGTTGTTGATCACCCGCTGGTGCAGCACAAGCTGACGCTGATGCGTGACAAGGGCACGTCGACCGCAGTTTTTCGGCAATTGCTGCGCGAGATCACCTTGCTTTTGGCCTATGAGGTCACGCGCGAAATGTCGTTGACAACGCGCCATATCGAAACCCCGATGGAAGAGATGGACGCGCCGATCCTGGCGGGCAAAAAGCTGGCGCTGGTGTCGATTTTGCGGGCAGGCAACGGGATGCTGGACGGTGTGCTCGAACTTATCCCCTCGGCCCGTGTCGGTTTTGTGGGCCTTTACCGCGACGAACAGACGCTGAAACCCGTCCAGTATTATTTCAAAGCGCCCGAAGGGTTGAAGGACCGGCTGGTCATCGCGGTCGACCCGATGCTTGCCACCGGCAACAGTTCGGCCGCGGCCATTGATCTGCTGAAACAGGCCGGCGCTGCGGATATTCGGTTTCTGTGCCTGCTGGCCGCCCCCGAAGGGGTGGCGCGCATGAAAGAGGCCCATCCGGATGTAAAGATCGTCACGGCAGCGCTTGACCGAGAGCTGAATTCCAAAGGCTATATCATGCCGGGGCTGGGCGATGCGGGCGACCGCATGTTCGGCACCAAGTAACCCGCCCTAGTCGCCGCAGATATTCTGCAACTGAACCCAGTCGCGGTCGGGCAATACCTGTTCCAGGGACCGGCCCGCCATCGGGTCGGCCTCGATCAGGCCCAGAACCGTTTCGCCGGTCACGTCGCGCGCATAGGCATAAGGGGTCGAGGGCAGCGCCGCCTGTGCGAACATCGCCAAAAGCGGTTCATCCGCGATCTCGGGGCGGGGTTCTGAAAGGACCTGCTCGGTATAGGCGTCGATAATTTCCGGTGTCAGCTGGCCTGTGGTCAGCAATCTAAAGGCCGCCGTTGGACCGGTCCGGGTCAACACGTCATCCAACGGGTCCTGAAGCTGTGCGCGGGCCCGTTCGGCGATGATGTAACCGGCGGCGACGGCCGGGTCTTCGTGGTCTTCGACCAGGGCCCGGTTCAACAGGACCGTCCCGCCAGGCAGGGTCAGGCTGGTCTGTACACCCGCAGGCAGGATGATGATCTGCCGAACCCCCGTCCGGCGGGCCAGCTGTTCCAGCGACGGGCGCGCATCTTCGGACTGGCATGCCTGGCCCGACACGCGTTCGATCCGTTGCAGGATCGTGTTGCCGATATCCTGCCTTTTGATATCTGGAACCACGGATACGACATGGTTCTGCAACGCACCGGGCAGCCACAGAACCAAAACAGACAGAACGGCAAGAACCACGCCGCCCACGCTAAACCACCGCAAGCGGCCCGGATGGGGGCGCGATCGGTTGATGGCGCGCTGCAACCGGTCCACCGCCTCGATCATCGTGGTTTCGGATTGCGCCAGTTCCAGCGTTTCGCCGGGGTCACCATCGGGGTGGAATATGGCCGGATACTCGCCCGGGTTCTGCCTTTCAAGCGCGGCCAGCGACCAATGGGTCAGTGCCCGGTCGTTGAAATCCGATATGGTCAGAGTTGCCTCACCAATTGAAACGACGACCTCGCGCCGCTGTTCGTCGGGCGTGGGGCGCCACAGACCGGTGGCTTCGATCCGCTGGAACTGTTTCAGGGCCGTCATTGAGGTGAACACTGCTCGTTCTTGTTTGCGGTAAGCTTAGCATGGTGAAATCGCGGGGCGCAAACCTGTTGCGCGTCGAATTGGAAACGTGCTCGATACGGGGGACCGTGAAGTCACCGGTTGTGATGGCGAAAAGGACTGGCAAAGCGGATGCAGGCGACCCATTCAACCCGTTGGATGACTAACGTTCCGGTTCGAAACCGGGCCCGTTCAAGATGATCGTTTCTGCCGGTCGCTCATATATCTTTGTTCATATTCCCAAAACCGGGGGGACCGCGCTTGCGCTTGCGCTGGAACAACGGGCGATGAAGGATGATATCCTGCTGGGCGATACGCCCAAGGCGGTCAGGCGGCGCAATAGGAAAAAGAAATTGCAGGGGCAGGCACGGGGTCGCTTGTGGAAACACGCAAGCCTTGCCGATATCGAAGGCATCCTGCCCGATGACCAGTTGCGCGCGATGTTCACGTTTACCCTGGTCCGAAACCCCTGGGACCGGGTCGTCAGCTATTACCACTGGCTGCGCGTTCAGAACTTTGATCACGCCGCGGTGGCCCTGGCCAAACGGCTGGAATTCGAAGATTTCGTGCTGAACCCCGATATCCTGCAATCGCTCAGGCAATCTCCGGCGCGCGTGTACATGACGCGCGCGGATGGGACCGAGCAATGCGATGCCTATATCCGGCTGGAGGATTTTGCCCGTGATGCCGCCCCCCTGATAGAGCATTTGGGATTTGACCTGATCTTGCCACGATACAACATGTCCGACCGGGCGCGGGATTATAGGGTTTATTTCACGACCCGGTCGAAAAACGCGGTGGCAAGCGCCTGCGCCGAAGATATCGAAAGATTCGGTTACAGTTTTGGTCAATAACGGTGACCGTTTTCCATTTGGCAGCTAAAACGCCTCGTGACCCCCGGATTGTTCACGAAAAACAGCCCAAATCGCCGGAATATGGCCCGAACTCGCCGCAAATGTGTCAAAAGTTGGCCCCAAGGCAGGGGGGCGTGCTAGGCCATAAGGGTAGTTGTTTGGTGCCCAAGGGGGTTTAGGCACGTGTTAGAAGTAGTGAGTGTTTCGGGTTTTTCCGATTTTTCCGAGGACCAGTTGCAGCCAGTATCCCGACCGGCGGTATCCGCCCGTCGCGGGGGGCTGGTGCACGGTACCAAAGTGGCAACCACCAGTGGATGGAAACCGGTTGAAAGCCTGACCACCGGCGATCTGGTCAGAACGCTGGACAATGGGTTTCAGGAAGTCCGTCGAACGGTCAGAGAGCGCATCGCAGTGACCGACGGCGAGACCCGCCCAGAGCATCTGCCGGTTCTGGTGCCGTCCAGAACCGCGTTCAACGGGCGCCCGGTATGGCTGATGCCTGAACAGGGCATGGCCATCGACCAAAGCAAGCTTGATCCGGCCGTGTCCGACATCGCCGTCGTTCCGGCCCGTGCCCTCAGCGGTATGGGGGCCGTGACGTCGCAGGCCCCGGCAAGGATGTTCGATGTAACGTCGCTGATCTTTGATCATGACGAGGTGGCGTTTATCGAAGGCGGTTTGCAGGCCTTTTGTTCGGCGGGTCGTCTGCGGCCGGTGCGAAAGGCAAGCCAGCGGGCCTATCAGGTGGTGAATGAAGATCAGGCCGACATATTGGTCGATACGATTGCAATCAGGGGTGATATGTCAGCCCTTGCAAACGCGTTGGGTGCACTGCCTGCACCCATACCGCAGGAACCGGTTTTTCCCATTCGCCCGCCGCGCGGCATGCGCCGTCCGGGGCGACCGGGGCGGCCAGGCGTTCCGGCGCTGTTCCTGCGTCCTGAATGGCAGACTTGAACAAACACTTATGAAATTGATGCAGGCGCGTGGTGACACGCGCCTGCATTCTTTTGTCAGGCAGCTTTTGCCTCGGGGTCGAAGCGGCCGTAAAAGCTTTGACCCTTGTCGGCCATCTCGCGCAGCAGGGGCGGGCAGGCAAACCGCGCGCCGAATTTCTGCGCCAACTGGTCACAGCGTTCGGCAGCATAGGGCGTGCCGATGATGTCCAGCCAGCTGAGCGGGCCGCCCGACCAAGGCGCAAAGCCCCAGCCCAGGATGGCGCCGACATCGCCTTCGCGGATATCTTCCAGAACACCCTCTTCCAGCGCGCGCACCGCTTCGAGAACCTGCGCGAACATCAGACGTTCCTGCACTTCGATCAGGTCGGGCTGCGCATCGGCCAGCGGATAATTGTCCTGCAGGCCTTTCCAGTATTCGACGCGTTTGCCTTTCTCGTCATAGTCAAAGAAGCCAGCATTCGCCTTGCGGCCCAGACGCCCCTGTTCTTCCATCCAAAAGATCAGGTCGTCGGCAGGGCTTTCGGGATAGGCATCGCCCATCGCCGCCTTGGTTGCGCGTGCAATCTTGGCCCCCAGATCAATCGAGGTTTCATCGGTCAGCTGGATCGGGCCGACCGGGAACCCGAGTTGCCGCGCGGCATTGTCGATGAGAACCGGGCTGACGCCCTCGGCAATCATGCGGACACCTTCGTTGATATAGGGAATGATACAGCGGTTCGCATAGAAGAATCGCGCATCGTTCACCACGATCGGCGTCTTGCGGATCTGGCGGACATAATCCAGCGCCTTGGCCACCGCCCGGTCCCCGGTTTCCTTGCCCTTGATGATCTCGACCAGGAACATCTTTTCGACGGGCGAGAAGAAGTGGATGCCAATGAACTGATCCGCCCGCACCGATGCCTTGGCCAGATCGGTGATCGGCAAGGTCGAGGTGTTCGAGGCAAAGATGCAGTCCTCGGGGATGATCGCCTCGACCTTTTTGGTCATCTCGGCCTTGACGCCCACATCCTCGAACACGGCTTCGATGATCAGGTCGCAGCCCTTCAGGTGATCCAGATCAGGGGTCGCGGTGATGCGGGACAGCAGGGCCTCTTTCTTCTCAGCAGTGGCTTTGCCGCGCTTGATGCCCTTGTCCATATAGTTTTCGGTATAGGCCTTGCCCTTGTCGGCCGCAGCCTGATCACGGTCGATCAGAACGACGTCCATCCCGGCCTGGGCTGACACCAGCGCGATGCCGGCGCCCATCATGCCCGCACCCAGAACGCCGATCTTCTTGACCGATTGATCCGGAACGCCCGCAGGGCGCACGGCACCTTTTTCCAGCGCTTCCTTGTTCAGGAACAGCGACCGGATCATTGCCCCCGATGACGGGTTCATCAACACCGAGGTGAACCAGCGCGCCTCGATCTTCAGCGCGGTGTCGAAATCGACCAATGCGCCTTCGTAAACCGCGCTCAACAACGCCTTGGCCGCAGGGAACGCGCCCTGGGTCTTGCCGTTCACCATGGCCGAGGCCCCGACAAAGTTCATAAAGCCCGCAGGGTGATAGGGCGCGCCGCCGGGCATTTTGTAACCCTTGGCATCCCACGGTTTGACCAGATCGGTTTCCTTAGCGCTCAGAACCCATTCTTTCGCGGCAGCAACCGGATCGGCGGCGATTTCGTCAACATATCCTGCGCCCTTGGCCTTTTTGACGTCCAGCATTTTGCCTTCCAGCAGCAGCGGGGCCGCGGCGATGGCGCCAACCTTGCGGACCATGCGCGTGGTGCCGCCTGCGCCCGGGAAAATGCCAACCATGATCTCGGGCAGGCCATATTTGGCCTTGGGGTTCTCGGCGGCAAAAATACGGTGCGTCGACAGGGGCAACTCCATCCCGATGCCCGCAGCCGTGCCGGGCAGGGCGGTGGCAATGGGCTTGCCGCCTTTCTTGGTCTTGGGGTCCATCCCGGCCAGCTCGATCTTGCGCAGCAGCGCATGCATCTGCATTGTTCCTTCGAACAACCCCTTGGCCGGGTCGTCGCCCGCCTGTTCCTTCATCACCGCCAGCAAGTTCAGGTCCATGCCGCCCGCAAAGGACCCGTCCTTGCCGCTGGTGATGACAACGCCCTTGATCCCGTCGTCTGCCAGCGCCTGATCGATGCAATCGCTCAGTTCTGTCAGCCCGTCAAAGGACATGACGTTCATGGTCTTGCCGGGGACGTCCCAGGTGATGATGCCCACGCCGTCGGCGTCTTTGGTCAGTGTAAAATCAGCCATGTTTCTTCTCCTGATCCCCGCCGTTACACGCGTTCGATGATGGTTGCCGCACCCATTCCGGATGCAATGCACAAGGTCGCCAGACCCATTTCCTTGTCCTGACGCTCAAGCTCGTCCAGCAGGGTGCCGATGATCATTGCGCCGGTCGCACCCAGCGGGTGGCCCATCGCGATCGAGCCGCCATTGACATTGACCAACGCCGGATCGACATCAAATGCCTGCTGGAACCGCAACACGACCGAGGCAAAGGCTTCGTTCACCTCGAACAGGTCCAGATCGCTGATCTTCATGCCGTTGTCGGCCAGGATCTTCTCGGTCACCGGAACCGGACCGGTCAGCATGATGGTCGGGTCGGTGCCGATCTTAGCGGTTGCCTTGATGCGGGCACGCGGTTTCAGACCGTATTTCTCGCCGAATTCCTTGTTGCCGATCAGAACAGCGGCTGCGCCGTCGACAATGCCCGAGCTGTTGCCTGCGTGGTGAATGTGGTTCACGCGTTCCAGATGCGGGTATTTCAGCATGGCGACCTTGTCGAACCCGGGCATCTGCTCGCCCATCATCGCGAAGGAAGGGTTCAGCGCACCAAGGCTCTGCATATCAGTGCCGGGGCGCATATATTCGTCGCGGTCCAGAATGGTCAGGCCGTTCTGGTCCTTGACGGTGATTACCGATTTCTCAAACCGGTTGTCCGCCCAGGCCTCTGCCGCGCGTTTCTGCGACTCGACAGCCAGGGCGTCAGCGTCATCGCGGGTAAAGCCATACTCGGTCGCGATAATGTCGGCCGAGATGCCCTGCGGCACAAAATAGGTGTCCATCGCCAGCGACGGATCAACGGCAATCGCCGCACCATCGCTGCCCATGGCGACGCGGCCCATCATCTCGACGCCGCCTGCGATATACGCGTCACCTGCGCCGCCCTTGACCTGATTGGCCGCCAGGTTGACGGCCTCCATACCGGATGCGCAGAACCGGTTGATCGCCAGACCCGGGATCGACTGATCCAGGTCCGAGGCCAGGACCGCCGAGCGCGCAAGGCACCCGCCTTGCTCCATCACTTGGGTGACGTTGCCCCAGATCACGTCTTCGACAGCGTGGCCTTCCAGGTTGTTACGCTCTTTCACCGCGTTCAGGGTCAGGGCGGACAGGCGCACCGAGGTTACCTCGTGCAGGCTGCCATCCTTGCGGCCCTTGCCGCGCGGTGTGCGCAGGGCGTCATAGATATAGGCTTCGGTCATGGGTCTTCTCCTCAAGCTCGATCCGACGGATTGCCGGGCATCAGGTCATAGGGGTGTTTCCAGCCGGGCTGTTCGCTGAGACGCGTCAGCCAGGCATCGATATTGGGCCATTCCGCCCGGTCAAAACCGAACGGTTCGGGGTAGTAGAGATAGCCACAGCAGCTGAGATCGGCATTGGTCACGCCGGTGCCGACAATCCAATCGCGCCCGTCAAGATGGGCGTTCAATATCTGATAGGCCGCATTCAGCCGCCCTTGGTTGAACGCAATGACGTCCGCGTTGCGCTGATGTTCCGGCAGGAAGTTGATCAGAAACCGCGTAAGCCCGGCCATTGAGCTGAACTTGTGGTTGTCCCACAGAACCCAGCGAAAAATGTCGTAATTCTCGTCCCGGTCCCGGCCGCCGAACTTTCCCGTCTTTTCGGTGACATAGGCCTGAATTGCACCGGACTGGCTGGTGCGAAAATCGCCGTCAATCAGGACCGGTGCCTCTCCCATTTCATTGACATCCGAGCGAAAATCATCCGTCCGCGTGACGCCATTGAAGAAATCAACAAAGACCGGCTCCCATTCCAGACCCGACATCTCCAACGCCAGCGCCGCCTTGTAGCTGTTTCCGCTTTCTCCAAAGCAATGAAGTTTGATGGTCATGCTGTTGCCCCTCCCAAGGCGTGTATGGCCAAACCTGGATCTGAGTATTTTTGAAAAGATGAAGGCCTGGCAGTAACTTTTGATCAACCCTTTCCCATTTCAATGGGCGCGCGGTACAGGCTGGAGAGCCGATGACCGTAAAAGGTGAAGTCGTTCCTGTCCTGATGGCGAGTGCGCCCCGCGGCAGGAACGCGCCTCTATTTCATCTTTTCACAAATACTCCCGCCGGAGGCTGAACTTTGATGCCGGAATTCGCGGCACATCAACGCTTTCGGGCCTCAAGTTCCGAGTTGAAGAGCCGCAGGCGGTGGGTCAGATTCTCCTCGTCGATTACGCTGTTGAAGTTTTCGAACAGAAAGGACAGTGCCTCACCTTCATCCAGACCGGCCTCGCGCGCGAAGCTTTTGAGCTTGCGATACCCGTCTTCGGTCATGGCGACAGGGAAACGGCGGGTCAGGCGGAAACGTTTTGGCATTCGCTATCCTTGGTTGAACGGGTTCCGGGCCAGGCGGCCCGGATCCCGGCTGAAATCAGAAGCTTGCTGCGTCCAGCGTCATTACCGTGTCGGCACCGGTCTGAATGCGGGCCAGGTGCATTGCCGTGGCGGGCAGGCGGCGCGCCATGTAGAAACGACCGGTTGTTATCTTGGTCTCATAGAACTCTTTGTCCGAGGCGCCGCCGTCAAGCGCGTCTTGCGCGGCCTTGGCCATCTGCGCCCACATCAGGCCCAGGCAGACATGGCCGAACATGTGCATGAAGTCGTACGATCCGGCCAGAGCGTTGTTCGGGTTCTTCATGCCTTCTTGCATGAAGTACATGCCCGCGGCCTGCAGGTCTTTTGACGCGGCTTTCAGCGGTTCGATGAAGGCTTTGTCATAGGCTTCGTTCTGGCCCGCGTTTTCCTTGCAGAAGGTTTTGATCATCTCGAAGAACGCCATGACGTGCTTGCCGCCATCTTGCGCCAGCTTCCGACCCACAAGGTCCAGCGCCTGAACGCCGTTTGCGCCTTCGTAGATCATCGCGATACGGGCGTCGCGGGTGTATTGCGACATACCCCATTCTTCGATGTAGCCGTGGCCGCCATAGACCTGCTGTGCCTGCACGGTCATGTCATAGCCTTCGTCGGTCAAGAAGCCTTTGATGACCGGGGTCAGCAGCGAGATCAGACCATCCGCATCCTTGTCACCTGCACGGTGTGCCTTGTCGATCATGGTCGCGCCCCACAGGATGAACGCGCGCGCGCCCTCGGTAAAGCTTTTCTGATCCATCAGGTTGCGGCGGATGTCGGGATGCACGATCAGCGGATCGGCGGGGCCGTCGGGGTTCTTTGCACCGGTCACGTCGCGGCCCTGCAGGCGGTCCTTGGCGTATTCGACGGCGTTTTGATACGCAGCTTCGGCCTGCGACAGGCCCTGCATGCCCACACCCAGACGCGCTTCGTTCATCATGGTGAACATGGCGCGCATACCTTTGTGTTCGTCGCCCAGCAGCCAACCGGTCGCTTCGTCATAGTTCATGACGCAGGTCGAGTTGCCGTGGATGCCCATTTTCTCTTCGATCTTGCCGACCGAAACGCCGTTGCGCTCACCCAGCGAGCCGTCTTCGTTCACGATGAACTTGGGCACGATGAACAATGACACGCCCTTGATGCCCTCGGGGCCACCGGGGATTTTGGCCAGGACCAGGTGGATGATGTTGTCGGCCATGTCGTGATCACCGGCCGAGATAAAGATCTTCTGGCCCGAGATTTTATAGCTCCCGTCGCCCTGCGGTTCCGCCTTGGTGCGCATCAGGCCCAGATCGGTGCCGCAATGCGGTTCGGTCAGGTTCATGGTGCCGGTCCATTCACAGCTGACCATGTTGGGCAAATAGGTGTCTTTCTGCGCGTCCGTGCCATGCGCCAGGATGGCCGAGGCCGCGCCGTGGGTCAGGCCCTGATACATCACAAACGCCTGGTTTGCGCCCGAGAACATCTCGCCCACGGCAGTACCCATGACATAGGGCATGTTCTGGCCGCCGTATTGCTCGGGCATGTCAAGCCCGGTCCAACCGCCTTCCTTCATCTGCTCAAAGGCGTCTTTGAAGCCTGTGGGCGTGTAGACCACACCATTTTCCAACCGGCAGCCTTCGGTGTCGCCCACAACGTTCAGCGGGTGCAGGACGTTGGAGGCAACCTTGCCGGCTTCCTCCAGAACCGCGCCGGTGAATTCGGCCTCAAGTTCATCATAACCGGGGATACCCGACTGCGAGATTTTCAGAACGTCATGCAGGATGAACTGCGTGTCTTTGGTTGGCGCGTTGTAGACGGGCATGTGAAGCTCCCTTAATTCATATGTCCGAAAAGACAGGCTTATTCAGCCGCCTTCTTTTCCTGTTTCATCGAGGCGATAACCTTTTCGCCCCAGCGCAACTGCTCTTTCAGATCGTCGATGGCCTGGGTCAGCTCTTCGCGGCGCGATTCCATGTCAGCCAGGCGCTCGCACGCGATTTCATAGGTGCGGGTCATCTGGGTGACCTGCTGATCGCCGACATGGTACAAATCCAGAAGCTGGCGGATTTCTTCGAGGCTGAATCCAAACCGTTTGCCGCGCAATATCAGCTTGAGCCGGGCGCGGTCCCTTTTTGTGAACAGCCGTTTCTGGCCTTCACGCATGGGAAACAAAAGCTCTTTGGCCTCGTAGAACCGCAAGGTGCGGGGCGTGACGTCATAAGTCTCGCACATTTCGCGGATGGTCATTAGATCTTCGGTCATAAGCTTTACTCTCATCACTGGCGTCATGCGAGTTGAGTTGCGCAGTCTGCATCCGCTTTACAACATGCAATTGACGTTTACGTAATGCAGACGCTACGTCACAAAATAGTTGACGTAACATCCGGTCGCGTAAAGTGGGGGTTTCGGCAATTTTGTTGCCGTTAGGTCAAGTGCGGATCAAGGCGTGGGTGGTGGGCGCATGGGCTGAGTTGACGCCGCGGTCCAGGGGCATTGGGCGCAGGCGTTGCGCGAATTTTTGCAGGCCAGACGCCGCGTGGATGTCAGCCCAGGGACTTTTCTGCCTGCTCTCGCAGCCGCTTCAATTCGTCCATGGCTTCGTCCAGCTGCGCGCGTTGCTGGACCAGTTCTTTCATCTGGCGGTCGGCCATTTCGACAAAAGCGGCCATTTGGGCCTGATTACCCTCGTTTTCGTAGATCAGCAGCCACTGGCGGATTTCCTCCAACGGAAACCCGGATCTTCGCCCGCGCATGATCAGCTTCATGCGCGCCTGTTCCCGAGCGCCGTAAAACCGCGACCGGCCTTCGCGGTCAGGTTGCAGCAGCTCGATATATTCATAATAGCGCAACGTCCGCGGCGTCACTTCGAACGCGGCGCACATTTCTTTGAATGACAAACGTTTGTCGGACATTCCTGGTCTCCTCGGCAGAAGCCTAAATTGTCAGGATGGCAAGCGCAACCGGCGGGCTTGCCCTTTGCGCGGCAAGAGGCTCATAAAGAGGGATATAATGACAGGACGACAAGCACATGGCCGACAAGACGACCCTGGCACGACAATTTATCGAAGCAATCCCGCATGCGCGTGCATTGGGCCTTGCGCTGACGCAAATCGGTGAAGGCGAGGCCGAAATCACCCTGCCATACAACGCAGACCTTGTCGGTGATCCGCGCACCGGTGTCATCCACGGTGGCGCCGTTTCAACCATTCTGGATACGTGCTGTGGTGCGGCCGTCATGAGCCATCCGTCGGCACCCGGCGGGACGGCCACGATTGATCTGCGCATTGATTACATGCGGGCGGCAACGCCGGGGCAGACGATCACGGCGCGGGCCAATTGCTATCACATTACGCGCAACGTTGCCTTTGTGCGTGCGACGGCAATGGACGAAGACAGGGACAGGCCCGTTGCCACCGCAACCGGGTCCTTTACCGTGGAGGCCAAATAACATGCCGCGTGCCCGTCCCGAACCCGTTCAGGTTGTCAAGCAAAGGCGTGACGCCGCGCTGCGCGCGCTGGTCGAAGGCGTGCCATATATGCGGTTCCTGAATATCAGCTTCGACCGGCGCGGAGATGAACTGACCGGCGTTTTGAATTTTGATGAAAAGCTGATCGGGAACCCCTTTCTTCCGGCGATCCATGGCGGTGTCACGGCAGCGTTCCTGGAGGTCACGGCGGTGATCACGCTGAGCTGGGAGAACCTGTTTTCCCGAATCGAAACCGGCGAGGTCGACGCCCAAGACATTGTGACCAACCGAAGCATCCGGTTTCCCAAGACCATCGACTTTACCGTCGATTACCTGCGTTCGGGCCTGCCGCGCGATGCCTATGCCCGTGCCTTCGTCAGCCGGTCGGGCCGCCGATACGCCTCGGTCCGGGTCGAGGCGTGGCAGGACAACCATGCCAGGCCATTTGCGCAAAGCACCGGCCATTTCCTGATGCCGCAGCCCGAAACGGCAAAGGACTAGCCCATGCAGGACGGGTCGGCACCCATCACGCACAGGCGGGTGCTGCAGATTGCGGTCCCGATCGTGCTGTCGAACGCGACCGTGCCCATTCTGGGTGCGGTTGACACCGGCGTCGTCGGACAGCTGGGCTTTGCGGCACCAATAGGCGCGGTGGGGATGGGCGCCGTTATCCTGTCGGCGATCTACTGGATATTCGGTTTTCTGCGGATGGGAACCACCGGTCTTGCGGCGCAGGCGCGCGGGGCTGGCGATACGGCCGAAACCGGGGCCCTGTTGATGCGCGGCCTGTTGTTGGGCGGCGCGGCGGGCCTTGTTTTCATTCTTGCTCAGGTGGCGGTGTTTGCCGGGGCTTTTGCTCTGTCGCCAGCCAGCCCCGAGGTCGAGGCCCTGACCCGCGACTACCTGGAAATCCGCATATGGGGCGCCCCGGCCACCATCGCGCTTTATGCCGTGACCGGCTGGTTGATCGCGGTCGAGCGCACGCGCGGTGTGTTTGTTCTTCAGGTCTGGATGAACGGGCTGAATATCCTGTTGGATTTATGGTTCGTGCTGGGCCTTGGGTGGGGCGTCGAGGGGGTGGCCGTGGCCACGCTGTTCGCCGAGTGGACCGGTCTGGCGCTGGGGCTGTGGCTGTGCCGCGATGCCTTTGGCGGCAATCAGTGGCGGGACTGGGCGCGGATTTTCGACCCCGCGCGCCTGCGCCGCATGATGCAGGTGAACGGCGACATCATGATCCGCTCGGTCCTGTTGACCGGCTCGTTTACCACCTTTTTGTTCGTGGGCGCGGATCTGGGCGATGTCAACCTGGCGGCGAACCAGGTCCTGTTGCAGTTCCTTGAGATCACGGCCTTTGCATTGGACGGGTTCGCATTCTCGGCCGAGGCACTGGTGGGGGGCGCCGTCGGCGCCAGGGACCGTTACCAGGTTCGGCGGGCGTCCATCGTGGCGTCGCAATGGGGCGTGGGCGGGGCGCTGGTGCTGGGCGGCGTGTTCTTTGCCGCAGGGCCCGTGCTGATCGACCTGATGGCCACGTCGCCGGATGTGCGCGGCGCCGCGCGCGAATTCCTGTTCTGGGTCGCGCTGGCGCCCGTTATCGGCATTGCAAGCTGGATGTATGACGGCATCTATATCGGCGCCACCTGGACGCGGGCCATGCGCAACGCGATGATCCAGTCCGTCGCGATCTATGTCGTCGCGCTGTTCATCCTGGTGCCGACACTGGGCAATCATGGCCTGTGGGCCGCGCTTATGGTCCTGAACGTGGCCCGTGGAACAACCCTGGGGCTGCGGTACCCCAAGCTCGAGGCGCAGGTTGCCTAGGCCAGGGTCAACAGCTTTTCAGGCGGGCGCCCGATTGCGGCCGCTTGGGCAGTTATTCCCAGGGGGCGTTCGATTAGGATCGGGTTTTCGGCCATTGCGGCAATCAGGTCAGCGTCGGGCAGGTCTTTGGTCAGCCCCAGCTCTTTGAACCGTTTTTCACCGGTGCGCATCATCTCGATGGCGGGCACCGCCAGCAAAGCCTGCGCGCGGCGCAGTTCTTCGGCGGATGGGGCGTCGTCCAGATAGCGGCGAATGGTGATGTCGGCCCCCTGGTCCTGCAACAGCGCCAGACCGGTGCGGGACTTGGAACATCGCGGGTTATGCCAATATTCGATCACAGCCAGTCCTTTCGTTTGCTGCCCACGGCCTGGGCCACGTTGTCAAACCCGTCGCGTGCCAGCAACCGGTCCACGCCCTGCGCGACCGAGCCTGCAAGCGACAGGCCGCCATAGACCATCGCCGTATAGAACTGCACGGCCGAGGCCCCGGCCTGGATCTTGGCATAGGCCTGTTCTGCCGTGCTGATGCCGCCGACGCCGATCAGGGGGATGGCGCCTTTTGTCAGCACGCTGAGCTGCGCCAGAACCCGTGTCGAGCGTTCAAACAACGGCGCGCCGGACAATCCGCCGGTCTCGTCCTTGTGGGGACTGCGCAGGCCGTCGCGGGACAGGGTGGTATTGGTCGCGATGATGGCATCGATCCCTGTCTCCTGTGCGACGGCGGCGATATCTTCCAACTCGGGCGCTGTCAGGTCAGGAGCGATTTTAAGGAAGACCGGTACCGGGCGGGCCAGTGTGTCGCGTGCGGCGAGGACGCCGCCCAACAAGGCGCTCAACGCCGCCTTGCCCTGCAAATCGCGCAGTTTCTCGGTATTGGGTGACGACACGTTCACGGTGGCAAAGTCCAGATGCGCACCGCAATGCAACAGGACCTTGGCAAAGTCGCCAGGGCGATCCTGGCTGTCTTTGTTCGCGCCCAGGTTCAGACCTATCACAGCGTCCCTGGGCCGTTTGGCCAGGCGCTGGGCCATGACCTCCATCCCGTCATTGTTGAAGCCGAACCGGTTGATGGCGGCCTTGTCTTCGGACAGGCGGAACAGGCGCGGTTTCGGGTTTCCCGGCTGCGGGCGCGGGGTCACGGCGCCCACTTCGATGAACCCGAACCCCGCGCGCGACAGCGGGCCAAGCACTTCGCCATTCTTGTCGAACCCCGCGGCAAGCCCGACGGGGTTGGGCAGGTCCAGACCGGCAAGGCGCGTTTTCAGACGCGCGCTGGTGATCGGTCCGGGGCAGGGTGCCAACCCGGATCGAAGCGCCTTGATGGACAGGGCATGGGCGGTTTCCGGCTCGACACGGTGCAGCGCCGCCAATCCGATCTTTTCGACAAGTTTCATCCGAATGCGGTTCCTTGAGTTGCGGGCGCGCACCGGATCAGGCGCGATGTTTCGACGGCGGCCTGACGGTGTATGACGGCAAGGCGATAGGCCGGATCGGTTACCATTTCGAGGAAATGATGAGCAGTTGGATAACGGGCGATGAACATTTCATCCCAGTCCTCTTTTCCCGGTCCGATCAACATGGTCTCAAACCTGCCGCGCCACAGGATCGTCGCGCCAAGCCGTGCAATGATCGGCGCGGTCTCGGCCCCGTATTTCCCATAGGCCTGTGCGCCCGTCAGGCCCGCGCCGGCCAGGTCGTGTTCTGCCGGGTATTCGGCGTGTGCGCGAAATTTTACCAGGTTCAGCATCTCGATCGGGTGGTCCCGATCCAGGGATTTGAACGCCTCGAACTGCGCCCGCAGCGGGTCGATAAACGCGGCCATCACATCTCCTTGGGAAATTGATGCACGCCGCCCTGCACCGGCAAGGGGCGCGACCATATCACGTCGCTCAGGCGGAGCTGTCGATAAAGATGCGGGAACCGGTCACCGCCGCGCGAAACCTCCCATTTCAGGTCGTCGCCCATGGGCGCGGTATCACAGGCCAGCAGGGTCAGGCCGGGTTCTTCGGCAAAATGCCGGGCCGCTGTTTCCGCAACCTGATCTGCCGTGGAAAAATGCACGAACCCGTCAGCGATATCCACGGGCGCGCCATCCGTGGCGCCCGCAGCCTGAAGGCCAGCCCATTCGTCGGCCCGAAGTATTTTATAGATGCGCATGGCCCCCTGATGCCCTGCGCAGGGGGTAGAATCAAGCCGGATTTCCCCCTTTGACTCTTGGCGAAACACGTCGCACGATCTGCGCAATAAACCACAGGGAGTTTCAAAATGTTCACCCGGTTCCTGGCATCTGCTGCCATATTGGGCCTGACCGCAGGTATGGCGGCTGCCGAATACAAACTGACCATTCTTCACACGAACGATATCCACAGCCGGATCGAATCGATCAACAAATACGATTCGACCTGTGACGCCGAGGGCGAAGCAGAAGGGAAGTGTTTCGGCGGTGTTGCGCGGATCAAGACGATGGTCGATGCAAGGCGCGATGCCCTTGCAGATCAGAACGTCCTGCTGGTTGACGCAGGTGACCCGTTCCAGGGGTCCTTGTTCTATACCACCTACAAAGGGGCCGCCGAGGCCGAGTTCATGGAAGGCATCGGGTATGATGTCATGGCCGTGGGCAACCATGAATTCGACGACGGGCCGCAAGGTCTGGCGGCGTTTGTCGACACTGTCAGCTTTCCGGTCATTTCGGGCAACCTGGACCTGAGCACCTCGGCCGAGCTTAAGGACAAGGTGAAAGACCATGTCGTTCTGGACGTCGGCGGGCAGAAGATCGGGATCATCTCGGCCCTGGCGACCGACACGGTCGACACGTCCAGCCCCGGCAAGGACGTTGTGTTTCAGGATGAAATCGACAGCCTGTCGGCGGACGCCGCCGCGCTCAAGGATGAGGGCGTCAATATCATCATCGCCCTGACCCATGTGGGCCTGGCCAAGGACCTGGAAATTGCCGAAAAGGTGCCGGGTCTGGACCTGGTCATTGGCGGGCATTCCCACACCTTGCTGTCGAACACACAGGAAAAGGCCGCGGGCCCGTATCCGACCATGGTTGGCGACGTGCCGGTTGTTCAGGCCTATGCCTACTCAAAGTTCCTGGGCGAGATCACGCTGACCTTTGACGACGACGGCAACCTGATTTCTGCAGAAGGCGAGCCGATCCTGCTGGACGCCTCGGTCACGCCCGACGCTGCGTTTTCTGCGCGTGTCGCGGAAATGGGTGCGCCGATTGAAGAGATGAAACAGCGTGTCGTCGCCAGTTCGGCCGACGTCATCGTAGGTGACCGGGATGTCTGCCGGGTTCAGGAATGCGCGATGGGCAACCTTGTGGCCGATGCCATGCTGGCCCGTGTAGCCGATCAGGGTATCCAACTGGCCATCGCCAATTCGGGCGGGCTGCGCGCCTCGATCGATTCCGGCGAGGTGACGATGGGCGAGGTTCTGACGGTCCTGCCGTTCCAGAACACCCTGTCCACCTTTGAAATCAGCGGGCAAGGCGTCATTGACGCGCTGGAAAACGGCGTCAGCCAGGTGGAAGAGGTCAAAGGCCGCTTTCCGCAGGTTGCCGGCATGACCTTTACATGGGACCCCTCGGTTGCGCCGAATGAAGGCCGGATTGTCGAGGTGATGGTCGCCGACGGTGACGGATTTGTTCCCATTGATCCCGCTGCGACCTACCTGGTGGTGACCAACAACTATGTTCGCAATGGCGGCGACGGCTACAAGATGTTCGAAGGCGATGACAAGAATGCCTATGACTATGGCCCTGACCTGGCCGATGTCACGGCGGAATACCTGGCCGAGAACGCGCCGTATTCGCCCTATGTGGATGGGCGCATCAAACAGAAATAACCCGGCGACGGGCAAAAAGGAAAAGGCCGCATGCAGCATGCGGCCTTTTTTCGTGGCTGACCCGCGTCAGTCGAAATCGTATTCCGGCCAAAGGGCCGGATCGAACCCGTTCAGCATCGGCTGGATATGCCCGGCCACCGTGCGCCAGCCGCCAATCGACTTGGTCGAGATCTTTTTGCGGACCTGGTCGATACTGGCCGTCCGCACCTGCTTGGTGTTTTTCTCGGGGTGCATCATCGTTTCGTTCCAGTCGATCCCGCAGAAAGCCGCGACCTGCTGGCTGTAGGTTTTCGGGTCCGCAACCAGGTCTTCGTACGAGACCGTCAGAATGCGGTCTGCGCAGACAGCGTTCCAATGCGTCATGTACCGGCGGTACAGGTTGGCCGAATGGGCAATCGCGTCGAGGTTGGAGGCATAGCGCATCCCCCCCGCAGGGAAACGGCGAATCCATTTGGACAAGCCAACATCGCGCGGGTCGCGCATCATGTTGACGATCCGGGCATTCGGGAAAGCCGCCAGCAAATATCCGACACGTTGGTAGTTATGCGGCATCTTGTCGACGAACGCGATGGAATCGGACGGGACCGGCGGCATCTTCTCGCGGAATTCCCGTGCGAATTTCGCGGCTTCTACGGCATCAAATTCTTTGCCATCGTCAGAATATTCACGGGACAAGTCTGCCCCCAGCGTCAGCTCTCCGCATCCTGCAATATTCGGCGAAGAACTCAGCATCATCTCCATCAACGTCGTGCCAGAGCGCGGTTGCCCAATCACGAAGATCGGTTTTGGCCCCTCGGTCAGGCCAGCATCGGGCAGCGGGGTGCCTTGCGGGAACTGGGCGCAAATGCGGGCCAGCTTTTCCTCTTCTTCGTTGACATCATAGGGGTTCGTTTCGTGCTGAACCGCGTTGGCGCGCAGAAACTGCGGCAAGGCGGCATCCAGCCCATCAATCCTTGAGATCAGTTGCGCCTTGGCAAATTCAAGCTCAGAGTTCGGGTGCTCTTTCCCGGCAATGGCGGCGTTGACCGCGTCCATCAGTGCGGGCGCTTTGTCCTTGCCGATCATGGATGACATCTGGAACAGGGCCTGCGGATGGTCCGGGTGGTTTTCCAGGATGTTCCACAAGATCGTGGCGCATCCCTCTTTGTCGCCACCCTGATGCAGGTTCACCGCCTTGCGGAACGCAATGCTGGCATCGCCGGGGTTCAAGTCGTAAGCGCGCGAGATATCGCGAGTGTTTTCCGCCACAAACCCGATGCGCCCATAGGCCCGCGCGCGCGAGGACAGCAGTTCCGCGTTGTCGGGGTCTTTTTCCAGCTTGAACGAGGTGTATTCGATGATCGAGCGCCAGTTCTGGCCCGCATTCTGAATCTCGGAAATGACGCGCGCCAGTTCCTTGTTGCCGGGGAACTTCTCGGCCTTTTGCTCGGCATAGGTCAGCGCCTGCGCGATTTGGCCGGTCTGCATCAGGGCATTGGCCAGGTTTTCGACGAATTGCGGGTCTTCGGGTTTCATCCGCGACGCTTCGACGAAAAAGGGGATCGATTTTCTGTATTGCTTCATCTCGGTCAGGACAAAGCCCGCGATAGCCTGAAAATCCGGGTCCTTGGGGAATTTCTTGGCGCCCAGTTGTGCTTTTTTCAGCGCCTGGGGCAGCTTGCCTGCCTCAAGAAAACCGACCGCTTTGCCTTTCAGGGAACTTGCTGTTTGATTTGCCATGTGACCGCGTGAGAACCTGTGCCTGTACGAAACGATTATCGATGGTTCATTACCCATGTGTGGACGGTTTGCAACAACTCTTCCCAGCGACGCCATGGCGCAGCTGTTTGCTGCGCGTCCGGCAAATGACCTTCCGGTGGTGCCGAATTTCAATATTTGCCCGACGAACCAGGTCCATGTGGTGCGATCTGCGGGCGGTAGCCGCCGGTTGGACGCGTTGCGGTGGGGGTTTCTGCCGCATTGGTACAAGAACATGAATGCCGGGCCCTTGCTGATAAATGCGCGCGCCGAGACACTTGCCGAAAAACCTGCCTTTCGCGCGGCCTGCCGCGAGCGGCGCTGTCTGATCGTTGCGACCGGGTTCTACGAATGGACCAAGACGGATACGGGCGAGCGGCTGCCGTGGTATATCAGCCGGTCAGACGGCGCGCCGATTGCCTTTGCGGGCGTCTGGCAGGATTGGGGCGCGGACGAGATGCAGCAGGGCACCTGCGCCATTGTCACCACACCGGCGAACACACATCTAAGCGCCATCCACAGCCGGATGCCGCTGATCATCGAACCGGGTGACTGGCCCTTGTGGCTGGGTGAGGCGGGCAAGGGGGCCGCTCAGCTGATGCAGCCGGCGGCCGAAGATGTGCTGCGTTTTCACCGCGTCGGGCGCGCGGTAAACTCGAACCGGGCAAGCGGTGCTGCGTTGATAGCGCCGCTTGAGGCCGGATAGGGCCAGGGCTGGTCCATGTGCAGATCAAAGATGGGATCGCGGAAATGAAACTGAACTTTTCCTCTCTGCCAGAGCTTTACGCCCATGAATTTGACACGGTGATCGACGTGCGCAGCCCTGCGGAATTCGCCGAGGACCATTTCCCCGGTGCGATCAATCTGCCGGTTCTGGACAATGAAGAACGCGCGCGGGTCGGCACGATTTATGTCCAGCAAAGCCCGTTTCTGGCGCGCAAGCTGGGCGCGGCCCTGGTGTTTCGGAACGCGGCCAATCACATTGAAAACAGCCTCAGCCATCACGAGGGCGGGTGGCGCCCCCTGGTCTATTGCTGGCGCGGCGGGCAGCGGTCGGGGTCTTTCACGTGGATGCTTCAGCAGATCGGCTGGCGGGCCACAGTCGTCGATGGCGGGTATCGCACCTATCGCCGATTGGTGAACCGGTTTCTGTATGAAGATCCGTTACCGCACCGTCTGGTGGCGTTGGACGGGAATACAGGAACGGCCAAGACCGCGCTTTTGGCGCGGCTTCGGGATCGCGGGGCTCAGGTTCTGGATCTTGAGGGGCTGGCCAATCACCGGGGCTCGTTGCTGGGCGAAATGCCAGGTGGCCAGCCCAGCCAGAAAGCATTCGAATCTGCCCTTGCGGCACGGCTGTGCGCGCTTGACCCCCTGCGCCCTGTATTGGTCGAGGCGGAATCGTCCAGAATCGGAACCCTGAACCTGCCGCCTGCCATCTGGTCGGCCATGTGTGCCGCCCCGCGCATTCAGGTCACGGCGACGATCGAGGCGCGATCCAGGTTTCTTGTTGAGGCTTATGACGACATCCTGTCCGATTCCGACCGGTTGCGGGACCGTCTGTCGCCCCTGCGGTTTCACCGGGGCCACGCGGTCGTCGATGGCTGGCTGTCACTGATAGAGGCGGGCGACAAGCTGGGGCTGACGCGTGCCTTGATGGAGCAGCATTACGACCCCGCCTATGCCAAGGTTCGACGCGGACGGCCACGACAAATCATCGCTGAAATCCCGATGCCTGATCTGGACGCCCAAGGGTTGGATAACGCCGCGGCCCGGATCCACGCGGCGCTTGGTCAATTCTGAAGCCGCAGTTCTGATCCGTCGGTCAGGTACCCGATGACGGCGGCGGTATAGCCCGCGTCCAGCAACGCGGAACAGGCATCGCCCGCCTGATCCGGCGCGATGGCGGCCAAAAGGCCACCGGCGGTTTGAGGGTCGAACAAAAGATCGGCTGCGCCGCCTGCTGCCAGATGCGGCGCAAGGGCAAGATTGTCCTCGAAAATCGTCGAACGCATTCCCGCCGCGCTCAACTCGGCGGCGCCTTCCATCAGCGGGATCGCCTCAAGGTTCAGGCGCGCGCCACACCCCGAGGCCGCGCACAGGCCCTGCAGGTGCCCGGCCAGGCCAAAACCGGTAACATCCGTCATCGCATTGGCATTGCGCAGGATGCGCGACGCCTCGGCCTGTGGCTGGCTCATCAAGCGATACGCCTGTTCAATCCAGGCGCCCTTTGCGCGACCGGCCATCTCGGCCGCCATCAGCACGCCCGAGCCCAGCGGTTTGGTCAGAACAAGAGCATCGCCGGGCTCGCCGCCGGACAGGGTAATCGGCGCGGTTTCGCAAAGGCCGGTCAGTGAAAACCCGATCGTCATCTCGTCGCCGACCGAGCTGTGGCCGCCGACGATGTCCGCCCCGGCGGCGCGCATGACCTCGTTGGCGGTTGTCATGATCTCGGTCAGTGTGCGGCGTTGCAGTGGCGCAGAAAGGCGCGGCAGAATGATTGTGGCCGTTGCCGCCTGAGGTGCCGCGCCCATCGCCCAGATATCGCCCAATGCGTGGACCGCCGCGATCCGGGTCATCTGCACCGGGTCAAGCGTAAAGCCGCGCAGGTGGTCCGAGGTCATGACCTGCCGAACGCCCCCGGTTGTCAACAGGGCGGCATCATCGCCGGGCAGGGGGGTGATGTCGGTACGGACAGGGGCAGGCAGGTGCGCCAGCGCGGATTGCAAGGCATCGCGCCCGACCTTGGCCCCGCAGCCGCCACACATGGGTTTGGGCCCCAGCGCCTCGGCCAATCCGGCGGCATGATACCGTGGAACGGGCGAGGGGGGCATTTGCGGCAGGTTGCGAAACCTGTCCATAAAGCCCTGGTCGATGCGATCCTTCCATGTCCACATGAGCGGCCCGCTGAACGATCTTCCCATCCGTTCCGCCAGCGCCGATTTGCGCCCCAGCGAGACAAGCTTCAGGTAATCCTTTTGCGGCGCGTAACGCCGCATCTTTCCAGCCCCGAGCGCGGCGCGCAGGTTGGCGAACAGGATCGGGGCTTCACGCACCGCATAGACGCCCGCCTTGGGGCGCGGATTGTCGGTCAGGTGGGCGCAGTCCCCCGCGGCAAAGATCGCAGGGGTGCTGGATTGCAGGTAGGCGTTCACCCGGATAAAGCCGTCTTGCAGGTCAAGGCTGGTCTTGGCGATCCAGTCATAAGGACGCGCGCCCGCCGCGCCGGTGACGAAATCGGCGGGGATCTGGCGCCCGTCATCCAGTTCCACGCCCCTTTGGGTGATCCGTTTCAACGGGGCGTCTTCGACCAGATCAATGCCCAGTTCGGCCATGGCTTTACGTATCTTGGACGCCGCGCGCGGGCTGGTCGCAGACAGGGCCGTCCCCTTGTCGATCAGCGTGACCTGCGTGTCGCGTCCGCGGGTGCGCAAGGCGTGCGCCATGGCCATGGCCAGTTCGGCACCCGCGATGCCTCCGCCGATGACCGCAATGGCGGCGGGGCCGGTCCGCGCCAGATAGGTTTCCCACCTGGCCGCAAAGGCGCCCAGCGGTTTGGCCGGGACGGCGTGATCTGCAAAGCCGGGAATGGCAGGCATGTCCGACGTGATCCCCACATTGACCGAGGCGATATCGAACGCCACGGGCAAATGGCCGGTCACATGGACCAGTTGCGCCTTTGGGTCGATTGCATCGACAGCCCCCAGGATGATGCGCGCACCGGCAAACCGGGCCAGCCGCACCAGATCGATATCAAGCTGCGCCCGCGTGTAATGGCCTGCAACAAAGCCCGGCAACATGCCTGAATAGGGCGCCGTGGGGCCCGGGTTGATCACGGTCACCCGCGCCCCGGCCAGCGGCGCCATCCCCCATTTGCGCAGCACAAGCGCATGCGTGTGCCCCCCGCCGATCAGAACCAGGTCGCGGGTCAGGGGAAGCGGCGCATTTTGCATCTGTGTCAGTTCGCAGTGTGATCGGGGACGTCTTCAACCTGTTCGACCGCGTGCGTCGCCCACAGCTCGTCTTCGCCCGCATCCGGTAGGTCCTGCGGTTTTTCATGACGGTGAATGTGCCATTTGGCAATGAACAGTGCCGTGATCGGGGCCGTGAGGAACAGGAACAGCGTGATCAGCAGTTCGTGCAGAGACAGGTGATGTTCAATCAGGACCGAGTGGCAGATCGAGGCCAGCAATACACCGCCAACCCCCAGCGTCGTCGCCTTGGTGGGCGCGTGCAGCCGGGACATGGGGTCCTTAAGCTTGATCATGCCGAAAGAGCCCACAAACCCGAAGATCCCCGAAATGATCAGGAAAAAGGCGATAAGAATTTCGAAAGCAAACGTCATCCCGGCCTCACTCGATGATATTGCCGCGTAGCATGAAGCGCGCATAGGCCACGGTCGAGACAAAGCCGAGCATCGCGATAATCATGGCGGCCTCAAAGAAGATTTCGGTTTCGACCGCCAGCCCGTACAGGATCATCAATGCGATTGTGTTGATGACCATCGTATCCAGGGCCAGAACACGGGTTCCGACCCCTTCGGCAGAGATGATACGCCACAGGCACATCATGATGGCGGCTCCGAAACAGGCGAAGGCGAAATAGACTGCGTAGTCGATCATTCGAATATCTCCTTCAGGCGGCGTTCATAGCGGTGTTTGATCTGGTCACGAACCGCATCGGGGTCCTCGGCATCAAGGCAATGGACCAGGAGGTTATGCCCCTGGGCGGACAGGTCGCAGCTGACCGTTCCGGGGGTCATCGTGATCGTGCCCGCCAGAACGGTAATGGCCTCGGGGGTGCGCAGCTCCAGCGGGATGCAGACCCAGTTGGGGTGGCGATCCGCGTCCCGCTTGAACAGGATAATCCGGGCAACCGTGATATTGGCGATCACGATATCCCACAGGACGACCAGGATGTATTCGACCACCATGGGCCAGTTGCGCAGCTTGGGACGGTCGGGCCAATAGGGTTGCGTGATGAACGGTATGATGATGCCCAGAAGCAGGCCAAACACCAGCGAGTTGAGCGACAGTTTGTTGGCCAGCAACATCCAGACAAGCGTCAGAAGCAGGGTCAATTGCGGGTGCGGGAATATTCTGCGCAGCAATCTCATTAGCTTTCCCTTCCCAATACGGCCGAAATGTACTGTTGCGGTTCAAACAGTTGTTCGGCGGTTTTGGTCGTATAATCCAGCGCCGGACCCGCAAACAGGGTCAGCAGAACCAGCCCCAGCACCAGGCCAAATACCGAGGTGAAGGCCAGGCCGGGCATCGGCTCGGGGGCGGGCAGGAACTCGACCTCTTCGTCGTTTTCCGGGTCCATCTCGGTGTTGTGCTGCGCGTCGTGGCTTTTCCAAAAGACCAGCGACCCCGCCCGCGCCAGCCCGACGATGGTGACGAACGACCCGATCAGGACCACGGCCCAGACCGCATTGGCCCACTCCGTTTCGCGGGCCGCATCCAGCACCAGCAGCTTGCCGACGAACCCCGAAAGCGGCGGCATGCCCGCCATGGCGATCGCCCCGACAAAGAACAGGGCCGAGATCAACCCGCTTTGTGCCATCGGTGGTCGCGGTGCAAGGGCGCCGCCCCGGCGTTCCATCACCAGGTCGGCCACAAGGAACAAAAGCGCCGTCGCCAGCGTGGAATGATAGATATAGTACAGCGCGGCGGCGGTGGCGGTCGGCGTGAACATCGAGATCGCAATCAGCAGTGTCCCCATCGACGCGATGGCACAAAACGCCACCATCCGCGCGATATGCTGCGCCCCAAGGATACCGATTGTCCCGACCGCCAGTGTCAGCAACGCCGCCGGTTGCAGCCAAGTGCCGACAAGGCCCTGGGTCGCCTCGACCTCGGGACCGAAACCCAGCGTATACATCCGCAGGATCGAGTAGGCGCCGACCTTTGTCATGATCGCAAACAGGGCAGCCACCGGCAGCGGCGCATTGGCATAGCTGGCAGGCAGCCAGAAATGCAGCGGCAGGACGGCCGCCTTGATGCAAAAGACCAGCAACAGCAGGACGGTACCCACCCGCAACAGCGCGGTATCCCCGGCCGGAAGCTCGGCCACGCGGACAGCGATATCGGCCATGTTCAGCGTGCCAGTCACCGCATAGATCGTGCCAAGGGCGAACAGGAACAGCGTTGATCCAAGCAGGTTATAGGTGACGTATTGCACACCCGCCTTCAGCCGCACCGCGCCGCCGCCATGGGTCATCAGACCGTAGGAGGCGATCAGCAGCACCTCGAAGAACACAAACAGGTTGAACGCGTCGCCGGTCAGGAACGCTCCGCAAACGCCCATGAGCTGAAAGTGAAACAGCGCATGGAAATGCTTGCCCCGGTCGTCCCATCCCGATGCGATGGCATAAAGAACGATGGGCAGCGCCAGCAGGGCCGTCAGCAAAACCATCATCGCCGCCATCCGATCCAGCACAAGGACGATGCCGAAGGGCGCGGGCCAGTTTCCAAGCTCGTAGACCTGGATATCTCCGCCCGATGCCTGCGCGGTTATGGTCAGCGCAATGCCAAGCAGCCCGACAACCCCGGCCACCGAGAAAATACGCTGAAGGTCCAGGTGATAGCGCAGCACCATGATGATGAACGGGGCCAGGATCGCGGGCAGGACGATCGGCGCAACGATCCAGTGGTTCATGCGTCTTCTCCAGGTGCGTCGACGCTGTCATGTGCCGTCATGTCGATATGGTCATCCTTTGACGACAGATAGGCCGAAAGCGCGATCATCACGATCACCGCCGTCATCCCAAAGGAAATCACGATGGCCGTCAGGACCAGCGCCTGTGGCAACGGGTCGGTATAGGGCACGTCTTCGTATTTGTTCAGAACCGCCGGTGCGTTCAGTGCCAGACGCCCCGTGGCGAACAGAAATACATTGACCGCATATGTCAGCAGGGACAGGCCGAGGATGACCGGAAAGGTCCGCCGGCGCAGGATCAGGAAAATTCCCGCCGCGGTCAGCACGCCCACGGCAGAGGCAACCAGTGCTTCCATCAGAGCTGCTCCTTTTCTTGGTCTTCTTCCGGGGGGGCATCCCGTAACGGGTTGATGTCCATCGGGAATTCTTGCGCCATTCCCGGCTGCCAGGCAAAGCGCGACAGGCTGTCCAGCGCCAGCATCACCGCGCCGAGAACCGCCAGGAAAACGCCGGTATCAAACAGCATGGCAGTGGCCCATTCGAACTCTTCCAGCGGGGGCCAGGTGATATAGCCGAAATCGCTGGTCAGGAAGGGGCGCTCGTTGAACCAGGCGCCCAGGCCCGTGGCCGCCGCGATCAGCACGCCCCAGCCGATGGTGCCGTGGTAATAGAAACGCTGCCGCTCGATCGCCCAGGTATAGCCGCTGGCCATGTATTGCATCAGGAACGCGATGGCGACGACAAGCCCTGCGATGAACCCGCCGCCGGGCTGGTTATGGCCGCGGAAAAAGATATAGGCCCCGACCATCAGCGCAATCGGCATCATCACCCGGGTTACCACGACCATCATCAGCGGATGCGAATCCCCTGACTGCGGCCAGTGCGGTTTTCGGTTCAACAGGTAGCCCCGGACATTCGTGCCCAGGACGGCTTCGGTCAGTGCAAAGATGATCAGCGCGGCAATGCCCAGCACGATGATTTCGCCAAATGTATCAAAGCCCCTGAAATCAACCAGGATCACGTTGACGACATTGGTGCCGCCGCCGCCCTTGTACGAATTGGCAAGGTGGAAATCCGAGATGGTCGGAAAGGCGAAATCCCGCAGCATGAGCGCATAGATCAGGCCTCCGGCTCCGGCCCCGGCAATCACGGAAATCGCCGCGTCCCGCCAGCGCCGCGGTGCGCTGCTGTCCCAGGGCGTGTCGGTGGGAAGAAAGTTCAGCGACAACAGCAGCAGGATCATCGTGACCACTTCGACCGAGATCTGTGTCAGCGCCAGGTCCGGGGCCGATAGATAGTTGAACGCCATCGATACGATCAGGCCAACGACGCCGATCAGGACCAGCGACAAAAGCCTGTTGCGGTGGAACCACATGATCGCCAGCGTCGCCCCGACCAGGCACAGCCACCCGATGATCGGAATGGTTGGTGCCGGCAAGGGAACCCGTGTCTCGATCCCGATTGTTCCGGTCGAATAGGCGTAATACCCAAGCCCGACGGTGAACGCGATCAGGATGATCGCATAGCGACTGATAACGCCGTTATGCATCTGGTCGGTGACAAAACGGCTCAGCAACGTCAACGCCCGGATCACGGCATCAAAGATCGTCTTGGCCTCGGGGCGGGGCAGCTTGTTCCAAATCGCCTCGGCGCGCGGGTGTTGCGACAGCAGGAACAGCCCGCCAAGCGTTGCGATGGCGGACATGTAGAGCGCAGGCGTGAACCCATGCCACAGTTTGAGCGAGTAATAGGGCAGTTTTCCCCCGCCGATCACGGCATCCGTGACAACGGCCACCAGCGGCCCGACCATTGCGCTTGAATTCAGCCCGATCAGGACCACAAGCACGACCAGAAAGGCCGGGGCCAGCCACAGGCCCACCGGGGGGTCATGCGGATGCGCAGGATAGTCGTCGCGGGCGGGGCCGAGAAAGACATGGGAAACGAAACGGAACGAGTAGGCCGCCGAAAACAGCGCTGCCAGCAAGGCCAGCCCCGGAACCAGGTAATGCGAGTCCAGCCAGCTTGTGTGCACGGTCTCTTCCAGCATCATTTCCTTGGACAGAAACCCGTTCAGCGGCGGCAAGCCCGCCATCGACAGCGCGGCAATGACGCCAATCGTGCAGGTGATGGGCATCAGGTGGCGCAGGCCGCCAAGGCGCTTGATGTCGCGGGTGTGTGTTTCGTGATCGATGATCCCGGCCGTCATGAACAAGGCGGCCTTGAAGGTCGCGTGGTTGATGATGTGGAATATGGCCGCCACGACCGCGATCTTGGTGCCAAACCCCAGCAACATCGTCACCAGCCCCAGGTGGGAAACGGTGGAAAACGCCAACAGCGCCTTGAGGTCATCCTTGAACAGGGCGATCACCGCTCCGACCAGCATCGTGACCAGCCCGGTGGTCGCCACGATATAGAACCACGCGTCGGTGCCCGCCAGCACCGGCCACATGCGCGCCATCAGGAACAGCCCTGCCTTTACCATGGTTGCCGAATGCAAATAGGCGGAGACCGGGGTCGGCGCGGCCATGGCGTGCGGTAGCCAGAAATGGAACGGAAACTGCGCCGATTTGGTGAAACATCCCAGCAGGATCAGGATCAGAGCGGGCAGGTAATAGGGCGAGGCCTGTATCGCCTCGCGGTTTTGCAAGATCACGCTCAGGTCGTAAGACCCGACGATATTTCCAAGGATCAGCATGCCCGCGATCATCGCCAAACCGCCCGATCCGGTGACCGCCAGCGCCATGCGCGCGCCCTGCCGCCCTTCGGGCAGGTGCTTCCAATAGCCGATCAACAGGAATGAACTTAGCGACGTGAGTTCCCAGAAAATAAGCAAAAGCAGTATGTTGTCGCTTAGGACGATCCCAACCATCGCGCCCTGAAACAGCAGCAGATAGGAATAGAACTGCCCCATCGGGTCTTCGCGCGACAGGTAGAAACGCGCATACAGGATGATCAGCAACCCGATGCCCAGGATAAGCCCGGCAAACAGGAACCCAAGACCGTCCAGCATGAAATTCGCGTTCAACCCCAGCGACGGGATCCAGTCGAACCGGGCGGTGATGACCTCGCCGCGCATGACCGCTGGCAGATGGATCAACAGCCCGGCCAGCGCAAGAAAACTGGTCAATGCGGCGGCTGAAGCCGCGGCGTTCCGACCGGCCCGGATCAGCAGCGCGGGGAAAATAGCTCCGAGAAAGGGAAGGGCCGCGATAAGGAATAGGGACAAGTGCGATACTCCGGTCTGGGCGGTCAGGGTGAGCTTGATTTTGTAAGGATAATTTCCCGACTGTCCAGCGATTGCGGTTATTTTGCGATTTCCCCGTCGGCCTCAGTCGGCAGGTGCGATGACGCGAACTTGATCATCATGGGCGTTGAAGAGCGGGAAAAGCACAACAGCCTATGGTACCAAGCGGCGACGGCGAAGGAGGTCTCTTGATGGCGCAAAACAGGCTGTTCAGCCGGCGCAACGTGGTGATTGGCGGCATGGCGGCAACCGGTGCTGCGGTGGCAATCCGGCAGTACCGCCTGATCCCCCCGGACTATGCGGGCGACCGGCTGAGCGTCGCCGAAGCCTACCATATGGCCCAGGACGGCAGTCTGCTGCTGGTCGATATCCGTACCCCGCGCGAGTGGCGGGCAACGGGGGTGGGGGCGGGCGCCCATCCAATTGACATGCGCCGCGAAGATTTTGAGCAAAAGATACAAAGCCTGGCGCAAGGGGACCGTTCGGCCCGGATCGCGTTGATCTGCGCGCGCGGTGTCCGGTCTGCCCGCATGAGCAATGCGCTGTCCGCCGCCGGGTTTACAAATATTGTTGATGTCCCCGAGGGGATGCTTGGCTCGGCAGCAGGTCCGGGATGGGTTAGAACGGGATTGCCCGTTCAGCGATATGACGAGGGGACAGGATGACAATGAAATATGGGCTGGCCCTGGCGGCGGCGCTGTCAGCACAGACCGCTCTGGCCGAATGTGGCGGCGCGGAGGCGCGGTGCGAAGTCTCGGATGGCGGGTATTTCATGGAATTGCCGCTTGCATCCAATCCGCCGCTGGTCGTGTTTCTGCACGGCTATGGGGGCAGCGGCACGGGAACCATGCGGAACCGGTCGATGGTCGAGCCGCTGCTGGCACGCGGTTATGCGGTCATGGCGCCCGAAGGGGCAATCAGGAACGGGCGCAAAAGCTGGAACTTTTACCCCGGATGGGACGGGCGTGACGAGGCCGCATTTCTAGCCGACGCCGTGCGGGATGCCGCAACCCGATTTGACATAGACCCCGCGCAGGTGGTCTTGGGCGGGTTTTCCGCAGGCGGGTTCATGGTGAACTATCTTGCCTGTGCGCAGCCCGACAGCTTTTCAGCCTACGCGCCCGTCTCAGGCGGGTTCTGGCAACCGCATCCGGACGCCTGCAACGGGCCGGTGCGCCTGCTGCACACGCATGGCTGGACCGATACAGTGGTGCCATTGGAGGGCAGGTTCCTGGGCGGGGGGCAGTATCAGCAGGGTGACATTTTCGCAGGGCTTGAGATTTGGCGCAGGGCCAATGGCTGTGCCGAAAACCGTCCCGACAGCTTTGGCCGGATTGACGACAGGTTCATGACCCGCCGCTGGACGGGGTGCACCGATGACAGCGCGCTTGAATTTGCGCTGTTTCCAGGCGGGCACACCGTTCCCGAAGGCTGGGCTGACATGATGGTGGATTGGTACGAAGGCTTGCCCGGCGGATGACTATTCCGCCGGGGTCAGGGTGGTCTTGCCTTCAGTCAGTCGCCTGAGCTCGTCCCGGTGGCGGCGGGCCGAGCGGGTTATCGCAGGTTCCTGAAAGTCTTCGCGCATTCCGACAAGGCGCCGCGCGGGGCCTGCCGAGACGCCGCTGAGCGCCGACAGGGGCACGGCCAGCGCCAGGCTGATGGCAATCGGGGCCAGCCAGACCGAAACCAGCCCCGCCAGGATGCCCGCACCCAGGGCGATACCGCTGATGGTTTCCAGCAGATGGCACATAATCAGCGTCCTAAGGTCATAGGACCCGCCGTCACGGGCCTGCGGAGACCACCCTTTCTGAATGCCAAAGGCGGTGCGTAGAACCGCGATCATCTGCTGCACCATCAGGATCGGTGCATAGAGGATGGACAGGATGACCTCGAACAGGAACGAGGTGAAAAAGCGCCGCGATCCGCCGAAATCCGAGTAGCGGACACCGCTCAGCGGCAGGGCGGCAACGCCCAGGATCTTGGGCGCCAGCAACATGGCATACATGACCAGGATGATCATGACATGGCGCGTTTCGCTCATGTCAGGCCATTGTGGGAACAAGGGGTTGTCGGGGCTGAAATAATGCAGGACCGAGGCATCCTTGCCTTGCCCGATCAGGGCCCACATGACCAAAAGTGCGAACCACAGGGGCGACATCAGGTAACCGACCGCGCCGTGGAACATGTGAAACCGGGATACCGCGCGAAACCCCGTGGACCCCAAAAGCTTGAGGTGTTGCAGGTTGCCCTGACACCAGCGGCGGTCGCGCATGGCGTGGTCGATCAATGTCGGCGGGGTTTCTTCGTAAGACCCCCGAATACGCGGAAGAAAACGAACCCCCCATCCCGCGCGGCGCAGCAGACCGGCCTCGACAAAGTCGTGGCTCATGATCAGTTTGGGCGTTCCCGACAGGCCACGCACCTTGGGCAACCCGGCGCAGGTCGCAAAGGCAGCCGTGCGGATGATCGCATTATGCCCCCAGTAATTCCCTTCTTGACCGCACCAGCGGGCCAGACCTTCGGCGAAGGCAATTCCGTAGACGCCGTTGGCGAATTGCTGCATCCGTGCAAAGACCGATTGCGCGCCGATCAGTTGCGGATAGCTTTGGATAAGGCCCGCCCCCTTGTCGCGCGCCAGCGCGTCGGTCAGGCGCGCAATGGCACGACCCGTCATAAGGCTGTCAGCGTCCAGGACAAGCATCGCGTCCCAATCCCCGCCCCAGCGGCTGACCCAGTCGGCAATATTGCCAACCTTGCGGTCCGTATTCTGTTCGCGGCGGCGATAATACAGCTCTAGCCCGGGGGCGAGCGTGGTGCGCAAAGCCTCGACGCTGGCCTGTTCCTGTGCCGCGATTTCCGGGTCGCGCGTGTCGGACAGGATGAACATCGCGTAATGGTGCTGCCCGCCACGGGCATTCAGCTCTTCGAGCATCGTGCGGGCGTTGCCCAGCACGAACCAGGGCACTTCGTTATAGACCGGCGTCAGCAGCGCCACGCGCAGCGGTTCCGGGCGCGAAGGGCGTTTGGGCTGCGCCTGCTGGGACAGGGAAACCATGCCCAGCAACACGGTGCAGACGGTGAAGGATATCCAGAAGAAATTGAACGAGATCAGGGCGAGCAAGACGCCTTCGACCAGGTTGATCCCGGCGGCCCCGAACCAGTCCGTCATGATCCACAACAACCCGATAGTGGCCGCCATGGCCGGCGAAAAGGCAAGGGCGCGCCAAAAGCCCGACCGGGGCGCGCCATGTTGCGACGGCGCCTGCGCGTCGCGAAACCCCGCGCGGAAATCCTGCGCAGGCATGTTCAGCGGCGCCTCGGGCGGCATGATATGCAGGTCTCGGGTCATGCGGTCCAACGATACAGCCACACTTCCGAGGCGGGCTGTTTGTCCTTGAGCAGTTGCGCGCGAAGCTCGACATGGTCGCGTTCGCCGGGTTCAAAGGAAAACGCAAGGCGCAGACCGCCGGTATCCGGGTTGCGCTGCAACACACCGTCCGAGGTGACGGCATGCGGGGAATCCACGAAAACGGTCATGGCCTCGGGGTCTTCGAACAGGTCGCTTTCCTCGAAGTCGATGACCGCCAGCCGGCCTTCGCCAAAAGTGTTTTCGCCCATGGCCGAGTTGATAACGCGCGGCATCGGTGTCCTTTGCGGTTCCTCGCCCCAGATCAGGCGATAGGACAGGTCGACGCGGCTGCCGGCCGGATAGGGGTCCATCGGGCGCCAATAGGCAACGATATTGTCGTAAATCTCCTGGTCGGCGGGGATTTCGACAAGTGTAACCGTTCCTTTGCCCCAATCGCCATTGGGTTCGACCCAAAGGCCGGGGCGCTTGTGGTAATTCGCCTCAAGATCGGCATAGTCCGAAAACGCGCGCTTGCGCTGCAACAGGCCAAAGCCGCGCGGGTTGGTGTCGACAAAGGATGAAATCTGCAGGCGGGTCGGGTTTGACAAGGGCCGCCACAGGACCTCGCCCGCGCCATTGCGGATCAGCAGGCCGTCGCTGTCATGCACGGCGGGGCGGAAATCATCGAACCGGCTGTGGTTGGTCTGATCGAACAGGAACATCGAGGTGCCCGGTGCGATGCCCACATGGGTCAGGTCCTCTCGCGGGAACAGGGTGGCTTCGATCTCCATCTCGCAATCGGCCCCGGCGGTTACGTTGAACCGATAGGCCCCGGTCACGCTGGGGCTGTCCATCAGGGCATGCACAACCATGTTGCGCTGTCCGGGTTCCGGGCGTTCCAGCCAGAACCGAATGAACTCGGGGAATTCTTCGCCATCCGGGTCGCCGGTCTTCAGTGCAAGACCCCGCGCGGACAGGCCGTAAACCTCGTGCAGGCCAATGGCGCGGAAATAGCTGGCACCTTGCCACACGCAGAACTCGTCGGTCTTGCCGGGGCGGTGCATCTCGGTGCGCAGGCGCAATCCCGAAAAGCCCAGCGTGTCGTCCACCGGCAGGTCAGGCACATCGTCGGACTTGTCGAACATGGACAGATCAAACGCAAAGGGCGTGGCCATCCCGTTCTCGACGGTCGAGACCTGAACGGTGCGCGGGAAGTACAGGCCCGGTGTAAAGAAATCAACGTTGAACGGCGTTTCGGTCTCGAACCACAGCGCCCGGTCCAGCCGGAACCGGATCGACCGGTATTGCTGATAGGTCAGGTCCTGCCATTCCTGCGGGACCATGGCGCGGTCCTCGAAGGGGCGGCTGGCCAGATCGCGGGCCAGATCGACAACGTGGGCGCGGTCGAACGGGACGCCTCCGGCGGCGGCGGCAAATGTTGCCGGGGCCAGGAACAGGGCCGATGTCGAGGCCAGAAATGCGCGGCGCGAAAAATTCATTTCTTAAATTTCCAGGGATGTGACTTGAACCAGGCGGCCAGATAGGCCACGCCGATGATCATGGCAAAGCCAATCATGTTGGCGACAAGCACAGTGGCAAAATCCCGCCCAAGCTGGTCCAGGAAAACGCCGATAAGTCGCGCAGCAGCCATGGAAAATACGAAAACCGCAAGCGATTGCTGACCAACCTTGGTGATCAGTTTCAGAACCGTTTGCCAGATTCGGGCTGCGGTGCCGTGGCCGGTCGCAATCAGGCGATGCCCATGTTCGCCAGCGGCCACCCAGCCCAGATAGGCCAGCGACAGAAAGTGGATGTACCGGAACAGGCCGAAATCTGTCTTGTCCCGCAACTCGGCGGTCAGGGGCCACATCTTTCGGATTGCCGCAGACAGATCCGGCGCCGCGGCCTGAACCCACAGAAACACCTTCCACGATCCGAACGGTGCGGACAGGACAAGAAACAGGATGGCCGCCCAGATCAGGGTGTTTGAAACCGGAGGCGCCGGAATCCACCCGCGCATGAAGGCGAAACCGGTAAAGAACAGCAACTGCCAGCCAAACGGGTTGAAAAACCACTGCCGGTCCGACCAGGGCTCGGCCGGCAGGGCCAGGGCTCCGGTCTGGGCCACCAGCCAGACAAGGACCGAGGTGGTCGCCACGGCCCAGAACCCGACCCGCGACAAGGCCATGAATAATGGCATCATCGCCAGCACGACAAGGTACATCGGCAGAATGTCGAAATAGTTCGGAACGTAGCTCAGCGTGAACATCCCCACCATCTGGGGCATGGGATCGTCAAAGAAATGCTGCAGGTTCAGGGATGAGATATAGCTTTTCTCGAACAGACCGGACAGGTCCAGTGCGGCCATGGTCATGGCCACAAAGAAGAACAGGCCGATATGCGCCCAATACACCTGCCAGATGCGAAACAGGACCCGCGCCGTACCCAGCAACCAACCCTTGCGCAGAAAGGCACCACCAAAGGCTATGGCCGATGCCATGCCCGAACAGAACACGAAAATCTCGGTCGCGTCGGAAAATCCGAACCGGGCCGGTATCCACCGGGCCCAGGGGTCGTTTGGGATATGGGCGATCAGAATGATGAACATCGCGATTCCGCGATAGAAATCCAGCCGCGGATCGCGGGCCCGCACCGGCGCTGCGGTACTTGCCGCAACGGGTGCAAAATCAGAACTGGGCGAAACTGTCGCCATCGTCGTGTCTGTCCTTCTTGGTCTTGAGTATTGCTATTCCGCCGGAACGCTTTGCGCGTCCCCGCCAGAGCGGGCAGAGCTGATCAGAGCGCGGCGCGCCAGGGCATAGTTGTCTTCCTGCCCGGCCCGTTTGCTGCGCCTGTCATCCAGGATACGCTCGACCGCATCCAACCGACCCGCCCGAAGGCCGGAATCGATCGTGATCCGCTCGAATACATCGCGCTGGGCGTGGCTTCCGCCTGCCAGTTGCATGGTGTCACGCGCGGCTGAAAGGTGGTCAAAAGCCGCCGCGAACTGCCCGTCACCGAAGGCTTCGAGGCCCATGGCCGCGGCAAGGCCCGGATCGGCCATGCGGCGCGTGGTGTCATTGTCGGACTGCGCGGCGTCGCGGTGTATCCGGCCAAGTATCTTGGCGGTCGCGTCAGCCCTGTTGTCGCCGGTCAGGGCCAGCAGATAGTGCAGATCGGCAAAGATCAGGCACCCGTCCTCGGTCCGCTCGGCGCTGAGATCGGCCAGTTCTTCCCAGCGGTCGCCGATGTCGATGCCTTCAAGTTGCAGGCGCGAAAGCAACGACGTCGCGTTCGAGATATCGCGATAGTCATCGGTCTTGTCCTTGCGGATCTGTTGGTCGTACAGGTCCATCACCTGGTCGATCTGCCCAAGGTCCAGATGCATCAGCGCCTTGTGCCACCAGACGTGATAGCGGAAATTGTTGCAATGCGACCAGGCCGCTTCGCGCCCGGCCAGCCAATCCAGCCCCAGTTGCGCGTTGCCCGTCATTTCGTGAACATGTGCAACCGCATGCAAGCCCCATGCGTCGTCCGACACCATCCACAAAGCCTGCCGACCTGCGATCTCGGCCTTTTCATAGGCGCCTGTTTCCTCAAGCGCAAAGGAATGGCAGCCCAGCAGGTACCCGCGCCCCGGGTGATCGGGCGCATAGGCCGGCAACACCCGTTCGATCGACCGCCGCATGCCTTCGGCGTCACCCAGCACAAAGCGGGTCGCGTGGCTCAGCTTCATGGCCAATGTGTCCTGGGGATGTGCACGCAGCACATCTTCGAATTTTTGCGCGGCCTGAACGGGATGGCCGGACAACCACAGACCCAGCGCATCCACATAAAGCGCCTCGCGCGGCGACACTGGCTGACGGATCATTGCCGCCCGTGCCGTTGCAAGGGCGTCGGTGGCGACAGGCAGCATTTCGCGGCGCCCGAGCAGCACCATGAACAACCCCTTGACCGCGTGCCCAAGGGCGAAGTCCGGCTCAAGCTCCAGCACCGTACCCAGATGTTGCGGCGTCACCGCCGAATGCGCCAGGAACCCCAGCATAACACCGTTCCAGGCTTCGACGCTTGCCGACTGGGTCAAAGTGTTCATCTGTCCAAAAATGTCTTGCTTCATGGGTTGGTCCAATCTGGTTGCAACTATTCTCAGTATTGGGCTTAGCAGGTTGTGCAGAGGGCTCGTAACAGTATCGGGCCTGCTCTCGAATTGGTGAAATCCCGTGTGCGCAAAAAACGAAAAAAACCGCCGATTCAACGGCATGTTTCAGCAACTTGCCGCCTAAACAGGCAATGTGTTTCAATCTTCAAAGGGGTTTTCGGCGTCCAGAACGGATTGTGTGTCAGCGCCGAACACGGGCGGCGCGGTCCGATAGGTCACCGGCGTGCGCGACAGTTTCAGCGGATTTCCGATCAGGTCGACCGCGCCGGGCTGCGCCTGCATGGCGATCTGCATGTCGCGGGCGGACACCTGGTCTGATGCAAACACCTGATCGAGGGTCTGCACCGGCCCGACCGGAACCTTCAGCGCCTCAAGCCCGTCGATCACGGCACGCGTGGTCAGGGCCCGCAGCGCTGGGCGCAGGACCGCATTCAGGGCTTGCCGGTGCTCCAACCTGGCTGGGTTGGTCGCAAACCGCGGATCGTGGGCCAGTTCGGACTGCCCCAGAAAGCTGCAAAACCGCTGAAACTGGCTGTCATTGCCAACCGCCAGGATCACATGCCCGTCCGAAGTCTCGTAGACATCATAGGGCACGATGTTGGGGTGGCCGTTTCCGCGCCGTTGCGGAGCCGCGCCAGAGGTCAGGTAATTCACCCCCTCATTGATAAGCCACGCGACTTGCGCGTCGACCAGCGCCAGGTCGATCTGCTGGCCTTCTCCGGTCAGGTCGCGATGCCTCAGCGCGGCCAGGATGCCCACGGCCGCATACATGCCGCACATCACGTCGGCGATCCCGACGCCCACTTTCATGGGGGCGCCTTCGGGGTCCCCGGTCAGGGACATGATGCCGCCATAGCCCTGCGCCATAAGATCATATCCGGGCTTGGCCGCATTCGGACCCGTTTGCCCGTAGCCGGAAATCGAACAATAGACGAGCGCCGGAAACTCCTGCGCCAGGGAGGCATGGTCCAGCCCGTATTTTTCCAGACCGCCCGGCTTGAAATTCTCGATCAGGATATCTGCATGCGCCGCCAGTCGACGGATTTCGGCCTGTCCCTGTTCGGTCGTGATGTCCAGGGCCACGGATTTCTTGTTTCGGTTCGCCGCCATGAAATAGGCGCTGAGATCCGATGCGGTTCCATCCTCGTTCATGACATAGGGCGGGCCCCATTGGCGCGTGTCGTCGCCCCCGGTCGCCGGGTTTTCGATCTTGATGACACTGGCCCCCAGATCGCCCAGCAACTGCGTGCAGGTCGGCCCGGCCAGAATACGGCTGAGGTCCAGAACCTTGACGCCCTTCAGCGGGCCTTCAGAGCCGGCCATCATAGCCTCCGCGGTCAATCTCGGCGGCGATCACCGTGAACCTGTCGGCAGACAGGGCAGCCGTCAGCGCCGCGCGCAATTCGTCACGGTTGCGCACGGTGTGCCCATGGCCGCCAAACGCCCGCCCCATGGCGGCAAAGTCGTGGCGGTCGAAATCAACGCCCCGGTTGCCCATCTGCCGTTGGCGCTGTTTCAATTCGATCAGCGCCAGGCTGGCGTCCACGAAGACCAGGAAAATCGGGTTTCCCCCCAGTTCGGCTGCCGTGGAAAGCTCGCCCGCAACCATCAGGAACCCCGCATCACCGGAAAAACTGATGACAGGGCGCTCAGGCGCGGCCAGCTTCAGGCCGATTGCCATCGGGACGGCGCAGCCCATCGTGCACAGGGCCGAGGACTGGATCAGGCCGCGCGCCTCGGAACAGGTCCACATCTGGCTTAAAAGAATGCGGTGCGCGCCGCTGTCGGCGGTTGCCAGCGTTTCAGTTGGCAGGACGGCGCGGGTTTCAGCGATCACCGCCGCAGGGCCCCAGTCGTCATCACCGGGAAAGGCTTGCGACAGGGCCGCTTTGACCTGGTCGGGTTCGCCTTGCGGCCAGGTGGTGCGCGCCGGATTTCCCTTGGCAATCGCCTCAAGCGTTGCGCCGGTATCAGCGACAAGATTCAGCCCGGCCTGATGCATATAGTGGTCGTTGACCACGGCGGAAATGTCGATGACGCGCTGCTGCTCGGGGTCCCAGATTTCGCGCCATCCGGGGCGCATCTCGATCGGGTCATAGCCCAGGCACAGGATCAGGTCCGCCTGCTGCACCAGTGGAACAAGGTGTTTGTCCGCCAAAGGCGACAACCCGGCACCGCCCAGGCATAGCGGGTGATCTTCCGGCACGACGCCCTTGGCCTTGTAGGTCGTGACAAAGGGAATTCCGAAATGTTCCAGAAATGCCCGCACCACGCAGCGCGATTCGTCATACAAAACGTCCAGCCCGATGATGGCGACCGGGCGTTCTGCGTTGGCCACCCAGCGGCGGGCCTTGTCCAGGCAATCGCCCTCGGGTGCCACGACCGCCGGTTTGGCCAGACGGCGGCGCTTGACCCCATCGACGCGCGTGTCGGCCACGGATATCGGCACGTCTATGTGCACCGGACCCGGTCGCGGTTGCAGGGCGAGGTTCACCGCCTTGTCGGCTATTGTGTCTGCGCCCTTGGCGGTCAGCAGAAACGTCGCCTTGGTAATGGCGCGGTAGACCTGGCTGTGGTCCATTACCTGATGGGTATAGGTCAGCGCCTCGTCTGCATCGACACACCCGGTCAGTACGATCATCGGAACGCGGTCCTGCAGCGCGTTGGCGACCACGTTCAAACCGTTCATCGCGCCGGGGCCTAGCGTGGCCACAAGGATTGCGGGTGCGCCGTCGCGATGGTGGACTGCCTCGGCCATGAACCCGGCCGCGTTTTCGTGCTTGCAGAGGTGAAAGGTGATCCCAGCCTGTTCTAGCGCGTCGACCAGGGTCAATACTTCGCCGCCGGGCATGCCGAAGGCGTGGCGGCATCCGGCTTCGTACAGCCGTTGCGCCAACAGGTCAGCCGCGCGGGGGGATAGGTCTTGCATCCGTCAAGCTCCGAAAGTCCAACTGTGCAGCAGATTGCGGAGGACGCCGCCCGACGCAAGACGCTTCACGTCAGTGTGACTATTTGACTGCGCCCAGCGCGACTGCGTGAAAGGCGGTGTCAAGTTCCGCCGCGATGGCGGACATTTCGTCATTGCCGCCCATATAGGGGGCGAAGACAAAGCTGGGTGTCTTGTAGGACAGTGTCGCCGTGCCATCGTCGTTTTCGGTGATGTAGAACCGTATCGGGGCTTCGATCATGGCGGCGGTCGACTGTTCCAGCACCCGAACGGCGAAATCATTGTTGAAAACGCCGATGACGCGGTTTCCGGGAATGGTGATGCCACGGGCCGCCGCAGCCCCGGTTGGCCCGGCCTGTGTAACCACCGCTAGGGTGCTTGCCTTGACCGCCCCCACCGTGTCGGCAACCAGCGTGTCAAAGGGTTTGTCGGTCGGGTGTACCGCCCAACCCGGTCGGGCTTCTATAATCGCGGTGCGCGTATCGGCCCAGGTCGGCAAAGCGACGGCGCATAGCAGCAGCCACAGGTATCTCATTGCCATCTCTCCGGTTGTTCGGCCTGTCCCCTCATGCCAGAGTTCCCCGGCGTGGCGCATTCACAATCGCGTGCGCGACAGGGCGGCTTTGTCAGCCCGCGCGTTTTGCCAGAATGTAAATATCCATGATCCATCCATGGCTTGCCCGGGCCTCGGCGCGGGTTTTCAGGATCTGCGCGGCGACATCGGCTAGCCTGCCTTGTATCAGGATCTCTTCTTTCATCCCCACATAGGCCCCCCACCAGATGTCGAAATCCGCCATTTCGAGGTGCTGGAACGAGCATTCGGCGTCCAGCATGACGGCGACGGTCCCGGCGGTCCGGGGCCACCCTTCGTCGCGAATGCGCCGCCCGGTGGTGACGGTATAGGGCGCACCGATTGCGTTGATCGGGATGGCATGCGCCGCGGTCAGCGCCTGCAGGGCGGTGATGCCCGGTATCACACGGGTCGGCGGTTGCGGGGTCAGGCGCGCGGCGATACGCAGCGAGCTGTCGTACAGGGACGGATCGCCCCAGATCAGCAGGGCCACCTGGCGTACATCAGGGTGTGCCGCGATCGCCTCTTGCCAGCGCAGAGCGATAGCATCGTGCCACGCATCTACACCGCGCAGGTATCCATCATCGCTGCGGCGTTCGGGGATATCGAAATAGGCGATGCGGGGCGGGGTGTCGGTGACCCTGGCGATGATGTCTTCGCGCAGACCGGACAGGTCCGACTTGTTTTCACCCTTGCGGGGGATCAGGATCAGGTCCGCGTTGCGTATCGCCTGCGCACCCTGAAAGGTGACATGATCCGGGTTCCCGGTGCCGATGCCGATAAGGGTCAGTTCAATCATCTTCGAACTCTGCCAGCGGGCCATAGAGTATCAGGGCAGGGGCCGTGCTGATCTCGGATTCCAAATGCGCTGCCAATGCCCCGATCGTCGACCGACGCAGGGTTTGATCGGGGGTCGAGACCGCCTCGGCCATCACGGCGGGCGTGTCCAGCGGCAGACCGTGGTCATGCAGGGTTTTCACCAGCAGGGGAAAGGTGCGCTTGCCCATGAAAACAACGGTTGTCGCGTCGGGGTCGGCCAGCGCGGGCAGGTTCAGGTCTTCGGGCAGCTTGCCGCGGACGTCATGGCCGGTGACGAATTGCACCCGGCGCGCGGTCAGGCGGCGGGTCAGCGGGATGCCCGCGGCGGCAGCCGCTGCAATCGCCGAGGGGATGCCCGGAATGATTTCGTATGCGATCCCGGCGGCGCGCAGGGCCACCAGTTCCTCTTCCAGCCGCCCGAACAGACCGCCATCACCCGATTTCAGCCGCACGACACGGGCGCCTGTCCGGGCGTAATCGACCAGCAGACGGCTGACATGGTCCTGCTTGGGCGAGGGTTGGCCCGCGCGTTTGCCCACGCCCACAAGGTCGGCGTCCTTGTGTGCGTGGGTCAGGATCGGGCCGCTGCTCAGGTCGTCAAACAGGATAGCATCCGCCTTTTGCATCCGGTCCACCGCTTTCAGGGTCAGCAGCTCGGGGTCGCCGGGGCCCGAGCCGACAAAGGAAACGAAACCGCTCATGCCGATGCCTCTGCGATCAGGTGAAAGAACGTGCCGGTCACATTGCCGCGCAGCGATCCGGTCTGAGGTCCCTCGGCCCCTTCGGCATCAAAGACGCGCGCCAACGGCGGATCGGGCTGTTCAAGGATCGAGGAATAGTGGAACTCGTGCCCGCGCAAAGCAGACCCGATGCCGTGTCCGGGTATCGGCGCCAGCAATTCCGCGCGACGATAGCCCAGATTGAACTTGCGCTTTTCATAGGATGTCACCAGCCCCAACAGACCGGCCATCTGATGCTGAACCCCGTCCTTGTCGACCAGTGCCTGACCCAGCGCCATGTACCCGCCGCATTCGCCATGCACAGGCCTGGTTTCAGCGTGTTTGCGCAACCCGGCCAGAAACACGTCGGCCGAGGCCAGCACGCCCGCGTGCAGTTCCGGGTAACCGCCGGGCAACCAGACTAGATCGGCATCTGGTGCGGGCGCTTCGTTCGCCAGCGGCGAAAACGGCAGGATCTCGGCACCTGCGCTGCGCCATCCTTCCAGAAGATGGGGATAGGTAAATGAAAACGCCGCATCCTGCGCCAGCGCGATCCGCTGGGCGGGCGGGCGCGGCAGGGCGGCTGACGGCGTTCTGTCGTGGTTTGCGGATGCTGCCCGTCGAAGCGCCGCAAGATCCACATGGTCCCGCAGAAAGGCCGCATATCCAGAGATGGCGCTTTCCAGGTCGGGATGCTCGACCGCCTGGATCAGGCCCAGGTGCCGTTCGGGCAGGGTCAGATCGCCGCGGCGTGGCAACACACCCAGAACCGGCAGGCCGGCGCGCTCCATCCCCAGACGGGTCAGGCGTTCGTGACGCGGGCTCGCGCAGCGGTTCAGGATGACGCCGGCAAAGGGCAGGTCGGGGTTGTACATGCGAAACCCCAGCGCCGTGGCAGCAGCCGATTGCGCCTGTCCGCCCACATCCAGCACCAGCACGACGGGCCATCCCATGCGTTGCGCGGTTTCGGCGCTGGACCCGTGGCCCAGTTCGCCGGGCTTGGCGACGCCGTCGAACAGGCCCATCGACCCTTCGGCCACCACGATGTCGGCCCCTTGGGCCTGTGCGGAAATGGCCCCCAGCAGCGGTTCGCCCATCGCCCAGCTGTCCAGGTTGAACGAGGCCCGGCCAGCAGCGGCCCGGTGAAAGGCCGGATCGATGTAATCGGGGCCGCTTTTGAACGGTTGCACGGTCAACCCGTCTTCGGCCAGCGCGCGCAACAGGCCAAGCATGACGGTTGTCTTGCCAGTCCCCGAGGACGGGGCCGAAATCAGCAGGCCCGGAGGGTTCGCCATCATCTCAGTCATCCCCGTGGGTCCAGCTTGACCAGGGGCTGTCTGCGTTTTGCGGGCGATACCGGCGGTCATAGGTTTTTGAGTACAGGCAACTTTCGTCAAACCCTTCGCCTGCCAGCGCGGGACCAACCATGATCAGAGCCGTGCGCGAGATGCTGTCATCCAGCGCCTCTTTCAGCGTGGCCAAGGTTGCGCGAATGATCCGCTCATCCGGCCAGCTGGCGCGATAGACCACGGCCACGGGGCATTTTGCGCCATAGGCCGGGGTCAGATCGGCAATGACCTTGTCCAGATTACCGATCGACAGGTGAATGGCCAGCGTCGCGCCAGTCCTGGCAAAGTTCTCCAGGGTCTCGCCCTCGGGCATCGACGATGCGCGGCCCGGCGTCCGGGTCAGCACAACCGATTGCGCCAGCCCCGGCAACGTCAGTTCCGCGCCCAAAGCCGCCGCGGCGGCGGCAAAAGAAGGGACGCCGGGGGTCACGCTGACGGGGATGCCCATTGCCTTTAGCCGCCGAAGCTGTTCGCCCATGGCCGACCAGACCGACAGGTCGCCGGAATGCAGGCGCGCCACGTCCTGACCGGCATCATGCGCGGCTTGGATCTCGGCCATGATCTGATCCAGGTCCAGGGGGGCTGTATTCACGATCTTTGCGCCCTTTGGGCAGTGCCCCAGAATTTCTTCGGGCACCAGCGATCCGGCATAAAGACACACGGGGCATGACGCGATGATGTCGCGCCCCCGCAGGGTCAGCAGGTCGGCAGCACCGGGTCCGGCGCCGATGAAATGAACGGTCATGTCTGTCCTCCGATGGCGACGGCGCAGGTGGCAAGCCGGTCGTCCGAGATATGTCTTGGGGAAACAAGCCGCGCGCCCGGACCGGCAAGGTCGCGCGCAACGGCAAGGGCGGATGCCTCGGCCACGCTGCCGGTGCCATAGGCGGCCCGGCTGCGGTTCGAGCATGAAAGCGTCGGCTGACCTGCCAGGTCGGCGGGGGCGACAAAGTGCAGTGGCAGGGCGGTTTCGGCGGCAAACGCGGCCAGCGCGGCATGGCCTTGTTTGTCGGCAACCGTGGCCAGCGCGTGGATGACCTGCCCGGCGCGGGCCCGTTCGAAAACGGCGCGCAGGCTGTCCAGGGTGGCGGCGGACGAAAACCCAATTCCCGCGACCCTCATAGGGTAACGCTCCATTGCACCACCGGATAGGCTGATTTCCATCCGCGCCGGGACCCAAGCGCGTTGGCCTGGGCCAGCTCAATCCTCAAAAGCTCTCCGCCAAGGGTTGCGTGCCACTGTGCCAGCACGGCTTCGCTCTCCAGCGTCACCGCGTTGGCAACCAGTCGGGTGCCCGTGGGCAGGGTGTTGCGCAGCCAGTCCAAAAGCGCGGAACTCAGCCCGCCGCCGATGAACACGACATCGGGCAGCGGCAGGTCGGTCAGCGCCTCGGGCGCCGTGCCGAGGATCACCGCAAGCCGGTCCTGTCCCATGGCGTCCGCGTTGCGGCGAATGCGCTGTGCGCGGTCTGCGCGGGGTTCGATTGTGGTCGCGGTCAGGCTGGGGTCGCACATCAGCCATTCGATGCTGACCGAGCCGGTGCCGCCGCCGATATCCCACAGGTGCTCGCCCCGTTGCGGAGCCAGCGCAGACAGGGTCAATGCGCGCACGGGGCGCTTGGTGATCTGGCCGTCGGTTTCGAAAATCTCGTCCGGCTTGCCCGTGGACATCGGAAGAGCCTGCCCCGCGCCGGCGACGTCCAGCCCGACGCAAACAGGGTGTTCGAACGATCCCAGAAGGGCCTCGGTAAGTGACATTCTGCCTATGCGTTCGCGCGGCCCGCCCAGAGCCTCCATCACGTTCAACTGCGTGTCGCCAAAACCGGTCGCATCCAGATAGCGCGCCAATTCGGTGACCGCCGCGCCGTCGCGCAGCAACACGATGGCGCGCAACCCCGGTGCCAGGTGGGGCCGCAGGCGCGACAGGGGGGCGGCATGCAGCCCGAATGTGCGCGTGGCCTCCAACGGCCAGCCCAGCCGCGCCGCCGCCAGCGAAAAGGTCGATTGCCCGGGCAGGGCCGTCCATTCCCCCGCGCCGAACTCTCGCGCGATAACCGAGCCCGCGCCGAACCAGAACGGATCGCCCGAAGCCAGGACAACAGTTGGTTGCCCGCGAAACCCGGCCAGGATCGGCAGGCCATCGGCAAAGGGCACGGGCCATTCGACCTGCCGTGCGCCGCTGCCCGGCAGCAGCGACAGATGCCGCGCGGGGCCCATGACGATTTCGGCGCGTTCCAGCGCTTGACGGCTTGCGGGCGGCAGGCCATCCAGTCCATCTTCGCCCAAGCCCAGTACGGTCAGCCACGGAGTTTCACGCATGACCAACCTCCTGATCCTCGGCGGCACGACCGAGGCCAATGCGCTGGCCAAAGCCGTTTCCGCGCAAGGGATTACGGCGGTTTATTCCTATGCGGGCCGGGTAGAGACCCCGCGTCCGCAGCCCCTGCCGGTGCGAGTTGGTGGATTTGGCGGCGTGCAGGGGCTGGTTGCCTACATCCGCGACAACGGGATCAGCCATGTGATCGACGCAACCCACCCCTTTGCCGCGCAGATGAGCCGTAATGCGATTGAGGCCTGTAGCAGGACCCAGACCCCGTTGGTCGCGCTGACCCGCCCGGCCTGGCGCCCGCAGCCCGGCGACCACTGGCACCACGTGCCGGATGTCGCAGCCGCGGTTCAGGCGCTGTCCGGTGCGCCGCAGCGGGTGTTTCTGGCCGTCGGCCGCATGCATCTTGAGGACTTCGCAGCGCAGCCGCAGCATCACTACCTGCTGCGCCTGGTGGATCAGCCGGACGGCTTGCCCCTGCAAAATGCGGATGTGGTCGTGGCCCGTGGCCCCTTTGCCGAAGCCGAAGACCGCGCGCTGATGCAACGCCATGGCTCGCAACTGGTCGTGTCCAAGAATGCGGGGGGCACCGGCGCGCGCGCCAAGCTGGACGCGGCGCGGACGCTGGGCATCCCGGTGCTGATGATCGACCGTCCGACCCTGCCGCAGCGGACCGAATTTTCGAATGTCGCACAGGTTCTGGACTGGTTGGATCATGCCTGATCCTTATCCGGCGTGAAGCGCGGAGTATAGACGATGGGCGCGCCGTCCCGTGCGATGACACGGGTACGGGATGACCCAAGAATGACCACGGTTTGCATATCCGCCATCTCGGGCGTCGCTTCGGCCAGCGTGGAAATGCGGATCGTTTCATCCGCGCGCGATACGGCGCGGGCAAACAGGATCACCCGCTCGGGCTCGCATTCCTCGCGCAGGATTTCCAGCGTCTTTACAAACCCTTCCGGCCGGGACTTAGACCGCGGGTTGTAGAACGCCATCGCGAAATCCGCCTGCGCGGCCAGACGCAAACGCTTTTCGACAAGGGACCAGGGTTTCAGGTTGTCGCTTAGGTTGATGGCACAGAAATCATGCCCCAGCGGCGCGCCCGCCCGCGCCGAGGCCGCCAGCATCGCGGTGATCCCCGGCAACACGTCAATCTGAATATCCCGCCACGCGGCAGGCCCGTTTTCCAGCGCCTCAAAAACGGCGGCAGCCATCGCGAAAACACCGGGGTCGCCCGAGGATACCACCACGACGCGCTTGCCCTGCGCGGCCATCTGCAGCGCGTGCTGCGAGCGGTCGATTTCAACCCGGTTGTCACTGGCATGCAGGGTCAGCCCGTCGCGTTGGGCCACGCGGGCGACATAGGGGATATAGCCGACGACATCGGTCGCCTCGGCCAGGGCCTCGGTCACCTCGGGCGTGACCAGCGCCTCATCCCCTGGCCCAAGCCCCGCGATCTTGACCCAACCGCTCATGGTCGCCGCCCCTGTCCGTGGACGATGATGATCGAGAAATACGGCGTGACCTTGGTGCAGGCCTCGGACAGCTTGGTCACCGTCTGGTTGGGCATCTGTGCAAATTCCACGATCCACGCGCGGTCGTACAAACCCGCCGCAGTCAATGCCCGTTTGACCTTGTCGATATTGCGCCCGATTTTCATCACGACCAGCGCATCGGTCTGCGCCATGCGTTCGGCCAGCGTTTCTTCGGGCAATGTGCCCATCAGAACCGTCAGCACGTCATCGCCCCAGGTGATCGGGTCGCCGGTGGCCGTCCATGCCCCCGACATGCCGGTGATGGCGGGCACGACCTCGACCTGAGCCTTGTCCCGCAAGCGGCTGTAAAGATGCATGAAAGAGCCGTAGAAAAACGGATCACCCTCGCACAGCACAACGATGTCTTCGCCCTGATCGGCAAGCGCCTTCAGGTGGTTCGCGCACTCTTCGTAAAAGGCTGCCAAAAGCGCGTTGTATCGCGGATCGGTCAGGGGGATTTCGGTGGTGACGGGGTATTCCATCGGGAATTCAACAGCATCCTGGGGGATCATCCCGGCCACGATCTTGCGTGCCTGGCCGCTGCGGCCGGGTTTGCGAAAAAAGGCCACATGCCGCGCGTTGCGCAGCAGCCGGTCGGCCCGGACGCTCATCAGGTCGGGATCGCCGGGGCCTAGACCCAGGCCGTATATCTTGCCTGCGCTCATTCCGCGCGGCTCGCGATTGCGTTGACGGCGGCGACGGTTATGGCACTGCCACCCAGACGGCCCTTTACGATGCAGGACGGCACTGGCTGGGCCGCCCACAGGGCATCCTTGGATTCGACCGCGCCGACAAAACCCACGGGGCAACCGATGATGGCGGCGGGGCGCGGGCAATCGGGGTCTTCCAGCATGTTCAGCAGGTGAAACAGCGCAGTCGGCGCGTTGCCGATGGCCACCAGCGCGCCGTCCAGATGCGGGCGCCACAATTCCAGCGCCGCGGCAGACCTCGTGTTGCTCATCTCGGCGGCCAGGGGGCGCACGCGATCGTCATGCAGGGTACAGATTACTTCATTGTCTGCGGGCAGGCGAAACCGGGTCACGCCCTCGCTGACCATGCGCGCATCACACAGGATCGGTGCGCCGCCTTCCAGCGCGGTACGGGCCGCCTGTACAAAGCCGGGCGAGAAATGAACGAACGCTTCCAGCCCAACCATTCCGGCAGCGTGGATCATGCGGACGGCGACCTGCTCTTCGTCGGCATCAAAGCGGGCCAGATCGGCCTCGGACCGGATGGTGGCAAAGCTTTGTTTGTAGATCGCCGCGCCATCGGTTTCATATTCATAGGGCATTAGGTGAAGTCCATGGTCATAAGTGTTTCCTTGGTCAGGCCGCGCAGGCTTGGCTCATCCCCCGCGCGGCCCTGTTTGACAAGATCAAATCGTCCGTTATCGCCGATCAGGGTCACATCAGCAGGTCCCATGCGCGCGCAGCCCTTGGCACATCCCGAGACATGCAGGCTGCCGGGGACGCGCGGCGCCAGGGCGCGCGCGATATCGCGGGTTTCCACCTGCGCCTGCGGACAGAACGGCGCGCCGGGGCAGGCGTCGGTGGTCATCAGCGGGTCGGATGCGTGCGTGACAAAGGCCGGGGCGGGTATCGCCGCCCCGCCTTCCAGCAGGATCAGCCGCCACGGGGTGACGCGCAGGGCCGCGGCACCGCTGGCCTTGATCAGGTTCTTCAGGTCGCGCGACGGCAGTTGCCCAAAGGCCGCGCCGTAGAAAGCCCCCAACCCACAGGGGCCGGGCACAGGGGCGTCCCCAATGGCACCAGGAGCAGCCCCAAGCCAGTCCCGAGGCAGGCCCGCCGCCGCCACCAAACGCGCCATGCGCCGCGTTTCGGGCGCATAGTTGGCGGCAAACCATCGTGCCAGCGCAATCAGCCTGTCGATGGCTTCGCCCTCGGTAACCGCGCGCCCGGTTTCAGCCCCGTCGGCGCGCAGGATCAGACCCTCGGGGGCGGTCTCCAGCCGAATATCCGCCGAATCCGCCGCCAGCAGGCGGGCCGGGCCGGTGTCGATGGCAAACCCGAACTTGGCGGGCAGGTCGGGCAGTTCTGCCAGCCGATCCATCAGCTCCCGCGTCAGCCGCGCGGTCAGATCACCGGCCTGATAAAGCGGTGAGACCAGAATGTTGCGGCGTATTTCGATACCGGGTTCCGTATCCAGCAGGTTCAACGCCGACAACTCCCCCAGCAGGGTTTGATGATTGGCCTCGGCCACCCCGCGCAGTTGCAGATTTGCGCGGTTGGTCAGGTCGATGGTGCCATTGCCGAACCGCTCGGCCAGATCGCTGAGGCCGATGGCCTGTTCAGCGCCCAGGCGTGCCAACCGGGGACGCACCCGCACGACCAGACCGTCGCCGGACATCATGGGGCGATGCGCGCCGGGGCACCAGCCCTGTACGATGGGGGATTTCGATGGCGCGCTCATCCCAGCCCCTCCAGATCGGCGCGGATCGAATTGCGGCGGGTGTCCCACAGCCCCGCCTTTAACAAGGCGCGGAACCGGTCCTGCATGGCCTGATGCGCCTGCGGGTTGGCCTGTTGCAGGAAGGCATCGACCTGGGCGTCGCCCAATGTGGCGTCATGGTAAAGGTCGAACAGGTGCGGGGCGACCGTGCCGGACAGATGCGCGAAGGACGCCATATGATCCAGCGTCGCCGCGATTTCTGCCGCGCCACGGAAGCCGTGCCGCTGCATCCCGGCGATCCAGCCGGGATTGGCGGCGCGGGCATGGACCACGCGGCTGATTTCCTCGGGCAGGGTGCGGGCGCGGGGGTTTTGCGGGTTGGTATTGTCGAGGTGATACAGTTGCGCTTTGCCGCCGGTCACCTTCTTGGCGGCGGCGAAACCGGCCTCGTGGGTGGCGTAGTCATTGGCCAGCAACAGGTCGGTTTCGGTCAGGTCCTGCAGATGGACAAAGCTGTCGGCGCTTGCGACGCGCCGGGTGATGCCGTCTTTATCTTGCGCGATATGGTCGCCTTCCAGCGCGAATGAGCTGGCCTCAAGCCACGCCTTACCGGCCTGCGCGCGCGCCTCATCCGTATAGGTTTCGGACAGGTGGGTCATGTTCAGACCATAGCTGCCGGGGGCCGGGCCATAGACCCGCGCCGCGGGTTCCTGCCCGGCATAAGGGTTCCAGTCGGCGGCCTCGTCGCGTTCAGACAGCGCCCGCACAGCCTGACCAAACAGCGCCGAGAGCGTCGGGAACACGTCGCGGAACAGGCCCGAGACCCGCAGGGTCACGTCCAGACGCGGGCGGCTGAGGTCGGTGATCGGCAGCACTTCGATACCCGCGACCCGCTCGGAGCCTTTGTCCCAGACCGGTTTCACGCCCAGCAGGTGCAAGGCCATTGCAAATTCCTCGCCCGCTGTGCGCATGGTGGCAGACCCCCACAGGTCGACGATCAACCCCTTGGGATAATCGCCTTCTTCCTGCAAATGCCGCCGCACCAGTTCCTCGGCCAGTTTCACGCCTTGGGTATAGGCTGCCCGTGTCGGCACCGAGCGCGGATCGGTGGTATATAGGTTCCGCCCCGTCGGCAGCACGTCCGAGCGCCCGCGATATGGCGACCCGGAGGGGCCCGCCGCGATCCGTTTCCCGGCCAGCGCGTCGATCAGTGCGCGGCGTTCGGCATGGGCCGAGGGCGCGGGGTCGAAATTGCCGGACACCTCGGGCACGCGGCCAAAGATATGTAACCCGTCGCCAAATTGGCTTTCCTTGATGTCGCAGACAAAGCGGTCGATGCGGGTGATCGCCTCGGCGGTGCTGGTGGCCTGATCCAGGCCAAGGTCGCTCTCCAACCCGATGGCCTGTGCCTCGTCGCGGATATTGTCCTGCAGACGATCGCGGCGCTTGGGGTCCAGACCGTCCGCGTTTGAAAATTCGTCCAGCAGGGATTCCAACCGCACCATGCGATCCGGCGTGCCGCTTTCCTTCATCGGGGGCGGGATATGGCCCAGCGTGACGGCCCCGATCCGGCGCTTGGCCTGCGCGGCCTCGCCGGGGTCGTTGACGATGAAGGGATAGATCAGCGGCAGGTCGCGGATCAGCGCCTCGGGCCAGCATTCCGCCGACAGGGCGACCGACTTGCCCGGCAGCCATTCCAGCGTGCCATGGGCGCCGATATGGATCAGGGCGTCTGCGCCCAACCCTTTGCGCAGCCACACATAAAAGGCGACATAGCTGTGGCGCGGGGTGCGCGACAGGTCGTGATAATCGTCATCGCGCAGCGCGGGCGTGCCGCGCTCGGGTTGCAGGGCAACCAGCGCGTTGCCCCGGCGCAGTGCGGTGAACTGGAACGCGCCCGCTGCAAAGGCCGGGTCGTTCTCGGGCGCGCCCCAAACAGCGTTCAAATCTGCGCGCAACTGTTCGGGAAAGTCCGACAGGGCGGCCAGATAGTCGCAAAGCTGCCATGAAATTCGCGCATCCGGCAGCGTTTCAGCAAGGGGTTCAGCGGGTGCGGTGTCGTACCCTTCGCCCTGCAGATCCGTCAGGATGGCCTCGGCCGAGGCCAGCGCATCAAGGCCCACCGCATGCGCCATTTGCCAATCCTTGCCGGGATAGGTCGACAGCACCAGCGCGGGCACCTGATCCGCTTTGGGTTTGTCGTTCAGGTTCAGCCAGCCGGTCACGCGGTCGATGATGGCGTCTATCCGCTCGGGTTCTGCGCGGTGGGCAAAGCGGGAATATTCCAGATGCGGGTCGCGCTTGCCCGGTTCCTTGAACGAGGCAACGCCCGCGTTGATCCGCCCGTCGACTTCGGGCAGGACCACATGCATGGCGAGATCGGCAGGCGAAAGGCCCCGTTCCGCCTCGGCCCAGGCTTTGCGGCGGGATGTGGCCAGCGCGATCTGGAACACCGGGACGTTCGCCGCGTCCAGGGGTGAGGTGCCAGACGCGCCTTTGCCCGAGAAAGAGGTGGCGTTGATGATTGCCGACGGCGACAGCGCCACGACCTGTTCACGCATCCATTCGGCGGCGGCCGGGGCTTTCAGCGAGGGCGCAAACAATCCAACCGCGTCCAGCCCACGATCCCGCAACCTGTGGATCAGGGTCGCGACCGGTGCCGTATCCGCCGATGTCAGATAGGCGCGGTAAAAGGTGACGATGATGCGTTTTGTGTCGCCCGCAAAGGCTGTTTCAACCGGGATCACGCCGCGATCCGGGCACCATGCGCCGCATTCGGGGATCGTCTTGGCGCCCATGACCGGCCCGGCGTAAAGCCCCGCCGCCAGCGCCATCTGCGCCAATGCCGCCTGCGCCGCAACCTCGCCGCCGGTGTCGCAGAGATGCGCCAGGCGCCGCAGGGTCGAGACAGGCAGGGTGGAATATTCATCCAGCCGCGTATCCTCACGCCCATCCGCGGGCAGGACCGCCAGCGCGATCCCCCTGGCCTGCGCCAGCGCCAGAACCTGTTGCAGCCCATAGGACCAGTAGGGCACGCCACCGATCAGACGGATCAGGATACCTTTTGCCCCCTCAAGCGTCTGTTCCACATAGGTGTCCACGGACAGGGGATGTTTAAGCGCTGCCAGATTGGCCAACCGCATCGTGGGCATCTGCCCGTCGGGTCCGCCCCCACGATGCCAGCCCACCGCGAAAGCACCAAGGTCACTGTCGGAAAAAGACAGCACCACCAGATCCGCCGGGCTTTGGCCCAGGTCGGTTGGGGTCTCGGTTTCCTCAAGCCCGTGGCTTTCGCGGAAGACGACGTGCATGGCTTACTCGGCGGCCTCGGTCACACCCACAAGTATATCGCGGATCGCGGCCTCTTTGATATCGTCATGCTCGGCAATCACAACAAGCCGCGAGCGGCGCTCTTCGCCGGGCTCCCACGGCCGGTCGTATTGGTGACGCACGCGCGCGCCGACGGCCTGAACCAGCAGGCGCATGGGCTTGCCCTGAACAGCAGCATAGCCCTTGACGCGCAGGATGTTCAGCTCATTCGCCAGACGCTCGATGCTGGCAACCAGATCGGCGGGGTCGGTTTGTTCGGGCAACTCAACGATGATGCTTTCGAAATCGTCATGTTCGTGATCATGGTGACCGTCGTGATGGCTGGGACGCGCGTCCATGTCATCCTCGGCAGCCGCTTCCAGCCCCAAGACAACGCGCACATCCACGGCCCCTTCGGCCACTTCGACAACGGGCAGGGGGCGCGGGGCCTCGGCGGCGATGATCTCTTTCGCTTTGGCGACGCCTTCGGGACCGGCCAGATCGGGCTTGGTCAGCAGGATGATATCGGCGCAGGAAATCTGATCCTCAAACACCTCGGACAGGGGCGTTTCATGGTCGATCGAGTCATCAGCCAGACGCTGGGCGTCCACCGCCGCGACATTCGGAGCAAAACGACCGGCGGCAACGGCTTCGGCATCGGCCAGCGCGATGACGCCATCAACGGTGATCTTGGACCGGATATCGGGCCAGTCGAACGCCTTGAGCAGCGGCTTGGGCAGGGCGAGGCCGGAGGTTTCGATCAGGATGTGGTCGGGGCGCGGCTCCAACGCCATCAGCGCCTCGATGGTCGGGATGAAGTCATCGGCCACGGTGCAACAGATGCAGCCGTTCGCCAGTTCCATGATGTTTTCCGCGGGGCAATCCGGGATCGCGCAGGATTTCAGGATATCGCCATCGACGCCGACATCGCCGAATTCGTTGACCACCACGGCCAGACGCTTGCCCTGCGGGTTCTGCATCAGGTGCCTGACCAGCGTGGTTTTGCCCGAGCCCAGAAAGCCGGTGATCACGGTGACGGGGAGTTTCTCAAGATTGCTCATTTCAGGGCTCCAATCGGGGGAATGCGGGCCGCACAGTTTTTGCGGAAGTGTTCGGGGCGCTCGCGCCATTTGACCAGACCATCCTCGGTCTCAAGGTATTTGGTGGCGCCGTCGACAATCACGTCCACATGGTCGGCTTCATTGAGGTGTTCGTAGACAAAGGTCCAGCGCGCGGGTCCGCCGCGTAAAACGATGGAACAGCCTTCGTCACAGTTCGACAGGCACTCGACCGCCTTCAATGCGATCCCGTCGGGAAGATCGGCCTGTTCCAATGCCTTGTGCAGCAGGGCGCCGGGGCGCTGCGCGTCATCTTCGACGGGCAGTCCGCGACGGCAGGTGGTGCAAACCAGCAATTCGACCGGAGCGGGTTCGGTCACGTCTCTCATCCCCCCAAATCCTCTTCGTGGGGGACGGGGTTTCATGCGGGCCACGCGTCTGCACATGGACCCGACACCGGAACACCCCGTCCGGTTACATCTTCGGGCGCTGGCAGGTCTCCCGGCTTGCGGATGTCAGGGCCTTGCCCTGGCAGGTGTCCCGCCTTCCCGGCCTTTTGGGCCAGTGGCATTGGGCACCCTCTCCGGTCACGGTCGCGGGGGCGGCTGCACTTGGCGGTTTACCCGCTGGTGCATTCCCTTTTCATCTGTTTGCACAGACACCAACGGATCGGACATGCGGCACCGGCAGGGGATTTGTCAAGCATTCGCGGCCATGATGCCGCGTCCCTGCCTGAAATGCGACGCGCCGGATTCATTCCGCGGCATCCCGCTCCAGCCTTTCGCGCAGCCACGCCCGGAACAGGCGTGCAGATGACGATTCCTGCGCGGTGCCCTCGGGCTGAACCAGGTAATGGGATTGCGCAAAGGGAATCGGCGGCCCCGCGATCCTGAGCGGGAGGCCCTGCGCGATGATGTTGCGGGCAAAGCGTTCAAGTATTGTGGCATGGCCCATCCCCGCCAACACAAGTTGTACCGCCGTCACCGTCGTGTCAGCGGAATGGCGCGCGGGCCTTTCAGGCGCATGCAGGTCATGCGCCTCGAAATACCGGGCCCAGTTGTCTTCGTAGCCCAGAATGTGGATCAACGGGCTGTCCGGCAGGCGATCCAGTGCCATGGGCGGTGCGTCCGACCGGCAAACGGGTACAAGGGTTTCATTGCACAACCGGTCGGACATGACGGCTGGCCAATCGCCATGACCCAGGCGAATGTCGATGTCGACATTGCCCGCAGCTACCGCATCATTCCAGATATGCGACACCAGCCGCACAGGTATTTCCGGATACCTGTCCGAGAAATCCGAAATCTCGGCCGCGATCCAATATGTCATTGTCGAAATCGCCGCCCGGATTGTCAGCGTCTGGCGCGACGCGGGTCCAAACAGGGAATCGGTCGACAGCGCGATCTCGGCCAGGGCGCGCCTGACGGTCAGGGCATAGGACTGGCCCAGTTCGGTCAAGGCCAGCCGCCGCGCCCGCCGGGTAAACAGCGGTTGCCCCAGATCGGCCTCCAACGACCGGATATGCAAAGAGACCGCGGTCTGCGTCAGGCCAAGCTCCTGCGCTGCCGTGGTGAAATTGAGCAGCCTTGCGGCGGCCTCAAAACTGCGCAGCCAGATCGGATTGGGGAGGCGCTCCATATATCACCAAAAAATTTTGCTGGTAACTTGCTTTTTTATTCATTTCACTTGCCGCTGTCCAAGGTCAATACTTGCGCCATCAGCACTAAAGGCAGAGCGATGCGCGAGGGGGTGCAATGAAAGTCGGATTTATCGGTCTGGGAAATGTCGGCGGCAAATTGTCGGGCTCATTGCTGCGAAACGGGATCGACCTGACGGTTCACGACCTGAACCCGGATCTGGTTGCGGCATTCGTTGGCCAGGGCGCCAGGGCCGCAGAAAGCCCGGCGCAAATGATGCGCGATTGCGATGCCGTGATCACCTGCCTGCCGTCACCCGCGGCCTCGGATGCGGTCATGCAGGACATGCTGGCCGAGGTTGTCCCCGGCAAAATCTGGATGGAAATGTCCACCACCGATGAGGCCGAGGTCAAACGCCTGGGCGCTTTGGTCATCGCGCGTGGCGGCGCTGCTGTGGATTGCCCGGTTTCGGGTGGGTGCCATCGCGCGGCCACGGGGAATATCTCGATCTTTGCAGGGTGCGACCGCGAGACGTTCGAGCGTATCCTGCCGTTCCTGACCACGATGGGCCGCCGGGTTCTGCATACTGGTGATCTAGGTACGGCCTCGGTTCTCAAGGTGATGACGAATTACCTGGCTACGGCCAACCTGATCACCTGCGCCGAGGCGTTGGTGACCGCCAAGGCAGCCGGTATGGATCTGAACACGACCTATGAGGCCATCAAGATTTCATCGGGAACCTCCTTTGTCCACGAGACGGAAAGCCAGGTCATCCTGAACGGCTCTCGCGATATCTCGTTTACCATGGACCTTGTGAAAAAGGATATCGGCCTGTTCCAGGAGGTCGCAGACCGCGCCGGCGTTCCGCTGGAGATCAACCCCGTCATGATCAAGATATTCGAAGACGGAATAGCCCGGTTCGGCGCGCGGGAATTGTCGCCCAACATCATCAAACGGCTGGAACAAGCGACCGGCCTGGATATCCGCGCGCCCGGATTTCCGGCGGAAATGCAGGACGACGAACCCGAAGAGCCGGGATATGAGGTCATCCCGCAAGGTGCCGGGGCCTGAGGCCGCGTCGACTCGGTGTTCTGTTCCTGCGCGCGGCCGTGACCCGCGCAGGGTGCCCCGACGACGCCCGGGCTTTCCCAGCGCGCCAACGCAACAGCAACTGACGCTGCAAACGAAAAAACCCAAGTCTCTGCCTGACAATGAAAACCCAAGAAGCGCGTTGCCCAGGGCAAAAAACACTAAAGGAAGGCCCCGATTTGGAAACGCAAATTTCCGAAATACGCTTCTAACCCGCAGGAGCGGAGAGGGCAGATTACGCAAACGCTTCTTAAAGATTGGAGGCGAGTACCGGAATCGAACCGGTGTACACGGATTTGCAATCCGCTGCGTCACCACTCCGCCAACTCGCCTTTTGCAGTAAAATCAATTACTTGCCGTGGTGTGGAAGCGGTTCTAGCAGCTTTGGGGGCGGACGTCCAGTGGGTTGCGGGGAAATTTGCCGGGCGGTGGGGGCTTTCCTTGGGGGCGGTTTTCCGGTCCTCTATTGTCGCAGGGCAAGAATTCGCGTTCCGGACCGTTGCCGGTGCGGGGCGGATGTGGCAAAAGCCCTTCAACCTGGGAAAAAGAATGAGCGATCACATGACAGATTTCGCAGCCCGACGCCGCACCATGGTCGACACGCAGATACGGCCATCCGATGTGACCAAGTTCCCCATTATCGACGCGATGCTGACCGTGAAACGAGAGAATTTCGTGCCCGACGCGCAGCGCGAGGCCGCCTATGTCGGCGATCTTGTCGAGCTGTCCGGCGACCGCTGCCTGCTTGAGCCGCGAACACTGGCCAAGATCCTGGACGCATTGAACATTACCAGCAACGAGGTCGTTCTGGATATCGCACCGGCGCTTGGTTATTCGACCGCGGTTGCCGCGCGGATGGCGCAGCTGGTGGTTGGTGTCGAGCAGGACGAGACCCTTGCGGAAGAGGCGCAATCTGTCCTGATGGAGGCGGATGTCGACAATGCCATCATCCATACCGGCCCGCTGGAAAAGGGGGCCGCGGAACACGGGCCCTATGACGTGATCATGGTGCAGGGCGGCGTGGCACAGGTTCCTGACGCTCTGCTGGATCAACTCAAGGAACATGGCCGCATCGCCTGCCTGTTCATGGATGGCGATCTGGGCACGGTTCGTATCGGGCGCAAATCGGGTGGAAAAGTCAGCTGGCGGTTTGCATTCAATGCCAGCGCGCCGGTCCTGCCGGGTTTTGCTGCGGACAGTGTATTTTCGCTATAGTCCGGCAACAGTTTTCTCTGTCGCCTTGATTAGTTGAAAACAAAGACGCAAACTGCCTGCGAGGCAGTATTATTTTGATTTGAGAGGGAATGGGTATGCCTAGAATGACCCGAGGAAAGCTGGTCAAAGCGCTGGCGGTGACGGCTGGTCTGGCGTTGAGCACGCTTCCCGGGCGTCCGGCCTGGGCCGATAACCTGACGGATGCGTTCATCGGCGCCTACAATACCAGTGGCCTGCTCGAACAGAACCGTGCCCTGCTGCGTGCGGCTGACGAAGATGTGGCCATCGCGCTGGCGGCGCTGCGTCCGGTGATCAACTGGGCGGTGGATATCAGCCAGCAATACACCAAGACGCGGTCGGGAACGAGCGTGGGGAGCGTCAATCCTGCCCGGTTCTTCACGGGCCTGACCCTGACGCAGCTGTTGTATGACGGCGGCGCGTCGGTTCTGGCCAAACAGTCGGCCCAGGAAACCGTCCTGTCGACACGGCAGACCTTGCAGGAAATCGAACAGCAGGTCCTGTTCCGGGCCGCGACCGCCTATCTGAGCGTGTTGCTGCAGGAAGAGACCGTTCAAATCCGCGAGAACAACGTCAACCTTTCCGCCGAGGAACTGCGCGCGTCGCAGGACCGGTTCGAAGTGGGCGAGGTCACCCGCACCGACGTCGCCCTGTCCGAGTCGCAGCTGGCCAGTTCGCAGGCCGATCTGGCCGATGCGCGCGGTGACCTGAGCACGGCGCAGGCGGAATACGTGAATGCAGTCGGCAAACAGCCGGGCCGGACAGCCGGGCAGCCCAGCCTGCCGAACCTGCCGCGTTCGGTATCCGAGGCGATGTCGCTGGCGCAAAGAAACCACCCGTCGATCCTGTCGGCGCAACATCAGGTCCGTGCGCTGGATCTGGTTGTGCAACAGCAACGCGCGGCCCTGGGGCCGAATGTCAGCCTTGGCGCCAATGCCGGTGTCCGCGAGGATTTCGACGACGACGACTATCAGAATGACGCGGGCGTATCGCTCAGCCTCAACCAGCCGATCTATGCCGGTGGCCGTCTGGCCGCCAATATCCGGCGCTCGATGGCGACGCGTGATGCATCGCGGGCGAACCTGTTGAACGTCCAGAAAGACGTGACCCAGGGCGTTACCGATGCCTATGTCCGGTTCGAGACATCGACAGCAAGCCTGCGCGCATCGACAGAACGTGTCCGTGCATCGCAGGTCGCCTTTGACGGGATTCGCGAAGAGGCCACTCTGGGCGCGCGGACCACGCTGGATGTGCTGACCGCTCAGCAAGACCTGCTGGATGCACAGTTGGCCGAGGTCGTTTCACGAACCGAGCGTTCGCTTGCGGCCTATCAACTGTTGCAGGCGCAGGGCCTGCTGACAGCCGAACGGCTGGGGCTGGCGGTGCAGATCTACGACCCGACGCTGTATTACAATCTGGTCAAAAAAGCGCCGTCACAGGTCAGCAAGCAAAGCCGCGATCTGGATCGGGTACTCAAAGCGTTGCGCCGGGACTGACCGGCGTTACTATCTGTTGTGAGCGCGGCCTTGTTTGGCTACACTCGGCCCTAGGGCAAGAGCGGTAGAGAACAATGGCAGACAATGTAGCGAAAAAGGGTGTCGAAGACGTTCTGTCGTCGATCAGGCGACTCGTCAGCGAGGAAGGCCGCATCCTTCCTGATCCGGGTCAGCCGCCTGTGGCGCGCAAGCCCGGCAAGCTGGTTCTGACGGATGCGCTGAGGGTTGGAAAACAACCCAAGGATGACCCCGCCCCATTGAACCTGTCGGCCGAGGTTTCGGCACGTCCTGTTCCGCAAGACGACAGGGGCGCTCCGGCAGCGTCCGCCGCCAATGACCTGACGCGGCCTATGTTGCTGCGCAGCTGCGATATTGTTCAGCCCGGTAAAAACGTCAAAGCGGCCGAAGCGGCCGTTTCGGCCGAAACCGATCACCCAGATGAAAACCCGGCCGATCTGGCCGGTAGCCTGAGCGCCAAGATCGAGGCGCTGGAAGAGGCGATTGCCCGAACCGAGGATCAGTGGGAACCGGATGGCGAAAGCGATGACGCCTATTCCGGCACGCCGACCGGCAACATGGACTGGAATACGGATACCGGGTTCGCCGCTGCGGCCTCGGGCGACGTGTCCCAGGACGATGAGCCCGAGGATATCGAAGACACCCAGCCCGAGGTCGCCGAAGCCGTTCGAAACCCGACAGTCGCCCGTGACGGCGGGGTGCAGGGAGGCGATATCATTCAGCATTCCGCGCCCGAACTTCCTGTGGATGTGCAGGCACTGGACCCCGACGCCCTGCAAGAGATGGTTGCCGAGATCGTGCGGCAGGAATTGCAGGGGGCGTTGGGCGAACGTATCACGCGAAACGTCCGCAAGATGGTGCGCCGCGAAATCAATCGCGCATTGGCAGCGCAAGACCTCGACTAAAGGTGTCAGGTGCCCATTGGCGTCTGCGCAAGGGACAGCAACAGGTCCAGATCCAGGTGCTTTTCCAGATGGGATGCCAGCGCATCAAGCGTGCGTTCGACATCATCCTCGTAGGTGATGGATGAGGCGGCACCGAACTGGCGCAGGTAGCTGGCGCGAAACGGGTCGGACGAAAAGACACCGTGCAGATAGCTGCCCCGTATTCGGCCATTGGCACTGGCCGCACCTTCTGGCCGGCCGTCGATTTCCAGCCAGGTACGTTCACAATCGGGGCCCTTGGTGTGCCCCATGTGGATTTCGTAACCGGTAACGGGTTCACCGCCCGGCAGCGCGGTCGCCTGCCGCAGCGTGACCTGTTTCTGTCCGCCCATAACGGTATCGACATCCAGCAGCCCCAGGCCCGGAACCACACCCGGCGTGCCGTCAACGCCCTGTGGGTCGGAAATGGTTCGCCCCAGCATCTGATAGCCGCCGCACAGGCCCAGCACATGCCCGCCGCGGCGCACATGCGCCTGAAGGTCGATATCCCAGCCTTGCGCCCGGAAAAACGCCAGGTCGCCGATTGTGGACTTGCTGCCCGGCAACAGGACCAAATCCGCGTCACCCGGCAGGGCCCGACCGGCGGGGATGATTTCAACCGTCACGCCCGGCTCAGCCGAAAGCGGGTCGAGGTCGTCGAAATTCGCCATACGCTCAAGCTGAGGAACGGCGATCTTGCACGCGCCGCCGTGATGCGAGCGAATGTCCATCATGTCTTCGGCCGGAAGTTTCCACGCATCGTGGAACCAGGGCACAACCCCCAGGCAAGGCCAGCCCGTGCGGGTGGCGATATCGTCCCGGCCTTCGTCAAACAGGCTGACATCGCCTTTGAACCGGTTGACGGCAAAGCCCCGGATCAGGGCCAGGTCGTCGCGGTCCAGAACCGCCTGTGTCCCGACGATCTGGGCGATCACGCCGCCCCGGTGGATGTCGCCGACCAGGATCACCGGCACGCCCGCGGCGCTGGCGAACCCCATATTCGCGATGTCGCCCGGACGCAGGTTGGTCTCGGCCGGGCTGCCCGCGCCTTCGATCAGCACCAGGTCTGCATCGGCGCAGAGCCGGTCAAAGCTCTGCAGGGCCGCCGCCAGAAGATCGGTCTTGTTCTTGCGGTAATCGCCCGCCTTCATGGTGCCGGATCTTCTGCCCTGCACGATGATCTGCGCACCTGTATCGGTTTCGGGCTTCAGCAGGATCGGGTTCATATCCGTATGCGCCGGACGTTGCGCCGCGCGCGCCTGAAGCGCCTGCGCGCGCCCGATCTCGCCCCCGTTTTCCGTTACGGCGGCGTTGTTTGACATGTTCTGCGGTTTGAACGGGGCAACATTCAGGCCACGACGTGTATAGGCACGCGCCAGACCGGCCACCAAGACCGACTTGCCGACATTGCTGCCGGTGCCCTGAATCATGATTGACCGTACCATGGCCCGCCTCCTGTATCGCCGTGCAGATGACCTGAATTCGAGACAAAGGGGAAGCCCCGGCAAGCGGCGGCTGCGTAACTTTTGTGGCCCGTCGCATTTGCGGCCCGGGGGGGCACGCGCGCCATCCCTGACCATAGAACAAAGAAAAACGCGCCCCGAGTGAAGAGGCGCGTTTTTTCAGTAATTGCAGCGATAGATCAGGCGGCTTCGGCCTGCTGTGCTGCGTTGCGACGTTCGCTTTCCTCGCGCGACAGCGCGACAGAGGTCCGTACACCGCGGCCAACGAATTCCATCAGCCCGCCTACGACGCGTTCATTCGGATCGATCCCCGCACAGGACAACACTTCGCGCCCATCACGCGAGCGGGCCCAGCGGGCGATCTGTTCAGGACCATTGCCGTATTTCTTGTCGTCGGCGATGGCGTCATCCAGAGCAGCCAGTACGACGGCTGCGAAAAGTTTCCGAGCACGATTGCCTTGCTCATTGTTAAAGGCTGTGCCGTCAACGAAATCTTTCATCTCGTCTTCCTTGTTGTTCTTGCTCTTGTAATTTTCGGCGTGACGGCCCTTATGACCTATTCGCCGCGATTCGGATACACCTAATTTGCATATCTGCCCTGCGTTTGTTGCATGGCTTTTGCGCGTGCAACACAAGGTTTCGTTGTCTTGTCAGGCGTGATCCCGCCAGATATAGGGACGGCAACTGACGCATCAACCGTTTGTGAAGGATTTAAGTCATGCCCAAGATAAATGGGAACGAAATTCGCCCCGGCAATGTGCTTGAGCATAACGACGGGTTGTGGGCAGCGGTCAAGGTCGACCATGTCAAGCCGGGTAAGGGCGGTGCGTTTGCCCAGGTCGAATTGCGCAACCTGCGCAACGGGTCCAAGTTGAATGAACGTTTCCGTTCGGCGGACAAGGTCGAACGGGTCCGCCTTGAACAGAAAGATCAGCAATTCCTGTACGAATCCGACGGAATGCTGGTTTTCATGGATTCCGAGACCTATGAGCAGATCGAATTGCCTGCGGAGCTGCTGGGCGACCGTCGCCCGTTCCTGCAGGACGGGATGACAATTGTGGTGGAATTCTATGAAAGCGAGGCGCTGAACGCGACCCTGCCGCAAAAGGTCACCTGCAAGATCGTGGAAACTGAACCGGTCGTAAAAGGCCAGACCGCGGCAAACTCGTTCAAACCCGCGATCCTGGATAACGGGGTAAAGGTCATGGTGCCGCCTTTTATCGGTCAGGACGAGATGATCATCGTGAACACGGAATCCATGGAGTATTCCGAACGCGCCTAAGCCTTGGCCAAGTATCATTTTCCATCAAGGACCGCGACGGCACGCGCCGCGCGGTCTTTCTTGTTTCTTGGCCCTAGGGTCTGGCTTGCCGGTATTTCTCGCGGTCCGGACCGAACAGTTCCTGTAGCAGTTCGTATTTGATACGGTTCGCGCTGACCTGCCTGTAAAAGGAAATAAGAAACGATGTCGGGCCCTGTAACCGGCTTAGGCCGCTGGTCGCGGCGACCACGGTGCCGATATCGGTATCGCCATTCAGGACAAGCCAGCCGCCCAGCATCAAAACCCCGACGGTTCCGGCCCCGTTGATGACGCTCAAAAGAAACTTGGTCGACAGTTTCCACAGGAACATGCTGCGCCGGGTTTCATAGATGGCGTCGAACTGGTCATGCACGTCCTGGGTGACCTCTTCGATCTTGTCCACCGTCAGGTGATCGGTCGCGCTGCGCAAGATGCGAACCCGCTCGGCGACATATACATTTACCTTTCGTTGTGACGCCAGAACGATGGCGATCTGCGGGACGATCATCGATAGCGCGATAATGCCCAGCCCGGGTTGGGTCGAGGAGATGTAGCCGATCACGCTGATCAGCGTGCCAATCTGGACAACCGGATCGGAAAAAGCACCACCCGCGAATTTGCCAAGCTCTTCGGCCTCGGCGGATATGGCGGTGGTCATGGTCCCCGTGCGCAAGTTCTCTCCAGTTTCGTCCACGTCGATCGCCCTGGCCAACAGTCGTTGGCGGATCAGGCGGATGACGTCTTCGCCCAAAGTGCCGGCGCGAAACCCCAAAACCCATTTCAAAGCAAGGCTAAGGACGATGACGCCCATCATCCCCGCGCACAGCAATATCAGCCGGCCTTCGTCAACATTCTTTTCCGTCAGGTGATTTACGATATCGCGCTGAAATTCCAACGGCGCCGCAGCCAGGGCCGCCACGGCCAGAGACAGCAGGATCAAGAAGATCTGGCGTCCAGAACTGACGCGCCAGATGGCGGCATAAAGCTGAAGCATTGGTTTTTCCGATCAGTCAGACCTGTGAGCAGTCATATCCTGCACGACAAGGCGGGCAAACTGACCTGCCAGTATAGAATAGAACCAGTGCCGCAACTGCAACAGCCTGTCGAGGTCAGGGCAGCAGTCCAATCACCGCGTCGCCGGCGCGCATATCCTCGCCCGCCCGGTCAAGCCGAAGATAGGCAATGGCGCGGTCGCCAGAGCGCGTGAACAGCGTGCCCGCGGGCTTGCCGCCGGACTGAATTTCGGTTCCGGTATCCGCCGGGCCATCAACGGACACGCGCCGCAACCCTTTGCGCAGTTCGGTCTTGTGTTTCATGCGGGCCGTGACCTCCTGGCCGACATAGCAGCCTTTGCGGAAATCCACGCCGTTCAGGGCTTCGAAACCGCATTCCAGGATATAGCTGTCGGGTGTCAGCTCGATGCCGGTTTCCGGAATGCAGTGGCGTACACGGATCGCATCCCAGTCCGATCCGTCGTCGCTTTCGGCTGCGGTTGAATAGGCCCGCCACCCCATATCGGGATGGCGCGGGTCGGGCAGGGCGCCCATCGGGGCAGGGCCGGTTCCACGCTGGACCTGCAGGTCCGTTGAATTGATCGACAGGTTGGCGCGTAGCTTGTACATGCCAAGACGCTTTGCCAAGCCATCGGCCAGTTCTTCGGCAACATCCACAAGCACCGCGCCTGCGTCCCGTTTCAGGAAAAAATCGGCCAGGTATTTGCCTTGTGGTGTCAGCAGGGCGGTATAGACCAGCCCATCCTGCAGGCCGGCAATATCGTTGGTCACCAGGCCTTGCAGAAAACTTTGGGTGTCAGGACCGGTCAGGCTCAGTACACGGCGGGTGGGCATGGGCGGGTCCTCGTCAAATCCTCTGGCCTCGTGATATAGGAGTTCTGACAGCCATGGCCAGAGGGTATCGGATATGCCAGCCCCGATAAGTATTATCATTCCAACCCTGAACGCAGAGGCCGAGCTGTCGCGCAGCCTGCCGGTGTTGATGGAAGGTCTGCATACCGGTCTGATCCGCGAACTGATCATAACCGATGGCGGGTCGACGGATCACACCCTGGAGATTGCCGAGGAGGCCGGGGCCGAGATCGTATCGGGCCCTGCATCGCGCGGCGGGCAATTGCGGCGGGGATGCGCCGTGGCCAAGGGGGAATGGTTGCTGGTTCTGCATGCGGATACCGCGTTGCAGGACGGTTGGACCGAACCGGTTGCCGAGCATCTGAAAAGCGAGCGGCCAGCGGTGTTCCGGCTTGCGTTCCGCGCCAAGGGCGGCTGGCCCGCCTGGGTTGCGGGCTGGGCCAACCTGCGCACCCGGCTGTTCGGCCTGCCCTATGGCGATCAGGGGCTGGTCGTGCCGCGCAAGCTCTACCAGGCGGCGGGCGGCTTTCCCGATCAGCCTCTGATGGAGGACGTCGCCCTGATCCGTGCCCTGCCGCGCGCCGTACTTTTGAACGCGCAGGCGGTTACGAGTGCCGAGCGGTATGATCGACAGGGCTGGTTTCGGCGTGGGGCGCGGAACCTGTGGACTCTGGCGCGCTATTACTTTGGGGCAGATCCAGAGCGGCTGGCGCAGTCCTACCGGCGCTGAAGCTGCCGCGCAGCTCGACCACGGATTTGCCCAGGCGGAACGGCGCGGCAAAGCTGACAAGGCACAGGGCGATGATCTGAAGGCCAAGGATATGGGCATTGGCCTGCAGGTATTCCCATTCATCCTTCAGTTTGCCGACCTGTTCGATCAGGTCATCATAGCTTTGTGCCAGGATGACGTAATCCCCGGCAATGGCGGGGACCTTGCGGCGCATATTGTCGATGGCGGCCTGCGTGCGTTCATCGACCGAGGTGAAAACAAGGAACTGTTCAATATCGAACGCATCGGCCTTTGATGCCTTTTCCCGCATGTCCTGCGCATCGGACCCGGCTTGCGCACCGACCAGGAAATGCAGGCCCCGCAACGGGGCCACCTCGTCCGTGACGGCAATGAACAAGGGCAGGTCGGCATTGCTGGCGGTCGAGGCTGACAGAAACTCGACCTTGTCGCACAGCACCCTGATGTCGCTGTCATAGGCCGGATCACAGAACCGCAACCGGAACCGCGCGGCGTCCCGGTCAAAGGCTTGCGTCGCCGCATAGGCCACGTCAATCTGCCGGTCCAGCCGTGAACTGTCAGCGGTATAGAGACCGGCCAGAACTGCGACCAGCGCGCCCAGACCGCCCAGAACGACCCAGACCAGGTCCGCAAGTTTCCACGCCCGGTGACCTGCGGGTTTGCGAAACAGAAACGCGGTGCCGACCGAGCCGAACACAAAGAACAGGATCAGCAAGGGCAGCTGATTTTCCGCAATGAAACTCATGGGGCCGAGTGTAAGACCTGCGCGGGGTCTGGCAACACTCCTCACGCGCAGTTGTTGGCAAGCCCGGCGGTCGGGGCATTCCGCTGTTCAGCGCAGACCGGCAACGCCGATGTGAAATCAACGCGCCTTGGGTGCAGGCCCGCCCACGGTTGCGCGCGGCAAGCGCGCTTTCCCTGCCGCCCGAAAAGCCTTGTGCCGTCAGTAATTGCCGATCGTGCCGCGCCCGTCCGGTGTCATCCGGTAGCAGGTCGTCCGGCTGAGCGGCAGAAGCGTGTCTGCGGTATCCAGGGCCACGCCTTCGGGGCAGGTCGGAATGTTGACATAACGATAGCCTTTGTCGGCCATGCATTGCCCAAAGACGCGCTGGCGCAGACCGGCATTGGTGTCGGTCGTCGTGACCTGCCCGCCAAAGGTCTGCCCGCCGGTGGTATTGCAAAAGGTCTGGGTACCGATCTGGTTGCAATATGTCTGGGTGGGGGATGAAATCACAGGCGTCGTGCTGACGACCTGGTTTGCCGGAACCTGCTGCGCGGCGAAGACCTGGCAATTCGTCTGGTCGCGCTGAACGACCGCGGGCGTCGTTCCGGCCTTGTAGGCAAAGTTCTGCAGCGGCAATCCGGCCTAGTAGCGATCATATTGCGTTTGGGTCATGCACCCGGCCAGCACCGAGGCCAGCGCGAACGCAATAATCAGATGTCTTTTGTTCACAACGTCTTCCTTTGAAGGTCTTGCCTGAACGCCCTGAACGGGACCGGTTTTCGGGATTTGTAAACATGTGAAGTTTGTTGAAATTATGGAAACGCCGGACTGATTTTAAGAGTAATTGGGTAAGTGTTCAGGGGGGCAGCGCAGGTCGGTTGGATTGGGGAACGGCGGCAAGTTGCTCTGTTCCAGCAGGGGAACCAAACTTTGGCCCGGCCCGCCGCGTTTTGCCGAGGGAGATTCTGCTTTTTGGCGGCGTCGACGAGGGTTGCGGCAGGCTGGGATGGCTGAGGTACTCTCAGAAAGCCTGCCAACTTTGCACCAGAGTACCAATGATCTTCGGGTTACGAAGCGCGAAGATTGAGGCTACTAAGACTAGTAAATACTCTAAAATAAAGTTTCGCAAACCAGTGACGACATCCACCAATGTTGCGACAAAGTTTTCAATCTTGGCGCGCTTTTCGCTTTCAGTAATATGCTGATAATCCCATTGCTCTAAGTGCTCGTATGGATTGTCGTAGTCAAACGAAGGATCCCCGTACAGTTCCTGGTTAATTCTTGTAATGTCAGCCATTGAACGGGTATTCCAACGTTCGTTAATCCGTTTAAGCAACACGGACATTGCCTCGACAAAGGCTACAAGACTATGCAGAGAGAAGATTGCCAACAGAAAGACAGTGACGAGTTGTCCGAAGGACATCAGATCGGATTGCACGACGGCGATGCTCAATCCAAAGATCGAAACCTGATCGCTCATTAGCTCAGCATTGGCAATTGCAAAGGTAAAGGCTACTGAGAAATACAGCGATTTTCGTGTTTTTTTAAGGTTCTCATGCTCTGTGGCAGAAGCTAGGGGCAAAATTAGTGTTCTTTTTTCATAGGTCTATCGAACTCAGTGGCCATTAAACATCCAACTCCTCCACAAACCGCGCGTTCTCTTGGATGTATTGGAACCGCAGTTCGGGCTTTTTGCCCATCAGGCGCTCGACCAGGTCACCGGTTTCGCCGGGTTCGTCCTCATCTATGGTGACGCGGATCAGTTTGCGGGATTTGGGGTCCATCGTGGTTTCTTTCAGGTCCTTGGCGTCCATTTCGCCCAGACCCTTGAAGCGGGATACGTCGATCTTGCCTTTACCGCCCAGCCCCTTGGCTAGCCATTCGTCGCGCTCGGCCTCGTCCAGGCAATAGACGCGCTTGGCCCCTTGGGTCAGGCGATAGAGCGGCGGGCAGGCCAGGTACAGGTGGCCCGCGTCGATCATCGGCCGCATCTGGGTAAAGAAGAACGTCATCAAGAGCGAGGCGATATGCGCCCCGTCCACATCGGCGTCGGTCATGATGATGATCTTGTCATAACGCAGGTCGTCGACGTTGAACTTGGTGCCAAGGCCCACACCCAGCGCCTGGGTCAGGTCATTGATCTCGGCATTGGTGCCCAGTTTCGAACTTGCCGCGCCCAGCACGTTCAGGATCTTGCCGCGCAGGGGCAGCAGGGCCTGTGTTTTGCGGTCACGGCCCATCTTGGCCGATCCACCGGCCGAGTCGCCCTCGACGATGAACAGCTCGGTACCTTCGCGATTGGTGGCGGAACAATCCACCAGCTTGCCCGGCAGGCGCAGTTTCTTGGTGGCTGACTTGCGGGCGGTTTCCTTTTCCTGGCGGCGGCGCAGGCGTTCTTCGGCCCGCAGAACCAGAAAGTCGAGAATGGCCCCGGCGGATTTCGTGTCGGCGGCCAGCCAGTTGTCGAAATGGTCACGAACGGCGTTTTCGACCAGCCGCTGCGCCTCGACCGTGGCCAGGCGGTCTTTAGTCTGGCCCACGAATTCCGGCTCGCGGATGAAACACGAGACCAAGGCACAGCCGCCGGTGATCAGATCGTCGCGCGTGATCTGCCCGGCCTTCTTGTTGTTGATCAGCTCGCCATAGGCCTTGATCCCCTTGAGGATGGCCGACCAGAAGCCTGCCACATGGGTGCCGCCTTCGGGCGTGGGAACGGTGTTGCAATAGGACTGGATGAACCCATCGCGCGAGGGTGTCCAGTTGATCGCCCATTCGACCTTGCCCGGCGTGTTGAATTTTTCCTGAAAATCCACGGTGCCGGCAAAGGGCTGTTCGGCATAGGTCGACGAGCCGTTCATCGTTTCCTTGAGATAGTCGGACAGGCCGCCGGGGAAATGGAACGTCGCTTCGGTCGGGGTCTCGCCGTCGTCGATGGCGGATTTCCAGCGAATCTCGACGCCCGAGAACAGGTAGGCCTTGGAGCGGATGGATTTGAACAGCCGCGCGGGTTTGAACTTGTGGTGGCCGAATATGTCGGCGTCCGCATGGAATGTCACCGTGGTGCCACGCCGGTTGGGGGCCGCGCCGATCTTTTCCACGGGGCCTTGCGGAACACCGCGCGAAAAGCGTTGTTCAAAGAGCTGCTTGTCGCGCGCCACCTGTACGACCATCGAATCCGACAGGGCGTTCACCACGGATGCGCCCACACCGTGCAAACCGCCCGAGGTCTGATAGGCCTTGCCCGAGAACTTGCCGCCCGCGTGCAGGGTGCACAGGATCACCTCAAGCGCCGACTTGTCCGGGAATTTCGGGTGCGGGTCGATGGGAATGCCGCGCCCGTTGTCACGCACGGTCAGGGCGTAATCTGCGTGCAGTTCGACCTCGATCCGGTTGGCATGGCCTGCGACCGCCTCGTCCATCGAGTTGTCGAGGATTTCGGCAACCATGTGATGAAGCGCGCGTTCATCCGTGCCGCCGATATACATGCCGGGGCGTTTGCGAACCGGTTCCAGACCTTCAAGAACCTCGATCGAAGAGGCGTCATAGGTTGCGGTGGCGCTGGGCGTCAACAGGTCGTCGGGCATGGGGTCTGCTCTTGTTCTTGGGTTTGCCCCATTATGGCAGGTGATGTGTGTCGGGGGAAGAGGGGCGCGAAGTGTTGTGGAAAACTCGCGCCGTCGGGGATTGCAATTTCAGGGCAACACGGGTCCAGTTGTTCGGGACGCAGGGAGGCAGGGCATGAGCTGGATCAGGACCATTTCATTCAACGAGGCCACGGGCCGTTTGCGGGCGCTTTATGAACGTGTCGCGGGGCCCGGTGGGAATGTGGACAACATCATGATGGCCCATGGTTTGCGCCCGCATTCGATGGAAGGGCATATGGCGATCTACAAGGCGGTGCTGCATCATTCGGGCAACAAAGTGCCCAAGTGGTTTCTGGAGGTCCTTGGGGTGTGGGTGAGTTCGCTCAACGGTTGCAGCTATTGCGTCGATCATCACTTTGCGGGTCTGCAACGGCTGTTGAAAGACCCGGGCCGGGCGGACGCGATCCAACGCGCCATCGCGGCGGAGGATCCCGGGGCGGGCCCCTTGTCCGAAGCGCAGGTCGTGGCGATGCGCTATGCGCGCAAGCTGACCCAGGCCCCGGCGCAGATGGAGGAGCGGGACGTAGACGCGCTGCGGCAGGCCGGGTGGGATGATGGCGAGATTCTGGAGATCAATCAGGTTTGCGCCTATTTCGCCTATGCCAACCGGACGGTTCTGGGCCTTGGGTGTTCGACGCAGGGCGATGTGCTTGGCTTGTCGCCGAACAATGCGGACAATTCCGATGATTGGGGCCATCGCTAGGCGGATAGGGGCGAGGGGCCAGCCCCTCGCGCTCCCCGGGATATTTCTGGCCAGATGAAGGAGCGGATCAGCGTGGGTTGGTCCAGGTGAGAATCGCGCGGGCGACGTCCTGTGGTTTCTGGTGGTGCAGCCAGTGGTCGGTGCCCGGGATCGTGATGCGGGTGAGGTCGGTGGCAAAGGTTTCAAGACCTTGGGTCGTTTCGGGAAGCAGCGCGCGGTCATCAGGCCCCCACAGCAGAAGATGCGGGCATTGGATGCGCAACCGGTCTGTTGGAAGGTTGGGAAGGTCGGTGCGGGGTTTGCCGGGCTCGGCGACAACCAGCGGCGAGGCGCGATACCAGTTCAGCATTGCATCCAGGCGTCCCGGTCGGGCCCATTCGGTACGGTAGAGCGCAAGGCGGTCGTCGGTCAGCCAGTCGAGCCCCATACCGTGGCGGAAGAACCGTTCGAGGCGGCGAAAATTATCGGCAGACAAATGTTCGGCCGCATCGGGCGCGCGCAGCGCGTTGATGTATTGCGAGGCTTTGGATTGGGCCGTGCCCGCAGCCATTGCGCGTTGGAACGGCACCGGGTGGACACCGTTTGCCACGATCAGGCGCGCGACCAGGTCTGGCCGGGACATGGCCAGCCCATAGGCAACCGATGCGCCCCAGTCGTGGCCCAGAACCCATGCGCGCGACCCGTATGTCTCGATCAGGGCGGCCATGTCGGAGACCAGGCTGGAGAGCGTGTAATGAGAGGTGCCCCGGGGAGCCCAGCTTTGGCCATATCCGCGCTGATCAGGGGCAATGCAATGAAATGCGTGCTCCAGATGTGGTGCCAGATCGCTCCAGCCTCCGCTGTATTCGGGGAAACCGTGCAGCATCAGCAACAGGGGTTTGTCGGGGGCACCCCAGCTTTGCAGAAAGAAGCGGTTGCCGTTCAGGGATGTGAATTGCGTGTCCATGTCAGACCTTTTGCAGCGGCGGGTCAGTCGCGGCCCTGCGGCCGGGATTGGCCTGTTTTCTTGATGCGCATCAAAGCAGAAAACGCATGTTTGCGGTAGCCTTTGCCGCGGTCATCACACGAAAGGACTGGCGCATGGATTCAGCGACCCTGGTTGAAGGAAAACGAACTGACATTGGCGCACCGCGCGTGGCAACGACAGAGGCGGCATTACCGAGCCCCGAGAAAATCCGGCAAGCCTTCGAGAGCGGGAAATACCCCTATGGCCGCAAGCTTGCGCGCGCGACCTATGAGGCGCAGAAGGCCCTGTTGCAGGCCGAACTGCTGAAGGTGCAATTATGGGCGCAGGATACCGGGCAGCGGTTCGTTTTGCTGTTCGAAGGGCGCGATGCGGCCGGCAAGGGCGGAACGATCAAGCGGTTCATGGAACATCTCAACCCACGGCAGGCGCGGGTGGTGGCGTTGAACAAGCCAACCTGGGAAGAAAAAGGCCAGTGGTACTATCAGCGGTATGTGCAGGAATTGCCGACGCTCGGCGAAATGGTGTTCTATGACCGGTCCTGGTACAACCGCGCCGGTGTCGAGCGGGTCATGGGGTTTTGTTCGCCCAACGAATATCTTGAATTCATGCGCCAGACGCCCGAGTTGGAACGTATGCTCGTCCGGTCGGGGATTCAGTTGTACAAGTATTGGTTTTCGGTAACGCGGGCCGAACAGCAAAGGCGCTTCAAAAGCCGCGAGACCGATCCTTTGAAACAGTGGAAGCTGTCGCCGATTGACAAGGCGAGCCTGGATAAGTGGGACGATTATACCGAGGCGAAAGAGGCGATGTTCTTTTATACCGATACTGCTGACGCGCCGTGGACCATTGTGAAATCAAATGACAAGAAACGGGCGCGTTTGAACTGCATGCGCCATTTCCTGGCATCCCTTGATTACCCCGACAAGGATCACGCAGTTGTCGGGCGCCCCGACCCGCTGATCGTGGGGCAGGCGCATCACGTCATTCACCGGTCTGATCACATTCTGGGGACGGCGCTTCATCCGGATACGCGGGTGGGGTGAACGCCGGGATGTGCGGTTTCGCTTGTCGGAACCGCCTTGGACGTCCACCGACTTGCAAGTCTCAAGGTGAAATTTCGTGATCGCCTCTTGCCCCGGAACCGGGCGCCGAATATTGCTGGCGGATGAGCAAGGCGATGACATATCGGGGCCATTTCCGGGCCATTACCGTGCTGGGTCTTCCGTTGATCGGGGGGCATCTGGCGCAGTTTGCGATTGGCCTGACCGATACCGTCATGCTGGGCTGGTACGGGGTCGAAGCCTTGGCCGCGGTGACCCTGGCGGGCAGCTATTTCTTTGTCCTGTTTCTGTTCGGCGCCGGATTTGGCTGGGCCGTCATGCCGATGGTGGCGACGGCTGCGGCCGAGGAGAATGAGACCAGTATCCGACGCTCTACGCGGATGGGGTTGTGGTTGTCGCTGCTTTACGCGGCTTTGGTGATGCCGTTGCTGTGGTGGGCCTATCCGGTTCTGATCCTCTTGAAACAGGAGCCAGAGGTGGCGCGGACGGCGGCGCAATACTTGCGTGTGGCGGGGTGGGGGCTGTTTCCTGCGCTTTTGGTGATGGTGCTCAAATCCTATTTGGCGGCCCTGGAAAGAACCCAGATCGTGCTGTGGATCACGGTTGCTGCCGCGGTGGTAAACGGGATCACGAACTTTGCCCTGATCTTTGGCAATTGGGGCGCGCCCGAGCTTGGCGTGATTGGCGCGGCCATCGCCTCGGTCGTGACGCAGATCGTTTCGCTGGGTGCGGTGGTGGTCTATGCGGTGCGATCGCTGCCGGAACACAGCCTGTTCCAGAGGTTCTGGCGCCCCGATTGGGAGATGTTCCTGAACGTATTGCGCCTTGGGGTTCCCATCGGGCTGACAACGCTGGCCGAGGTCAGCATGTTTGCAACATCGGCCGTCATGATGGGGTGGCTGGGGCCGGTTCCCCTTGCCGCGCATGGCATTGCGCTGAACCTGGCATCGGCCACGTTCATGGTTCACCTGGGGTTGTCGAACGTGGCGACGATCCGGGCGGGTAATGCGATGGGGCGACGAGACGGGGCACATCTTGAGAAAGGGGCCATTGCGATCACCGCGATGTCGCTGATCATGTCTGCGCTGACGATTGTTCTGTTCCTGACCTGCGCCGAGCCGCTGATTTCACTGTTCATGGAACCGGACGATCCGCAGCGGCCCGCGATCCTGGCGATCGGGGTGGGGCTGCTTGCCATGGCCGCGCTGTTTCAACTGGTGGACGGCGCGCAGGTGATCGCCTTGGGCCTGTTGCGCGGGTTGCAGGACGCCAAGGTGCCGATGGTCATGGCCGCGCTCAGCTATTGGGTCGTGGGTATCCCGGCCTCGTATTATTTCGGCTTCCCTCAGGGGCTGGGCGGGATTGGCGTCTGGTTGGGGCTGGTGCTGGGCCTGGCCTGTGCCGCGGTCATGCTGATGGCGCGGTTCTGGCTACGCTCGGTGCGGGCGCTGAATGCGCCTGCACAATAGGTTAGGTCTTGTTGCCGGTCCGGTCGGATTTCTTGCGCACCAGAACCGAGCGCAGGTCATGCATTGCCATCAGCAGCCTGTCCGTGACCTGTTCAAGCTGGTCGCCGGTCGCCTTTGACTGGGCCCATTGCGTCGTCAGGTTCAGGTAATCGACGGCGCGATGAATATCGTCCATGTCCCGCTGGGCCAGGATTGATTTCCGCTCGGTCATCCAATTGGCAATCTCGGCCTTGTCGGCATCGGTCAGGATGTGCTGCCCGTGCGGTTTGACATCGCCATTGCGAATGTTGACGACCGCGATCTGGTCCAGTTCGATGCGTTGCTGCCGGTTTTCGGTGTCGATCCTGAACACCGCCGCCCCGTTTTCGCGTACACGGAAATAGTATTCGGGCAGGGAGGAAGGCATGGTTGAACTCCGGCTCAGGTCAGGGCGGCGCAGAAACGCTGTATGCGGTCGCAGGCCTCGGTCAGCGCCGCGTCAGAGGTCGCATAGCTGACCCGGAAGTTCGGCGAGAGACCAAAGGCGGCACCAAACACGACGGCGACATTGGCCTCTTCCAACAGGGCCGTGGCAAAGGCCTCGTCATCGGTTATCACCGTGCCTGCGGGTGTTGTCTTGCCGATCAGGCCCGCAATGGACGGATAGACATAGAACGCGCCTTCGGGTGTCGGGCAGGTAATCCCCTCGACCTGATTGAGCTTGGCGACCACCAGGTCCCGGCGCCGTTTGAAAATCGCGTTGTTGGGCGCCAGGAAATCCTGCGTGCCGTTCAACGCCTCGACCGCCGCCCATTGACTGACCGAGCACGGGTTCGACGTGGATTGCGACTGAACCTTGCGCATGGCTGCGATCAGTTCGACCGGCCCGGCCGCATAGCCGATGCGCCAACCGGTCATCGCATAGGCCTTGGATACGCCGTTGCAGGTCAGCGTGCGCCCGTACAGACCGGGCTCGATCTGCGCCGGGGTGCAGAAATCAAACCCGTCATATCCAAGATGTTCATACATGTCGTCCGTCATGACCCAGACATGTGGATGGCGCATCAGGACGTCGGTCAGCGGTTTGAGTTCATCGGCGTTGTATCCCGCGCCCGTCGGATTCGATGGCGAATTAAAGATGAACCACTTGGTGTTCGGTGTGATTGCGGCCTCAAGCTGTTCTGCCGTCAGCTTGAAGTTGTTCTCCAGCGTGGTTTCAACGACAATGGGCGTACCGCCGGCCAGCAGCACCATGTCGGGGTAGCTGACCCAATAGGGCGCGGGGATAATCACCTCGTCCCCTTCGTTGAGGGTCGCCATCAGGGCGTTGTAAAGGGTTTGCTTGCCGCCTGTTCCCACCGACACCTGGGCCGGGCTGTATTCCAGCCCATTGTCGCGGCTGAGCTTTGCACACACGGCCTGCTTGAGTTCGGGGATGCCGTCGGGGGCGGTATATTTGGTCTTGCCTGCCGCAATGGCCGCCACAGCGGCGTCCTTGATGTTTTGTGGCGTGTCAAAGTCGGGCTCACCCGCGCTCAGCCCGATGACATCGCGCCCGGCGGCCTTCAACTCGGCTGCCTTGGCTGTCATCGCGATGGTCGGAGAGGGTTTGACGCGCGACAGTGTCGCAGACAGAAAACTCATGAGCAGCCTCGGTTTGTATGTTTCGCCTGTCTGTCATAGGGTGCGCCCGAATGACGTTCAAGCGCAATGAAAAACCAAAGTTGGAGACCCAGATGACCGACGAAACCGACTGGTACGGACCTGATGCAGCCACTTTCGGGGACCGTCTGGCGGGGGCGCGCGAAGCCGCCGGTATGACCCAGTCACAACTGGCCCGCCGGTTGGGCGTCAAAAAGGCCACGATTGTCGCCTGGGAAAACGATCTGTCGGAACCAAGGGCAAACCGCTTGTCGATGATGGCGGGCATGATCAATGTTTCGATCATGTGGCTGCTGACCGGGGAAGGCGAAGGCATGGACGGCCCAGCAGACGACAACCAAGGCGGGTTGGAACTGGCCGGTGCGGTCGCTGAACTGCGCGCCATCCGGGGCGAGATGAGGGCCAGCGCCGAACGCGCCGCGCGGCTTGAAAAGAAACTGCGGCTGATGCTGGAGCAGGGGCAATGAACGAGCCTCGGGACGTCCGCATAAAGCGCATGAAAATGCGCGCGATGCGCCGTGGGATCAAGGAAATGGACCTGATCCTGTCGGCCTATGCCGACCGCAACCTGGCTGCGATGGACCAATCCGGGTTGGACCAATTCGATGCCCTGCTGCACGAGAATGATCAGGATCTGTATCAATGGGTGACCGGTCAGGTCGCACCGCCCGGCGCCTTTGCCGCGCTGATCGAGGACATCGCACAGACCTTTCAGAAATAAAGTCGCATACGATTTAACCGATTTTTCGGGATTTCGCGCCATGTTGCCCCGAACAGCGCGATTAATTCGGAGGATCGTATGAGTATGGAAATGCAGGTCTCCGCGCCCGGAACCAGGGGTTTCATGACCAGCTATCTTGAGGCGCTTGCGCTGGTGGAACGATTGCACCGCCTGTTGCTGGATGTCATCAAGGATGAATTTGAACGCGTCGGCGTTCTGGAAATCAACGCCGTACAGGCCTTGTTGCTGTTCAATATCGGCGATCACGAGGTAACCGCAGGCGAGTTGAAAAGCCGCGGCTATTACCAGGGCAGCAATGTCAGCTACAACCTCAAGAAACTGGTCGAAATGGGGTATATGCACCACCAGCGATGCGAGATCGACCGGCGGTCGGTCCGCGTGCGCCTGACACCGCGCGGGCGCGAGATTCGGGACATCGTTGCCGACCTTTTTTCTCGTCACGCCGAAGGGCTGCAAAGCCGGGGTGTCATCGGGTCGGAGGGGATCGAAGAGATTACGGGATCGCTGCGCCGGGTCGAACGGTATTGGACGGATCAGATCCGCTATATCTACTGACGGCTGCGTAGGGGGCGTATTGGGCGCATCTGACGACTACCCAAACCTGTAACTGCGCGGGTTATGGCGTGGGTGTTTCGGAAAGGGCCCCGATTTCCAGTCCCTTCAGCTCGCGTTCAAGCTTGCGGCGCATGGCGCGTTCGAAATCGTCGAACCCGTTCGCCACTTCCAAAAAGGCGCCAGGCCCATGCAGCACGTTGTTCTGGAAAAACGGGATCAGGTACAACTCGCCTTCGAAATCCGCAGCGTTGATCACCAGGCCGTTGACCACGATGCGATCAAAGGCGAAATGCCGGTACGCCGTCTGCGGGCCGTACCCGTCATTGTTGCTTCCGTCGCCTGAGATGTCGATGGTCTGGAACAGGCAGCGCGGCGCCCGTTCCATGTGAATTGCCCCAAAGGCCAGCGCATGACCCATCGCCGTGGGGTGCGAATAATCCGACCGCCGGGACAGGCTGATCTGTTCGGCAGCGGCAAAAAGGGTCGCCGGACTGTCGATCAGGATCCAATCCAGCAATACCGCCTGGTTGAACCGCCCGCTCCATTCATAGGCGGACAGGGCGACTGGCATGGCAGAAGAAAAGAACGCGTCCTGAACCTCGGGGGCGCGCAGCGCCGCAGCAAGGCCCTGGCGCTGAAGCGCGTCTTCGGTCGGGTCAACCGAAGTCGAGATATCCATGGCCAGCGCCAGCGCAAGCCGACAGGTCTCGGCGGCCTGAAGCGGGCTGACCAATATGGCCAGCCCCGCAGATATCAGCCAGCGGATCACCAGTGACCGGTATTGCCCATGCTGGCCCAGGGTTCGGCGGGCTCCAGCGCGTCACCGTTTTGCAGCAATTCGACCGAGATATTGTCGGGCGACCGGACAAACGCCATGCGACCATCCCGCGGCGGGCGGTTGATCACGACGCCATTATCCTGCAGGTGCTGGCACATCTCGTAGATATTATCGACGCCATAGGCGAGGTGGCCGAAATGGCGGCTGTCCGCGGGCAGGGCGTCGTCGCCATCCCAATTATGCGTCAGTTCGATCGGCGCGTCTTCCTGTCCCGGGGGCGCCATGAAGATCAACGAAAAGCGTCCCGCTTCACTGTCGATCCGCCGGGTCTCTTTCAGACCCAGCAATTCATAAAATGCCATGGATTTTTCCAGGTCCTTTACGCGGACCATGGTGTGCAAATAGGTCAGGGCCATCTTGGCGTTCCTTTGCTTGTCGCGGATTTCCTGCACCTTAGTGCGCCGCGCCCCGATGTCGAGAGCACCGCGTATGGCAATCGGCGACGCGGTTGCGTCAATTCGTGCCTGTACCCCCTGATATGGCGGTTCCGGTGGTTCGAATGTCGATATATAGTGGCGGGCGACTCACTGCACGAGAGGAGAAATTCATGCCGCTGTCATCCGACCAACTGGCCGAGATCGAGGCGCAGCGCGCGCAGTCGCATCCGACGCACCGCGTCGTCGCGGCGGGCATGGAAAACCATCTGTACACCGCGCATCAGGTGCTGGATCACGGTTTTGTACGCGTGATCGACTATATGGGTGATGATGCCGCGATCTGTCAGGCCGCGCGGGTGTCCTATGGCAAGGGAACCAAGTCGGTTCAGAACGACGAAGGTCTGATCCGTTACCTGATGCGGCACTGGCACTCGACCCCGTTTGAAATGTGCGAAGTCAAGCTGCACGTCAAATTGCCCGTGTTCGTAGCCCGCCAGTGGATTCGCCACCGGACGGCAAACGTGAACGAATACTCCGCCCGGTATTCGATTTTGGATCGCGAATTCTACATTCCGGCGCCCGAACATGTCGCGGCGCAATCCGAGATCAACAACCAGGGGCGCGGTGACGCCTTGCAGGGCGAAGAAGCGGCGCGCGTGCTTGAGATTCTCAAGGCCGACAGCGCCCGCTGCTATGACAATTACGAGGCCATGATCAGCCAGGATGGGCAACAGGGGTTGGCACGCGAACTGGCGCGTATGAACCTTCCGGCAAATATCTATACCCAATGGTATTGGAAGGTCGATCTGCACAACCTGTTCCATTTCCTGCGCCTTCGGGCCGATCCGCACGCGCAATACGAAATCAGGGTTTACGCCGAAACCATGTGCCGGATCGTCGCTGACTGGGTCCCGTTTGCCTATCGCGCCTTTGAGGATTACCGCCTTGGTGCCGTGAACCTTTCGGCGCAGATGGTGCAATGCTTGCGCCGGATGCTGAAGGGCGAGGATGTGACACAGGAAAATTCGGGCATGACCGCCCGTGAATGGCGCGAGTTCGAAGCGGTCATCCGCGAGGGGTAAATCTGCGCCCCTTGCGCAGCGCGCGTGGCTGGAAAAGCCTGTCATGACGGGGCCGCGCGCACCCATCCAGGCCGCCCGCGCATCGCATGCTGGGGCCGTGCCCATCCTGCTCATGCCGAAACGGAACCGGCGCGAGGGCAAAAATGTTGGATGCTGTGTGGTCAACGGCCGAAAATTGGCCGTCGACCTTAGTTGTCATGCCCGAGAAATTCGGGTGAACCCTTACAATGGCTTCAAATCGGCCGCCATCTGGCGCCCATCACGTCCGTCCTGCAATTCGTACGAGACTTTCTGATTGTCAGCGAGCCCGGTCAGGCCAGATCGTTCTACGGCTGAGATATGAACAAACACATCTTTGCCCCCTTCGTCAGGAGCAATAAAACCATAGCCTTTGGTCGTGTTGAACCACTTCACGGTGCCAGTTGGCATTTCCCGTGTCTCCTTCTACTTTCACGTGGCCCCGCAAATATGTGGGGCAGATGCTGGCGGAACCGCAACACAATCCAACTCGCCCGAACGAACTGAACGACGCTGCGGGTTTCACCTTTTTCAACATTGCACGGTGAAGTAAAAAATCAAGAATAACCGGGGTAAGCACATAGTTTTCCCCGGCTTTTTTGAATGACCGGAGCAGTGGTTTCATGCGCCTCTATGGGATAAAGACCTGTGATACGTGCCGCAAGGCATTGAAAAGCCTGCAAAATGTTGATTTCGTCGATGTGCGGGAACAGGGCGTTCCCGATGTGCTTATGTCGAAGGCACTGGAAAAATTCGGCAAAGCTTTGCTCAATACCCGTTCCACGACATGGCGCGGATTGGACGCGGAACAGCGTGATCGTCCGATTGCAGAGCTGCTGAGCAGCCACCCGACACTGATGAAACGCCCGCTGATCGAGGATCAGGGCACGCTTTACCTCGGGTGGACGGCCGAAACGCGCGCGGCCCTTGGCGTTGCGTGAAACGATGCCTATCTGCTGTCGGGCAACTTCGGAGGGACTGAATGCGTAACGCAACAATGGTACTGGGCGTAATTGCCGGGCTGATCGGGATGATTGTCGGCTTTTTCGGCTATGGCTATGTCGAGGCCATAAAGCATTTTGGCGAAATCGACGGGTTGGCCGAGCAGGTCGACAATGCGGGCCTGGTCCAAACCGCCTCGATCATCGCCCCTTTGCTGGCGATTGCGGGCGGCGCGATGGCCCATGCGCGGGCGCTGTTCGGGGGCGTTCTGCTGCTGATTTCCGCCGCCGGAATGTATTATGCCTTTGGGTTCAACGTCTTCACGATGTTCCCGATTGCCTTTGCCGGTGTGGCCGGCCTGCTTGGGCTTGCCGCGGGGAAACCGGACAAGCCCAAGGCACATTTCTGATCTATTTCAGGCGCAGCACCCGGTCGAGCGAGATCGGGCCCGCGCCGTTGATCGCAATCACCAGGAACAGGAATGTCCACATCGCGCGCTGGTCCATCAGTGTGATGGCATTGTCGAAAAGGCTGCCAAGCTTGACGCCGTGGCCGGTGACATCCGTCAGGGTTTGAACCCAGACAAAACCGATCATGCCAAGCGCGGCAAGCCGGGTGAACAGCCCGACCAGCAAAAGCGTCGGCAGGATGAATTCAGCCCAGGTTCCGGCGACGGCAACGGGCCAGGCAAAAAATCCCAGTTGCGAACTGTCATAGCCGACAGCTTCCATGGCCTTTGGAAAAATCTGGACATAAGCCCCGTCAGACGGGAAGAGAAAGCCAAGCGGGCCGCTGCCCAGCTTGGTCATTGCCGAGTTCCAGTAATACACCAGCAAGACGGCCACGAACATCAGCCGGGCCAGTGTCGGGGTCATCCAGTTCGAAGCCTGGTCCAGCTTTCCAAATGCGGCATTGTGCATTGAAATCAGGGCGGTCATGTATTCAGCCTTTCCATGGTCACAGAAGTTATCGCGCCACCCTGTAGCAACAGTGCCAAGGTGGTTCCAAGGTCGAAATCCGGTGTTGCGGCCAGCGTCGCCTCGAAGGCAGGGCCAATCGCCAGGCCTGACATCAGGCCGGATATCCAGTCGGCGCCGCCCGGTGGCAGCAGCTGTGGCAACGGGTCGTAATCGGGCCGCGTGATCAATACATCCTGAGCGCCCGGTTCCGGTTTGGGCGCATCGGGTTCGGTGTTGAACCGCCAGATCGCGTGAACCGGCCATGCGGACCGCACGATCTGCATCGACGGTGCCAGGCACAGCCGGGCTTGCAGCAACCTGTCGGGCGCAAGGGCCAGATCATCTGCGCTGGCCGCTGTGCTGTCTGCCGCGTGATAGGACCGGCGCAGGGCCAGTTCCAGCCGCGCCACATCAGGCAGGTATCCCAGGTGCGCCAATTGCTTGGTCGCGGCCAGAAACGTCGGGAATTCTTCGCCATAGAACATCATCAAGGGCGAAGAAGGCGGGTGCTGGCGCAGGAACATGCCGGCCAGCCCGTCCATATTCTGTTTGCCCAGCAATTTGGCAATCACGGGAAAGGCCTGATGCATCGCTTCGGTCAAAGATACGGCGACGTTGTTTCTGTAGACGGAAAAGCGCCGCCCGGCCGGGCGGGCCTGCGCATCCCAAAGCCCCTCTGGAACCGGAACCGACGCATCCAACAGCGCGGCGCGGAATGCTGTCTGGGACACGCTCATGCCGGTACCCGATCCAGCGCGGTTTGCGCGCGCTGGGCTTCCGACTGCAAAACGGACCAGTCCGGGACATCGGTGTCCCATTCGATCAGAACCGGCCGCGGTCCGGACCGTTCAAGGACATAGTCCAAAAGTGCCCAGACCGGATCGACCACCGCCCGGCCGTGGCTGTCGATCAACAGCGGGTTGCCGTGATCATCCTGATCCTCGTCATGGCCGCCCAGGTGGATTTCTTTGACAAGTTCAAGCGGGTAGGCGTCGATATAGTCTTGCGGCGCATAGTCCAGGTTTGTCGCCGAGACAAAGACATTGTTCACGTCCAACAGCATCCCGCACCCGGTGCGCCGCGCGACCTCGCGCAGGAAATCCGGTTCGGCCCAGGTGCTTTCTTCAAACGCAAGATAGCTGGACGGGTTTTCCAGCAACATCTGCCGACCGACAGTGTTCTGGACGTGGTCGATATGGTCGCAGACGCGGTCCAGCGTGGCATCGGTATACGGAAGCGGCAGCAGATCGTTCAGGAAATGGGTATCATGGGTGGACCAGGCCAGATGTTCGGAAAAGCTGGCGGGATGCAACCAGTCCGCCAGATGTTTCAGCCGCGCAAGGTGGTCGGCATCCAGCGGGCCTTCGCCGCCGATGGACAGGCCAACGCCATGCACCGAAATGGGGAACTGTTCTGACAGGTGCCGCAGCTGCGCCAGGGGACGCCCGCCATCGCCCATATAATTCTCGGCATGGATCTCCAGCCATGCAACGGGTTTGGACTGCTCAAGTATCTGCGAGAAATGCTGGGGTTTGTACCCGACGCCCGGCGCTGCGGGCAGGCGGTTCGACCTAAGCGCGTCATCCAACATCGGCCATCTCCGTATCGGCAAGAAAGAGGGCGGGCGCATTCCGACTGCCCGCCCTCTGAAATGGTTCAGCGGCAATTATGCCGGCAGGTCGCGTTCCAGCGGCTCGAGCGAGCCCTTGCGGTCGTCCGGCAGCTCGATATCGGCGCAGGTGCCCGCATCAACCAGGGTCCATGCATTGCCCTGATAGTCGACGGTCGAGGTGCCCGCGCAGGTGGTGCCGGGACCGGCGGCACAGTCGTTCTGACCGGCCAGCGAAATACCATAGCATTTTTCCTTGGCCTGCGCGGTTGCGGTTGTGGCCACGCCCGATACGGCGGCGGCGACGGCACTTGCGATGACCAGTGATTTGGCGGTGTTCGACATCTCGGAAATCCCTTTTGATGATTGCGTATGTCTGCTTGTGACAGTGATTAAACTAGCGATTGGTGAACCGCAGTTGAATTCACGAGCCCGTGTCTCACAAGCGTGTCAAAGAGCGTCAGGCCCACTTGAATGTTAGTGGGTTGTTTTTGAAATGAAAATTATAAAATGTTTCAACCCGGCCCAAAAAAAGGGGCCGGGTTTCAGGCAAAGTAACGCCGATTGTTACAGCAGGTCAGGCGGGGTCGCGGCCTGCGAAAGTTCATTTGTTACAGCATCAAGCGGTTGAACCTGCGTCTGTTTTTCACCCAGACGCCGGACCGACACGGTGCGTTCTTCGACCTCGCGGTGACCGACGGCCAGGATGACCGGCACCTTGCCAACCGAATGTTCGCGGACCTTGTAGTTGATTTTCTCGTTGCGGATATCCGCCTCGGCCCGCACGCCCGCGGCCCTGAGTGTCTCAACCACTTCGTTCACGTAATCATCCGCCTCAGAGGTGATCGAGGCGACAACCACCTGGCGCGGCGCCAGCCAGAACGGCAGCTTGCCTGCGTGTTCTTCGATCAGGATACCGATGAACCGTTCGAACGAGCCCAGCGTCGCCCGGTGCAGCATGAACGGGCGGTGCTTGGCGCCATCGGCGCCGACAAAGCTGGCATCCAGGCGTTCGGGAAGGTTGGGGTCAACCTGCAGCGTGCCGCATTGCCATGTCCGCCCGATTGCATCGGTCAGCGTGAATTCAAGCTTGGGCCCGTAGAACGCGCCTTCGCCTTCGAGGATTTCGTAATCGTACCCGGCTGCCCGGCAGGCATCGCCAAGCGCCTTTTCCACCAGATCCCAGCTTTCATCCGACCCGATCCGCTTTTCGGGGCGGGTGGACAGTTTGATGGTCCAGTCATGGAAGCCCAGATCGGCATAGACTTTGGACAGGAAGGCAATGAACTTGGCGGTTTCGGATTCGATCTGATCCTCGGCACAGAAGATGTGGCCATCATCCTGGGTGAACCCGCGTACCCGCATGATCCCGTGCAACGCGCCCGACGGTTCATAACGGGCGCATGACCCGAACTCGGCCATGCGCAAAGGCAGGTCGCGATAGGATTTCAGGCCCTGGTTGAACACCTGAACGTGACAGGGGCAGTTCATCGGCTTCAGCGCGTTGATCGCCTTTTCACGGGCATGGTCTTCGTCCACTTCGACGATGAACATGTTTTCCTGGTACTTGTCCCAGTGGCCCGAGGCCTCCCACAGTTTGCGATCGACGACTTGCGGGGTGTTCACTTCGACATAGCCGTCGCGCTCTTGCATGCGGCGCATGTAATCCTGCAAGGTCGTGTAGATTTTCCACCCGTTCGGATGCCAGAAGATCTGCCCCGGGGCTTCTTCCTGCATGTGGAACAGGTTCATTTCGCGGCCCAGCTTGCGGTGGTCGCGCTTGGCGGCCTCTTCCAGCATGTGCAGGTGCGCTTTCAGCTTTTCCTTGCCGGTAAAGGCCACGCCATAGATACGCTGCAGCATCGCGCGGTCGCTGTCGCCGCGCCAATAGGCCCCGGCAATGCTCATCAGCTTGAAGGCATCGCCCGGCAACTGGCCGGTATGTTGCAGATGCGGACCACGGCACAGGTCCTGCCAGTGCCCGTGCCAATACATGCGCAGGGGCTCGTTGCCGGGAATGGCCTCGATCAGCTCGACCTTGTAGGGTTCGTTATTGGCCTTGTAGAATTCGATCGCGCGGTCCCGGTCCCAAATCTCGGTGGTGACCGGTTCGCGCTTGTTGATGATCTCTTTCATCTTTTTTTCGATGAGGCCGAGATCTTCGGGCGTGAAGGGTTCTTCGCGGTCGAAATCGTAATACCAGCCATTGTCGATGACCGGGCCGATGGTGACCTTGGTGGCGGGCCAGATTTCCTGCACGGCGCGCGCCATGACATGGGCCAGGTCGTGGCGGATCAGCTCATTGGCCTGCTCTTCATCCTTCATGGTGTGGATGGCGATCTGCGCGTCGGTTTCGATCGGCCATTGCAGATCCCAATGCTGGCCGTTCACCGTGGCCGAGATGGCCTTTTTCGCCAGCGAGGTCGAGATATCGGCTGCCACCTGCGCAGGTGTTACGCCTGCGTCATAGGATCGTGCATTGCCATCGGGAAAGGTAAGGGAGACTGACTGTGAGTCCAGGGCCATATCGGCTCTCCTCGTCGGTTTGGCGCCCACTGAACGCCCGGTTGCGGGTTATGTGTGTCCCGATCATGTGGCAGGCGCTGCCCTGGGTGTCAAGGGTCGGGGGGGGGGGGGGTGCCCCTCGCGCTCCCCGGAGTATTTCGGAAAAGATGAAGGTCGTGGAATTGCACTTGGGGGTGCGGCGTGCATGATGCTGCAAAGGGAAAGAGGGTTTCATGGCAGCAACTGAATATCTGGAGACGGCGCAGGGGCGGCGATTGGCTTATCACAAGAGTGACGGGGCAGGGCCGACCATCGTTTTTCTGGGCGGGCTGAAATCGGACATGGAGGGTACCAAGGCGGTACACCTGGAGGCCTGGGCGCGGGCGCGCGGGCTGGGGTTTTTGAGGTTTGATTATTCCGGACATGGGGAAAGCTCGGGTGCGTTTACCGACGGGTGTATTGGCGACTGGCATGAAGATACGGTTGCTGCCCTGTCTGCGCTGACTGATGGGCCGCTGGTCGTTGTCGGGTCTTCGATGGGTGGATGGCAGTCGCTGTTATTGGCGCGCGTGATGCCGGAGCGCATAGCCGGGTTGGTCACCATCGCGGCCGCGCCGGATTTCACCGAGGACGGGTATTGGGCCATGTTCAGTGATGCGCAAAAGGCGGCGCTGGAGGCCGTTGGGCATGTGGAGCTGCCCTCTGATTATATGGAGCCATATGTCATTACCAAACGGATGATCGAAGACGGCCGCGCGCAGTTGGTTCTGCGCAAGCCGCTGCATTTGCCGTTTCCTGTCAGGTTCCTGCAAGGCACGGCGGATACTGCTGTCTCGACCCAGACGGCGGTCCGGTTGCTGGACCACGCCACGGGCCCTGATATGCGTCTGGAACTGGTCAAGGATGCCGATCACCGGTTCTCGGACGGCCCTTGTTTGGGGCTGATCGAACGGGCGATCCTTGACGTGATGGATGCCGGATGATGCGCCGCTTGGGCTGGGTCATCGGGCGGTTGTTGCTGGTCCTTATCACTGTCGCCGGGCTGGCGTATGTCTTTGGTCCGCGCGAGCCCGTGGACCTTCACCCCCGGTTTGATCCGCGCAAATTCGGCGAAGGCGTGCAGGTTTATTTCGAAAGTACCGAATCCGCCTTTGACGATATCGTGCCGGGCGTTGAAAAACGAGTGATCTGGCGGGAGGGGTTCAAGGAGCAGCGCACCCCTTATGCGGTGCTTTACGTTCACGGGTTCTCGGCCACCTCGGAAGAGATACGCCCCGTACCGGACCGGGTCGCAGAGGCGCTGGGGGCAAACCTTGTCTATACCCGCCTGCAAGGCCACGGGCGCACCGGCCGTGATGCGATGGGCGAGGGCACAGCAAGCGGCTGGATGCAGGACATCGCCGAAGCGCTGGCCGCCGCGCGCGCCGTGGGCGATCAGGTCATAGTCCTTTCGACATCGACCGGCGGAACGCTGGCTGCGGCGGCAGCGCTGGATGACGGCCTGAGCGCAGACGTGGCCGGTATCGTGTTTGTCTCGCCCAATTTTGGCGTCAATGCCGCCGGGGCCTGGATACCGGGTCTGCCCTGGGCCAGAACATGGTTGCCATGGCTGATGGGGCAATACCGCGATGTTTCAGACCCGGACGCCGAGCGGAACACATATTGGTCGCTGGTCTATCCGTGGCAGGCGGTGGTGCCGATGACGGTGCTGGTTGAAACAGTCTATGCGCTGGATTTCTCGGCGGCCAGCATACCGGTCCTGTTCTGGTTTTCCGATGACGATCAGGTGGTGCGCCCCGATCTGACGCACGAGGTCGCGCAGAGTTGGGGCGGTCCGGTCTCGGTCGAACTGGTGACAATGGGGCCGCAGGACGATCCGGCGGCGCATGTGATTGCCGGGCGGCTGATGTCACCGGGGCAGACGGACAAGATGGTTTCGGGTATCCTGGGCTGGTTGAAAGGGTTGGGAATAGAAGGATGACAGCGCTTTTCGGTCCGGTTGTATTGCACGACCCGGAACGCGACATGCCCGTTCGTTGCATGGCATCGACGCAATGGCTGCGCAGCGCAGGTCGGGCCTGTGTGGCGCACTGCGCCGGGTACTGAAGTTGCGCAGGCCGGGCAGCATGTGGAGCCTTGAGACCCTGGGGCGCGTACGTTTGTCGCGCCATTTTTTCATGCGCGATTTCCTGTATTCCGAGATCGGGAATTTCCATGCGGTCCCGAACATCCCCGACAAGCCGGACCTGGCCATCGAGACCGGTCGGGCCTTTTGTGAAACTCTTCTGGACCCGTTGGAGGAAACCTTTGGCCGGGTCGCTGTCCGCTCGGGCTATCGCTCGGCCGCGTTGAACCGGTTCGGCAATGAAAACCGGCTGAACTGTGCGCGCAACGACAACCCGTTGGAATGCCACATCTGGGACCGCGGCGAAGGCCCGGACAGGATCGCGGGTGCGTCCATCGTGATCCCCTGGTTTGCCGACAGATATGCAAAAGGCCGCGATTGGCGCGACCTGGCATGGTGGATGCACGATCACCTTGATTATTCCGAGATCTGGTTTTTTCCCAAGCTTTGCGCATTCAATCTGGTGTGGCGCCCCAAGCCCCTGCGGCGGATCGACAGTTATATCGCGCCGCGCGGATGTTTGCTGAGACCCGGCGCCGAGCCGGTCGAAGACCTGTCACAACGGCGCCGGCGATACGTCGATTTCCCGCCTTTCCGAGGTTTGGATTTTCCCTGAAGTTTTTCTTGCCGGGGGGCGGCAAAACTCTCATCCTGCACCTAAAAATAACCGCCGGATTAGGAGGTCAGCGTGGTCGAGCCGCTGGTTTTGTTGCCTGGGTTGATGTGCGATGCACGCATGTTCTTTCACCAGATCGTTTATCTGTCACAGGGGCGTGCGGTCACGGTTGCGCCGATCACATCGGGGGAACGCGTGGAAGAGATCGCCTCGGGTCTTCTGGATCAGTTGCCGCACAGGTTTGCGCTGGCCGGGGCTTGCATGGGCGGGGTCGTGGCCCTGGAGTTGATCCGGCGCGCGCCCGAACGGATAACCCGCCTGTGCCTGATGGCGACCGAAGCGCAGGCGGACACGCCGCAAATGGCGGCCGCCCGCGAAGACCTGATCGTCGGGGCGCAGGCCGGGCGTCTGGACGAGGTCATGCGCAAGGTTGTCGGATCGGAAGCGCTGGCGCCGGGAACGCATCGGATACCCATTCTCACCGAAGTGCTGGGCATGGCCTTGGACATGGGCGCAGACATATTCGTGCGCCAGATGCGGGCGTTGCAGCGGCGCCCCGATCAGCAGGGGACATTGCGCCGGATCAAGGTGCCGACACTGGTTCTCAGTGGCGCCCATGATACGTTGATGCCGACCCGCAAACACGCGTTCATGGCCGATCTGATCCCCGAAGCGGACCTGATGGTCATCGAAGATGCAGGCCATGTGCCCGCGCTGGAAACGCCGGGGGTGGTGACGGCGGCAATGGACAGGTGGCTGAACCAGCCCTTGCGCCTGATCTAGTCGTAATAGGTTGCGCGTTCCGCACGGTCCAGCACGGTCGGCGTGGCCACCGGTTCGCCTGTGTCGGGATCGAAGAACGGGGTTTTACGCCAGCTTCCCGACACGCGCGACTTGATCACCCGGCCAAGCAGGCCGCTGGCCGCAGACATCAGTTTTTCATGCTTTTGGCGGCCATTGGGTTGCGGCACAAAGCCCCGGGTCGAAACCGGGCGAAGCCGGTCCTTGTCTGCGATGCGATTGACGTCGAAACCGGCAAAGGGAAATTTCGGGGTCGTCGTCGTGGTCGCAATCGGTGCCTTGCAGCACTTGGCATACCAGCGATACATCCCCTTGGGGCTCAGCCGCATGGCCGCCAGGTATTCGGCACCTGTTGAGATCTGAATGGCCTCGGGGCTAAGGTGATAGATGTTCACCGGACCGGGTGCCGGGTCAGGCTGCCCGAAATAAAGCTGCCCCGCGCGGCAATCCCTGCAATAGCAGACGACATGCGTCCCGGACGAAACCCCGGATGCGGTGATCTGGCCCTGCAGCTTTCCGCAGGTGCAACTGAACGGCAGAGGCGCGCCCCGTGTGCCAGACATGCCCTATGCCGCAGAATTCTTGTTCGCGGGGCGACGTCCGGCGGTGCGCTGGTTTTCGTTCATGAAATCAATGACCAGCGGGCGAATGTTGTCGCGCCAGCTGCGCCCGGCGAAAATACCGTAATGGCCTGCGCCGGGTTCGACATGGCTGGCCTTTTTCGAATCGTCCAGACCCGTGCACAGGTTCAGCGCGGCAATACACTGGCCCGGCGCCGAAATGTCATCATTGGCCCCTTCGACGGTTTTGACCGCGACGTCGGTGATCTTGCCGATATCGACCTGGTGGCCGTCCACGACAAAGGCGTTTCGGGCGATCTCGCCATTTTTGAACACGCGCTCGACAGTCGAAAGATAGAACTCGGCTGTCATGTCCATGACTGCAAGATATTCGTCGTAAAAGCGGTTATGGGCGTCGTGGTCGGATGCCTCGTCGCGCGCAACCCGCTGGATCTGATCCGAGAACGCCTTGCTGTGACGTTCTGCATTCATCGACATGAAAGATGCCAGCTGCAACAGGCCGGGATAGACCATCCGACCGACGCCCTTGTACTTGTACCCGACCCGCTGGATCATGGTTTCTTCAAGCTGGCCCATCGTGACGCGACGCCCGAAATCGGTGACCTCGGTCGGGGTTGCGTCCGGATCGACCGGACCGCCGATCAGCGTCAGGGTCGAAGGCTGCGCCTTGGGGTCGACCTCGGCCAGATAGGCGGTGGCGGCCAGTGTCAGCGGCGCAGGCTGGCAGACGGCAATCACATGGGCGTCCGGCCCAAGCTCTTTCATGAAATCAACCAGGTAGAGCGTATAATCCTCGACGTCGAACTTGCCCTCGGAAACGGGGATGTCGCGCGCATTGTGCCAGTCGGTGATGTACACTTCGCAATTGACCAGCAGGCTTTTAACAGTCGACCGCAGCAGCGTTGCGTAATGCCCGGACATGGGCGCCACCAGCAGCACCTTGCGCGGCTGTTCTTCGCGGCCGTTCACGCGGAAATGCACCAGATCACCAAAGGGGCGTTCAAGCACGGTCGTCACATCGACCAGATGATCCTTGCCGTCTTCGCAGGTAAAGGTGTGGATGCCCCAGTCAGGCTTGACAACCATGCGCTGAAACGTGCGTTCGGTCACCTCTCCCCAGGCGGCCATCCAGCTGAAGGCCGGGTTCGGAACCATCGAGAACAGGGGATAGGACGCCATCGCGCTTGCAGTCGCACCAAGCCACTGATTGGTGTTACGTACCGACTCCATAAGGTCGTACGTCATCATATAGCGCATGAAAATGGGCCTCCTAAGTGCCTACCTGAGTTTTCGGACCATTCGTCGCTTTGCCCCCCGAGGCATACGACGTTATTCTGCATAGCAGCGAGGTTAGGGGGGAATTGTTAAAATGACAACTAGCGAAGGCCAGGTGCCGGATCAGACCAAAGAACATATTGAACGCCTTAAGAAAAATATGGACAAGGTCGAAGCGCTGTCAAAGCGTCTGGTCGAGGTCATGGCAGCCAAGACTCCCCACACGCCTGCGCTAGATGGCCCGAATCAAGAGCTTTTTGCAAAAGCAGCGACCGCCTACTGGACTGACGCGTGGCAAAATCCTGCCAAATTGCTGGAACAACAGCTGGAATATTGGGGCAAGTCGGTTCTGAACTTTGCCGAGGCGCAGCAAGCCATGACCTCTGGGGCGGCTCAACCTGACGACGCCCCGAAGCGGGACAGGCGGTTTTCGAACCCGATGTGGGACACCAACCCCTATTTTCGGCTGATCCGTCAACAATACCAGACCAACGCTCAGGCGATTGCGCAGGCCGTCGACTCGGTCGAGGACCTAGACGAGAAGGACACCCGGCGGCTCAGGTATTTCTCGCAGCAGATCATCGACATGATGTCGCCGACCAATTTCCTTGCGACCAACCCCGACGCTTTGGAAAAGGCCGTGGAAACCGAGGGCGAGTCGCTGATCAAGGGGTTGGAAAACCTGGTATCCGATCTCGAAGCGAATGGCGGCGAGATGGTGGTCAAGCTGGCAGATGACAGCGCCTTCGAAATCGGCGGCAACATTGCGACCACACCGGGCGAGGTCGTATTCCGCAACGAGATGATGGAACTGATTCAGTACAAGCCGGTGACCGAAACCGTCTATCAAACGCCCATCGTGCTGTTCCCGCCTTGGATCAACAAATTCTACATCCTTGACCTCAAGGCGCAGAACAGCCTGATCAAATGGGTGACCGAACAGGGGTATACGCTGTTTGTTGTCAGCTGGGTGAATGCCAACAGTTCCCATGCCGATATCGGTATGGACGACTATATTGAAAGCGGTTTCCTGCGGGCCATTGAAGAGGCCAAGAGCATCTGCAATGTGAAACAGGTGAACGCGGTCGGGTACTGCATCGCGGGCACCACGCTGAGCCTGACGCTGGCCCTGCTGAAACAGCGCGGTGACAAGTCGGTCAAATCCGCGACCTTCTTCACCACCCTGACGGATTTTGGCGAGCAGGGAGAGTTCACGCCCTTCCTGCAAGACGATTTCGTGGATGGTATCGAAGAACAGGTGTCCAAGGACGGGATTCTGCGTGCGTGGATCATCGGTCGCACGATGTCGTTCCTGCGGTCCAGGGACCTGATCTATACCCCGGCAATCCGAAGCTATATGATGGGCGAGGCGCCGCCCGCTTTCGATTTGTTGTTCTGGAATGGCGACGGCGCCAACCTGCCGGGCCGGATGACCATGCAGTACCTGCGCGGCTTGTGCCAGCGTAACGAGTTTGCCGGCGACGGGTTCGAACTGCTGGGGCACAAGCTGCAGATCAAGGATGTCGACGTGCCCCTGATGGCGATCACCTGCGAAACCGATCATATCGCGGCGTGGAAGGATTGCTATCGCGGGGTTCAGCAGATGGGGTCGCGGTCAAAGACGTTCGTGGTGTCCGAATCCGGTCATATCGCCGGGATCGTGAACCCGCCCACCAAAAAGAAATACGGCCATTATACCAACCCGGAACTCAAGGCGGATGCAGCGACCTGGCTGAAAGAGGCCGACTTTCACGAAGGGTCGTGGTGGCCGCTGTGGGAGGCCTGGCTGAAAAAGCGGTCGGGCAAGCAGGTCGAGGCCCGTGAACCGGGTGATTCGAGCCACCCCAGCCTGGGCCCGGCGCCTGGGACCTATGTTAAGGTCAAGGCAACCGGCTGATTAATCAACGAAATCTAAATTTTTCTGCGGCGCAGCAACAAAAAGGTTGAAATGCTGCGTCGCAGCAATCATATTGTTGTCGAGCCGATGGAAAACGGGGTGGGCCCGTTCCGGCAACAAGGATTGAGACAATGGCAAAGACGCAAGATTTCACTGCTGTTCTGAAAGACATGATGGGCGCATTCCCCGTCGACACCGCCGCTCTGGAAGACGCATTCAAGTCGACCGCAACCCTGAACGAAAAACTGTCGGGTGTTGCTCTGGACGCCGCCGAGAAATCGGCTGAGATCTCCAGCAAATGGACCAAGGAAACCCTGGCCAAGCTGACCGAGATGTCGAAAGCAAAAGCAGAGCCTGCCGATTACGCAAAAGCGGCAACCGATTTCGCCAGCGCTTCGGCAGAAGTTGCGGCTGAAAACATGGCTGCTTTCGCCGAGATCGCGAAAAAAGTTCAGACCGAAACCGTTGAGCTGCTGATGGCTGCCGGCAAAGACGCCGCAGAAGACGCGACTGCCGCTGTCAAAAAAGCAACCAACGACGTGACTGCAGCAGCCAAGAAAGCAACCGCTGCCAAGTAAGCAACGTCCGCGACTGGCACCCAATCCTCCCAACGGGTGCAATCGCTCAGGGCAGGTCGTTTGACCTGCCCTTTCTTTTTGTGCTGCAGTCGCATAACCTCTGCTGCATCGCATCATCCTTGGGGAGGGCAAACGGTGTCGGAACAAGAAAAACCGCTGTTGATCAAGCGCTACGCCAGTCGGCGTCTGTATAACACCGAGACCAGCGACTATGTCACGCTGGAAGATATTGCCGGGTTTATCCGGGACGGCCGCGAGGTCCAGATCATCGACCTGAAAACCGGGGACGATCTTACGCGGCAATACCTGCTGCAAATCATTGCCGAGCATGAAAGCCGCGGCGAAAACGTTCTTCCGGTCAATGTGCTGAACGATCTTGTGCGCAGCTATATGGTGCCGGGCGGGGGCATGATGCCGCAATTCCTGCAAAGCTCGTTCGAAATGCTGCGCGAAAGCCAGACCAAGATGATGGAGAATATGAACGCCATTAACCCCATGAGCAGCATTCCGGGGTTTGACGCTTTGCAGGCGCAGCAAGAGGCGTTTCTGAAGGCGATGACCGGCGGTCTGTCTGGCGGATGGTCCGGGCCGGGGCAGGACGAAGAAGAAAAGCCCGAGCCCAAGGAAGATCTGGACGATATCAAGAAACAGCTGGCCGATCTTCAGCAGAAGCTGTCCAAGCTCAGCTAAAATGACAAAGGGCCCGCATCAGGCGGGCCCGTTCCGTTCCGGTGCGCCCGGATTGATCAAGTGCCAAAGGCCTTGATCGGGGCGATGACCTCTCCGACCGATGCCAGCAGGATATCGGCAATGATATCCAGTTCGGGCCGCGTCAGCCTTACCGGCAGGCGGACGTCACAGGCATGCATCAGCATGTTGCGGGTCTGGGGCAATTCGACCTGTTCAGGCAGGAATTTCCAGTTCCAAAAGGCGCGCGCATTGTCCGGGCTCAGGCCGAATACCTGGACCTTGGCGCCGCGCGTTTCTGCCGCTGCGGCAAAGGTTCGGATTTCGGCTTCGTCCAGACCCACCAGGTTGAACTGGATCGAATCCGGGGCGCGGCGCTCGGGCGTCAGCGGCTCGGGAACCTCGATATAGGGCGAGCTGTTCAGGCGCGCGGCAACATAGTCGTGGTTGGCCAGCCCGTCCTGAACCCGGCGGCCCAGTTCGGGGATCTGCGGGCGAATGACGGCGGCGCTGAGATTGCTCATGCGCAGATTGTACAACGGCAAATGGTTCTGCCAGCGGGCAAAGGCCTGGGCCAGGTCCGGGTCATCGGCGCCAGTGGGGTCTTTGTGCTTTTTCCAGTTGTGCTCATAAGCCCCGGACATGATCACGGCACGGGCAACCAGATCGGCGTCATCCGTAACCAGAATACCGCCTTCGCCGGCATTGATCATCTTGTAGGACTGGAACGAGAAACAGCCGATCTTGCCAATCGTGCCGATATTGCGGCCATGCCAGGTGGTGCCCAGCGAGTGTGCCGCGTCCTCGATCACGGGAATGCCTTGCGCATCGCACAGGCCCATGATCGCGTCCATATCCGATGTATGGCCGCGCATGTGGCTGATGATGACCGCCTGAACGCCGTTCAGCTTGGCGGCAAAATCAACCATGTCGACGCGGTAGTTGTCGCCAACTTCGCACAGGACCGGAATGCAATCGGCATGCACGATCGCGGACGGCACCGCGGCAAAGGTGAATGCGGGGATCAGGACGCGGGCGTCGCGCGGCAAGTCCAGCGCCTTGAGCGACAGGAACAAGGCAGCAGAACAGCTTGAGACCGCCAAAGCGTATTTGCTGCCCAGCAGCGCCGCAAACTCGGCCTCGAGCAGGCTGACCGGGGCATCCTGCGCCGCGGTATAGCGGAACAGGTCGCCCGATTGCATCAGCGCATCAATGGCTTCACGGGCGGCGGCGGGGATGGGTTCGGCGTCGTGGACGTTGGGTGGAAGCGTCATATTTGATTTTCCCAAATTCTACCTTTCGTAAATATAAAGATATTGCCGGGGCAATCCAAGCCTTCATTCGCCTGGTCGGCGAAATTTCACCAAACTGTCGTGATTGACGGGCTACAGACCCAGCCGGTCGCGCATCGCGTACCAGGTCATTGCCAGAACCAGCAGCGGGTTGCGCAGGGCAGGGCCGCCGGGAAACCGCTGGGCGGGCACGCGGGCCAGCGTGTCGAACCCGTCATTCTGCCCCTGAATTGCAAGCGCCATCAGCTGCCCCGCATGGGTGGCCGTACCAACGCCGTGGCCGGAATACCCCGAGGCCGAAAGGACATTGCGGCCCAATCGCGCCAGATAGGGCATGCGCCGCATGGTTATGGCCAGCGTTCCACCCCATGCATAGTCGACCCTGACGTCACCGAGATGCGGAAAAATCGCGCTCATCGGTTTGCGGACCAGCCCTGCGATATCTGCGGGAAACCGGTAGCCATAGCTTTCTCCGCCGCCGAACAACAGCCTGCCATCTGCGCTGAGCCGGAAGTAATTGACCACGAATTTCGTGTCCGCGACGGCGACGTCCTGTGTCAGGACACGCCGGGCTTCGTCGCCCAGCGGCTCGGTTGCGGCGATAAAGTTGTTGATGGGCATGACCCGCGCGGCGACCTGCCGGTTGAGCCCGCCCAAATACCCGTTGCAGGCCAGGATCACATGATCGGCCGAGACCTGTCCCGTCGCTGTCCGAACAATTGCGCGCGCGCCGTCTTCGATCCCCAGAACTTCGGTGCCTTCATGCAGCCGCACGCCAGCCCGGACCGCTGCCCGCGCCAGGCCAAGTGCATAGTTCAGCGGATGCAGATGCGCCGCCCCCTTATCAAGGTAACCGCCCGCATAGGCCGGCGAGGGGCACAGGTCATGACCGGCAGCCTTGTCCAGCACCGATATCTGGTCATACCCATAGGTCTTGGCCAGATGGTCGGCGTGGCCATGCAGGTCTGCCCGTTCCGCATCACTGAAACCAAGGGTGGCTACGCCCGGTTTCAGGTCACAGTCAATCTTGTGCCGGGAAATCAGGGCCTTGACCAAATCCTTGGCGTCTTCGGCCATGTCCCACAGCTTGGCGGCGTCGCCGGTTCCAACCAACTGTTCCAGGTCTTCCTGGTCCAGCCGTTGCGCGCTGCCCAACTGGCCACCGTTGCGGCCTGACGCTCCAAACCCGACGCGGTGCGCCTCAAGCAGCACGACGTCAAAGCCAGCCTCGGCCAGGTGCAGCGCAGCTGACAGGCCGGTGTAACCGCCGCCAACGACGCAGACATCAGCCCTGACTGCCTCTTGCAAGGGTTGCGTCACCTCAAAGCTGTGCGCAGTCGCCGCGTACCAGCTGGGCGGAAAGGCCCTGGGCCGGTCGTTGCTGTACAAAAGGTTCATCGCGGGCCTTGGGTCAGACGTTGAGAAGCAGGTGCTCGCGTTCCCACGGAGAAATAACCTGCAGGAACTCTTCGTATTCCGCCCGCTTGACGATGCCATAGACACGGGCGAATTCGGGGCCCAGAACCTCGTGCAGTTCGGTGGCCTGATCAAACAGGTCCAGCGCGCCGCCCATGACCTGCGGGATGTCGCCATCCCCGTCATAGGCATCGCCATAGAACTGGCGGCGCGGCCGTTCCTGATGCACCAGCCCCAGATAGCCACAGGCCAGCGAGACAGCAATCCCCAGATAGGGGTTGCAATCCATCCCGGCGATACGGTTTTCCACCCTTCTGCTGTCGGGGCCGGACAGGGGAACACGGATGCCCGTCGTGCGGTTGTCGCGCGCCCATTCCAGGTTGATCGGGGCCGCGTGGTCTTTGACGTAGCGGCGATAGGAATTCACATAAGGTGCCATGACCGCCAGACCGGCGGGCAGGTGGGTCTGCAGCCCGGCGATGAAATGATAGAACGCATCGGTTTCGCCCCCTTGCGGGCCGGAAAAGAGGTTCTGACCACTTTCGGTGTCAATGATCGAGTGATGGATGTGCATGGCCGAGCCGGGCTCGTCCGCGATGGGCTTGGCCATGAAGGTGGCAAAACAGTTGTGGCGCAACGCGGCCTCGCGGATCAGCCGCTTGAAATAGAAAACCTCGTCAGCCAGCTTTACCGGGTCGCCGTGGCGCAGGTTGATCTCAAGCTGCCCGGCACCGCCTTCCTGGGTGATCCCGTCGATTTCGAACCCCTGATGTTCGGCGAAATCATAGATATCGTCGATGACCGGCCCAAACTCGTCCACAGCAGTCATCGAATAGGCCTGCCGTGCGGCCGCGGGCCGTCCGGACCGTCCCATCATCGGCTCGATCCCCTGGGCGGGGTCGACGTTTCGGGCGACCAGAAAAAACTCCATCTCGGGGGCCACGATGGGCTCCCATCCCTTGTCGTGATACAGTTGCACCACCCGTTTCAGAACATTGCGCGGGCTGAACGGGATCGGCTCACCATCCCGGTCATAGGCGTCGTGGATCACCTGCAGGGTCCAGTCACCGGTCCAGGGAGCGGCCGAAGCCGTCGAGAAATCGGGCTTCAGGATCATGTCGCGTTCGATGAAACCGTCTTCGCCCGCAGCCTCGCCCCAATCGCCTGTGATGGTCTGGTAAAAGATGCTGTCGGGAAGGTGGAAATAATCCTGCCGCGCAAATTTCGACGCCGGAACCGCCTTGCCGCGGGCAATGCCGGGAAGGTCCGCGATGATACACTCGACCTCGTCCAGTCGGCGGCCTTCGAAATAGCTCCGCGCCGCTTGCGGAAGCTGATCAGTCCAATCGGCCATCAGGCCCTCTCTTTCCTGAGGAAATCCGCCATGAAACGGGCGATTTCCGCATTGTCGTCGCGGGTGTTCTGCCGTTGGGCGGCATCCGCCATCAGCGCGTCGGGGACAACCCCCTTGCCGCGCGTTTTCATCAGGCCGTCAATGAAAGCATCGGGATATTCCGGATGCGCCTGCACCGTCCAGATCGTATCGCCATATTCCAGCATCGCGTAGGGGCAAAACGCGTTCTGCCCCGCCACGCGGGCGCTGTCGGGCAAGACGGTGACCTGATCCTGATGCCAGGCGTTCAAACAGACGGACCGTCCGTTCAGGTCATATTCGGTGCGCCCGACCGCCCAGCCGCCCTGGAATTTCTCGACCTTGCCGCCCAGGGCCTGGGCAATGATCTGGTGGCCGAAACACACGCCGATCATCGGTGCCGCGCTGTTCTGAATGTCCCGGATCAGCCGTTCCAGCGGCGGTATCCACGGATGGTCCTCATAGGCACCATGCCGCGACCCGGTGATAACCCAGGCGTCCGCGTCCCGGGCGCCGTCGGGGAAAATACCGTCCACGACCGGAAAGGTTTCAAAGTCAAAGCCGTTGCCATCCAGCAAGTCGCGGAACATCGCATCGTAATCGCCGAACCTGCCCATCAAAAGATCGGGCGAATGGCCGGTTTGCAGGATACCGATTTTCATAGGTCACCAAATTTGATCAAATTCAATCTAGCCGAGTCCCGAAGAGCGGGCAAGAGGTCACACGGTCTCGAGATAACTGAGCCAGTGCTCGTCCTCGGGCAGGGCGGCAAATCGCACAATTTCCTGGCGTTTTGTCAGGGCCATGTTGCGGATCAGGTCGGGGGCAAAAATGCGTGCGACCAGCGGGTCGGTCTCAAAGGCGGCGATGGCTGCTGCCCAGTCCGGCGCCAGCTGTGGCAGCCCGTCGATCTCATAGGCGTTTCCGGTGATCGGGGGCGGTGGCTGCAGGCGGTCCTCAATTCCGATCAGGGCCGCGCCAAGCACGGCTGCCAGCATCAGATAGGGGTTGATATCACCACCCGCGACCCGGTGTTCGATCCGCCGCGCGGCGGGCGGACCGCCCGGAACGCGCAGGGCGGCGGTCCTGTTCTCATAGGCCCAGCTGGCCCCGGTGGGCGCGTGCGCGCCGGGGATCAGCCGAGTATAAGAGTTGCCATGCGGGGCAAAGATCAACGTGCTGCCGGGCATAGCTGCCAGGCATCCGGCAATGGCGGCCCGAAGCGTTTCGGTTCCCTCTGGGCCGCCATCGTCGAACACGTTACGGCCCTGGCCATCCAGAACCGAAAAATGGACATGCATCCCGTTGCCGGCATCCTCGGGATAGGGTTTGGCCATGAAGGTCGCGGTAAAGCCGTGTTTCCGGGCCAATCCACGCGCCAGCGCCTTGAAAAGCCACGTATCATCGGCACAGCGCATCGCGTCCTGATGGTTGAGGTTGATCTCGAACTGTCCGATCCCGCTTTCGGAAATCGCCGTCTGGGCCGGGATTCCCATGGCTGCGCAGCCGTCGTAAAGGTCGGTAAAGAACGCATCAAACGCGTCCATTTCCGCCATCGACAGAACCGATTCATCCGCGAGGCGCCGCTTGGTTATCGGGTTGAACGGCGGGCGCGGACGTTCGCCCGCGGAATCCAGCAACGTGAATTCAAGCTCTGTCGCGGCCAGCACGGACCAGCCCTTCTGGCCATAGCGCGCCAGGATGGCTGACAGGGCATGCCTGGGGTCGCCGGGAAACGGGGCGCCGGTGTCATCATAAAGGCTCATGGGAACCAGCGCGGTAGGCGACGCGATCCAGGGCATCGGCACCGGGCCCCTGTCCGTGGGGCGCAGAACCCCGTCGGCATCACCGGTTTCGAACACCAGCGGGCTTCCATCAATATCGGCCCCCCACAGATCGACGTTCAGCGCCGACAACGGCATTCGCACCGCCCCCTTGTCCAGCTTTTCGGCATAGGATGGCGGAACGCGTTTTCCGCGCATCTGCCCATTGAGGTCGCAGGCGGCGACGCGGAACGTATGCAGGGTGCTCAGATCCATCAGGAACTCCGTTGGTCTTGTGTTCAAGATGTAATTAAGCGGCGGCCCCTTGTCACGATATTTGATCAAATTATTGACGTGCCCGCGCCTGCGCCTGTCAGAAAAGAGGCGCCCCCGCCGCGCCGCGCGCAGAACCGCGGCGCCCGGATGCGTGCAAGGTTGAAAGTCGGGGCAATTGCTATAAGGAAAGCTTCAAAGTGAAACGGAGGGCATCGTGGCGAACCCGAACCTGCACCCATTGGCGACCGGACATATTCCGCATTACGTCGTTCAGGCGGACGGAAGTGATTATCTGTTCAACTTCATGATCATCTTCACGGTCGGAGTTATCCTGCTGATCGGTGTCGCGTATTTCACGCTGCATGCCGTGCCCGAAAAGCTGGCGCATGAATCCAATCACCCCCAGTTTCAACTGGTGGGGATACTGGCGCTTTTGGCGTTGTTTACCCATAACGGCATGTTCTGGATTGCGGCAATTCTTGTGGCCGGGTTCCAGATACCCGATCTTGGGCAACCCTTGCGGGCAATTGCCGACGCGATCCGTTCGCTGGCGCCCCAGCCGCAGCCACCGATACAGCAGGCGGGCGAAAGCCCTGCCGGGGCCGGACCGTCTGCGGACGTTCTGACCGAAGACGCCGCCATCGCGACCAAGGAGCACTAAGCCGATGCTGGAGACAATGATCTGCGCCCTGATCACGGTGCTGCCTGATTTTCTGTTTCGCCGGTTTGTCCAGGGCAAACGCGTCGGCCATGAAATCACCTTGTTCACGATGTGGTACGAATTGCGGTGGGGGCTGACGGCTTGTGCGATCATGACACTGACCGTCATCACGACATTGTTCTATTTCCACCCTGCGACCAGCAGCGTTGCGTCGTATTTCCGCACGGTGACCATCCTGCCGCAAATCGGTGGCCGGGTTTCCGAGATCTATGTCGAAAACAACGAACTGGTCTCGCTTGGGCAGCCCATTTTCCGCCTCGAAGATTCCTCGCAACAGGCGCAGGTTCAGGCGGCCAATGCCCAGGTCGCGCTTGTGCAGGCCTCGTTGAGCGTTGCCCAAACCGACCTGGCCGAGGCCGAGGCGGGTATTGCGGGCGCGCGCGCGTCGCTGGACCAGGCGCTTGAAGACCTGGAACGGAACGAGATTTTGCGGGACGAGGGGTCAAGCGCGGTTCGGTTGACCGAAATCGAGCGTTTGGAAAACCTGGTTGCCGAGCGCGAGGCGCAGGTTGTCGCCGCCCAGGCGCAAAAAGCGGCCGTCAGGCAGCAGATTGACGAGTTGATCCCCGCGCAGATGAACAGTGCCATCGCACAGTTGGATGCCGCCCATGCCGAGTTGGAAAAAACCGTTGTTTCGGCGGGCACCACCGGCACGATCGAACAGTTTGGCCTGCAGGTCGGCGACTATGTCAGCCCGCTGTTGCGGCCTGCGGGGATTTTGGTGCCGTCCTTTTCGGGGCGCGACCGGTTCCAGGCGGGGTTCAACCAGATGGCCGCGCAAGTGATCAAGCCCGGCATGATCGGCGAATTGGGATGCATGACGCGCCCCTTCAAGGTCATTCCTGTGATCGTGGTCGGGGTTCAGGATGTGATCCCTTCGGGTCAGGTCCGCCCAAGTGACGAATTGCGTGATCCGCAAAAGAACACGACGCCCGGGACCATCACCGTGTATCTCGAACCTCTGTACGAAGGTTTCGCGGATCATATTCCACCGGGCAGCACATGCCTGGCCAATGTCTATACCGACAACCACGAACGGCTGGAACACGAAGACCTGGGTTTCTGGAACAAGGCGTTCCTGCATGTGGTCGACACCATCGGTGTCGTGCATGCCGCCGGGTTGCGGTTGCGGCTTATCCTGATGCCGGTGAACACTCTGGTTCTGACTGGCGGCCATTGATACGCGGTGCCGCCGGCCCTGTCGGGGCCGGCCACCGGCGGGCCGCGCACAGCGTCAGCGCGCCAGGTTCAGGCGGAACCGCATCTTGGATTTCTTCGCGGCGGGCAGGTGCCGGTTCAGGTGTTTGTTCACCAGACCGAAGCCTCCGACAATCACCAGCGTCAGCAGGATGAAATAGAACGCCAGGATTGGATAGGGGACAAACGGGTTGAACGTCTTGTCGGCGAAATAGCTGGCGTAATACAGCGCATCACCGCGTTGCTGCCAGGCCGGAAAGGCCGAGAAGAACACCAGCGTGGTGGCGTGGAACAGAAAGATCGCCTCGTTCGTGTAGGCAGGCCAGGCCAGCCGCAGCATGGTGGGCCAGACAATGCGGCGGAACCGCGACCAGCCCGACATGCCATAGGCATCCGCCGCCTCGATATCGCCCTTGGGGATCGAGCGCAGCGCGCCATAGAAGATCTCGCCCGAATAGGCTGCTGTGTTCAGGAACAGCACGATCAGCGCCCCCAGCCAGGCCGACGTAAAGGCGTCGAACATCGGATAGGTCTTCTTCAGCGACAGGAAAAAGAAATAGGCAAAGAAGAACTGGATAAACAGCGGCGAGCCCCGGAACAGAAAGATGAACCACTCAGCCGGTTTGCGCACCCATTTGTTGGGCGAGGCCTTGCCAACCGCCAGTGCGGTGGCCAGAAAAAAGCCGGTCGCCAGCGCCATGACACCGAAATACACGTTCCAGATCATGCCCGAGCCGATCAGCGTGAATTGTTCGCAAAGCGTGAAATCGGTTTTGGGCAGCAGACGTTCGCCAATGCCGATCGAGCGCAGGCCGTAATCCTGAATGGTCTGGATGCAGCTCATGCCGTGGTCTCCTTGCGCAGCAGCTCTCCGCCGGCGGTGGCCTGACCGTGGGACAGGCGACGCATCAGCCGTTCAAGCCCAAGCTCGGAAACGCGCGTCATGCCCAGATAGAAGATCAGCAGGAACAGGAAATACCACATGCGCCAGTCGCCATGCGGGTATTGGGTGAATTTCGAGGTCTTGGTGCCGCCCAGTTCGCGGGCCCAATAGACAATGTCTTCGACGCCCAGCAGGAACAGCAGCGGCGTGGCCTTGATCAGCACCATCCACAGGTTCGACAGGCCGGGCAGGGCATAGACCCACATTTGCGGCACGAGGATTTTCCAAAAGGTCTGGCGGCGGCTCATGCCATAGGCTTCGGCGGTTTCCAGCTGCGCATGTGGAACAGCGCGCATGCCGCCGAACAGAACATTGGCGGCAAAAGCGCCGAAAACGATGGAAAAGGTGATGACCGCCAGGAAAAAGCCATAGGTTTCATGCACCCATTCGGGGGCGCTGCCCAGGGGCAGTTTGGCGGCCTGACACACAAGAAAGTCGTTGCCCTGGCGGATCGGATCGGTCCAGTCGGGGCACAGGATCTTGTGGCGCGTCCATTCGAATGCCTGGTCCAGGGCGATCACGAAGAACATAAAAAACGCGATATCGGGCACGCCGCGCACGATGGCGATATAGCCCTTGCCCAGCCAACTGACCGGCGGGACGTGTGACCGCGCGGCCATCGCTCCGACAAAGCCGAAACCTAAGGCAACAGGGGCGGTTACCGCCAGCAAGGCCAGGACTTTCAGGAATGATGCGTAGAACGACCAATGCACGCCGTTGGTCAGGTAGCATGACAACCAACGCAAAGTGCCCAGCGTTTCGGGATCAGTGCAGTACGAAAAAATGGCGGGCCTCTTAGACTGGCAAGGGCGCGTCGATGGCGCGCCCCAAAGGTTCAGGGCGCGCCACCTCTATCAAGAAATCAGAAGGTCGAGGACACTTCCCATTTGGTGATCAGCTCGTTCAGGCTGCCATCATCCTTCATGGACTGGATCGCCGCGTTGAACTTTTCCTTCAGCTCGCCGTCCGATTCACGGATGCCCATGCCGACACCGCCACCTAGCGGCACGTCTTCGGCGACAAAGCGCAGCTCGCCGTCTTCGTCGACGATCGGCGCCAGGAAGGACTTGTCAGCCAGAACAGCATCGGCTTCGCCGTTGCGGACGGCGGCGATGGTTTCCTCGGGGCTGGCGAATTCGACCAGGGTTGCGCCGGATTCGGCGACATAGCCTGCCTGAATGGTGCCGGTCTGCGCCGCGATGACACCACCGGCGACATCGACATCATCCGACATCGCGACAAATGCCGAGGGATCCGGCGGCGTGTAGTTCTGGGTAAAGTCGATGACTTCGTCACGCTCGTCGGTGATCGACATGCCGGCGATGATCACGTCATAGTTGCCCGACACCAGGTTCGGAATGATCGAATCCCAGTCGTTTTTGACCCATTCACAGTCCAGTTCGGCGCGCTTGCACAGCTCGTCGCCCAACTCGCGCTCGAAACCGTCGATCTCGCCCGCGTCATTGATGAAATTCCAGGGCGCATAGGCACCTTCCGTGCCCATACGCACGGTGTCGGCCATGGCGATACCGGCGGTCAGCGCCAGTGCTGCGGTGGTCAGAATCAGGTTTTTCATTTTACTCCCCTTTATGGTTCTGTCCGTGGATTATGCCGCCTGAGTGGCGGAGAGAAAGCCCTGAAGCCGTTGGGATTCAGGGGCGGTGAAAATGTCTTCGGGTGTGCCTTCTTCTTCGATCCGGCCCTGATGCAGAAACACGACGTGGCTGGAAATATCCGCCGCCATCTTCATATCATGTGTCACGATGATCATGGTCCGCCCTTCGGCGGCAAGGTCCTTGATCACCTTGATCACTTCCTGCTCAAGCTCGGGATCAAGCGCCGAGGTCGGTTCGTCGAACAACAGGGCCTCGGGTTCCATGCACAGGCCACGGGCAATGGCGGCGCGCTGCTGTTGGCCGCCGGACAATTGCGCCGGGTAGACGTCGCATTTGTCGCCGATACCCACCTTTTCAAGATATTTGCGCGCGCTGTCTTCGACCTGGGCCTTGTGACGGCCCAGCACGGTTACGGGGGCTTCCATCACATTCTGCAGGATGGTCATGTGCGACCACAGATTGAACTGCTGGAACACCATCGACAGGTTGGTGCGGATGCGCAGAACCTGCTTGGGGTCGGCGGGCCGCCGGCTGTTGTGGCTTCCGCTCCAGCGTACTGGTTCGCCCTTGAACAGGATGTCACCTTCCTGGCTGTCTTCCAGCAGGTTACAGCACCGCAGCAAGGTGGATTTGCCCGACCCCGAAGACCCGATCAGTGACACCACGTCGCCGCGATGGGCCGTGATATCGACCCCTTTCAGCACCTCGAGATTTCCGAAGCTTTTGTGAAGGTTCCTGATCTCGATAACGGGTGTGGTTTCTGTCACGGGTAATCCAGAGGTATAGACTGTGTTGATGCGGTACTAGGGCCGAAAAAACCGGGCATTGCAATGCGCAAATGACAAGTTCGGGATCAGATTGTTCCGAATTGACCAAAGGTTTTGCCCAATTTGGTCAAACGCGGGGCGTGAATGCCTGTGGCATGGGCGGCGTGGGAACGGCACGATACATCGCCGAAGGGATGTCGGTCAGGCCGCGCAGGCGAAGCGCCATCCGGTCGCTTTCGGGCAAGTCCTTGATGGCGGCCCGCACGGCCTGCGCAATCGGGGCGGGGTCGTTATGCTGTGCCGTAATCAAGGGCAGGCCCGGTGTCGGGGCGGTATGGTCAACCTCGCGCAATCGCGGGCCCAGGTCCGTGTGATCCCGCAGCAAAAGCCAGGTCAGCGCGTCAAGCGCGGCAAAATCCGCGTCCCCTTCGGCAACGGCCCGGGCCGAGGCCGCATGGGCGCCGGTCTGTATCAACCGCGCCGCCGCAAGGCCCCGCGCGCCCATATGCGTGGCCGGGGCCGCCCAGCCGGATTGCGACAGCGTTTCGTTAAAGGCAAAAGTCCCGCCACACAGTTCCGCAAGCGGACGGTCGTCGTCGATGCGTGCCACAAAAACCGACCGGTAATGGCCGGGCGGGCAATCGGTCAGCCCGTAATCCGGGGTTCCGACCAGTTGCACCTTTCCCACAAGCCGCGTGCGGTACGGCATCCCGCAGGTCTGCGCCAGGACCAGGTTCGGGTCCAGCCATACTTCCCACCGGTCCCGACCGCGGGCCAGCTGGTCCGGGCCGTACCCCAGGTTTTGGCGTATCAGGGTCCAGAAACGGTCATTGGCCCCGTTCAATCCGGGCATGTCATACATGCCCAGCTGCGCGGTCACGGTTTCGCGGCCTTTTGCCGTGCCAAAGCAGAATCGACGTCGCTGATGCCCAGCAGGCTGACAACAAGCCGGATCAGCGAATCCTCTTCCTCGTTGCGTTCTCCGTCAGCCAGCGCGACCGACCAGAGGGCCTGCACCACGCCAAGCCGGTGGTCATAGGGGACCGCCTCTTTGATGGCGCGGGTGAACCGGACGGTGTCGGGGGCTTCGGCCTCAAGGTCCTCGGCATTCGCGCGCAGGGCGGCCGCCTCGAACGGGGACAAGCCATAGCGATCCGCCGAAATCCGGTCGATTCGGGCCATTTCGTTATCGGCATAGTCGTCGTCGGAACGGGCGATCCGAACCAGAAGGGCCGTCAGGGCCAATCGGGCGTCATCATCGGCCAGCGGGTCGGGCTGCGGCTGCGTGAGCCGGGACAGGAAATCACTGAACATGCAGCAGATATAAAGTCAGCTTAGCTGGCTTCCAAGCGGCTTTCGACGCGTTCGCGCGCGGTTTGGCTGTCCTTGAAGCTCAGGCCCATGGCGGCACGGGCCTCTTCGACGATCTTGATCTCGCCCTCATCCGTGTCCCCGTCTGCCAGAACCACTTCCCAGAGTGCGTCCAATGCAGCCAGCCGTTCCTCCAGCCCCGTTGTCTCGCGGATGAGCTTGCCGAACGTGTCGGTTTCCGGGGCCGCGGCATGCAGTTTTTCGCAGGTGGCGCGGACCTTGGCGGCTTCGATGGCGTTGTGCTGATACAGGCGCGCCAGAATGCGGTCGATCAGGCTTATTTCCTCAAGCTTGTAATCGCGGTCCGCCTGCGCCACGCGCACCAAGAGCGCACCCAGCGCCAGTTCGGCATCGGGGTCCGGCAAGGTTGCATGTTGCGGAGGGCGAAACGCCTGAAGGAATTTTTTCAACATGCGGCAAGATTATTCCATATTTTGTGTTCCGCCAAGCGTGGACTACCCGTCATAGCCATTAATGATCACAAGATCGCCGGTCGATACCGGATCGCGCAGGGCCTTGGCAATCTGGTAGCCATCGCTTTCATAACAGCATTTGGCGGCGTCATAGCTGGGAAACTCGATAACCACGGTGCGCGCACGGGCTTGACCTTCTTTGGTTTCGCGCTCGCCGCCGCGCACAAGAAACCGGGCGCCATAGGCCGCGAAAGGGGCGGCATTGGCTTCGATATAGGTCTTGTAGGTTTCGAAATCATCCACGTCGACATGCGCGACCCAATACCCTTTTGCCACGATATTCTCCTGTTCGGTTCCTGTCGCGAAGTTTCTGCGAATGCGGCCGGGCGGGGAATCACCCGCGCCCTGTCGGTGTCACATTTCGGCGTGCAAGGCTGCGCGTGCCTGTTCCTGAAGCCATGCCAGCATCAGGCGATAGGGAACCGGCCCATAGCTGACCCGGGCAACGCCCAATTCGGCAAGCCGGGATGTCGGCGGCGTGCCCGGCAGGGCAATGATATTCACCGGCAGGTCGGTCGCCTGGCACAGCGCGCCAATCAGGACTTCGTCCCGCAGACCGGGTGCAAAAAAGCCATCCGCACCGGCATCGGCATAGACCCGCGCCCGTTCGATTGCCTGATCAAGCATCTGCGCATCATGGGCTTCGACAGGGGCCTTTAGAAACAGGTCGGTCCGGGCGTTGACAAAGGCCGGGATGCCCGCCGTTTCGCAGCCGTTTCGCATTGCCGCCACGCGGCGTGCCTGAACCTGCGGGTCATAGAGGTCACGTGTACCGACAATCTGGTCTTCGAAGTTGAAGCCGACCACGCCGGTCTCCAGCGCGCGCTGCACATTTTCCGAGATCTCGGCAGGGGCCTCGGCATAGGCGCCTTCCAGGTCCATCGTTACCGGAATCTCCACCGTCGCGACGATCCTGCGCGCGTTTTCCAGCGCTGATTCGAACGGAAAATTCTGGCCGTCGGCGTAACCCTGCGCCATGGCGACCGGGGCGCTGCCCGTTGCGATGGCCTTGGCCCCGGCTTCGGCCACGGCCTGCGCGCTGCCTGCGTCCCAGATGTTGTACAAAACGACCGGGTCGCCCTTTTCATGCAGGCGTCCAAAGGTCGTTGCGCGGTCGGTCTGGCTGGCCATGCCCGGTCTCCTGTCAGGTCCTGCACCTAGATAACGCGCCCGCAGGCCCCAGCCCATAGGCATTTTCAAACCTGTCGGAATTATGCCTGCGCCGCATATCCGGGCCGCAGGTCCGGCACGTTAGACCAGGCGCGAGGTGTCTTTTGCCGCGCGCACAAAATCGCGGAACAGGGGGTGCGGGTCAAAGGGTTTGGATTTCAGTTCGGGGTGATACTGAACGCCGATGAACCACGGATGATCCGACCATTCCACGATTTCCGGCAGGCGGCCATCGGGTGACATGCCCGAAAAGTTCAGGCCGGAATTCTCCAACTGCTCGCGATACTTGATATCGACCTCGTACCGGTGGCGGTGGCGCTCTTCGATGGCGGTGCCGCCATAGACTTCGGCCACTTTCGAGCCGTCGGCCAACACCGCGTCATAGGCGCCCAGGCGCATGGTGCCACCCTTGTCGTCGCCGACCTTCCGTTCAACCTTGGCGTTGCCCTGCACCCATTCCTTCAAATGGTAAACGACGGGTTCAAAACGCTTTTTACCGGCCTCATGGTCAAATTCTTCCGAGCCTGCACCGGCAATTCCGGCCACGTTGCGGGCCGCTTCGATCACCGCCATCTGCATGCCAAGACAAATGCCCAGATAGGGCACTTTGTGTTCGCGCGCATATTGCGCCGCCTTGATCTTGCCCTCGGTGCCGCGCTCGCCAAAGCCGCCGGGAACCAGGATGGCGTGGAACCCTTCCAGATGCGGGGCGGCGTCCTGGGTATCGAACACCTCGGCATCGACCCATTCGATTTTGACGCGGACCCGGTTGGCCATGCCGCCATGGGTCAGCGCCTCGGCAATCGACTTATAGGCGTCTTCGAGCTGGGTGTATTTGCCGACGATGGCAACCTTTATTTCGCCTTCGGCATTGTGGATGCGGTCGCTGACGTCTTCCCACTTGGCCAGATCGGGCTTGGGGGCGGGGCTGATCTGGAACGCGTCCAGAACCGCCTGATCCAGCCCTTCGCGGTGATAGGCCAGCGGCGCGTCATAGATGGTGGAAAGGTCCTGCGCCGCAATCACGCTGTCGGGGCGCACGTTGCAGAACAGCGCCAGCTTTTCGCGTTCCTTGGCCGGGATCGGCCCCTCGGACCGGCAGACCAGAATGTCGGGCGCCAAACCGATCGAACGCAGTTCCTTGACCGAGTGCTGGGTCGGCTTGGTCTTCAACTCGCCCGAGGCTTTGATATAGGGCAGCAGCGTCAGGTGCATGAAAATACACTGACCGCGCGGCTTGTCCTGGCTGAACTGACGGATGGCCTCGAAAAACGGCAGGCCTTCGATATCGCCCACGGTGCCGCCGATCTCGCACAGCATGAAATCAACCTCATCCTCACCGATCGAGATGAAATCCTTGATCTCGTTGGTGACGTGCGGGATCACCTGAATGGTCTTGCCTAGGTAATCGCCACGACGCTCTTTTTCGAGCACGTTGGAATAAATCCGCCCCGAGCTGACCGAGTCGGTCTTGCGCGCGGCAACGCCGGTGAAGCGCTCATAGTGGCCAAGGTCCAGATCGGTCTCGGCCCCGTCATCGGTAACGAAAACCTCGCCATGTTCAAACGGTGACATCGTCCCCGGATCGACGTTCAGATAGGGGTCCAGCTTGCGCAGACGCACCGAATATCCCCGCGCCTGCAACAGCGACCCCAAAGCCGCCGAGGCCAGCCCTTTGCCCAAGGACGAAACCACACCACCAGTGATGAAAATAAAACGCGCCATGTTTTTCGGCTGCTCCCGTGAGACGTCATAATCAGCTGCCCGGCGGCTTGAAAAAACCGCAGCACCACGGGACTTCACATATAAAGGATTCGCGCGTGCAGCGCAAGAGAACCGCAAGATGCTGTTGCAGCTCTCTTTCAGATTTCTAGGTTTTGTGGCTTAGTCGGCCTGCGGGATCAGCGGCGCGTTGTCGCCCTGTGCCGGTGGCAGCAGGTCATCCGCCGACGGAACCGCCGGTGCGCTTTCCTCGGTCGGGGCGGGTGCCGGAACACCCAAACGGTCGATCACCGAGCTGCCCGAAGATTTTTGCGCGGCCAGAATCGTCAGCGTGATCGACGTGACGATGAAACAGGCTGCCAGGATCCAGGTAACCTTGCCCAGGGCCGTGGCCGCCGAACGGCCGGCCATGGCGCCGCCACCGCCGCCACCCATGCCAAGGCCACCGCCTTCGGACCGCTGCATCAGGACAACGGCAATCAGGCCCAGGGCCAAGAGAAGGTGGATGATGAGAACGACGTTTTCCATGGTGTTCCTGTACGGCGTGGCGTGTATCGCGTGGTACTTATGCAAGTTTGCGCGCAGGGGCAAGGGAGGAGTTGGCATCGCACCGACGGATGTCGTCAATCGCGGCAAAGGGGCTGGACACGGCCGCGTCGCCGACGCAGGCTGACCCCATGCCACATGACGATCCTGACCACCCACACGCTTTGTTGCCACCGGACCCGGCGCTGCGCGTCAAGGCGTTGGAAACGATTTTGACCCGAAAGGGGCTGATCGATCCGGCAGCGCTGGATGAGATCATCGATACCTATCAGACCCGGATCGGGCCGAAGAACGGCGCGCGGGTCGTCGCCCGGGCGTGGTGTGACCCAGAATTCCGGCAGGCCCTGCTGACGGACGCAAACCCCGTCCTGGCTGGGCTGGGATATTATGGCAGACAGGGCGAGCACATGGTCGTAGTGGAAAACACGCCGCGACAGCACAATATGGTCGTTTGCACTTTGTGCAGCTGCTACCCTTGGCCATTGCTGGGGATACCCCCCGGCTGGTACAAATCCGACGCCTACCGCGCCCGCGCCGTGCGCGAGCCGCGCAAAGTGCTGGCGGAGTTCGGAGTGACCCTGCCTGCTGAAACCGCGATCCGCGTCTGGGATTCGACCGCCGAGATTCGTTACCTGGTGCTGCCGATGCGACCCAAGGGAACCGAAGGGCTGGCCGAGGACGCCCTGGCCGAACTGGTCAGCCGCGACAGCATGATCGGCACCGGCTTGCCAAAGGTACCATCATGACCCGCGTGCATGACATGGGCGGGCGGTTTGGTGACGGTCCGGTGAAACCAGAACCCGAGGGTGCCCCTGTCTTTGCCAAAGACTGGCACGCCCGTGCCCTGGCACTGACCCTGGCGGCCGGCGCTCTGGGGCAGTGGAACATAGACATCTCGCGCCACGCCCGCGAGCGCCTGTCGCCGTTGGATTACACGCGATTTTCCTATTACGAAAAGTGGATTGCCGCGCTGGCGGACCTGCTGGTCGAAAGGGGCGTCCTGACCGAGGACGACTTGCGCGGAACCGCACAGGATGTTGGCATGCATGCCTTGGCCGAAAAATCACTGAAAGCCGAAGCCGTGGCGGCCGTCCTGTCAACCGGTGGCCCGGCTGCGCGCGCGGATGGCTCAAAGCCGCTTTTCTCAGCCGGTCAGGCCGTGCGCGCCGTCGTTCCGTCGGACAATGCGCAGGTCCCCGGCGGGCATACGCGTTTGCCCCGCTATGCCGTCGGCGCGTTGGGCTATGTCGTGCGCCTGCACGGAAACCACGTGTTTCCCGACAGCAACGCACACGGGCTGGGCGAGGCGCCCGAGCCGCTTTACGCGGTCAAATTCCACGCCCGCGAATTGTGGGCACACCCCGAGCACCCCGATGACGAGGTCGTTTTGGACATGTGGCAAAGCTATCTGGAGCCGATATGACCATAGCCGCGCCGGAACCCGTCTTTGAACAGCCATGGCACGCGCAGGTCTTTGCGCTGACCGTGGCCATGAACGAAGCCGGACAGATCGAATGGCCGGTTTGGGCCGCGCGATTCTCGGCGGTTTTGAAACGCGAGGGGTTGGATCGGGACCTCGACGGTGGCGACGATTATTTTCGGGCCTGGCTTGCAACCCTTGAGGCGATGCTGGCAGAGCAGGGCGCCGCGTCGGAACCTGAGGTCCGAACTTTGCGCGACGCCTGGGAAGTGGCCTTTCTGACAACACCTCACGGCCAACCGGTTCGTGTGGGGGACGGATAGGACCAGGGGGGCGCTGCCCCCGCCGCCCGTTCCGGGCGACTCCCCCGGGATATTTTGGGCCAGATGAACAAGGGATCCGGGCTTCATCTGGCCTCAAATATCCCCGCCGGAGGCATCGCGCGGCACGCGCGATTCCTGACTGCGTCGAATTATCGGTTTCCCTGCGGTCGGCGCGTCGCTATATGAGCCGGGTTTGTTAACTCAACGCAAAAGGACCGGATATGGCCAATGTGGTTGTTGTCGGCGCCCAATGGGGTGACGAGGGAAAAGGCAAGATTGTCGACTGGCTCAGCGAAAGGGCGGACGTGATCGCGCGTTTTCAGGGCGGGCATAATGCCGGTCACACACTGGTCATCGATGGCGAGGTCTACAAGCTGCACGCCTTGCCTTCGGGCGTTGTCCGTGGCGGCAAGTTGAGCGTTATCGGCAATGGTGTCGTCCTGGACCCCTGGCATCTGGTCGCCGAGATCGCAACGGTCCGGGCGCAGGGTGTCGAGATTACCCCTGACACATTGATGATCGCCGAGAACACGCCTTTGATCCTGCCCATTCATGGCGAATTGGATCGTGCGCGCGAAGAAGCGGCCAGCAAGGGTACCAAGATCGGCACGACCGGGCGCGGCATCGGTCCGGCCTATGAAGACAAGGTCGGGCGTCGCTCGGTCCGGGTTGCCGATCTGGCGGATGAGGCGACGCTTGAGGCGCGTGTTGACCGGGCGCTGCAGCATCACGATCCGCTGCGCAAAGGGTTGGGAATCGACCCTGTCGACCGCGATGCGCTGGTTGCGCAGCTGAAGGAAATCGCCCAGGAAATCCTGCCTTTCGCGGCACCGGTCTGGAAGGTGCTGAACGAGAAACGCAAGGCGGGCAAGCGTATCCTGTTCGAAGGCGCGCAGGGCGCGTTGCTGGATATCGATTTCGGGACCTACCCGTTTGTCACCTCGTCCAACGTGATTGCAGGCCAGGCAGCGACCGGTGTGGGGATCGGTCCGGGATCGATCGATTTCGTGCTGGGCATCGTCAAAGCCTATACCACCCGTGTGGGTGAAGGTCCGTTTCCGACGGAATTGGAAGATGCCGACGGTCAGCGTCTGGGCGAGCGCGGGCATGAGTTTGGCACCACCACGGGCCGCAAACGGCGCTGCGGCTGGTTTGACGCCTGCCTCGTGCGCCAGACCTGCGCCACCAGCGGCGTGAACGGGATCTCGCTGACCAAGCTGGATGTGCTGGACGGGTTCGAGACCCTGAAGATCTGCACCGGCTATGAGCTGGACGGCGCGCGGCTGGATTACCTGCCGACCGCAGCCGATCAGCAGGCGCGCTGTACGCCGATTTACGAGGAAATGCCGGGGTGGAGCGAATCCACGGAAGGTGCGCGCAGCTGGGCCGATTTACCCGCAAATGCCATCAAATACGTGCGCCGGGTCGAGGAGCTGATCGACTGTCCCGTTGCGCTTTTGTCCACCAGCCCGGAGCGGGACGACACCATTCTGGTGACCGATCCCTTTGCCGACTGATGGCTGGCGACGAAAAGCCTGGTCTTGGATACAGTGCCAGGCGGCGTTGGTCTTTGGTCATCCTGCTGGTTGGCCTGCCGCTTTACGTTGTCGCCGTTGTCTCGGTTCTGAACTGGCTGGACCGGCCGCCGATCTGGCTGGAACTGTTGGTTTATGTTCTATTGGGCGTATTGTGGGTCTTGCCGTTCAAATTCGTGTTTCGCGGCGTCGGCAAGGAAGACCCGGACCAAAACGGCAATTGACCGGCGAAGCAGACCCCGTTTGCCGGTCGTGACATTTCCGATATTGGCGGGGGCGAACAGATAAGGGCGAGGTAGGCGTTTCATGACAAAGGCATGCTATTCGGGACTGGTGGCTGCGGCGGTGGCGCTGTCGGCTCATGCGGCGCAGGCCGGCGATTGGGAATATGTGATTGCCCCTTATGTCTGGGGCCCGGAATTCAAAACATCCCTGAACATTGGTCCAAATCCACCTGTTGATGGCAGTACATCCATCTTTGACATCCTCAACAGCGCCTTTCTGATTGCCGGTGAAGCCAGAAATGGCCGGTGGTCCGTCGGCGGCGAGTTCAATTACCTCAACCTGGGGGATGACGTTCCCATTGGGCAGACGGGCCGCAGCGCCAACTGGGAACTCGACGGAACCATGGCGTCACTGGCTGTCGGATATTCCTTATCGGAAAACGCGCAATCCCGGGTCGAGGCCTTTGCGGGCGTTCGCCATTGGGATCTGGATCTGTCCACGACCGTTCGCGCCTTTACCGCAAGCACCAGCCAGAGTTGGACGGACCCTTTGATCGGCGCGCGCTACCATCGCGCCCTGTCGGATCGGTGGAGCCTGGCGGCGATGGGAAATATCGGCGGTTTCGGGGTCGGATCGAAATTTCAATGGGAGGCCCTGGTCCAGGCAAGCTGGGCTTGGACCGACGGCATTGACGTAGCGGCCGGGTACCGCCACCTGGACGTTGAATTCGAAGCGGGCCGGGACGTTATCGACCTGACCCTGACGGGCCCCTATGTCGCGCTGGCGTTCAACTTCTGATCGGTTTGATGCCCGGTGACCTAGTCTGGCCAGGTCAGGACGGCACGGGCGAAGGCGTGGTATTCGCCGGCCAGTTCCTCGACCAAGCTGATCGGAGTAGGCCACGGCGTGGTCAGCGTTGCCTCGACCTGACCGGTCATCAGTTTCAGGTCGGCGCTGTGTTTGACCGCAAGATGGCGCATCCGTTGGTTGGTGGCCAAGCACAGCATGTGGACCTCGCGGATGCCGCGGTTGCGGGCTCCGGCGATGATGCGGGATAAAAGGGCGTCGCCTATCCCCTTGTCCTGCCATGGGGTTTCCACGGTTATCGCGATCTCGGCCACGCGCCCGCCACGCCCTTGGGTCGGGCGCAACTCGCCCACACCACGCAGGCAGGCATCGGGGAAGGCGCCGAAAACCAGCGCCGCGTTGTCGAATATCCCGTCGACATAGGATTCGAGGTTTTGCGGCGGGACAGGGATGCCAAAACGCGACGTCAGGGCATCGCTGTCAAGGTTCTGAAAATGCGTCGCAACCTGGGGCCTGTCGAATATCCTGAGGCGGCGGATCGTGATTTCCTGCATGGCGGCACTCTGCGTGATCCGGGAAACTGATACGGGGTTCGATGCCCCATGATACCATTTTTCTGCGATGCAGCATACCCGATTTGGGAAAATCGCGAATACTGGCGTGTTTGCCCGGGTTTCCGGTGGATTTGGTCAAAGGATGCGCATAACGAAAAAAGGGCCAGAGGTTTCCCTCTGGCCCCTTGATGTAAACTCGGTTGGGTCAGCCAGCCGCGCGTTTGTCATCCGGGCGGAACCCGATCTGGTTCGAGGCCGCGAAACGACCGCCACCGGCCTTTTCGATCTTGCCGTCGCGCAGCAACTGGCCAAACGAGCGCAGGCTTTCTTCGCGGTTGAACGCCTCTTGCTTGAGGGACCGGACCTTGTTCATCAATTGCGGCCGCGAGAATTGCTCTTGGCCTTCGATGAACGAGAGATAGGCGGCGGCGGCCTCCAAAAGGTCGGGCAGGGACTGTGCGCCCTGTTCCTGTGCGAAAACGGCAAAGCCACCTTCTTCTTCTTCCGGGGCGCTGTCGTCTTGCGGCGTGGTGACACGGCGCGGCATGACAGGGCCGGTTTCGCCGTCGTTGGTATCAACGCGCTGTTCAGCCACCAGTTTCAGCGGCGCTGCGCTGTCGGATTCGGGGCGCAGGCTTGTGACTTGAATTTCCGGGCGGCGGGGGCTTACGACCGAGGCCAGATCGCCACGGTAATCCTGATCAGCCGCGCCATGTTGCGCGTCCTTATCTTCTGCGCGTTCTGCTTCGGTCGCGGCGACAGCCGTACGCAGGTGCGAGTAGGTGTCGCGCTTGTCGGTCGTTGCCGGGTCATCCATCCGGGCACCGGCCTTGTCCATCAGGCGCGATACGTCCTGATCAATCTCGGTCGTCTCGGGGTGTTTGCGCTCGCTCGCCCCGGACAGTTCGGCCTCGACCTGCGAAATCTCTTGCATCAGGTCGTCTTCATCCGCCGCAGTCAGAACGCCGTCTGTTGCGTTTTCGTCTTCGGCGGGGTCATCATCCTCGGCCGTGATGTTGAGGATGTTGAGCACATCATCCACGTCAACTTCCGTATCCGCGGCATCGTCGGTCTCGTCAAACAGGACGTCGGTCTGCTGGTCATCCGATTCGGCCTGGCCATCATCCGCCACAACCATGTCCGGCTGCGTAACGGGGTCTGCCTCGGCGGGCGCTTCGTCTGTTTCCGCAGGCTCGCTCAGGTCTTCGGGGGTCAGGGCGCCCGAGGCAAAAGCTGCAGAGATCGCGTCGACCTGTGGTTTGGCGGGCGCAATATAGTCGCCGTCTTCTTCTTCCGAAAAGGCCACGGGGGTTTCATCCGAATGCGAAACAACGGCGCGAATGCGTTGCAGCTTGGCCGAGATGCTGTCGGCGGCTGGCGGGGTCTGCGCCGGAACCTCTTGGGCATCGGCAAAAAACGCGGCCGCGCCTGCAGCGGGGGCTGCATCAACAACCGTCAGGTCGGGGGTCGAGACCTCGGGTTGCTTGGGTTCAGGGTTCGCGGTGGGTTTGGGTTCGTCGGTTGCGCGCAGCAACAGGCCCGAGTCGCTCTGGCTGGCTTCGACACGCTGGGTGCCGTCGCGCTGGGCGATCCGGGTTAGCATTTCAGCGTCTGGTTGGGGGGGCTCAGAGCCAAAGTAGCGGTCGTCTGCGGCAAGATCCCGAAAATACTCAGCGATGGATTTCATCGTTTCGAATGAGTCGTCGAAGCCTTCCAGTGTGCAGGAGAAAGTTCCGTAGGAAACGGTTAAGACCTTGTTATTCTGTACCATCAGACGCACGTCCTTTACAAACTACAGAGCGAACGGCGCGCAGCAAAGCGCAGGCGTCAGCTCGGAACTGTCTCGATGAATCTACCATTTTGTGGTCTCAATATGTCCAAAACCGGGAAATATGGTCAATCTTACGAAAAATGAGCCGATTGTGCGCTCTGAAGGGCCAATTGCCCTGGTTGGCGGCGGCGAAATCGGGCCGGATGACCTGAATCTGGTGCTGAATCGCGTCAAAGGCGTGGTCGCAGTCGATGGTGGCGTGGCCGCGTTGACCGATTCGGGGCGGATTCCGGATGCGGTGATCGGGGACTTTGATTCTCTGGACCCAAAAAGCCGAGAACGGGTTCCCGCCGACAGGCTGTTTCACACCCCCGAGCAGGACAGCACAGATTTCGACAAAGCCCTGCAGAATGTTCAGGCGCCGCTGGTTCTGGGCGCCGGGTTTCTGGGGGGGCGGCTTGATCACCAACTGGCTGCGCTCAATACGCTGGTGCGGTTCCAGGATCGCATTTGCATCCTGTTGGGACCGCAAGAGGTGGTGTTTCACGCGCCGCCCCGGATCAGCATCGAAACCGGGCGCGATGCGCTGGTTTCGCTGTTTCCGCTGCGGCGGGTGACCGGGCGCAGCACGGGGTTGTTCTGGCCGATCGAAGACCTGGTGTTTCAACCCGACGGGCGGATCGGGACGTCGAACCGGTCTGTCGATGCCCGGATTGAATTGCAGGTCGACGGTCCGGGGCTGGTGGTGATGGTACCCCGCACGGCGTTCGACAGCGTCATGCAGGCGTTTGCGTCGGGGCAGACCGGGCGCTGGCCCTCTCACGCAGGATAACATACAGGCCCGCCGCGATGGTGATGCCGATCCCCAGCGCGGCAAGCCCGTTTGGCAGGTCGCGAAAAATCAGCCATCCAATCAGCGTGGCCACCGGGATTTCAAGATATTGCATGGGCGCCAATGTGGCTGACGGGGCAAAGCGCAGCGACCATGTCATCAGCAGATGGGCAACGGTCCCTAGCGCACCGATGGTCAGCAGCATCAGCCCATGCGTCACATCCCATGGCAGGATCACCGACAGCTCCCAGATGTCCGCCGCAGAGCCGATCATCAGAAAGGGCAGCAGCAGAACGGTGGCCATGACACCGGACACTGCCTGCAACGAAACCGGGTCGGTTTCCTTGGCTATTTGGCGTGTAACCAACATGAATAGGGCAAAGACCACGGCCACGATCAGCGGCAGCAATGCCGGTGCTCCGACCTGGGAAAAACTGGGCTGGATCACAAGCAAAGTACCAGCAAATCCCACGACACAGGCCATCAGACGCCTTGGGCCGACCTCTTCGTTCAGGACGAATTTGCCGAGAATCAGCATGATGAACGGCATGACGAATGCGATGGCGACGGCATCGGCAAGCGGAAGGTACTGAAGCGCGCTGAACATCGCCGACAGGCCAATGATGTGCAGAACTGTGCGGATCACCGCGAGACGCAGAACACGCCCCTGCATTTTCCAGGGCCGACCCGTGGCGGCAACCAGCGGGATCAGGATCAGGGCCTGAACGGCAAAGCGGACCAGCACCAGCAGGCCAAGCGGTGTTGTTTCGCCAAGAAGTTTCGCCATTGCATCGCCCAGCGGTGCAAGCACGCAAAAGCCAAGCATCAGAACGATGCCGAGAACGGGGCGATCCTGGGTCATGGGCGCGACGCTAACGCGCGGTGCGACCGATGGAAAGACGTTGCGGTCTCGGCGGGTTGCATGGGCTTGGGTCCGGTCCGTCGGGGATCAGCAATTGGGCACGTTCACGGCCAACCCGCCCAACGAGGTTTCCTTGTATTTCTCATGCATGTCATGCCCGGTCTGCCGCATCGTTTCGATGACGGCGTCCAGCGGAACAAAGTGCTGACCATCGCCGCGCAGCGCCAGCGAGGCCGCCGAAACCGCCTTGATCGCGCCCAGCCCGTTGCGTTCGATGCAGGGCACCTGCACCAGGCCCTTAACCGGATCGCATGTCATGCCAAGGTGGTGTTCCAGCGCGATTTCGGCGGCGTTTTCGACCTGTTCGGGCGTTCCTCCCATGACGGCGCACAGGCCCGCGGCGGCCATGGCGGCGGCGCTGCCGACCTCGGCCTGGCACCCGGCCTCGGCCCCCGAGATCGACGCGTTGAACTTGACCAGCCCGCCGATTGCAGCCGCCGTCAGCAGAAAATCCTCGATATGGCTTTCCGACGCGCCCGGAACGTGGTCCAGGTAATAGCGCAGCACCGCGGGCAGAACGCCTGCCGCGCCGTTGGTCGGGGCCGTGACGACCTGGCCGCCGGCTGCGTTCTCTTCGTTGACGGCCATGGCGTAGACGCTCATCCAATCATTGATGGTATGAGGCGCGTTCAGGTTCATGCCGCGTTCCGCCTGCAGGGCATCGTGAATACCCTTGGCGCGGCGGCGCACGTTCAGGCCGCCGGGCAGGATGCCGTCCGTGGTCAGGCCGCGTTCGATGCAGTCGTTCATCACCTGCCACAGCCGGGCGGACCCCTTGGCGAAACTTTCTTCGCAACCGCGCGCAACCTCGTTGTCGCGTTTCATCCGGGCGATCGTCTTGCCGCTGGTTCTGGCCATCTCAAGCATTTCGGCCGCGGATTTGAACGGGTAGGGCACGGGGGCGCCTTCGTCGGTTGCCTTGCCCTGGGCCAGTTCTTCTTCGGTCAGGACAAACCCGCCGCCGATGGAGTAATAGACCTGCCGCAGGATCACGTCGCCCTGCGCGTCCGTCGCCATGAGGATCATGCCGTTGGCATGGCCGGTCAGCGCGTGATCGTAGTCAAAGACCAGGTCCGTCTTGGGATCGAAGCTTAGCGTGGGCAACCCCTCTGGCGCGACGGTGCGGGTGCGGGCGATACTCTTCAGCGCGGCCTCGGCCTTTTCGTTGTCATACGTGTCGGGGACAAACCCCGCCAGCCCAAGGATCGTGGCGCGATCTGTTGCGTGCCCCACACCGGTAAACGCAAGCGAGCCGTGCAGCGAGGCCCGCACCCCGGCAAAGGCAAAAGGCGAGGCGCGCATCAGATCCAGAAATCGCGCCGCGGCAACCATCGGACCCATCGTATGCGAAGAGGATGGGCCGATGCCCACTTTGAACATATCAAAGACAGAAAGAAACATGTCAGATAGCGGAACCTTCCGGCGGGTTGGCATAGGTGGGGCTTGTAAACGGCGTGGGGCCCAGCCCTTCGGCCGCAATTGCGGCACGCGTTGCCGGGCGCGCCTCAAGCTGAAACAGGATGTCCTGCAAAAAAGGTGTGTCTGCCAGCTGATACCAGCTGTGATCAGCCTGAACCGGGTAAAGCGCCATCCACCGCATCATGCAGCCTATGTAATAGCTCAGGACCGAAGGCGTGGCGGGGCAAAACCACTCGGGCATCTCTTTGGCCACCGCCTCCAGGTTGGCAAGGTGACGGCGCAGGCGTGGCCGGATACCCGCCCGCAGGGATTCGGCCTGCGCCGCGTCAGTGTATTTTTCGGGATAGAACAGGATGCGCAGATCGGCATGCAGCGTGTTTGACGCAAAGAACAGCCATTTCAGAAAGGCGCCGCGCTGCGCGCTGTCCGGGGCGGGGGCCAGCGCACCATGCGTATCGGCAAGCCACAAAAGGATGGCCGCGGTCTCAAAGATCGGGCCATGTGGCGTTTCCAGAACCGGGATCAGCCCGTTTGGGTTCAGGGCGCGGTAGGCTTGGGTTTCGTGCTGGTTCTGGCGGCGGTCGATCAGCGCGGTTTCATAGGGCAGGCACAGGTCCTCAAGCACCAGCCGGATGACCAGCGATGCATTGTCGGGGGCATAGTGCAGGCGGTAATGGGTTTTCATTTTTCCTGTGTACGTGAACCCGGCACCGGGTGGCGCTCTATTTGCGACGTTTCCAATAGGAAACGCGTATTTCGCCGCCGGTGTTTTGGCAAGCGGAATTGGCGATTTGGTCTCGCAGTCATGCGGGGCTTTCCGTATAAGTCCGGCAATGAAACAAGGGATCGCTGCCATGACCGGGGAACTGTCACCCATCGACAAAGCCAAATATGTATCCGCCTATCGCGCGGCCGAAATGGTACAGGACGGGATGCGCGTCGGGCTGGGGACCGGATCGACAGCCGCCTGGCTGGTGCGCCGACTGGGCGAGCGGGTTCGCGACGAAGGATTGAAGATCAAGGGGGTTCCGACCTCGACCGCGACGGCGCAACTGGCGCGCGAAGTGGGGATCGAGGTGGTTTCGCTGGATCAGGCGGGCTGGCTGGACCTGACCATTGACGGTGCGGACGAGTTCGACGGAGAGCTGAACCTGATCAAGGGCGGCGGCGCGGCCCTGTTGCAGGAAAAGATCGTGGCGACGGCCAGCGATCAAATGGTCGTGATTGCGGATGCCGGCAAAGAGGTCGAGGCGCTGGGCGCTTTCCCCCTGCCGGTCGAGGTCATCCCCTTTGGCTGGCAGACGACGCGGACGCTGATCGAAGAAGCGCTTGATGCAATGGACGTTCTGGGAACCTCGGCGACGCTTCGGTTGAACGGCGAGGCGCCGACGGTGACGGATGAGGGGAACCATATTCTGGACCTGCACCTGCAACGGATCGGAAACCCGCGGCAACTGGCGCTGATCCTGAACCAGGTGCCGGGCGTGGTTGAAAACGGGCTGTTCATCGATATCTGTGACAGGGTCGTAATTGGCCACGGCGATGGCCGGGTCGAATTGCGCGATATCAACGAAGGCACGATTGAGCTGGGTCAGGTTGGCACGGACGAAGCTGACAACCTGTTTTCCGACCTGGCGGACTGAGGACGAAAAAATGAGTTTCGATTACGATCTGTTCGTCATTGGCGGCGGCTCTGGCGGTGTGCGCGCGGCGCGCGTGGCCGCGGGTGAGACAGGGGCAAAAGTCGCGCTGGCAGAGGAAGACCGCTATGGCGGCACCTGCGTCATTCGCGGATGCGTTCCCAAAAAGCTGATGGTGTTTGCCAGCGAGTTCGCCGAGATGGTCGGCGACGCACAGGCCTATGGCTGGGATATCCAGCCCGGTGCGTTCGATTGGAACCTGTTCAAGGGCAAACTGCACAGCGAACTGGACCGGCTAGAAGGTATCTATCGCAACATTCTCAAGAATAACGGGGTCGAAAGCTATGATCAGCGCGCCCGCCTGATCGACCCGCACACGGTTGAACTGACCGACGGCACGCGCAAGACAGCCAAGCACATCCTGGTGGCCACCGGCGGCCGCCCGGTGGTGCCCGATTTCCCCGGCGCCGATCTGGCGATCACCTCGAACGAGGTCTTCCACCTGGACACGCTGCCCCAGACGATGCTGATTGTCGGCGGCGGCTATATCGCCTGTGAATTTGCCGGGATCATGAATGGCCTGGGGGTCAAGACGACCCAGTTCTATCGCGGGGCGCAGATCCTGCGCGGATTCGATGACGAGGCCCGCGGCCTGATCAGCGAAGAGATGTGCCAGAACGGCGTCGATCTGCATCTGGGCACCAATGTGCTCGAGATGAAAAAGCAGGGCGAAAAGATCTGGGTCAAGGCAACCAACGGGTCCGAACAGCTGTTTGATGTGGTGATGTATGCCACGGGCCGGGCGCCCAATGCCGATGATATGGGTCTGGAAGCGCTGGGCGTCGAACGCGGCCGCAAGGGCGAGATCGTGGTGGATGAATACAGCCAGACCGCCGTGCCGTCGATCTATGCCATTGGCGATGTGACCGACCGGGTGAACCTGACCCCGGTGGCTATCCGCGAGGGCATGGCCTTTGTCGACACCGTGTTCCGGGGCAACCCGACACCGGTGGATCACGAACTGATCCCCACAGCCATTTTCACGCAGCCTGAAATGGGCACCGTGGGCCTGAGCGAGGAACAGGCCGCCGAACAGGAACCGATCGAGGTTTACGCGACCTCGTTCAAACCGATGCAAAAGGCATTTGCCGGCGGGTCGCAGCGCGTGTTGATGAAACTGATTGTCAGCCAGGCCACCCGCAAGGTGCTGGGCTGTCACATCGTGGCGCCCGGTGCGGGCGAGATGATCCAGATGGCGGGAATCGCGGTGAAAATGGGTGCAACCAAGGAAGATTTCGACCGAACAGTTGCGGTTCACCCGGTGATGGCCGAGGAACTGGTGACAATGCGGCAACCGGTTCGCACCGCTTGATTTGCAACTGCGCACACACAAGTTACAAGGGAACCCGTGATCACACGGGCCTAAATGAAGGAATCGACACAGATGGCGGGCAACAGCGGTGGCCCCTGGGGGGGCGGAGGCTCATCCGGCGGCGGAGGAAATCGGGGTAACAACGGGGACGGGCGCAAGCCCCCCGAGGGCGAAGGCCCGCAGATCCCCGAGATCGACGAGCTGATGAAAAAGGGTCAGGAACAACTGCGCGTCCTGATGGGCGGTCGTGGCGGTTCGGGCCGTGGCGGCAGCGGCCAGGGCGGCGGCGGTGGCCCGGCCTTTACCCGCGGCACGATCCTGATCGGCGTTGTGGTTGCAGCCGTGGTTTGGGTTCTGGCCAGTTTTTATACGGTCAAGCCCGAGGAACAATCGGTCGAACTGTTCCTGGGCGAGTTTTCGGATGTCGGAAATCCCGGTCTGAACTTTGCCCCGTGGCCGTTTGTCACCGCCGAGGTGATCCCGGTTACCCGCGAACAGACCGAAGATATGGGCGGCGCCCGCAGCAGCGACGATGGCCTGATGCTGACCGGCGACGAAAACGTGGTCGATATCGACTATCAGGTCGTCTGGAACATCAACGACCCGGCCAAGTACCTGTTCAACCTGCGCGATCCGCGGCAGACGATTCAGGCGGTGTCGGAATCGGCGATGCGCGAGATCATCGCCCAAAGTGAACTGGCGCCGATTCTGAACCGGGATCGCGGTGTCATTGCCGACCGCCTGCAACTGCTGATCCAGGAAACCATGGACAGCTACGATTCAGGCGTGAACATCATCCGTGTGAACTTTGACAAGGCCGATCCGCCGCAGGACGTGATCGCGGCATTCCGCGACGTGCAGGCCGCCGCGCAGGAACGCGACCGCGAACAGAACGTGGCAGATGCCTATGCCAACCGGGTTCTGGCCGAAGCGCGCGGTGAAGCCGCGCAGGTTCTGGAACAGGCCGAAGGCTACCGCGCCCAACAGATCAACAGCGCGGTGGGTGAAGCCAGCCGCTTTAGCGCGGTTCTGGAAGAGTATTCGAAAGCGCCGGATGTAACCCGCAAACGTCTGTATCTGGAACGGATGGAACAGGTTCTGGGCGATGTCGACAAGATCATTCTGGACGAAAACGCGTCGGGCCAGGGACAGGGCGTCGTTCCCTACCTGCCGCTGAACGAACTGCGTCGCAATTCGACCGAGGGGAACAACTGATGCGTAAGTCAACGTTTATTCTGCCCGTTGTTTTCATCGCCATCATTGGCGTCTTGTCTTCGATCTTTATCGTGGACGAACGCGAACGCGCGCTGGTTCTGAGGTTCGGCCGTGTCGTGGACGTCAAGGAAGATCCGGGCCTGGCCTTCAAGCTGCCGATCTTTGACGAGGTCGTGCGATATGATGACCGCATCCTGTCGATCGACGTGCAACCGCTTGAGGTGACGCCGCTGGATGACCGCCGTCTTGTGGTTGACGCGTTTGCCCGGTACCGGATTGCCGACCTGAACCAATTCCGGCAGGCCGTCGGTGTTGGCGGCATCCCGGTGGCCGAGGATCGGCTTGACCGTATCCTGCGCGCCGAAACACGCGAGGTTCTGGGCTCGGTTTCCTCCAAGGACATTCTCAGCTCTGACCGGGCCGCTCTGATGCTGCGCATCCGCAACAGCGCCATCGCCGAAGCGCGCGCATTGGGCGTCAACGTGATCGACGTGCGGCTGAAGGCCACCGATCTGCCGCAAGCCAACCTTGAGGCGACGTTCAACCGGATGAAGGCCGAGCGTGAACGCGAGGCAACGGACGAACGGGCCCGCGGTAAGGAAGCAGCGCAACGCATCCGCGCCCAGGCCGACCGGACCGTGGTCGAACTGGTGTCAGATGCCAACCGCGAGGCCGAGATCATTCGCGGTGAGGCCGATGCGGAACGCAACGCGATCTTTGCCGAAGCCTATGGCGCGGACCCTGAATTCTTTGAATTCTACCGCTCGCTGACGGCCTATGAGAACGCGCTCCGGAGTGGCAACAGTTCGATGGTTCTGAGCCCGGATTCCGAGTTCTTCAACTATCTGAAATCGCCCACCGGTCAGGCGGGCCGGTAATGGGCATGATCCTTCTGGCCTTTGGGCTGGTGCTGATCGTCGAGGGGCTGGCCTATGCGCTGGCCCCTTCGCTTGTCGAGCGTATGCTCGAAGCCTTGCGCAGCATGCCGGAACAGGCGCGCCGGCTTGTCGGGCTGCTTTGCGTCGTGTCCGGATTCATCCTGACCTGGGGGGCTTATCAGCTGGGGTTTTGACAAACCTGTCTCACTTGCCGGTGAATTCCCCCTGATCCCGAGTTGCGAGCGGCAACAAACTGACTACATTGGATATCAAATCCGGTCGGCCCCGATGGGTGCGGCGATAAAAATACGACAAGGAGACCCCAGGTGCAGTCAGTAGCACGCAGTAAAACCGTCATCCCGAACGACGCGGCAGCCAAAGCGCGGCTGATGTTGCTGGCCTTGCTCAGCGTTCTGTTCGTGCTGGCGCAAACCCTGGTGGCGCAGGCCCGGAACGAAAGCCTGGCGCCCTTGGCCGAGCAAATCAGCCCGGCTGTGGTCAACATCACAACGACAACGCTGATCGAAGGGCAGGCGGGACCGCAAGGCATCGTACCCGAAGGCTCTCCGTTCGAAGATTTCTTTCGCGAATTCCAGGACCGCAACGGCGAGGACGAAGACCGCCCGCGCCGCAGCAATGCGCTGGGCTCGGGCTTTGTGATCTCGGAAGACGGCTATATCGTCACCAACAACCATGTCATCGCCGAAGCCGACGAGATTTTGATCGAGTTCTTCCCCGGACAGGGGCAACCCAAAAAGGAACTGCCGGCCAAGGTCATCGGAACGGATGAAAAGACCGATATCGCCCTGCTCAAGGTCGAAGCGTCAGGCCCGTTGCAATATGTCACCTTCGGCAATAGCGACACGGCCCGCGTGGGGGATTGGGTCATTGCCATGGGCAACCCGCTGGGACAGGGCTTTTCCGTGTCCGCAGGGATCGTTTCGGCCCGCAACCGCGAACTCAGCGGGTCTTACGATGACTATATCCAGACCGATGCCGCGATTAACCGCGGCAACTCGGGCGGGCCGCTGTTCAACATGAACGGCGAGGTGATCGGCGTGAACACGGCGATTCTGTCGCCCAATGGCGGTTCGATCGGTATCGGTTTCTCGATGGCGTCGAACGTGGTGGTCAAGGTCGTCGACCAGCTGCGCGAATTCGGGGAAACCCGCCGCGGCTGGCTGGGCGTGCGCATCCAGGACGTGACCGAGGACATGGCCGAGGCGATGGGGCTGGAAAAGCCCGGTGGCGCGCTTATCAGCGATGTGCCCGATGGCCCGGCCAAGGATGCGGGCCTGCTGGCGGGCGACGTGATCCTCAGCTTTGACGGCGTCGAGGTGAACGATACACGCGGTCTGGTCCGTCAGGTGGGCGAAACCACCGTCGGAAAATCCGTGCGGGTGGTTGTCCATCGCGATGGCGGTACGCAAACCGTTCTGGTCACGCTGGGCCGCCGCGAGGATGCCGAGCGCGCCGAAAACGGTGTCGAAGACGAACCAGAAGCGGCCCCGGCCGAGGAAAACAAGGATATCCTGGGCCTTACCATTTCGCCGCTGACCGACGCGCTGCGCGATGATCTGGGGTTGGATGCCGACGCCCAGGGGCTGGTTGTCACCAATGTCGACGAATCTTCGGAAGCCTTTTCAAAGGGGCTGCGCGCAGGGGACGTCATCACCGAGGCCGGTCAGCAAAAGGTTGTTTCAATTGACGACCTAGAGGCGCGGATGGAAGAGGCCCGCGAGGCAGGGCGCAAGTCGCTGCTGTTGTTGGTCCGCCGGGGCGGCGAGCCCAGGTTCGTCGCGCTGGGCCTGGAAGAGTAAAAGAACAGGTTCGCGTTCTGAAAAGGGGCCGGGGCAAAAGCCTCGGCCCTTTTTGCGCGTTTTCCCGTGCGGACAAAGAAAAGAGCCATATGCCGGGACAGCATATGGCTCTGGTGCAGGAGAGGCCTTTGGACAGATATCGGGGATGATAGATCGGCCCCCTACGGTAACATCTGTGACACTAGAATCGGTTGCCCCGGTTGTATGTGAAGCGGATCACATGCGCGCAACTTGTGGTGCGAAAACTGGAACGCGCGGTCAGATCAGGTCGGATTCGGCCAATTGGCGCAGGGCGTCGAAATCCTGGATCAGAATTCCGCCGCGGGATGCCTCGACAACGTTGTTGCGTTTCCAGATCGAGATCGTCTTGGAAACGGCTTCGCGGGTGGCGCCCACGAATTCGGCCAGTTCGCTTTGCGACAGCGTGATCCGTTCGGACGGATCATCCTGCTGGCCCGCCAGGTGCAACAGCTTGCGCGCCAGCCGGACCGGCATTGGCAAAAAGACCTGTTCGTTCAACTGAACGCCCATCCAGCGCATCCGCAACCCCGCCAGTCGAATCATGTCAACGGCCAGGTCCGGGTGCTGGCGGATCTGGTTCATCACGTCGTTGCGGCGCACGCGCAACACGCGGGACGGTTCCGCAGCGGTGATCGTCGCAGTGCGTGGGCCACTGTCAAACAAAGCGATTTCGCCGAAAATCTCACCGGGGCGCATCAGGCTGAGGGCAAGCTTGCGGCCGCTCATCGCCAGAAAGGAAACTTCGAGCGTTCCTTCGATGATGGCGTAAAGGGCATCGCCCTCGTCCCCCTGCTCGAACAGAACTTCGCCCCGGTCCAACGCCTTTTCCGATGCCAGTCCAGCCAGCATTGTGCGCAGCCTGTCGGATGCTTCTGACAAAAAGCCGGTATTGGGAAAGGCCGTCATTGGTGCAGGGATTCTCTGTCTGAGTGGTCGGGTGGTGACCCAACTTTCCACAGCTTGCCCGATTAGCCAAGGTTTTTGTCAGGATTTGGGGGGCTTGCCCTGAAAAAGGCAGCCCCGCCCAGTGCTTGGGCGGGGCCGGGACGCTATTGTTGGTCGGGATCGTCCATATAGCCCTGCAACAGGTTGAACTGCAGCATGAGGAAGATCATCAGGGCGATCGGAAAGCCGAAGGTTTCGATCTTGACCCACAGGTCCGTCGACAGGCTGCGCCAGACCAGTTCGTTGGCCACCGCCAGCACCGCGAAACAGGCGCACAGGCGGCGGGTCAGGATCATCCATCCCTCGTGGCGCATGGGCAGCATCTCGTCCAGGACATAGGCCAGGTAGGATTTTCCCTGCAGCAGGCCGATGCCAAGCGTGATCGCGAAGAACCCGTAAACCAATGTGGTCTTCATCTTGAAAAAGCGTTCATCATTGAACCAGGCGGTCAGGCCGCCGAAGAAGATCACCATGATCGCGGTGAAAATCTGCATCCGGCTGAGTTTGCCGGTCAGATACCACAGGATGGCCATTGCCCCCAGCATCAGAGGGACAAATATGATGGTTGCAACGATGAAACCCGAATATTCGATGCCGCCGATCAGGAAATTGTCATCCCGCAGACGCAGGTAGATGAAGAAAAAGGCCAGCGGAGGGCCGAGTTCCAGTGCCTGTTTCAGAAACGGGTTGATCTCTTTCTTGCCTGTCATGTTCAATTCCTGCTGCTTACCCGCCCATTTCAACTATTACCGCGCCGAGTGCAATCAATGCCATCAGCGCAATGCGCCTTGGGCCTACGGTTTCCTTCAGGATAAGCCAGCCGATCAGCGCGGCAAATACGGTCGAGGTTTCGCGCAGAACCGCCGCTTCGCCCACTTTGTCCAGGCGCGTGGCCATCATGACCGCGCCGAAGGACATGAACGCGACCAGCCCGCCCGCCACCCCGCGCAGCATCAGCGGTCCGGGCGCAGGCCGGTGGATCATCGCGCGCCACCGCAGGAAGGCATAGATGGGCAGCGCGAAGCCGTCGATCATGAAGAACCAGGCCAGAAAGGTAAACGGATCCGCCGTCGCGCGGATACCATAGGCGTCATAGGTGGTGTAGAGCGCGACAAACAGGCCGGTGGCAAAAGCCAGCGCCAGGGCCGCGCCCAGCGTGTCACGATCGGTTTCCAGAAAGCGCAGGTTATAGAGCGCGAGGCCGAAGATGCCCGCAAGCAGCGTGCCGACCCCGATCCATTGCGTGACCGAAAACACCTCGCCAAACAGGAAATAGGCGCCGATGACCGTGAACAACGGGCCTGTCCCGCGCACGACCGGGTAAACCACGGTGTAAGAGCCCTTGGTATAGGCCATGGCTTGCAGGACCTTGTAGGCAATGTGGATCAGCCAGACGGTTGCAAAGATCGGCCACATGAAGGGTTCCGGCCAGGGCACGACGAACAGGGCAAACGGTGCGGCCATGAGGCAGTAGGAGGCATCAATGGCGCCCCGCGACAGCCAGGGATCGTGCCGGCCCTTTTGGAGCGCCCCAAAGACGGCGTGCAGAAAGGCCGCCATCAGCGCGAGCCCAAGCGCCAGTTGATGTCCGGCTTCGGTGCCTTCCAGTGAGATGAGCCAGTCGCTCAAACCCGGCGGCCTTCGGTATGGGGCGCAGGTGGGGGGCTGTCTGCCCCCCACACCCCCCGAGGATATTTCGGGCCAGATGAAGGTTGGATCATGACTGGTCCAGGCCGGTCAGCGCAGCGGCGAATTCTTCCGGGTCGAAAGGGGCGAGGTCGTCGATCTGTTCGCCGACACCGATGGCGTGAATTGGCAGGCCGAACTTGTCGGCCAGCGCGACCAGTACGCCGCCTTTGGCGGTGCCGTCCAGCTTGGTCATGACAAGGCCCGATACATCGGCCAGCTTGCGGAAGGTTTCGACCTGGCTGAGCGCGTTTTGACCGGTAGTGGCATCCAGCACCAGAAGCGTGTTGTGTGGTGCGGTGTCGTCGACTTTGCGGATCACGCGGACAATTTTCGCCAGCTCTTCCATCAGGTCGGCGCGGTTTTGCAGGCGGCCTGCCGTGTCGATCATCAGCAGGTCTGCGCCGTCAGTTTGCGCGTTTGTCAGGGCGTCAAACGCCAGAGAGGCCGGGTCGGACCCTTCGGGTGCCGTCAGGACGGGCACGCCCGCGCGGTCGCCCCAGACCTGAAGCTGTTCGACTGCGGCGGCGCGGAACGTGTCGCCTGCGGCGATGACGACCTTTTTGCCCGCCGCCTTGAACTGGCTTGCCAGTTTGCCGATGGTGGTGGTCTTGCCGGACCCGTTGACGCCCACCACCAGAACTACCTGTGGTCGCTTGGGGTAGAGCGGCATGGGCTTGGCAACAGGGTCCATCACGCGGGCGACTTCCTGTGCCAGCAACTGTTTGATCTCTTGCGCCGAGAGTTTGCGGCCATAGCGGCCCTCGGCCATGTTGGCGGTCACGCGCAGGGCGGTATCGACACCCATATCCGACGCGATGAGCAGCTCTTCGAGCTGCTCGAGCATGTCGTCGTCCAGTGTGCGGCGCACGGTTGTGCGGTCATCGTCGCGTTTGAACATCCGGCCCAGAAGGCCCCGCGATGCAGGGATTTCGGGCGGGGGCGGCGTTGGCGCCGGGTCAGCGGGGGCCGGGGATGGCGGTTCGACCGGCTGTGGCGCCGGTGCGGGTTCGGGGTGTTCGGGAACCGGCTGCGGTTCGGGTTCCGGGGCCGGAATGACCGGATCGGGTGCGGTTTCCTCGCCACCATCCTCGACAATGGCATCCAGCCCCTGTTCGAGCCGGGAGGAGGATTTGAACAGCCGGTCCTTGAGCTTTGAGAAAAACGCCATCTTGGTCTCCGCAGGTGTTTCCTTCACCTAATGCGGAATTGCGGCAGTTGCAAAGGGTCAGGCGAATGCGAACAGGAAACCGGCTTGCGCGCCCCAGTATAGCGGCCAGATCAGGTAGGGCGTGACGGCCCGGGCCGGGTGATCGCGGGGCAGCAGGAATTTCTCGGTCGCAAGGATGAGGTCTGAGGAAATGAACGCGATGGCGGCGGGCAGCGTCCAGCGCAAGGGGCCTGTTTCAGGCAGCGCGAGCGCCGCCAGCCCCATGCCAAGAATAATAGGGATATAGCCCAGCACCGGAGCTTTCAGAGGGCCTGCGCGGGGAACGATGAGCGCGGTGGCAACGATGCCCAGCAGGATGAGCATCCAGAGCATGCCCGGTCTGTCCAGGATCAACCCGGCGTCACTGGCCGGGTCGGTAAGAAACAGCGCAATATAGGAAAGATGCCCGGCTGCAAAACCCGCGATCCCGGCCATGAATGTTGCGTCGGTCTCACGCGAGAGCAAAGCGTCGCCAACCGCGCAGAGCGCAAGGGCCAGGATCAGCAGCCACGGGGTCGCAAGGCCCCAGGCTGCGACCGCCAAAAGCGCGACCGAGGCGGTTTTGAGCACGCTGCGCAAGGGGCTTGCGCGCCGCGCCGTCAGCGGTAGGTAGGCCAGCGCGGCCGCTCCGGCGGCCAAGAGCAGGATCGTCATGTCGGTTCCTCCGCCAACAAAAACGCCCCGAGCGCGAGAAAACCACAAGCCGTTACGTCGGGTTAGCCTGCGCCTGCGCGCGAGATGGAACGGGCGTGCGGCTTCTGCCAGAATGGGGTCATGAACAGGTACCTGATGATTCTGTGGGCCGCGTCCGCGCAGGCCGCCATGGCGCAATCGCCGATGTCAGCGGCGGAATTCGACGCCTATACGTTGGGAAAGACGATGTTTTACGGGTTTGAGGGGCGTGTTTACGGTGCCGAGCGTCATTTGCCCAATCGGCGCGTCATCTGGTCGTTTCTGGATGGCGATTGCAAGGAAGGTACCTGGTACCAGCGTGACGACCAGATTTGTTTCGTCTACCAGGACCGGCCCGATCCGCAATGCTGGGTGTTTACGCGCACAGGCAAGGGGCTGGTTGCCCGGTTCGAAGGCAACCCGGAGGCGACTGAGCTGTACGAAGCCCAGGAAATTGGCCGGGACATGGTGTGTTATGGTCCTGAAGTCGGGGTCTGATCAGAACAATGAGCCCTGGTCCGGGCTGTCGGGTTTGCTTTTCTTCGGTGCGGATTTCTGCGCCGATGCGGGCTCGGCTCCGGGGCTTTGGCGGGTGCTCAGGCGTCCATCGGCGAACTCGATTTCAAGATTGGCGTGTTGCTCGGCCTGGGTTTTGCGTGTCAGTAGCTGATCGCCTGCGCGCACCACCGCATAGCCACGTTCAAGCGTCGCCTTGTAGCTGAGCGTTTCACGCAGCCTGTCCGTGGCCTCGACCTGATGGCGCAGCCGGTCCAGCCGCGCGGTCTGTGCCGTGGCCAGCCGGTCGCCCAACCGGCTGAGGGCATCGCGTCGGGCGTCAAGCTCGCGCCGGATCGGGCGCAGGCTCAGGCGGGATGACAGGTTGCGCCAGCGGTCATGGCGCGTTTCGACCAGGCCGCGCAGCGTCGAGGGCCGCAGGTGTCCCGAGATGTCCAAAAGCTTGACGCGGCGGGTCTGCACGCCGCGGATCAAGGCGCTGGGCAGGCGGTCTGACACTTGATCCAGCCGCTGGCGGGGGCTGTCCAGCAAGCTGTCGGCGCGCGGCAAGGCGCGGGACAGGTCGCGCAGGCGCTGGCTGCGGCGCTGCACGGCATCGGTGGCGGCGCGTGACAGGCGGGCCCCTTGTTCGCCGGTCCAGGCCAGCAATTCCATGCGCACCGGAACGGCCAGTTCCGCGGCCGCGGTGGGTGTCGGCGCGCGGCGGTCCGAGACAAAGTCGATCAGGGTCGTGTCGGTTTCGTGCCCCACCGCCGATATCAGCGGAATATCAGAGGCGGCGGCAGCACGGGCAACCGATTCCTCGTTGAAACCCCAGAGGTCTTCGATCGAGCCGCCACCGCGGGCCACGATGATCAGGTCGGGGCGTGGCAGGGCGCCGCCGGGTGTCAGCGCATTGAAGCCCTGGATGGCGCGGCTGACTTCGGGGGCGCAGTTGGCGCCCTGGACGGCAACGGGCCAGATCAGCACCTTGCGGGGAAACCGGTCGCGCAGCCGGTGCAGGATATCGCGGATCACGGCGCCCGAGGGCGAGGTGACGACGCCGATGATCTGCGGCAGATAGGGCAGGGGTTTCTTGCGTTCGGGCGCAAACAGGCCTTCGGATTCAAGCTGTTTCTTGCGTTTTTCCAGCAGCGCCATCAGCGCGCCCTGTCCGGCGACGGCGACCTCGTCAACGTTCAGGTTGTATTTCGATTGTGCCCCAAATGCGGTCAGGCGGCCCGTGACGACGACCTCAAGCCCTTCTTCGGGCACAACGGACAATCCCGCGATCTGGCCTTTCCAGGTTGTGCAGGCCAGCACGTTCCGGTCGTCCTTGATGTCATAATACAGGTGCCCCGAGCGGGCCTTGAACACGCGTCCCACCTCGCCCCGCACGCGGACCCGGCCAAATGAACCTTCGAGGGTGCGCTTCACCTCGCCCGAGATTTCCGAGACCGTGTATTCGGGGGTGTTCTGGCCCGGAACCGGGTCGTCAAGCAGATCGGACATTACAGCGCCTTGTGTCAAATGTCCGGGCAGCTTAGAACGCCGCGCAGGCGAGGCCAAGCAGATCGGAGTGCTTTCATGAATATCCTCATTCTCGGCAGCGGCGGGCGCGAACACAGCCTGGCCTGGGCGGTGATGCAAAACCCCAAATGCGACAGGCTGATCGTGGCGCCGGGCAATGCGGGTATTGCACAGATCGCCGAATGCGCGGCGTTGGATATCGACAATGGCGGCGCGGTTGTCAGCTTTGCCGAGGAAAATGCCATTGATTTCGTCATCATCGGCCCCGAGGCGCCGCTGGCCGCAGGCGTTGCCGACCGGCTGCGCGAGGCGGGCGTGCTGGTCTTTGGTCCCTCGGCCGAGGCGGCGCGGCTGGAAGCGTCCAAGAGTTTCACCAAGGAAATCTGTGATGCCGCAGACGCGCCCACCGCAGCCTATGCCCGGTTCGTCGAGGCGGAACCGGCCAAGGCCTATATCCGCGAACAAGGCGCACCCATCGTCGTCAAGGCTGACGGGCTGGCTGCTGGCAAGGGGGTGATCGTTGCAATGGACGAACAGACCGCGCTGGACGCCATCGACGACATGTTTGGCGGTGCCTTCGGCGGTGCGGGGGCCGAAGTGGTCATCGAAGAATTCATGGACGGTGAAGAGGCGTCTTTGTTTGTTCTGTGCGACGGTGAGGACATCCTGTCGGTCGGCACGGCGCAGGACCACAAGCGCGTCGGAGAGGGCGATACCGGTCCGAATACCGGTGGCATGGGTGCCTATTCCCCGGCACCGGTCCTGAGCGCAGAGATCGAGGCCCGCGCCATGGATGAGATCGTGCGCCCGACCATCGCCGAGATGAAGCGCCGCGGAACGCCTTTTCAGGGTGTGCTTTACGCAGGCCTGATGATCAAGGACGGGCAGCCGCGCCTGGTCGAATACAATGTCCGCTTTGGCGATCCCGAATGCCAGGTGCTGATGATGCGTCTGGGCGCACAGGCAATGGACCTGATGCATGCCGCTGCCGAGGGGCGGCTGCGCGACACCCGCGTGAATTGGGCTGATGATCATGCGATGACGGTGGTCATGGCCGCCAATGGCTATCCGGGGTCTTATGAAAAAGGGTCTGTCATCAAGGGGTTGGTCGATCTTCCCGAAGATAGCGGGAACATGGTGTTTCACGCGGGCACCAAGGCCGATGGGGGCGAAGTGGTGGCCTCGGGCGGTCGTGTTCTGAACGTGACGGCGCGCGGCGCGACCTTGCAGGATGCGCGGGACCGCGCGTATGCGATGGTTGATGGCGTCGACTGGCCGGGTGGGTTTTTCCGCCGCGACATCGGGTGGCGCGCGCTGTGACTTGTCGGAAGGGGGCTTTGCCCCCTCGGCCTGCGGCCTCACCCCCAGGATATTTTCAGCCAGATGAAGAGGCGGATCAGCAGGTGAGGCTGGCGGCGAGGCCTTGGTGGCCGGTATATGGCCCGAGGTCGGTTACTTGCCATTTCCCGTCATAGGATACCGACTGAATGCGGGTCCAATTGGCGTTGGCCAGGATGAGTTCGGGGCCGGTGCCGCAGTCGCGTATGCCGCCCGAGATGAAATCCTCGCCGATCCGGTGATTGGTCAGGCCGGGCAGGGTTGCGACCTGTGTCAGCCCGGCGTCGTGATAGCGCCAGATTCGCAGGGTTTTGGCCAGGTGCGGGCGGTCAACATAGGCAATTTCGATATGGCCGTCGCCGTCGAGATCTGCCGCGCCGAGGGGCGCGAGCCAGCGGAATGGCGTGCCGATGTAAGGGGTGGCGGCCAGCAGGCCGTCCTGGGTGTAGATCGCGAGCCTTGCGCCCTGATCGCGGTGGCTTTCGATCACCATCGCCTCGGGGTGGCCATCGCCCGTGACATCCACGAGACGGGGCGCGAGGTCTTCGAAAACCCGTTCCCGCGGCAGCCGGATCGTAAGGAGGGTGCGCCGGGGGCCGATCTCGAGAAGCAGAGCGCCGTATTCGATATCGTCACCCAAGACGCCATGCGCGTAGCGGGTTGTCGGTTCGGCATATCGGGCGGCGACGATTGTGTCGGCCAGTGGGGCCTGAGCGGATGCCGTTAGCCACAGGCCAGCCGTCAGAAGCGCGCCGCGTGTCCGTTGCTGCCACAGGCGGGCGCGGGGGCGCGGCGCCTTGGGGTGCATCAGATCTGTTTTTCGGGCATCTGCACGACCAGCCCATCCAGCGCGTCGGTGACCTTGATCTGGCAGGTCAGGCGCGAGCGGGCGGGGTCAGGCTCAAAGGCAAAGTCCAGCATGTCTTCTTCCATGTCGTCCTTGGCCGGGATTTTCTCGACCCAGTCGGGGTGAATATAGACATGGCAGGTTGAACAGGCGCAGGCACCGCCGCAATCGGCCTCGATGCCGGGAATGTTGTTGTCGCGGGCGCCTTCCATGACGGTCAGGCCGTTGGCCACGTCGACAGTATGTTCGGTACCGCCATGCTCGACATAGGTGATCTTTGCCATTGCGTGCGTCTTCCTCTTTCGATTGTCGAATTCTTCCTTAGTGAAGGCATTTAGGTGTTTCCAGCCTCATTTGCGACCATTGACGGCGTGACTGGACTTTCCTGTTGTTTGTTCTATTTTTGTTCTTATGCAAGCTGTCCCATCCCCCTCCCGGATATCAGGCCGGAACTGGCCGCGTCCGCCCGCCTGCCTGCCGGCCAACCGGTTGGAGGATCCGCCCGAAGGTGCGCGCCTGACGGTGGCGGGGCTGGTGATCCTGCGGCAACGGCCGGGGACGGCCAAGGGGGTGATTTTTGTCACGCTTGAGGATGAGACCGGCATCGTGAACGTGGTGATCTGGCGCAAGATATACGAACGCTTTCGCCGGGCGGTGATTTCGGGACGCCTGCTGCGGGTCACCGGGCGCATGCAGCGCGCGCATTCGGTCACACATGTGATTGCCGAAGAGATCGAGGATATCTCGGACATGCTGGATGTGTTGGTGCGGGGGGCGGACGCCGGGGGCTGAGTTGCAACCGCGTTGCGATTGGCTGCGCCGTGTGGGCGGCGGCATCTTATGTGCGGTCGCCCGACGGTGGGGCCCGCATATGCGGGCCAACAGGGTCATGCCTGCATTAGTCGACGGAATTGCGGATATTCCACGTCTGGTAAGCGGCCTGATCGGGGGCGCAGGGTTGCAGCGTCAGTGCCTTGATCTGGTTGACATTGCTGCGCCCGCTGCGGGTGTCCTGGCCCACGGTGAAACACAGATCGGCGGCGGCGGCGGGGGCAATGGTCCCTTCACCCGAAAACGAGAAGGACTGTGCGTCACTGCCGTCGCACGCGGCAAGCGCGATTGACGCGCCCGCCTCGGGCGAGGCGACTTGGGCGCAGACGTCAAATTCAGGCAAATAGAGCGTGCCGTCGGCGAATTTGTCGGTATCAAAGATCTGATCCACACCAAGTTCACCGCTGGGGCTATAGCATGTGTGGCCCTGAAGACCTTTGGCCGGGTCCGCATCAAACCCTTTGGCACCGGCAATATCCAGGCAATAGCCCTTTTGGAAATTGTCCAGCATATCCGAGAGATAGATTTCGACGTTTTCGGCCTGTGCGGCGCCAGCAGTCAGCGTTGTGGCGATCAGGGCGGCATATGTTGAATATCTGGTCATTGAATGAACCTTGTGAATGAGGGTGGGTGGTGCGTGGGTGTTTGGAATTTCGGGGTCCGGGCCAGTGTGCCAGTGAAGCGTTCTGTGACTTGTAACGGGCGGGGCCTGCCATTCCGTCGCAAAAATACTCGATCTTTCTAGAAAAAAGTGCCGGACCCGGCGCGTGTCCAAAGTCACGTCCGTTGCGGGCCAAACTTAGGGGCGCCCGCCACGGGTTTTTCCGGGTGCCAGGGGCGCAAGGGCTTCGGAGCCGTTGCCTCATGCGCGCTGGAGCCTAGCGTTTGAACAAAACGCCCTGGGCCTGTTTCGACCTGTGGTCGCGGCGCAGATCGGCATGCAGGGCGCGGCCTGCCTGAACACCCGGTCGCGCACCGACGGTGGTAAGCCAGCGGGCGAGATGGGGTTTATCCTCAAGCTCTTGCTGCTGACCTTCCCAAAGGCTGGCCCAGCCCCAGATCGCCATGTCCGCGATCGAATAGAAATCGCCTGCAACGTATTCGTTCTGCGCCAGCCGCCGGTCAAGCACGCCGTAAAGCCGCGCAACCTCGGCCCGGTACCTGTCTTTCGCATAGGGCAGGTCCTGGGGCGGATCCAGCTGTGGGGCATATTTCAGGAAGTGATGCGCCTGGCCCGCCATCGGGCCGACGCCGCCCATCTGCCACATCAACCACTCTTCTACGGCAATGCGGTCCCGTTCGGATTTGCCGAAAAACCGGCCCGTCTTGCGTGCCAGGTACAATAGGATTGCGCCGCTTTCGAAAACGGAAACCGGTTCCCCGTCGGGGCCGTCAGGGTCGGTTATGGCCGGCATGCGGTTGTTGGGGGCGATCTTCAGGAACGCGGGGTCGAACTGGTCGCCCTTGCCGATATTTATCAGCGTCGTGCGATAGGGCAGGCCCATTTCCTCCAGCGCAATGGACACTTTCCAGCCATTCGGCGTTGGCCAGAAATACAGGTCAATCGGATTTGCCATACGGTGCCCCCTTTAGGTTGCCGGGGATCATGAAGCTTTCTGCACGAACGGCAAGAGGCGACGTGACGCGGGGCCCGCAAGAAGTCGTGACCATCGCCGCTGTGAACGTGACGGCAGGCCCTGGCGCAACGCGCCCAGGCTCAGCCCGTTGGGGTCGCGCAGCAGCGCGTTATAGACCCGCAGAACACCGGGCCGGGTATAGCTGGACCAGTGGCAGACGCGCCGTTGCGGTGCGGCGACGGGGAACACAAGGCCAGAAAGATGGTCCAAAGTTGCAGCGCAATCTATTTGCAGCGTCACGGCGTTCGGCGCTTCAAGGCCTGCTCCGATGCTGCGATCCCCGGCACGGGGCGGCTGGATCAGGCGTTCGAACAGGAAATCGAACAGGTCGTTTTCACGGCTGGTAACATTGATCAACTCGGCCCTTTGGCCCGCCGGGGTGCGCAAGGCCTGAACGGTGCGCGACCGATAGGCCGCGCCGGTCATGGAAATGATGCGCCCCAGCGCACCGGGGGGAACGTGGTGCAGGGCCTCCAACGCCAGTTCGACCCCCATGGAATGGCCGATGAAATGGATCGGACGGCCGGGTGCCATGTGGTGTAATCGGGTGATCACCTGGGCCAGAACCCGCCCCGCCGACACCGCCCGGCGCCGGGCCGCCCACAACGGGCCGCGCGCATCCCAGCCAAAGGCAATGGCCAGGCCTTCGTCGGAAAAGCCCGACCCAAAGCCAAGCTGTTGTGGCCAGCTTGGGCTGTAATTGGGCTGCGCGCTGGGCCTCAGCGACAGGATTTGCCGGTGCGGGCAGCCGTTCGGGTCTTCGGGCCGGTATTTATAGCCGTGGGTCATCACGATGACCGGGCCTTTGGTGGTGCGCGATTGCTGCAGCGCGCTGTCAACCGCGCGGGACGAGCCGTGCAGCGCAGCGCGGCCATTGATGGCGTTGATCCTGATAACCGGCATGGGCTTGCCCTATACAAGATGTTGTGGCCCCGATCTGTCACAACGCTATGACGGTTGGATGAATGCCCGGTTACAGAACCGTGACGATGCGCAGGGCGGGGTTGACGCCTTTGCGGGTGCGGCGTATTGGCAACAACAGGAACCACGTGGCGATTTGTTACCGGATTGCGGGCCACGCTAAACAACACCGCTAAAAGGTCAGGATGAAAGACCCCTTTCGCTTGACCGCGTCTGGGGTTTTTTGATTTGCCCTCTGGTTCCGGGGCTGAAAGGGAAGACATGAGCGAGAGCTGGAACAAACGCACACAGGCCGTCCATGGCGGCATTCGTCGCAGTCAGTACAACGAGGTGAGCGAGTCCATTTTTCTGACGCAGGGCTTTGTCTATGACACTGCCGAACAGGCCGAGGCACGTTTTATCGAATCCGGCCCGGACGAGTTTATCTATGCCCGGTACGGCAACCCGACCGTTTCGATGTTCGAACAGCGTATCGCCGCGCTGGAAGGGGCCGAGGACGCCTTTGCCACCGCGTCAGGCATGGCTGCGGTCAACGCCGCGCTGACCGCGATGCTGCAGGCTGGCGACCATGTCGTTTCGGCAAAAGCGCTGTTCGGGTCGTGCCTTTTCATTCTCGAGAACATCCTGACACGCTTTGGCGTCGAGGTGACATTTGTCGATGGAACCGATCTTGCGCAATGGCGCGCGGCGATCCGGCCCGACACCAAGGCGGTGTTCTTTGAATCCATGTCGAACCCGACGCTTGAGGTGATCGATATCGCCGCCGTGGCGACGCTGGCGCATGCGGTCGGGGCAACGGTCATCGTGGACAACGTGTTTTCGACCCCTGTATTTTCCCGGGCCATCGAACAGGGGGCCGACGTCGTGGTCTATTCGGCGACCAAGCATATCGACGGGCAGGGCCGCGCCCTGGGCGGGGTGATCCTGGGCACAAAGGATTTCATCCGCGGGACTGTCGAGCCCTATCTGAAACACACAGGCGGTGCGCTCAGCCCGTTCAACGCGTGGATCATGCTCAAAGGGCTTGAGACCATGTCGCTGCGGGTCAACGCCCAGGCAGAGACGGCGCAGCAGGTCGCCGAGGCGCTTGAAGGGCACGAAGCGCTGGAACGCACGCTGTATCCGGGGTTGGCGTCGCACGCGCAGAACGCATTGGTGCAAACCCAGCTGGGCGGCAAAGGCGGGACGGTCCTGTCGCTGGATATCAAGGGCGGCAAGCGTGGGGCTTTCAGCTTTTTGAACGCGCTGACGATCCCGGTGATCTCGAACAATCTGGGTGATGCCAAATCCATCGCGACACATCCGGCCACGACAACGCATCAACGTCTGAGTGACGAACAGAAGGATACGCTGGGTATCACGCCGGGTCTGGTGCGCCTGTCCATCGGGCTCGAGGATGCGGGCGATCTTTTGTCGGACATCCGTCAGGCCCTGGCCGTGTCGCAGGCCTAGCGTAATTACGGTGCCCGCCGCAGCGGCGGCGGCGATCGTGACGCATTCGAAACGCAAGTGACGGTTATATACCGTCACTTTTCCAATCGGGCGGATATATACCGCCCGAACAGGGGCAGGCTGGAAATAGTGATCCAGTGGGTTATATTCCGGTCTTCAACCAAGGAAACGCAGACGATGAACGTTTTTCCGCGCGATATTGACGAAACTCCGGACAGCGAGGCAGCCGCAGCCGCCCTAAAGGTCCTGAGCAAGTGGGCAAAAACCGCGTCACCGGCCGAAATCAACCAACTTGATCCCGCATTAGCGCGATTGGTTCCGGCGATGATGACGGGGAACTATCCCGCTTTCTCGCGCGACTACCCCGAGGATTTCAAGGTCGATGAAGCCTATCGCGCGTCCTTGCCGGACCTGCAAAACGGCCCCTCCAGCCTGATCCGGGGCGCAAAACAGCAGATTCAGCATGTAGGGATTTCCAATTTCCGCCTGCCCATCCGGTTCCACCGCAAACATGGCAGCGACCTGACTCTTGAAACCTCGATCACGGGCACCGTAAGCCTTGAGGCGGAAAAGAAGGGCATCAACATGTCCCGGATCATGCGGTCCTTTTACAAACATGCCGAACGCACTTTCAGTTTCGAAGTCATGGAAGCCGCCCTAAGCGACTATATGACCGATCTGGACAGTTTTGATGCCCGTATCCAGATGCGGTTTTCCTATCCCGACCGGGTGAAAAGCCTGCGTTCCGGTCTGGACGGGTATCAGTATTACGATTTTGCCCTCGAGTTGGTCGAACAAGGCGGCGTGCGGCAAAAGATCATGCATCTGGACTATGTCTATTCGTCGACCTGCCCGTGCTCGCTGGAACTCAGCGAACATGCGCGGGCCACGCGGGGGCAGCTGGCGACCCCGCATTCCCAGCGGTCCGTGGCGCGTATTTCGGTCGTGGTCGACTGCGACACTGACTGCCTGTGGTTCGAAGACCTGATTGCGCTTTGCCGTCGCGCGGTGCCCACGGAAACCCAGGTGATGGTCAAGCGTGAGGACGAACAGGCCTTTGCCGAGCTGAACGCCGCAAACCCGATCTTTGTCGAAGATGCGGCCCGCCTTTTCTGCGCGGAACTTCTGGCGGATCATCATGTCGGTGACTTCCGCGTGGTTGCCAGCCATCAGGAAAGCCTGCACAGCCATGATGCGGTATCGGTTCTGACCGAAGGCCCCACCTTTGCTTCGGCCAGCCTTGACCCGCGCTTGTTCACGACCCTGTTCCATACCGGTTAACCCCGAAAATTCTGCCTAAATCGCAAGCGGTTCCCGGATGCTCGGCGCCTTATCGCCGCACTGCAGCGAAAAATGCTGCGGCGCGCGATGAAATCCTGTATTCAGGGGGCGAATGCAGCAACGCCGCGCCCCCGCGCCTGAACGGGTGCGGCGCCCCGGAAGGAAGCCGAGCCGTGCAACGCCTTGGACTGCGATATGGTCAAACCCGCCCGAGAAATCGGAGCGGCCAGGGCGCTTCTCACGAAATTTTGGCTGCATCGAATTCACAGGAGAACATGTAATGAACCCGATTTCGCAACCGCTGGAGCTGCAGGCCGCCTTCTTTCGGATGGCAGGTTACACGATGGTCAGCCAAATGAAGGTAATGCAGATTATGGCCCGCTCGGCCTTTGAATTGCCGATGGCACCGATTACCGCCCTGCATGCAAGTGCGGCGGTTCCGGCCAAAGCACCTGAAAAGCGCCCCGCGCCAAAGCCTGTTGCCAGGAAAGTGGCGGCAAAACCCAAGGCAGCCGCCCCGGCCGCCAAACGGGCCAAGGCCGCAGCGCCCAAGGCCAAGGCGGCTCCGGCTGCTGCCAAGGAGGCGAAAAAGCCCGCCGCGCCGAAACCGGCGCCCGCCGTAAAGGCCGTGGCCAAGCCCGCGCCTGCCGCCAAGCCCGCGGAAAAGCCCGCGCCCGCGGCCAAGGCGGTCGTGACGCCGAAACCCGCCGCCAAGGCACAGCCCAAGCCCGCACCGGCTGCGGCCAAGCCCGCGCAGACCGCCGCGCCCAAATCGGCCGCGCCGAAAGCTGCGGCTGCCAAACCCGCCGCACCGGCGGCGAAAACCGCGCAGCCCAAGCCTGCCGTAACGGCCAAGGCGCCAACCGCTTCCAAACCCGCTGTGGCAGCAACGCAGCCGAAACCTGCGGCCTCCACTGCCAAACCGGCAACCGCCACACGGCGCGCAGCCCCGGCCAAGGCGGCGGCGTCAAAGCCGGCACCCGCCAAGAAGGCGGCTCCGGCCCAAGCGGCTCCGGCCAAGCCTGCAACCGCCACGACAGCGGCAACCAAGGCGGCCCCGGCCAAGGCAGCCGTGGCACCGGCGGCTCAGGCCAAGGAACAGGCCGCGCCCGCGCCACGCCGCACCCGTGCGCCGTCCAAACCGCCGGCAATGCCCGCCGCGACGGCAAAAACCAAGGACTGATCCGGGATCATCTGCTTGACACTGTCGCGCAGCCACGCCAACGCTGCGCGTCATGATGGATCTTCGCCCGGTCGGATATGTGATTGGTCTGCTGGTCGCCATTCTTGGGGCGACCATGCTGCTGCCTATGCTCGCCGATATGATCGAGGGGCGGGGCGAGTGGCATGTTTTCCTGGAAAGCGCGGTCCTGACGATTCTGACCGGGACCGTTCTGGCCATGAGCTGTTCCAACGGTGTGGGCGAGGGGCTGACAATCCGTCAGACCTTTCTGCTGACGTCCGGTGTTTGGGTCGCGCTACCGGTTTTCGGGGCCATTCCGTTCCTGTTCGGTGAAACCGAACTGCGGTTTGTCGATGCGTATTTCGAGGCGATGTCGGGGCTGACGACAACCGGGTCCACGGTGATATCGGGGCTCGACAACCTGCCGCGCGGCCTGCTGCTGTGGCGGGGCATCCTGCAATGGCTGGGCGGTATCGGCATCATCGTCGTGGCGATGGTTTTCCTGCCCGAATTGCGGGTTGGTGGGATGCAGATCTTCCGTTCGGAAGGGTTCGAAACCATGGGAAAGATCCTGCCCCGCGCGCAAGAGATCGCGGGCCAGATTTCCCTGATCTATGTCTTTCTCACTTTTGTTTGCGCCCTGGTTTATGCCGGTTTGGGCATGGGCTTTTTCGATGCTCTGGTTCACGCGCTGACGACCGTTTCAACCGGCGGGTTTTCCAACTATGACGCGTCGTTCGGGACGTTTTCGGGGCCGGCGGAATACGCCGCGTCGGTCTTTATGATCCTGGCGGCGCTGCCATTCGTGCGCTACGTGCAATTTGTCAACGGAACCACCAGTTCGCTCTGGCGAGACAGCCAGATCCGCGTCTTCCTGGCGACGATTGCCGTTCTTGTCGTCATCATGTCGGTGTTTTTGACCTCGGTATTTCCGCATCATTGGGAACAGGCCTTTCGGGAATCGCTGTTCAATATCACGTCGATCATCTCTGGCACGGGCTATGCCAGCGTGGACTATATGGGCTGGGGCAGCTTTCCGGTCATGTTGTTTTTTCTGATCGGGTTGATCGGGGGCTGCGCGGGGTCGACCGCCTGTTCGATCAAGATTTTCCGGTATCAGTTGCTTTTTGCGTCGATCAAGACGCAGATCCGCCGGATCCGTTCGCCCCACGGCGTGTTCATGCCGCAATATGACGGGCGCCCCATCGGGCGCGATGTCCTGACCTCGGTCATGAGTTTTTTCATGTTCTTCGTATTGTCGCTGGGGGTGCTGTCCTGGGCGCTGGCGCTGACGGGCCTGGACTTTATCACCTCGGTTTCGGGCGCTGCGACCGCGCTGGCCAATATCGGCCCGGGTCTGGGGGATCAGATCGGGCCCGCAGGCAACTTTGCAGGCGTTGGCGATGCCGCGAAATGGCTGTTGACGATCGGGATGCTGGTCGGGCGGCTGGAGCTGCTGGCCGTATACGCGATCTTTACCGTTCAATTCTGGAGAAACTGATGAAAAGACCCCTCGGTGCGCAGATTTCGCATATGCTCAGGGATCGCGGCGTCGATGTGATTTTTGGTATTCCCGGCGTTCACAACCAGGAAATGTACCGTGGGATCGAAGAAGCCGGGATCACCCATGTTCTGGCCCGGCATGAACAAGGGGCCGGTTTCATGGCCGACGGCTATGCCCGCGCGACCGGTAAACCGGGCGTTGCCTATGTCATCACGGGGCCGGGGCTGTGCAATATCATGACACCGATGGGGCAGGCCTATTCGGATTCGGTTCCCATGCTTGTGCTGTCGTCCTGCCTGGACGAAACACAGGCCCGCCGGGGCCAGTTGCACCAGATGAAGGATCAGCGCGCCGCGGCGGAAACGGTGGCGGACTGGTCGTGCCAGGCCAACAGTGCCGCCGCGGCCTATGAGCTGGTCGAGCGCGCCTTTGAGGAATTCGCGCTGTCGCGGCCCCGGCCCAAGCATATCCAGGTTCCCATCGCTCAGCTCGAAGCCGATGCCGGGCCCGCGCCCTTTCCCAACCAGGATGGGCTGCGCACGCAAACGGCTGCTTTGGAAGTCGCGCCTGTCTTGTCGATGCTGAACATTTCGAAACGTCCGCTGTTCGTTCTGGGCGGCGGTGCCCGGTCGAACCTGTGGCGGCAAATCCTGACCCAGCTGGGCGCGGCCTGCATCACCACCTATGCGGGGCGCGGATTGGTGGGGATAGATTACCCATTGGATTTCGGCGCCGTTCTGGCCCGGCCGGGCAGTGCGGATCTTGCCGCCTCGGCCGATCTTGTGGTGGCCGTCGGGACCGAACTGGCCGAGGTTGACCTGTGGCGCAAGGCCCTTGGACCCGTGCCCAACCTGGTGCGCGTCGATCTGGACCCCGAAGTGCTGTCGGATCACCATCGCGCGGCTGTCAAGTTGCAGGCCGATGCCGAAAGCTTTGCCCATGCCCTGTGGGCCGCGACGCAAGAGGCAAAGCCCGCAACCGGCTGGCAGCCAGATGAGGTGGCCGCCGCGCGGGCGCGCTGGCGCGCCGAGGTCGATGCAGAACGACCGGGGATCGTGCCGGTCGCGGATGCGTTGCGCGCGGCGATGCCTGCGGACACCATGATCTATTCCGACATGACCCAGTTCGCCTATGCCGCAAAAGAGGTATGGGATATGGCATATCCGCATCATTGGCATCATCCCACCGGGTTCGGAACACTTGGATATGCATTGCCCGCGGCGATTGGTGGCGCGGTTGCACGGCGGGGAAGTCCCACTGCGGTGATCGCCGGGGATTACGGGTTTCACTATACAATGCAAGAGCTGGGCGTGGCGGTCGAACTGGGCCTGTCCCTGCCGATAATTGTCTGGGACAACGGCAAGCTGAAAGAGATCGAGGACAGCATGGTCGGCAGTCAGATCGCACCGAATGCGGTCGTCGCGCGCAACCCTGATTTCTGCAAGCTGGCCGAGGCGTTCGGGGCGTTGTCGGCGGCCCCGGAAACGCTGCAGCACATGCAGCAGGCGGTGCGCGCCGCATTTGACGCGCCGGTACCGACATTGATCCATGTGACGCCGGACATCCTGTAACCGGCCCCCCAAAAACGAAACAGGCGCCGCGTGTGCCGCAGCGCCTGTGTCCTTAGCATTGTCCGGGCGGGATCAGTCCCAGCACTGCACAAGCACGGTCATTCCTGCCGCGCGGCGGTTCAATTCGTTGGGCGAAACCTGCGCATGTTCCTGCGCGGGCTGTCCGGTTGCACCGGCTTTGCCCAGAACTGCGTTCAGGGTTTCCACCCCGGCGGCCAGACTGACCGAGCCGGGCAGGGTGCGCCCCTCGGCCTGTGTGGGCAGCAGCATGCCGACAACATGCCCGGCATCGTCAAATACAGGCCCGCCCGCATCGCCGGGCTGTGCGGCCAGCGCCAGACGGTTGACGCCGTCTTCGCCGTTCAACCCCCGGATGTCGGCGATTTGCCCATAGGTCAGGGTCGGGGCGCCCAAAACGCCTTCGTAGGAATACCCCGCGACGGCGACTTCGGATTTGATCCGGGGCTGCGCCGTGCTGAACTCAGCCACATTGATCGGAGCAAGCGACCCGCTGGGGCGCAGGACTGCAACGCCCAGATCGGCGTCGGCCCATGCGACCTGAAGCTCGCGGTCACCTTCCAGCGTGACCCGTGTACAACCGTCGGCGGCTTCGGCCACTGTCAGAACCGTGCCGCTTGTGTCGGCAAAGAAACCGGAACGCGACAGGCGCGGTTTGCGCACCTGCAGACCCGACACAAGGTCGACCCGCTGTTCGGCATCCGCACCGGCGCGCGCGTCCAGCACGCCGCCAGTGACCGCAAAGCTGGACTTCATCGCCGCCAGAACCCGTTCGCGGCGGGCGTCGTCGCCTTCGGGCCACACCAGGGTAAAGCCCTTGATCTGCCCGTCTTTCAACGCGGCCTGGCTGTAGGACACGATCCCGTTGCCGCGCGCCTCGATCGTGAACCGGTCCTTGCCCAGCTCCCGTGGACCGTCAAGCGGGATGATTTCCAGTGATTGCATGACCTCATAAAGCGCGCGCAATGTGTCCCTGGTGCCTTCCTGGCTGATCAACAATGCCTGCGCGCCCAGATCGGTGCTGCTGTTGAAATGTGCAAATGGTGCCTCGTGGCGGTCAAACCCGACAAGGGCCAGGGGCAAGTCCATGGTGATCCCGGCATCGGCATCGGAATAGCTTTCCACCCCGGCGCTGATCAGCGGGGCGTTAAAGTCGTCCATCAGCGCCTTGCGCTGCAGGGTTGTCAGCACGCCGGTGGCTTCATAGCCCTGGAAACGCTGCCAATCTGCCATCGAACGCCGGGTGCCCTGACCAAAGGCGCCGTCAATGGTCGACTGATAGAAACCGGCGGCCTTGAGCGCCGTTTGCAGGTCCTTCCGTTCCTGCGCGGTCAACAGACGCTCGGCCTGCAGGGCCTGCGACCGGGTTTCTTCTGCCGGTTGGGGCGTCAGGCCGGCCACGGGCTGTTCGGGGTTCGGGTCAGGCTGCACCGGCGCCGTCACCACGCCACGATCAAGGATATTTGCCCCAACCGGCCAGAATTGCTGCGCCAGAGAACTGGAGAACGCGATATAGCTGTCGGACGGGATTTGCCGCTCGGCGCGATAGACACGCAGAACCTGTTCCGCGTCCGAACGCAGATACGGGCCGATCACGATCGCGTACCAACCGCTGTTCAGACGAAACCCGTTCACGTCGGGCAGCGTATTGGCATAGGCCTGTGCCCTTTCCTGCGCCTCGCGCAGCGAAGGCTGGGCCTCGATCTGGACCCAGACCCCGTCATCCTGCTGCGCGAAAGCGGCGCGGATGCCAAGGAAAAGTAGGAATGGAATTGCCAATATAAAGCGTGTCATTTTCTGCCCGTCTTCCGGAATACAAATCTTTGCCGCAGATTACGCGAAACACCCTGCCGATTGCCATGGTTCAGAAACGGGGAATTTCCTGTGTGGCAGCACAGCGACAGCGCGGGCAAACTGGCCCGTTGACGCCCCGTGGCCCCTTGCATAGGAAAGGGAAAACCCAACGAAACCGGGCGCGCGGGCGCCCAAAGGGAATGTTATGACCAAACCGTCCAGCGCGCCTCGCTCTTTTCAAGAGATCATCCTGCGGCTTCAGACCTATTGGGCCTCGAAGGGCTGCGCCATCCTGCAGCCTTATGACATGGAGGTCGGGGCAGGGACGTTCCATCCGGCAACCACGCTGCGGGCGTTGGGGTCCAAGCCCTGGGCGGCGGCCTATGTCCAGCCGTCACGTCGCCCGACTGACGGGCGCTATGGTGAGAACCCGAACCGTTTGCAGCATTACTATCAGTACCAGGTGCTGATCAAACCCAGCCCGCCGGATTTGCAGAACCTGTATCTGGGCAGCCTTGAGGCCATCGGCATCGACATGGACCTGCATGACATCCGTTTTGTCGAGGACGACTGGGAAAGCCCCACACTGGGCGCATGGGGCCTTGGATGGGAGGTCTGGTGCGACGGCATGGAAGTCAGCCAGTTCACCTATTTTCAGCAGGTTGGCGGCCATGATTGTGCGCCGGTTTCGGGCGAGCTGACCTATGGCCTTGAGCGTCTTGCGATGTATGTGCTGGGCATCGACCACGTGATGGACATGCCCTTTAACGACCCGCAATCGCCCAGCCCGCTGACCTATGGCGACATCTTCAAACAGACCGAAGAGGAATACGCCCGCTGGAACTTTGACGTGGCCAATACCGAGGTTCTGCTGCGCCATTTCGAAGAGGCCGAGGCCGAATGTGCCGCCATTCTGGCGCAAGAACACGATGATCCCAAGACCGGCAAGCGCATCGTGATGGCGCACCCGGCCTATGACCAGTGCATCAAAGCCAGCCACATCTTCAACCTGCTGGACGCGCGGGGCGTGATCTCGGTGACCGAACGGCAGGCCTATATCGGCCGGGTCCGCGCACTGGCCAAGCAATGCGCGGATGCGTTCGTTCTGACCAAGGCCGGCGGAAACGCGGCCTGATGGGCCGTTCAGGCCAACCCCGGAAGCAGCGCCTTGAGCCCGTCGGCGATCATGCTGATTGCGATGGCCGACAGAATCATGCCCATGAAGCGGCTCATGATGACCCGCGCGTTTTCGGACAGTCGCCCCGCCAGGGCGGACGCGTTCCAGAACGTGGCAAGCAGCAGAAAGACAACCGCCAGGAACACTGCGGCAAACGCGATGGCGTTTTTGGGCCCGGTGACGTGGTGCGCATAAAGGATCAGGGTCGTTATCGTTCCGGGGCCGACCAGGATCGGAAAGGCAAGCGGATAAAAGGCGACGGTTTCCGGCGCGGGGTAGGATTCTTTTTCACTGCTCGTACCGTGATGGGCGCTGCTTTCGCTGCCATTCAGCATATTCAGCCCGATCATCAGGACGACCAGCCCGCCGGCCACGCGCAGGTCATTGACGCTGATCCCGAAAAGGCCAAGCGCCTGGCTGCCGATCGCCGCAAAGGCGCCGCCCAGGATCAGGCAATACAGCGCCGTCTTTACGGCCACCTTACGTTGGTCTGCGACCGTCAACCCGTTGGTGACGCTCAGGAAAACCGGAAGGTTGGTAATCGGGTTCATAATTGCAAAAAGCGCGCCGAAAAAGCCGACGGCAAAGGTCGTGTCCATGACCGGTACCCCGTGATAAACCAAAGTTGCGCCGAACCTGTCGTATTTTTCGGGAACATGAAAGGGGCGCGCGGCCCCCTGCGGAGAACATCATGACCGGTAAACTGCTGGCTATCATTCTGGTAACATGTGCCGTCGCCGCTGGCGCGGGGATGTATTACCTTCAGGTTTACGGCTTCTACTATGACGTCGAACCCCGACCCGGGCGGGATGTGGCGCTGCTTTCGGCGGCGACCGGGATGCCAGAGCCGATCGCCTATGACGCGTTTCGGGCCATTAACGCCGACAGCTCGCCCATCCGCTTTCGCGCCTGTTTCGAAACCACGTTGACGCCGGATCAGTTGGCCGCGTCCTTTGTCCCTGCGCAAAACCCGGAACCTTTGACGGCGCCGGGCTGGTTTGACTGTTACGATGCGGTCGCTTTGGCCAGCGCGCTTGCGTCGGGGCAAGCCCAGGCGTTTATCGCTGAAAAGAACATTCACTTTGGCGTGGACCGCATCGTTGCGGTGACCCAGGACGGCAAGGGCTATGCCTGGCACGCGCTGAACAATTGCGGCGAAAAAGCCTATGACGGAACCGTCATTGGCGAAGAATGCCCGCCCCGGCCACAGGGCTGAGCGCGCGGTATGGGCGATGTCATTGCAATACCCGGGTTTCTTACGGCGACACTTGGTTTCGCCGTCTACCTGATCGGGGCCGAGATCAACGCCCGCGTCGCAACCCTGCGGCAGTTCAATATCCCCGAACCGGTCACCGGGGGGCTGTTGGCCTCGCTTGTGGTTCTGGCGCTGTATCTGGTCTTTGGCGCTGAACTGGCCTTTGACCTCAGCGTGCGCGATTTCCTTTTGGTGCTTTTTTTCGCAGGCATTGGCCTGAACGCCCGGCTGTCAGACCTGATCGCCGGGGGAAAGCCGCTGTTGATCCTTTTGGTTTTGACCCTGCTGACCATTCTTGCGCAAAACGTGATCGGGGCCGTTGGCGCGTCGGTCTTTGGCTATCCGGCGCAGGCCGGCGTTCTGTTCGGGTCTGCCGCATTGATCGGCGGGCACGGAACGGCAATCGCATGGTCGCCAGAGGTTGCAGCGGCGACCGGGCTGGACGGGGCAACGGAACTGGGCGTGGCCGTGGCCACCTTGGGGCTTGTTCTGGCCGCGCTGGTCGGCGGGCCGATTGCGCGGGTGCTGATCGAACGCAAAAACCTCAGCCCGAACCGCCCCGACGAGGAACATACGGTCGGGCTGCCCGATGATACCGATGCCGGTCAGGCGCAGATTGACCACCTGAGCATCATGCGGGTCCTGTTGTATCTGAACCTTGCGATCATTTCGGGCTTTGCCCTTAGCGAGACAATCGCTGCGGCCGGGCTGAAGCTGCCGCTGTTCGTGCCCTGCCTGATCATGGGGATCGTCATCGCCAACCTGCGGGCCGCTCTTGCGCCGCATGCGCAGCCCGTGTCGCGGACGCCGTCGCTGGCGCTGATCTCGGAATTTGCCCTGGGGGCGTTTCTGGCCATGTCGTTGATGAGCCTGCAATTGTGGACCATCGCCGAACTGGGGCTGGCAATCGCCGTGATCATGACGTTGCAGACCTTGTTTACCATCGGCTTCGTGATCTGGGTGCTGTTTCCCTTGATGGGGTCGAATTACCGCGCCGCTGTGCTTGCTGCGGGGTTCGGCGGGTTCGCATTGGGTGCGACGCCCACCGCAATCGCCAATATGACCGCTGTCACCAAGCGATATGGCCCTTCGCCTATTGCCTTTATCGTGCTCCCCCTTGTATCCGCCTTCTTTGTGGATATCGCCAATGCCATCGTCATCCAGACGATCGTCAATTTCTAAGGACCGACAATGCCCGACCTGCTGATCGAACTGTTTTCCGAGGAGATCCCCGCGCGTATGCAGACCCGCGCCGGTGAGGACCTGAAAAAGCGGATCACCGATGGTCTGGTCGAGGCCGGTCTGACCTATGCCGGGGCCGCCGCCCTGACCACGCCGCGCCGCCTGACCCTGGCGGTCGAGGGCTTGCTGGCGGAAAGCCCCACCATCCGCGAAGAACGCAAAGGCCCCAAAGTCGGCGCACCTGACAAGGCCATCGAAGGCTTCCTGCGCGGTGCAGGGCTGACGCGGGATCAGTTGGAAGAACGCGACACCCCCAAAGGCGCGGTCTATTTCGCTACCATCGAAAAACCCGGACGCCCGGCGGCAGAAATCGTGGCCGAAGTGCTTGAGGCGACCATCCGCAACTTCCCGTGGCCGAAATCCATGCGCTGGGGTAGCGGCCCGATGCGCTGGGTGCGCCCGCTGCATTCGATCCTGTGCATTCTCAGCGATGAGGCCGGCGCGCAGGTTGTGCCGATGTCGGTTGAGGGCATCACATCCGGCGACACGACCGCGGGCCACCGGTTCATGGCCCCCGACCGTTTTGCGGTGACCTCGTTCGAGGATTACGCCGCCAAGCTGAAACGCGCCTTTGTCGTTCTGTCGCCCGAGGAACGCGCCGAGCATATCTGGAACGACGCCCAGAACCTGGCCTTTGCCGCAGGGCTTGAGGTTGTCGACGACAAGGGCCTGCTGGCCGAGGTCGCTGGTCTGGTCGAATGGCCCGTGGTGCTGATGGGGCAGATCGACGACGAATTCCTCGGCCTGCCGCCCGAGGTGCTGCAGACCTCGATGAAGGAGCATCAGAAGTTCTTTTCGGTGAAGAACCCCAAAACGGGCCGGATCGAACGTTTCATCACCGTCGCCAACCGTGAGACCGCCGACAATGGCGCCACCATTCTGGCGGGGAACCAGAAGGTTTTGTCTGCCCGCTTGGCCGATGCGAAATTCTTCTGGGAGAACGACCTGCGCGTTGCCAAATCGGACATCGCCCAATGGACCCGCGCGCTGGAAAACGTGACCTTCCACAACAAGCTGGGCACACAGGCCGAGCGCATCGATCGCATCGCGGCACTGGCCCGCGAATTGGCGCCGGTGACAGGCGCGGATGCCGATCAGGCCGAACAAGCCGCGCGTCTGGCCAAGGCCGACCTGAGTTCCGAGATGGTCTATGAATTCCCTGAACTTCAGGGGCTTATGGGGCGGTACTACATCGAAGCCGCAGGCGAAGACGCCGCACTGGCCGCTGTGGCGCAGGAGCATTACTCGCCATTGGGGCCGTCGGATGACGTGCCGACTGCGCCTTTGTCGGTGACCGTGGCGCTGGCCGACAAGCTGGACACGCTGACCGGGTTCTGGGCGATTGATGAATTGCCGACAGGCTCGAAAGACCCGTATGCTTTGCGCCGCGCGGCGCTGGGGGTTATTCGGTTGGTGTTGGAGAACAGTATTAGGAAGAACCTGTATCCGACGTTCCAGAAGTGGATAATTGCGCACTACATAAACTCCAAGCAGCGCAGCGCAAACAAACCCAACGTGGCTTTGGAAGATGTTAGGACTGGCCGCATTGATCAAGCTGGTGCTGCCAAAGCCTTGCAAGAGCATATGGGCGTTGACGATGCAGAGGCGTTGACTGACGAACTGTTCATCAAGTTCGACAGCCTCCTCTCCTTCTTCCACGACCGCCTCAAGGTCTTCCTCCGCGACGAGGGCATCCGTCACGACGTAGTCGATGCGTGCATCGGTGCATCAACAGCTGATGATCTCCTACGGATATCTCGGATTGCGCCACATCTTAGAGACTTTTTGGCGACCGAGGATGGCGAAAACCTGGTGCAGGGTTTCAAACGCGCCAACAACATCCTGACACAGGCCGAGGAAAAGGATGGCGTCGAATACTCCTATGGTGCGGATGTGAAATTTGCCGAGACCGACAGCGAAAAGGCGCTGTTTGCGGCATTGGAAACGGCGAAGGGGCAGATTGACCCGGCGCTTGCGGCCGAAGATTTCCCCGCGGCCATGGCGGCCATGGCCGCCCTGCGCGGCCCGGTTGATGCGTTTTTTGAGGATGTGCAGGTCAATACCGACAACGACATCCTGCGCCGCAACCGTCTGAACCTGCTGAGCCAGATCAGGCAGGTCTGTTCCAGCGTCGCCGATCTGACCAGGATCGAGGGCTGACACGGTGGGCGCGGGCAAATGCGCGCCCAGATCACACTTGTACAACGGGTAAAGCGGCCTATGCTGCGGTGAAACCAAAAGGTGCCGCAGTGCAGAATAACCCGCATACCACGCTTATCACTCCTGACGCCCCTGTCGCCGCCGACACCCATGGCGGCCGGGCCAAGTGCCTGCAGCGGCTTGTCCGGCTGGACCTGCCCGTACCGCGCACCGTCGCGCTGTCCTTTGATCAGGTGCATCGGCTGGCCGATGGCGACGTGCCCGCGATCGAGGCCATTCTTGAACAGTTCGACAAATCTGCGCTGTTATGCGTTCGTCCCAGCTCGGAAGATCCCGATTGGGGCGGGCCGGGGGCGGTTCTGAATATCGGCATCAATGATGCGCGCTATGTCGATCTGTCTGACAAGATGGGGTCCGAGGCGGCGGCGGCGCTGTACCTGCGATTTGTCCAAAGCTATGCCATTCACGTCGCGCGGCTGGATGCGGATGTCTTTGACGATATCGAGGCCGATGGCTGCGAGGGCCTGCGCCTGTCGCTGCGCGCCTATGAAGACGAAACCGACGAGCCCTTTCCCCAGGATCGGGGCGAACAGTTGCTGGCGGTTCTGCGCTCGATGGCGCGGGCCTGGGATGGAACCTCGGCCCGCTTGCTGCGGCAGGCAAAGGGCGCGCCAAAGGATGCGGGGCTGGGCCTTGTCATCCAAGAGATGATTCCGGGCGTCGGCCAGGGCGAATGCGGGTCCGGCGTTCTGCAACTGGTGGATTCGTCAACCGGCCTGCCACAGATCACCGGCCGCTACCTGAGCCAAAGCCAGGGGCGCGATGCGCTGGGCGAAGGCGTTGCGGCGCTGTATCTGGAAAAGGATCAGCGGGGGCAATCGCTGGAAGATGTCGCCCCGCAGGCATTCGCCGATCTGAAAGCCCATGCTGCGCTGATGCGCCGGAAACTGCGGGCCGAGATGCAGGTCGAGTTTGTTATTGAAAACGGCAAGGTGCATATCCTTGACGGGGTCCGCGTTCAGCGCAGCGCCCGCGCCGCTATGCGGATCGCGGTCCGCCTGGCCGAAGATGGCATCATCACCCCTCAAGAGGCCGTCATGCGGATCGACCCGCATTCGCTGAACGAACTTTTGCACCGTCAGGTCCACCCCGAGGCCAAGCGCGATGTGTTGACCACCGGGATCGGGGCCAGCCCCGGGGCCGCGACGGGGCGCATCGTTTTTACCTCGGCCGAGGCACAGGCCAGCGCCTCGCGCGGGGAGCCGTGTATTCTGGTGCGCCGCGAAACCGCGCCCGAGGACGTGCGGGGCATGCACGCCGCGGTTGCGGTATTGACCGAAAAGGGCGGCATGACCAGCCACGCGGCGGTTATCGGCCGCGGTCTGGGCCTGCCCTGTATCGTCGGTGCCTCGGACATGCGGTTTCAGACCAAGAAAAAGATGCTGAGCGCGCCGGATGGCCGCGTGTTCAAGACCGGCGATACGCTGACCATCGATGGCAGTTCCGGGCAGGTCCTTGCGGGCCAGCCGGCCATGCTCGAAGCCGCGTTGGACGATTGTTTCCAGACGCTCATGGGATGGGCGGATGCCGAGCGTGACATTGATATCCGCGCCAATGCGGATACCCCGGCAGATGCGCAGACCGCGCGCAATTTCCGGGCGCAAGGCATTGGCCTGTGCCGGACCGAGCATATGTTCTTTGATCCCGGCCGCTTGATCGTGATGCGCGAAATGATCTTTGCGCAGACCCCGTCGGGGCGCGCGGCAGTGCTTGAGCGGTTGCTGCCCATGCAACGCGCCGATTTCGTCCAGCTGTTTCGGATCATGGAGGGGCAGCCCGTTTGCATCCGCCTGTTCGATCCGCCGCTGCACGAATTCCTGCCGACCAACCGCAGCGGTCAACGCGAGCTGGCCGAGGCGCTGGACCTGCCGGTGTCGGATGTCGAGCGCCGCGTCGATGCCATGAGCGAATACAACCCCATGCTTGGGCTGCGCGGGGTGCGCCTGGGCGTCACGGTGCCCGAAATCTATGACATGCAGGCCCGCGCGATATTCGAGGCGACGCTCGAGGCCAGCAAGGATGGCGCGCCGGTGGTCCCCGAGGTCATGATCCCGCTTGTGTCAACCATGCGAGAGGTCGAACTGGTCAAGTCGCGGATCGACTCTGTCGCCTCGGCGGTGGCGTCGGAACAGGGGCGGGATTTTGAATATCGGCTGGGCGTCATGGTGGAAACGCCGCGCGCCTGCCTGAGGGCCGAAGAAATTGCGCCGCAGACGGCGTTTCTCAGTTTCGGGACAAATGACCTGACGCAGATGACCTATGGCCTGTCGCGCGATGACGCGGGGCGGTTCATGTCGGCCTATGTCCGGCAGGGTGTCTTTACCGAAGACCCGTTTCACGTCCTGGACCCAGATGGTGTCGGCGAATTGCTGCGGCTTGGCGCCGAGCGGGGGCGGGCAGCCAAGCCCGAGGTGACGCTTTCGGTGTGCGGCGAACACGGCGGAAACCCCGAATCAATCGCCATTTGCCGCGACCTGGGGTTCGACTACGTGTCCTGTTCACCCTTCCGGGTGCCGGTCGCTCGGCTGGCTGCCGCTCAATTGGCGATTTCGTCCAAACTTGGGGGTTGACACCGGCCAAATCCCCTAGGATTAGTGGGTTTGGGATGGACCTGTGGCCGAAATAATTCGGTCTCGCGGGCGGTTTTCCACTTGCATTTTCCACAGAACTGGACCTTTCGCACAAGCTGCGTTAAGAGCCTCGTCGCGCCCGCCGGGGGAGGGTAAGGCGCAAGAAGTGCCTGTGCGAGGTTATCTGATGCTACGTTACATATTGGCTGCTGCCATAATGGCGGCAACCGTGCTGCCGAGTGCGTCCTTTGCTGAGAGGGAAGCCACAGAATCCGCCAAGCGAGAGCTTGTCGCGCGCAATGAATTGCCGGGGCAGAGCTTTCGTGACTACCTGAAACTGTTCAAGCTTCGAAAAGAGCCTGAACCGGTCGAGGTGTCCTATTCCAAGGCCTGGCTTGACGGCCAGCCGAAACCAACCGGCGACGAAAACTGGAAATGCCTGGCCGAGGCGCTGTATTTCGAAGCGCGCGGCGAAAGCGTCCGGGGCCAGTTTGCCGTTGCCGAAGTGATCCTGAACCGGGTCGAAAGCGAACGCTTTCCGGACTCGTTGTGCGGTGTCATCCGTCAGGGAACCGGCAAGAAATATCAGTGCCAGTTCACCTATACCTGCGATGGGCACAAGGAAGTGATCCACGAAAAGAAAGCCTATGAACGGGTTGCCAAGGTTGCCCGCGCCTCGATCGACGGCGTGGCAAAGCAGTTGACCAGCGGTGCAACGCATTACCACACCAAGGCGGTTCGTCCGTCCTGGGCGCGCGTGTACAAGGAAACCGCGCGGATTGGCGTTCATATCTTCTATCGCCACAACTACCGGACAGCCAGCAACTGACCGGTGTGCCCGCGCCGCCCTGGGCGCGGGGCTTTTCAGGATCAGCCGCGCGGGCCGAAAGGCCCGTTTTGCCGTTCCGGGGCACCGATGGGCAATCCAGCGGTTCGGCATGCATCGCCGGATGCCGGTCCCGGTGCCGTTTTCGATGTCTGGTGTGGCGTTTGCTTGAATGCTATAGGCGCCGGTAACGTCCAGATTGGACCAACCCCGCCCGATGATTTTCAAAAGGCCCGCGACATGAGTTCTGAAATCCGCCTTGCCTTTGCCCATCCGTCCGAACGGTCCGAGGCGACCGCGCAGCGCGGGCCGCTGGACCGGATATCCCTGCGCGACCATATCGTCGAGGTCGAGATCGGCGCGTTTCAGGCCGAGCGGGGCACGACCCAGCGCATCTGTTTCAACATCGTGGTCGAAGTGCGTCCGCTGTCGGACCCGATTGATGACGATGTGGACAGAATTCTGTCCTATGACCGGGTGACCGAGGCCATCGCCTTTGAACTTGGCGACGAGCGGTTGAACTTGCTGGAAACGCTTGCCGAGCGGATTGCCGAGCGAATTTTGCTTGAACCTCAGGCCGTAAGAGCCTTTGTTCGAATAGAAAAGCTTGACCGTGGGCCGGGCGCGCTTGGGGTTGAGATCGTGCGCGGCAAGGATGGTGTGCATCACGAGGTTGTCGAAGAAGACCGCCCCCATCCCCGGCTGGTTTTCCTGTCCAACGCGGCCATCGGGTCGGGTAATCTGACCGGCTGGATCGACCAGCTGGAAAATCGTCAGCGCCCCTTGATTCTGTGCGTCGGGGCCTCGGACTGGGGCGTGCCGCAAACCGGGCACGCCATGACCCAGCGCCGAATTGATCTTTTGGCAATCGAACAGAATGCTTGGGTTCTGGCCGCCAAGGACCCCCGCTGTGTCGTCGTATCGACCCGGACCGAGCTGGATTGGGCGATGAAGAACGGGCAGATTTGTGTCTGGGCGCCGTCCAAGATCGTGCTGGATGCGGTGGACGGTCCGTCTGCGGCACCCTCGGACGCGGTCGCGCTTGCCGCGTGGTTTGCCGCCACATTCGAGGCCAGCGAGATGCTGGTCATCGGCGGAGAGCTGCCCGACGCTCCCAAGACACCCCTGCGTGCCGTTCCCGTGGAACAGGCGCAGCTGTGACGGGGTATTACCGGCCATTGGTCCAGCATGGCCCGGCCCGTCCGGATGGCGCGGTGGCACTGGCCGGTCAGCGCCTGTGGTTCACCCATGCCCAACATCTGACCCGCGATGGCGCGCCCAGGGTCGTCGCTGCGCGGGACATACCGGCCAAGATGCTGGAACGGTTATCTGGCCCCCGCGCGCCGATTGCCGGGCTTGCCATGGACACCCCGCAGATCATGGGGATTTTGAACACAACGCCCGACAGTTTCTCGGATGGGGGCCGACACAACTCGATCCCTGCGGCGCGGGCCGCGGCTGTGGAAATGGTGGCGCATGGGGCCAGCATTCTTGATATCGGCGGTGAATCCACACGGCCCGGCGCGGATTTCGTGCCCGAAGATGAGGAAATCGCGCGCACGCAACCGGTGATCCGGGCAATCCGTGACGAAACCGATGCCCTGATCTCGATCGATACCCGAAAGGCCGGGGTCGCTCGCGCGGCCCGTGACGCCGGTGCCGGTCTGGTCAATGATGTGTCCGGGTTTACCTTTGATCCGGCGCTTGCAACGTTCTGCGCCGAGGCGGGCATGCCGGTTTGCGTCATGCACATGCAGGGCGAGCCCGGCACGATGCAGGAAAGCCCGACCTACGGGAATGTCTTGCTGGACGTTTACGACTTTCTCGAAGCCCAGGTTGATACGCTGGAACAGGCAGGATTGGCGCGGCACAACATCATAGTCGATCCCGGTATCGGTTTCGGCAAGACCGAAGACCATAACCTGGACCTGCTGCGCAATCTCAGCCTGTTTCACGGGCTGGGCTGTCCGGTTCTTTTGGGGGTGTCGCGCAAGGGTTTCATTGGCAGGATCGGGCAAGAGCCCCGCAAGGATGCGCGGGCTCCGGGGTCAATCGCCGTCGCTTTGGCCGGATTGTCGCAAGGAGTGCAGATCATTCGCGTTCATGACGTGGTCGAAACAGCTCAGGCCTTGCGCCTGTGGGCCGCCGTCCGGTAATCCGGTCACAGGTAATTTTTGTGGAGTAGCACGTATGCGCAAGCTGTTCGGAACCGACGGGGTGCGAGGCACCGCCAACACGCACCCGATGACGGCAGAGATGGCATTGCGCATCGGGGCGGCCGTGGGGCGCTATTTCCGGCGCGACGCAAGCGGCGTGCACCGTGTGGTAATCGGCAAGGATACGCGGCTTTCGGGCTACATGCTGGAAAACGCGCTGACGGCGGGTTTGACGTCGACGGGTATGAACGTGTTGTTGCTGGGTCCGGTTCCGACGCCGGCTGTCGGGTTGATGACCCGGTCGATGCGCGCGGATCTGGGGGTGATGATTTCGGCCAGCCACAACCCGGCCGAAGATAACGGGATCAAGTTTTTCGGCCCGGACGGGTTCAAGCTGTCGGACCAGGCCGAACTTGAGATCGAGGAACTGATCGAAAACGGTGTCAGCCCCGCGCAGGCAAAGAATATCGGGCGGGCGCGCCGTGTGGATGATGCGCGGTTCCGCTATGGCGAACGGATCAAGTCTTCGTTGCCGCGCGACCTGCGCCTGGACGGCCTGAAGGTGGTGATCGACTGTGCCAATGGCGCAGCACACCGTACCGCGCCCGAGGTCCTGTGGGAACTGGGGGCGGATGTCATCCCCATCGGCACGTCGCCGGATGGCAAGAATATCAACCTTGGTTGCGGCTCGACCCAGCCGCGCATTGCCGCTGAAACCGTGGTTGCGCATGGGGCACATGTCGGGATCTGCCTGGATGGCGATGCGGACCGTGTCGTCGTCATAGATGAAAAGGGCCAGGTCGCGGATGGCGATCAACTGATGGCGCTTCTGGCTTCGACCTGGAACCGGGCGGGGCTTTTGAAAGGCGGCGCATTGGTTGCCACGGTGATGTCGAACCTTGGCCTGGAGCGGTATCTGGCAGGGCAGGGGCTGCGGCTGGAACGGACCGCAGTGGGCGACCGCTATGTGGTGGAACGGATGCGTGCAGGCGGGTTCAACCTGGGCGGAGAGCAATCCGGCCACATCGTCATGACCGATTACGCAACAACCGGCGACGGATTGATGGCCGGGCTGCATTTCCTGGCCGAGTTGGTTGATTCCGGGCGCAAAGCCTCGGAACTGGCCGGTCAGTTCGAAACGGTTCCGCAACTGTTGAAGAATGTGCGATATGCCGACGGGCAGGCCCCGCTTGAGGTGGATCGGGTGAAGTCGGCCATCGCCGCGGCCGAAGAACGCCTGACCGGTCTGGGGCGCCTGCTGATCCGAAAATCCGGAACCGAGCCCTTGATCCGCGTGATGGCGGAATGCGAGGATGACGCGCTTTTGACCCAGGTGGTCGACGGTATCGTGGCCGAGGTCGAGGCGGTTGCGGGCTAACGCCCGATCAGCATCTTGCGCAGGCTGAACCACTGGCTGATCGCCAACCCGGTCAGGATCATGATCAGCGCGATGTAGAATCGCAATGGCAGCGCCTCGGACAGAATCCAGGCGCCAAAGATCATCGACCAGATCGGCACCTGATAGTTGACCAGGGTCAGGAACACGGAGCCGGCGCTGCGAATGATCGAAACGCGCAGCAAGGTGGCGAATGCGGTGGGCAAAAGGCCCAGCGCGATGATCGCCAGACCAGAGCGCGTGCCCTCCCAGCGGGGAACGCCTTCGGTCACCAGCATGATCGGCAGCAAAAGCACCGCGCCAACCACCAGCGACAGCGCGGCCAGCGCCACAGGATCAACCGGCGGGCACCGCCGGGTAAAGATCGACGCGCAGGAATAGCACAGGGCCGCCCCGATACAGGCTAGCTGAGCCAGGGGTTCGGCTCCCTGTCCGATTTGCGCCAACCCCGGGCCAATCAGTACTAGTGCGCCACAAAAGCCCAGGGACACCCCAAGGAGCCTGCGCAAGTTCAGCGGCTCATCGGAAAAGAAATGCGCCAAGGGCAATACCATCAGTGGGATCGCTGCCATCGACAGGCCCGCAAAGGCCGAGGCCACATATTGCTGCCCCCAACTGAGTAACATGAAAGGCAGCGCAGTCGACAAAACGCCAATGACGGCGATGTAACCCCAAAGTTTCGGATTGCCCCAAGGCAGCCTGCGCCCGGTTAGTGCCATCATCCCAAGCAAGGTCAACGCACCCAATGTGGTCCGTGCGGTGGCAACAGTAACCGGGCCATACCCTTCCAGCGCGATGGCGACGACCATGAAAGTCCCGCCCCAGATGAGACCCAGGGCAATGACGCCGCTCCAATCGCGGGATGTGGGTTGATCAACCATGTCGGGCCCTAAAACCAGGAAGTGTTGAGACAAAAAGGGCGGCCGCTTGGCCGCCCCTTCTTAAAGAACCGTCAGGATCAGTTCTTTTCCTTGTCGACCATTTTACCGGCCGAGATCCAGGGCATCATGCCACGCAGTTTCGCGCCGGTTTCTTCGATCATATGCTCGTCATTGGCACGGCGCGACGCTTTGATGGTCGGCTGGCCAACAGCGTTTTCCAGCATGAAATCACGAACGAATTTACCCTGCTGGATGTCGTTCAGAACCTCTTTCATGCGCGCTTTGGTCTCGTCGTATTTCAGGATACGCGGGCCGGTGACGTATTGGCCGTATTCGGCCGTGTTCGAGATCGAGTAATCCATGTTGGCGATGCCGCCTTCATAGATCAGGTCAACGATCAGCTTCACTTCGTGCAGACACTCGAAATAGGCCATTTCGGGCGCGTAACCGGCCTCGACCAGGGTTTCAAAGCCGCAGCGGATCAGCTCGACCAGGCCACCGCACAGAACGGCCTGTTCGCCGAACAGGTCGGTTTCGCATTCTTCGCGGAAGTTGGTCTCGATGATGCCCGAGCGCCCGCCACCGATGGCCGAGCAATAGGACAGGCCGATTTCCAGCGCTTTGCCGGTTGCGTCATTGTCAACGGCCACAAGGCAGGGCACGCCGCCGCCTTTGGTGTATTCGCCACGCACGGTGTGGCCGGGGCCTTTGGGGGCCATCATGATGACGTCGACGCCTTCTTTCGGCTCGATCAGGCCGAAATGCACGTTCAGGCCGTGGGCAAACGCGATGGCGGCACCCGGCTTGATGTTGTCATGCACATATTTCTTGTAGGTTTCAGCCTGCAATTCGTCGGGCATGGTGAACATGATCACGTCGCACCAGGCCGCCGCTTCGGCGATGCCCATCACTTGCAGACCTTCGGCTTCGGCCTTCTTGGCCGAGGGCGAGCCTTCGCGCAGGGCGATAACCAGGTTCTTGGCGCCCGAGTCGCGCAGGTTCAGCGCGTGGGCGTGGCCTTGGCTGCCATAGCCCAGAATAGCCACTTTTTTGTCTTTGATCAGGTTGATGTCGCAATCGCGATCGTAATAGACGCGCATTTCGCTGGTCCTTTCTGTTTGAATTGCAGTGCTTTTATCCGGGTGGCGCGATATATGCGAGCGTTTTGGGATTGAGTATTTGGGAAAAAGATGAAGATATATTCGTTGATTGACCAGAAAACGGAAAATTCATGCTTGACGACCTTGATCGGCGAATCCTGCGGCATTTTCAGGCGGACCCCAGCCTGACGACAGCGGAACTGGCAGATCGATGCCGGATTACCCAGGGCGTTTGTTGGCGGCGGATTGAAAAGATGCAGGCGGCGGGGATCATTCAGGGGCAGGAGGCCGTCATTGATTGGGCGGCGCTGGGATATGCTGTTGAGGTTTCGTTGCGGGTGACGCTGGACAAGACCCAGCCCCGTGCCTTTGATGATTTCACCGCATCCGCGCGCAAGGTCGCCGAGGTCATTGAAATCCAGACATTTCTGGGCCGGGTGGATGTGCGCCTGTCGGTGCTGGCGCGCGACATGGCCCATTATCAGCAGGTTTACCGCGATTGCATTCTGACCCTGCCGCATATCGCGGATATCGAGGCGCTGATGCATATTGCGCGGGTCAAGCAGGACGAGGCGCTGCCGATATGATGGAGCTGGACGATATTGACCGAAAGATCCTGCGTGCGCTGGCGCAGGATGCAAGCCAAAGTGCGGGGGCGTTAGGGCGGGTTTTCGGGTTGTCGCAGCCGGCCACATGGCGCCGAATTCGCCGGCTGGAACAGGCCGGTGTAATCAAGGGGCGCCGGTTGCGGCTGAACAGAGAGGCACTGGGATTTGGGGTCACGGTGTTTCTGGGGGTCAAGCTGGCGCGCAAGGGGCAGGTCAGCCTGGCGGATTTCGAGCGCGCCGTCAGCGCCATTCCCGAGGTGCAGACGGTCGAGCATGTGCTGGGGCTGTATGATTACCGACTGCGCGTCGTGGCGCGCGACCTGGCCGATTTCGAGCGTGTCTTGCGGCGCAGGATCATGACCCTTCCGGGCGCGGGCGAGGTCGAGGCCAATGTGTTGCTCAGCGAAGAACGGCTTGCCGGGCCAATCCGGTGACGCCGATCAGTACCGGGTGCGGATGCAATAGCCCTGGTGATGGGTCATGCGCGCGAAGGTCATCGGGTGCCCGCTTTTCCAGGTGGTCCGTTCAAGTTGGATCATCGAGGTCCCGGTTGTCGTGCCCATATATTCGGCCAGCCGCCCATCGGCGGAAATGGCGCTGAAGGCGATTTCCGCCTCGGTGAAGGGGGCGGCATTCAGCAACCATTCGTGGGGACCGCTTTCGCGGAAATCGGCCTGTTCGACCTCGGGGGCTGCATCAATGTTGATCCAGCGTTCTTCAAGCTGAAAGGGGCGGTTGTTGCCGTAATGCATGCAGATCACATGCAGAACGCGCGCCTGTGACCCAAGGCCGAGCTGCGAGCTGAGCCAGCCAGGGCTTGCGATGACTTCGCGTTCGACCAGGGAATACCGGTAGATGGCGTTTTGATCTTCGACCATTTGCCGGGCCAGAAGAAATTCGAGCTTGGCCTGCTTGCTGGGCGATTTCTTGACGCGTGTGCCGCTTTTGCGTTTGCGTTCGACAAAGCCCTGTTCGGCCAGTTCCCGCAAGGCCCTGTTCACGGTGGCGCGGGCGCAGCCGAATTCTTCGGCCAGTTGTGTCTCGGTTGGCAGCAGGGACCCTTGGGGCCAGACGCGGGTTTCGATCCGTCTTTTGACCTCGTCGCGTACGACCTGAAAACTGATCCGCTTATGCGCCGTCACGGGTGTCCTCGCCTGCTCTTGTTCAAAGTGTGCGTATCTGTTCAGAAACACGTCAGGGTGTAAAGAGAGGGTGACACTAATTGGCGTCATTTCCCCGGAATTCCCCGTAACCCGGTGGCGGAAATTGGCGCATTTATCCAGTGTTTCATGCATTTGCGGGCTTGACGGGGCCGGGCTTTGTCATTGTTGTCGAACCGTGCAGAAGATCGGGACGTCAAAGGGAAGGACACAATATGCCGGCATTGTTGAAAACTGTTGACCCGGAAGGGCTCGAAGAGTTCTCGGTCGTGTTCACGGATCGGTCTCTCAATCATATGTCCCAGACCTTTCAACAGGTGATGCGGGATATCTCGAGGATGTTGCGGGCGGTGTACAATGCCGATGCCGTGGCCGTCATTCCGGGGGGTGGCACCTATGGGATGGAGGCCGTCGCCCGGCAATTTGCCCGGGGGGCCAGTGTCGTGGTCGTGCGAAACGGATGGTTTTCCTACCGCTGGAGCCAGATTTTCGAATCCGGTGACCTGACGGCGGATACGACCGTTCTGAAGGCGCGCGAAACGGGCAATTCCAGCCCGTCGCCCTTTGCGCCTGCCCCCATCGAAGAGGTCGTGGACACCATCCGGTCAAAGAAACCGGACATCGTGTTTGCCCCGCATGTGGAAACGGCAGCGGGGGTCATTTTGCCTGACGACTATATCTCGGCGATGGCTGCCGCCGCGCATGAGGTTGGTGCCTTGATGGTGTTGGATTGTATCGCCTCGGGATGTGCCTGGGTGGATATGAAGGCAACGGGGGTCGATGTCCTGATCTCGGCGCCGCAAAAGGGATGGAGCGCGTCGCCCTGTGCCGGTCTGGTGATGCTGTCCGAACGGGCCGAGGCGCGGCTTGCGGAAACAACATCAGACAGTTTTGCGATTGACCTGAAGAAATGGCGGCAGATCATGCAGGCCTATGAAGACGGGGGTCATGCCTATCACGCGACGATGCCCACGGACGCATTGCGCGCCTTTCGCGATACGATGGCCGAAACCCGCGATTGCGGGTTCGAAAAGCTGAGGGCCGCGCAATGGGCGCTGGGCGATGGGGTGCGCGAGATGCTGCGCGCCAAGGGTGTTGTTTCGGTGGCCGCAGACGGGTTTGGCGCGCCCGGGGTCGTTGTCAGTTACACCGCTGATCCAGACATTCAAAACGGCAGCAAATTTGCCGCGCTGGGCATGCAGATCGCAGCGGGCGTTCCGCTGCAATGTGACGAACCCGAAGGGTTTCGCACCTTTCGGCTGGGTCTGTTCGGGTTGGACAAATTGTACGACGTGCCCGGCACGCTGGGGCGTCTTGAAAGGGTTCTGAACAAGGTTCTGTAGCGGCGGCGCCTGCCTCAGCGCACGCCCAGCCCCATCTGCATCAGCGTCTTGCGCACCGGCGGCAAGGAATACAGTGCGTTCAGCCCCATGGCACGCGCGTCGCGCAGCGGGCGTGCCTGCATCATGGAGGCCCTGTTCAAAAGGTCGATGCCTTTGACACGTATCGCGATCTCGGTATGGCGGGCCTTGTGATAGGCCCCAAGCATCTGCGCATCGCCCAGACCATCCCGCCGCGCCACGGCCAGGTCAAGAAGGCATCGAAGGTCGCCCAGCGACATGTTCAGGCCCTGCGCCCCAATCGGCGGAACCACATGGGCGGCCTCGGCCATCAGCGCGACGCGCTCGGCCGACAGCCGTTCGGCAGATTGGCTGATAATCGGCCAGATCGTGCGCCGCGACGCCAGGCTGAGGGGGCCAAACAGCCCACAGGACCGCTGGGTCATGGCCTGTTCGAAGGTCTCGGTATCCATGTTCAGCAACTCAACCGCGCGGGGGCCGCGTTCCATCCAGACGATGGCCGATGACGGCTGACCCTGCCAGTCGGGCAGAGGCACCAGTGTGAACGGTCCGCCCGAGCGGTGGATCTCGGTCGAGACATTTTCATGCGGGATCGGGTGGGTGACCGCGAATGCCAGTGCCTTTTGACCATACCGCGTGCTGTGCACCCTGATCCCCGCGGCCTCGCGCATGGGCGAGGCGCGCCCGTCCGCCGCGACCACCAGCTTGCACCGGATACGGCTGCCGTCGCTCAGCCCGACGCGTGCCTCATGCGTGCGGGTGAACAGGCTGACTGTTCCGGTTCCCGGACGGAAATCGACATTGGGAAGCTCGGCCAGTCGCGCGACCATCTCGCGCCGCAGCAACCAGTTGGGCAGGTTCCAGCCAAAGGGCTGGTCCGAGATATCTGCCGCGTTGAAATCGCGCACGACACGCGGTTCCGGGACATCGCCGCCGGCATCCACGATGCGCATGATCTGCAACGGGGCGGCATGGGCATCCAGACGTTGCCACAGGCCGCATTGTTCAAGCAGCCCATGCGCCGGTTGCAGAAAGGCCGTCGTCCGCAGGTCCGAACCATCGACGTCACGTTCGGTGATTGGCGGAGCAGGGTCGACGCATATGACGTCGAAACCGGCCGTTCCAAAGACCGCCGCGGCGGTCAACCCGGCGATCCCGCCGCCGGAAATCAGGATGTCACATTTGTCGGTCATTGCGCAGTTCTCCGATTCAGGGGGACACTAGTCCTGAACCCAGCCGGGCACCAAGTGACATCCTGTCCCGTGCCTTAGCCGCGGGAAACGAGGATCAGCAGCAAGAACATGACCGGCACCATTGCCAGGGCCGGCAGGTACAAGCCCGGCAGGCCGAACAGCATGATCAGGCATCCCCACATCGACAGAACTGCGCCCAGCGTGTACCACAGGTCGCCGGGCGCGCCATTTGCCGCGTCCCGGGCCATCCAGCCAAAAAGCGGAATTGCATAGACAATGCGCTGCCAGAGCGGCAGGCGCGGGTAAAGTTCCGTTGCACTCATGAGGGGCTCCTATCCGTTCGTCGCACTGCGGATATAGGTGCGGGGACCGCCCTCGGTCAGGTGCAATTCGTCGCAGGTTGGCCGGTCAGGTCAACAGGGCAAGAAACGCGGTCAGATCGTCTGTATGGTGGTGAATATGGTCCGCCTCATGCGGGTCGGGCGCGACGTGAACCGTGCGCATCCCCATGGCATGCGGCGCCGCCAGGTTGCGGGGGTCGTCTTCGAACATGGCGGCCCGGTCGGTGCGGATACCATCGCGCGAAAAGATTGTCTCAAAAGCGGCCTGGTCCGGCTTCGGGCGGTACTCGGCGTGTTCGACGCCGTAGATTGCATCGAACAGGCCGGACAATCCGCGGGCGGCCAGTACCCGTTCCGCATAGGGTGCGCTGCCATTGGTGTAGACGATGCGCCGTCCGGGCAACGCCCCGATATGCGCCGCCAGCGCGGGGTCGGGCTCCATGTGGCTCAGGTCGACCTGGTGCACCGCGTGTAAATAGGGTTCGGGGTCCAGGTCATGCTCGGCCATCAGCCCGGCGAGCGTTGTGCCGTATTGCTGCCAGTACAGGGACCGCAGGCGGTCCGCCTCGGGCCGGTCCACGCGCAGGGCATCGACCACGTAATCGGTCATCAAGACCTCGATCTGGTCGAACAGGCGCATATGCGGCGGATAAAGGGTGTTGTCGAGGTCGAACACCCATTGAGATACGTGGCTGAAGGCAGGTTTGACCATATCGCGGGTTTAGGCCGCGGCGGTGCGGAATTCAATGCCGCACTTGATCGCTGACCCGAAGGACGGCTAGACATGGCGGAACGAACAGAAAAAGAGATCAAATGAGCCAGTCCCGACACCCCGGCAAGGATGCCTACAGCCTCATACTGGAAGCGATCGATATCGGGGTTTACAAACCGGGAGACCGGTTGGTGGAAAGCGAACTGGCCGAGCGGTTCGGCGTTTCGCGTACACCGATCCGCGAGGCGTTGCAGCGGCTGGAAACGCAGTCCTTGCTGGAACGCGACGGCCGTTCCCTGATCGTTGCGTCGCTGGATCACAACCAGATGGCCGAGCTGTATGTCGTGCGCCGCGAACTGGAAGGCCTGGCGGCCCGTCTTGCCGCGCGGCACGCCACCGAAGAGGAAATTCGCGTGTTGCAGGACATGGTGGCCGAAGATGACGCGCTGGTGGATGACCCAAGCGCATTGTCGCGGGCCAACCGGCGGTTTCACGAACAGATTCACCTGGCGTCGCATAACCGGTACCTGGTGCAGCAACTGGACCTTGTGCACCGGACAATGGCGTTGATGGCAACGACATCGCTGGCGGCGCAGGGGCGCGGAGAGCTGGCACAGGGTGAACACAAGGGGATTGTCGAGGCCATCGCCTCGCATGACGAGGACGGCGCCGAACGGGCGTTAAAGGAACATATCTCGGTGGCGTTCATGACCCGTTTGAAACAGGACGCGATTCAGCGCGAGAAATAACGCCGCTCAGCTTGCCGCGCTTTCTTCGGCGGCTTGCCCGTGCTGTGTCTTGTCCCAGAAAAAGGGTTTGCCCAGCAGTTCCCACAACGCCTTGTACCCGGCCAGGACGCCAAGCGGGTAATACAGCGCCATTGTCGGAACCCAAGGGATCAGGAACCGGCGTTTGCCTGCGGCGACCCCCAGCGCGCCGACCAGGAAATTTGCCAGTTCGGCGGCGAAAAACACATAGACACAGGCGGACAGGATCGCGGGGGCGACAAGCCCCTGAAACGGTTGCGCCACACCCAGGAATGTCAGCCAGAACACCCACAGGACCGGCGCCAGCAGGAATTGCCCGACGGTTCCCAGAAAAAACGCCTGCACGCCCAGAAACCGCAGCAACCCCAGTTCCTGCAACAAGCGGCGCGGTGATCGCATATGCACGAGGTAGGTCACCATGAAGCCCTTGAGCCAGCGCGAGCGTTGTTTGACCCACGGCCAGGCACGGAAATTTGCCTCTTCGTAAGTGGCGGTGTCGACGACTTCGGTGCGATACCCCGCCCGGCTGAGCCGCACACCCAGATCCGCGTCCTCGGTCACGTTATGGGCATCCCACCCGCCCAGCTCGGTCAACTTGTCCCGGCGGAAAAAGAAGGTTGTCCCCCCAAGCGGAACGACAAGCCCAAGCCGCGCAATGCCCGGCAAGATGACCCGGAACCAGCCGCTGTATTCGATGGTAAAGCAGCGCGACCGCCAATTGGTGCGCGGGTTGTAATAGTCCAGAACCCCCTGGACACAGACAACATCATCGGGCGCGCTGGCAAAATGTCTGGCGACGGTTTCTATCTGGTCGGGAACCGGGGCGTCCTCGGCATCCCAGACCCCCAGAATGTCGCCCCGGCAGAAATCCAGGGCATAGTTCATCGCCCGCGGCTTGGTTGTCAGGTCTCCGTGCGCGGGCACGACAATGGCGCGGATCCAGCTTGGCAGGTCGACATTCTCCAGCGCCGCGCGCGTGACCTCATCCCGTTCTTCCAGAACCAGGATGACATCCAGCAACGCCTTGGGATAGGTCAGTCGGCGCAACCGCTTGATCAGGACATCCGCGATTTCACGCTCCTTGTAGAGCGGGACCATCACCGACACACACGGCATCCGAAGCGGAACAGGAGTGTCCTTTTTCATCCGGGGGCGGCCATGGATCAGAAAGGCGGCCAATCCGGCCAGCCGCAGCGCCAGAAACAGGGCCAGGGTCAGAACCGCCGCCCAGAACAGGATCGCGCCACCGGTCGCCGGTGCGCTGGCGAAAACGGCCAAAGCGCCCAACAGGCAGGCCAGTGGCCGAAGGCGCGATTTTGCCGCCCAGTTCCGGCAGCTTTGGGTCGGATCGACCCGGGTTTCCGCGCTTTGTGCCAAGTCGGATTTGTAACACCGCGCTATGGCTGCATCGATCGCCTCGGGCGCGGCCAGAACCGGGGAAACAGCGTATCCGCAATCGGCCAGTTCGCGGCTGATCCGGTCGAACCGGTCGGGGCGAGCGGTTGCAACCAAAAGGACATGCCCCACGCGTCGCCAGGGAAGGACGTTATGTTCCAGCCAAAAAGAGACAGGTTTTATCGCGCAAAGCCCCCGAGGCGGCGGCGTTTCGTGCAGATCGGCAATCTGAAGCCCCGTCTGCTGCGACAGTGCATCCAGCACATCGGCCCGGCTTGCCCAGCCTTCGGCCACCAAAATCTCACCCAGGGGCGCATTCTGGCGTCCTTGCAGGTGCAAGGCCTTGTTGACCTGGTCATGGGTGACAATCCCAAGGTCCACCAAATAAGCGCCAAGCGGCCTTCCCACGCGCCTGCGCGGGACCGCGGATATAGCCAACGGGTGCCGAAGGTTCATTTCGACCATGTTCAAACCCTGCCGCCTTGTTTGGCGCCAAGGTCGCTTGACCATGGTTAATTTGACGTTAACGCGTGAGAATCACCGCAAATGGCGATCCGCGCACCGGTTCAGGCGTGGGCTTTTTTCTCGGCCATCGCGGCGGCGAAACGTTCGAACAGATAGAAACTGTCCTGCGGGCCGGGCGAGGCTTCGGGGTGGTATTGAACCGAATAGACCGGGCGATCCGTCATGCGGATGCCGCAGTTCGAGCCATCGAACAGCGACTGGTGGGTTTCGACCACGCCATTGGGCAGCGATTGTGCATCCACCGCAAAGCCGTGGTTCATCGACGTGATCTCGACCTTGCCGGTTTCCAGATCCTTGACCGGGTGGTTGGCGCCGTGGTGGCCGTGGTTCATCTTGACCGTCTGACCGCCCAATGCCAGCGCCAGCATCTGGTGCCCAAGACAGATACCGAACACGGGGATTTCCGTGGTTTCCAGGATCTCTTTGATCATCGGCACCGCGTAGGCGCCGGTGGCCGCCGGATCGCCCGGGCCGTTGGACAGGAACAGGCCGTCTGGATTGTGGGCCAGAACCTCTGCCGCCGTCGCCGTGGCAGGCAGAACCGTGACATCGCATCCGGCAGAGGCAAGGCAGCGCAGGATGTTGCGCTTGGCGCCGTAATCCACCGCGACAACCTTGTGAACCGGAGCTTCTTGCCGCTGGTAACCATCCGGCCAGGCCCAACGCATTTCGTCCCAGCGATAGCTTTGGGCACAGGTGACGTCCTTGGCCAGGTCCATCCCCTCAAGCCCAGCAAAACCGCGGGCGGCAGCAATCAGCGCTGCGATGTCGAAATTGCCTTCGGGGTCATGCGCCAATGCAACATGGGGCGCGCCCTGCTGGCGGATCGCACGGGTCAGGCGGCGCGTGTCCACGCCCCCGATGGCGATACGTCCGCGCCGTTCCAGCCAGGTCTTGAGCTCTTCGGCCGAGCGCCAGTTCGACGGCTCGGTCGGGTCCCACTTGACGACCATGCCAGCGGCAACCGGATCGGTGGTTTCGTCGTCTTCGGGGTTTACACCGACATTGCCGATATGCGGGAAGGTAAAAGTCACGATCTGCCCCGCATAGGACGGGTCGGTCATGATTTCCTGATACCCGGTCATGGCCGTGTTAAAGCACAGCTCGGCCACGGTTTGGCCGGTTGCTCCGAAGCCCATGCCGTAAAACAGGGTTCCGTCGGCCAGCGCCAGACATGCTGTGGGCTTGGACGTGGCATTCTGGGTCATGACGCGACTCTCCTGATGGGTAAATCGGCGCATTCCTAAGGGGGATATGGCGCTGGGTCAAGTGTGTTCAAATTTTAGGCTATTGTTGTTTTTCAATGGTTTAACCTTTTTCGAGGCCTGTTGTGCCCCGCTTTTTGTTTCTATATGGTCGGGGTTCCGTTGCCATGGGGATGGACCAACAAGATGGATATGCGATCAAGGGTGAACACTGCCCTGAAGCAAGCAATGAAAGACAAGGCCGCCGAGCGGTTGTCGACACTTCGCCTGATCAACGCCGCGATCAAGGACCGCGATATCGCGACACGCGGCGGCGCCAGCGAAGAGGCCAAGGGCTGCGGCGACGCAGAGGTGCTTGAGATTCTTGGGAAAATGACCAAGCAGCGCAAGGAAAGCGCGCGCGCCTACGAAGAGGGCGGGCGCCTGGACCTGGCCGAGCGGGAATTGCGCGAGGTCGCCATCATCGAGGAATTCTTGCCCAAGCAGCTGGATGATGACGAAATCGCCAAGGCGATTCAGACGGCGGTCAGTTCGACCGGCGCGGGTTCGATCCGCGACATGGGCAAGGTGATGGGTGAGCTCAAGGCGCGCTATACCGGGCAGATGGATTTCGGCAAAGTCGGCCCGATGGTCAAGGACCATCTGTGTGCCGCAGGCGGCAACGGCTGCTGATCCGAAACAAAGCGCCTAGCCGCATGCACCGCCGCCGCTGGGCAGTTTCTTTACCAGATCATCATAAAGTGCGATCCGTTCGTCTTCGGACAGGAACGCCCCGATTTCGACCTCGCGGCCGTCGCCGACAAGGGTGACGTAATGGGGGACAGGCCCGCCATGCCGGTGCATTTCCGGGCGGGCCCAGTACCGGTTGCAGGTCCATTCCTTGGCTGCGTTCCGGGGTGTTTGGTGCACAAGATGCGCCTGATCATCCGTCAGGGTCAGAATTTCCAGCACGCTGCGCGCGCGGTAATTGGCCTCGAACGCCAGCCAAAGCCCCGCAACGGTTATCAGAAGAAACGGCAGCAGCCCCCAAAGTAATGCCGATCCCAGCACCGCCATCAACGGGATCAGGCCAAAGGCAAAGACCAACAGCACAACACTCATCGCACCACGGGGCGGCAAGGCGTTGTGCGGCCACAGGCGCAGCTCTTGTTCACGTTCTGAAATCTGTGACCAACGATAGGGCATAGGGCGAAAATAGTGTCCCGATCCTCAGAGTCGATGGTCAGCCCTCAGACAACATGTCCCACGCGGGCCCAGGACAGGGCGTCATCCAGCCGGTCATCGCCCCAAAACACCTCTCCGCGCACGACAAAGCTGGGCGCGCCGAACACACCCAGCCGGGTTGCGGTGTCGGTCGCGGTCGCAAGCGCCGCCTGAATGTCCGGACCGCGCGCCCGTGCAAGGGTGGGGCGGGGGTCTTGCTGACAGCGAAACAGCGCCTCGGACAGGGCACTTTCGCTCCCGGCTTCGATGCCATCTTCGAACCAGATGCGATACAGGGCCTGGGTAAAGTCCTTGCCCCATCCATCGGACATACCCATCAGCGCAACCTGGTTGGCCAATGCCAGATCCGAGATCGGATAGGGCGCGGGCAGCTGCGCATGTATGTGGTACTTGGCGGCCCGGCGTTCGATGTCGCGCCACATATACGCCGATTTCACCGGCTTTCCGGCGAATGGGATGTTCTGCTGCTGCGACATGACCGTGCGCACGTTGAACGGGCGCCAATGCACCGTCGCGTCATGTTCATTGCACCAATCGTCCAGGCGCATGACGGTCAGGTAGCTGTAGGTGCTGCCGATGGAAAACCAGAAATCGATTTCGGGCATGGTGATCCTCCGGGGCTGCGGATGGATGACTACAATACCCGATTTTTGCCGTTCTGGCGATAACCGCCCGGTTTCAGAGCGGTGCAGGACCTGTTCCCACAAAGAAAAAACCCCGCCGAAACAGGCGGGGTTTTCCTTGATTTGCCTTGGGATCAGTGGGCGTGGCCCTTGTCCCAATCCTCTTGCTTGGGCAACTGCTCGAACGTGTGTTCGGGCGGCGGCGAGGGCAGGGTCCATTCCAGCGTATCCGCGTATTCGTTCCAGTAGTTGTTCTGGGTGATCTTCGCGCCACGCAGCAGGGCGTAGATCACGATCGCAAAGAACAGCAGGAACGAGGCGAACGAGATGAACGCACCAATCGACGACACAAAGTTCCACTGGGCGAATGCCTCGGGATAGTCGATGTAACGGCGCGGCATGCCCTGACGGCCCAGGAAGTGCTGCGGGAAGAAGGTCAGGTTGGCGCCGATGAAGAACAGCCAGAAGTGAACCTTGCCCCAGAACTCGGAATACTGACGACCGGTCATTTTGCCGAAGTAGAAATACATGCCGGCAAAGATCGCAAAGACCGCACCCAGAGACATCACATAGTGGAAGTGAGCCACCACATAGTAGGTGTCGTGATACGCACGGTCCACGCCTGCCTGCGACAGTACAACGCCGGTCACACCGCCAACGGTGAACAGGAACAGGAAGCCAAAGGCAAACAGCATCGGCGTCTTGAACTCGATCGAACCGCCCCACATGGTCGCGATCCACGAGAAGACCTTGACACCGGTCGGAACCGCGATGACCATCGTGGCCAGCATGAAATACGCCTGCTGACGCAGCGACATGCCAACGGTGTACATGTGGTGCGCCCACACGACAAAGCCCAGAACACCAATCGCGATAATCGCCCAGACCATCGGCAGGTAGCCAAAGATCGGCTTGCGCGAGAAGGTCGCGATGACGTGGCTGATGATGCCGAAACCGGGCAGGATCACGATGTACACTTCCGGGTGGCCGAAGAACCACAGGATGTGCTGATACAGGATCGGGTCGCCGCCACCGGCCGGATCAAAGAAGGTGAAACCAAAGTTGCGGTCCATCAGCAGCATGGTGATCGCGCCCGCCAGAACCGGCAGGGACAGCAGAATCAGCCACGAGGTGACGAAGATCGACCAGCTGAACAGCGGCACCTTGAACAGGGTCATGCCGGGGGCACGCATGTTCAGGAAGGTGGTGATCATGTTGATCGCGCCAAGGATCGAGGAGGCGCCCGATACGTGCACGGCAAAGATCGCAAGGTCCATGGACATGCCGCCCTCGGTCGTGGACAGCGGCGGGTACAGAACCCAACCCACGCCCGACCCGAGCTGGTCATTGCCGCCGGGGCTGAGCAGCGAGGCGACGCCCAGCGAGGTGCCGGCAACATAAAGCCAGAAGGACAGGTTGTTCATCCGCGGGAACGCCATATCCGGCGCACCGATCTGCAACGGCATGAAATAGTTGCCAAATCCGCCAAAGAGGGCGGGAATGACCACGAAGAACATCATCAGAACGCCGTGATAGGTGATCATCACGTTCCACAGGTGCCCGTTCGGGGTGCACGGATCGGCCATGAAGCCTTCCAGGCACATGTACTGAACACCGGGGTGCATCAGTTCAAGCCGCATGTAGACGGTCATCATGACCGAGATCAAACCGGCAAGTGCCGAGACGATCAGGTACAGAATCCCGATGTCCTTGTGGTTGGTCGACATGAACCAGCGGGTGAAAAAGCCGCGCTGGTCTTCATGATCATGACCATGAATGGCTGCGTCTGCCATTAGGTGCCTCCTGTTGCAACTAGACCGCGCAGCCAGACCTCTCCGGCGCGCGGGTTTCACGCTGGTTTTAGATTGCAAGGGGGGCGCCTTCAATGGCCGAGTTTGATCTGGATCAAGAATAATTGTCGCGGGCAGGCGCCTGCGGCGCGAAAAAGGCGCGTCTGGCGCCGAATATCTGGGATAAGGGTCGCGGATTTCAATGATGCCCGCAAACAGAGGCGGGCTGTGGCCCCGCAATCGCGGCTTGACCCTGTGGGGACAGACCCGCAGAACATTGTCACGCCATTACCGGAGATGCCACATGACCGCCTATGACCCCGACAATATCTTCGCCAAGATCCTGCGCGACGAAATCCCCTCGACCCGCGTTTTCGAAGATGACGAGACGCTGGCCTTCATGGATATCATGCCGCGCGCTGACGGGCACCTGTTGGTGATCCCAAAAACGCCCTGTCGGAACGTGCTGGATGCCTCGCCGGACCAACTGGCTGCGGTCATCCGAACCGTCCAGAAACTGGGGCGCGCCGTCATGACCGCATTCGACGCCGATGGTGTCACGGTGCAACAGTTCAACGAAGCCGCCGGCGGGCAAGAGGTGTTTCACCTGCATTTCCACGTTCTGCCGCGGCACGAGGATATATCCCTGCGCCCGCCCGGCAAGATGGGGGATTTCGACGCGATTGCCGAACATGCCGAAAAGATACGCGCAGCGCTGAGCTGATCGCGCGGGGCGGCCACGTCGGGCCTCACTATCGTATTCGGTCCGGTGGGGCCCGGCGCTAGGGCGACCGGGCCAAACTCTGACCCGGCGGTCCGAATTGAAAACTGCGTGGATTGGTGTGTTGCGTGCAGGCCGTTACGTGCTTTTGTAAATAGTTGTATATCAGCATGTTGCGCGCTTATCTTGAAGTGATTATTCGCAACATCTTGTTTGCCAGCTTTGCCTTGGCCGGATTGCGCGGGTCAGGAGCGAAAACATCGCGCCGAGGCGCGGCATACCCATCAATGGCTGTGCCGAATAGTGTTGTGAGGATCATCCGATTACGAGAGATGCCGTTCCGATATGGGGTCGGAACGGCAGACTCGTACTCAAACACTTACACGATTTTCGCGGGCGAGCCGCGATCACCGGTTAACAAACCACTCACTCTGAATGGTGATCCTACAATAGCAGCAACTGGGGCGGATGTATGGTCGTTGAATGAAATTTCCCTAAATTACACGCCAAATCGCGTGAAACTTGGTTAAGATCCAATGGATCGAGAAACAGAAGGCGCGCCACTGCGCGATTGTTGTTTCTGAAAGGTCTCAAAACGATTCTCTGGCGAAGCTGGCCAATCCTTGAAAGCCACGCGCTTTGTCAGGGATCGGGGCCGTCGAAAACCTCTGCAAAGGTCTTTTGCAGGGCGACATCCACATCTCCCATCGTCACGGGCAGCCCCAGATCGACCAGCGAGGTGACGCCGTGGTCGCGAATGCCGCATGGCACGATCCCGGTGAAATGGTTCAGGTCGGGTTCCACGTTGATCGAAATGCCGTGAAAGCTGATCCATTTCCGCAGCCGAATGCCGATCGCGGCGATCTTGTCCTCGGCGGGGTGCCCCAGCGCCGTCAGCGGCTTGTCCTTGCGCTGAACCCAGACACCGACCCGCCCGTCGCGAATCTCGCCCTGTACGTTGAACTCGGACAAGGCGGAAATAACCCAGGCTTCCAGCTGCTTTACAAACCGGCGCACGTCGTGGCCACGTTTGCCGACATCAAGCATGACATAGACAACCCGTTGTCCGGGCCCGTGATAGGTATATTCGCCGCCCCGCTTGCTTGGGTACACGGGAAAGCGGTCCGGGTCCGTCAGATCCTCGCGCTTGGCCGAGGTTCCCGCCGTATAAAGGGCAGGGTGTTCCACAAGCCAGATGCATTCTTCGGCTTCGCCTGCGGCAATTGCGGCCACGCGGGCCTCCATAAAGGCCACGGCCGCGTCGTAATCCGTCAGCTGGTCACTGATTTTCCATTCCATGATCGCCTCTTACCGGTCTTGCCGCCCCGATGAAAGGTCTCAGGCTGCTTCTGACAGGCAGCGGCGAAGAACCTCGGCATAGGTTTGCACGCCCTGGGCCCCGGTCAACAGGTATTTGCCGCCGAAAACCATCGACGGAACGCCTGAAACGCCGCGGCTGGTCCAGAAGGCCTGTTTGTCCCGCACCGCCGCCGCATGAGCGCCGGATTGCAGCGCCGCCTGTGCGGCATCACGGTCCAGGCCCGCCGCGCTGACGGCCCCAAGCAGGGTGTCGGGGTCGGACACATCCTTGCCATCGGTGAAATAGGCCTCAAACAGCGCCAGTTTCAGCGGATGCTGCCGCCCCAGCCCTTCGGCCCAGTCTAGCAGTTGGTGCGCGGCAAAGGTGTTGTAGATTCGGCTGTTGTCACCAAAGTTGAAGGTAAATCCCAGTTCGGCCCCAAGCGCGGTGATGCGTTCGCGCGCCTGGCGGCTCTGCTCGTCGGTCGACCCGTATTTTTCGGCCATATGTCCCCGCAGGTCCTGGCCATCGGGGCCCATGTTTGGGTTCAGTTCAAAAGGATGCCATCGCAGGCGCGCCAGCACGTCAAGCTGTTGCAATGCCGTATCCAGTTGGCGAAACCCGATGATGCACCACGGGCATACAACGTCCGAGACAATGTCGATCTGAACCACTGGGCGGGGGTCGGTCTGGGTCATGCGCTGTCTCCGGGCTGGTCGCGGCTGGGTTTGGTGACAGTACAGATATTCGCGCGGGCGCCGATTTCAATCGCCGGGGTTTTTTGCCTCTTCACATCCCCATCATCACCGACTATACGCCGCTCTACCAAGTCATTGACAGTGCGGTCGTGGCGGAATTGGTAGACGCGCAGCGTTGAGGTCGCTGTGGGGTAACACCCGTGGAAGTTCGAGTCTTCTCGACCGCACCATATCCCGAAAACAAAGCCTTAGGTTGGTTGGCTCGCCAAGCGCGTTGGCAAGCGGGCAAGAGTTGCCGTCACGGGACAAGGGTCAGGTTGCCGCGCAAAAGAGTGTCGTCAGGCGCGCTGTGTATTTGAAATGCGGGGCTGGGTCATGCAGGTCTTGCGGGTTCGGAAATGGCCGCAGCTTGCCCGTTGACGCGCCGGTCATGCGAATTGTGTGACGGCAAAGAAAAGTCACGGTCGTTCAAAGACAAATCCGGCGGCAGAATCGTACTGCCGCCGGTGGTCATGCCTGTGCCAATGTCCCCGGCGCGGGGGCGCCGGACACTGACAAGCCTCAGATGTTTTCGCCGCGAATGGCGTCGCAGACCGCGTCCGTGACCTCTTGCGTGGTTGCGTTTCCGCCCACGTCAGGGGTCAGGGTGCCTTCGGCGCAGACCTTTTCAACTGCGCGCATAAGCCGTTTGGCGGCATCTGCCTCGCCCAGATGTTCAAGCATTTGCGACGCGGTCCAGAAGGTGGCGACCGGGTTTGCGATACCCTTGCCGGTGATGTCGAAGGCCGATCCGTGAATTGGCTCGAACATCGAGGGATAGCGCCGCTCGGGGTCGATGTTGCCGGTGGGGGCAACACCCAGCGAACCCGCCAGCGCGCCAGCCAGATCCGACAGGATATCGGCGTGCAGGTTCGTCGCGACGATCGTATCCAGGCTGCGCGGGTCCTTGACCATGCGCACGGTCATCGCATCCACCAGCATCTTGTCCCAGGTAACGTCCGGGAAATCACGGCTGACCTCTTCGGCGATCTCGTCCCACATCACCATGCCATGCCTTTGGGCATTGGATTTGGTCACCACGGTCAACAGCTTGCGCGGGCGCGACTGGGCCAGGGAAAAGGCATAGCGCATGATGCGTTCGACGCCGGTGCGGGTGAAAATTGAAACCTCGGTTGCGACTTCTTCGGGGAAACCGCGATGCGCGCGGCCGCCGACACCGGAATATTCGCCCTCGGAGTTTTCGCGCACGATCACCCAATCCAGATCGCCAGGGCCGACCCCGGCAAGCGGCGAGGTGATACCGGGCAGGATCTTGGTCGGGCGTACGTTGGCATATTGGTCAAACCCCTGGCACAAGGGCAGGCGCAGCCCCCACAATGTCAGGTGATCAGGCACATCCGGCGCGCCGACGGCGCCAAAGAAAATGGCATCGAAATCCTTGACCTGGTCGCGGCCATCCTCGGGCATCAGCGCCCCGGTGCGCTTGTATCGGTCCGAGCTCCAGTCGAACTCGGTCACGTCAATATTGAACCCGCCGTCACGGCGGGCGAGCGCCTCAAGCGCTTGCAATCCGGCCGCGATGACCTCGGGGCCGATACCGTCGGCGGGAATGGCTGCAATTCGATAGGTTTTCGGGGTGGCGCCAACCGTTTTTGCGTTCGAAGTTGTTTCGTGAACTGTCATTTTTGTGCCCCATGCCGCATGCCTGATTTCGTCGGAAAACCTATCGCCACGGGGTTGGCCTTCTCAAGGCAAGTATGATTATATACAGTTCAGCGATAATCAGGGGGTAAGCCGCGAAATGGATACCGAACAGTTGCGGTGCTTTGTTGTTGCTGCCGAAACGCTCCATTTCGGGCGGGCGGCGCAATCGCTGGACATCTTGCCGGCAACGCTGGGGCGGCAGATCAAAAACCTGGAAGACCGGCTTGGCGCGCAGCTGTTTATCAGAACGACGCGCAGCGTTTCCCTGAGCGAGATGGGAAGCGCGATCCTTGAAGAGGCGCGCGTCCTGGTGGCCCAGGCCGACCAGTTGGAGGCCCGCGCCCGCAATGTGCGCAGCTCGGGGGCCACAGCGTTGCGCGTAGGCGCCATCGACAGTGCCGCGGCCGGGCTGATCCCGCAATTGCTGGGGATCATACGGCGTGAAAATGTGGACCTGGAAATACAGATCGTCGAACAAAAGACAATTCACCTGCTGCCAAAACTTCTCAGTGGCAGTCTCGACATTGTTTTCTGCCGCCCACCGGATATGCGCGATCCCAAGATCATCTTTCGAACGTTGTTTTTTGAAACGGCCGTGGTTGCCCTGCCGGAAAACCACGCCCTTGCAGGCCGGGACGAAATTGACATCACCGATCTTGCGGACGAACCGCTGATTGTGCCCGACCGCCGGTCGCGCCCGCATTCGCATGACCTGACGATCAAGCTGTTTCTGGATGCAGGCTTGACGGCCCGGATCGCCCAGGTCGCCGAAGAGAAGCAGACCATTGTCAATCTTGTCGCCGTCGGCGCCGGGCTTGCCATCGTGCCGCGCTGGACCTCGCGCCTGGCCGTGCCCGGCGTGTGTTTTGTACCGTTGCGGACGTCAAAGGGGGCAACCCTGTCCAAGCTGATGCTGGCGTCGGCCTGGGCGCGCGGCGCGCGTGACCCTGTGCGCGACCGGTTCATGGGCCTTTTGGAGGCACATCTGCCCGAAATCGAGGCCTCGGCCTGATTATATCAATTTTGAATATATTCTGTAGCGCGTTGAGTCGCAAATCGGTCCATTTCATTGTAAATCTATCGGGAAACGCACGTATCGCGTGACGTCCCAAGGGGAGTTTTTGGAGGAGAGGCCCAATGAAATTCAGCACTATTGCCGCTATGGCAGTTGCCACCGTTGCCGCGTTGCCGGCAGTCGCACAGGATCGCGAAGGATGGCCCGACAGCATCACGATCGGAACCGGCAGCCAGGGGGGAACCTATTTCGGATATGGCAGCGGTTTCGGTGCGATGATCAGCGAAAACCTGGACATCAATGCCGGTGCCGAAATCACCGGTGGCCCGGTGCAAAACGTCACGCTGGTCGAAACCGGGGAACATCAGCTTGGCTTTGTGACGCTTGGCCCCGCGGACGAAGCCCGCAAAGGCGAAAGCCCGCTGATGCCGGGTGTGCCGCATGAAAACGTGCGCGCGCTGTTCCCGATGTACCAGACGCCGCTGCAAGCCGCTGTTCTGGCAAGCACGGACATCTCCAGCTTTCAGGACATGGCGGGCAAGCGCGTTGGCGTTGGACCCGCAGGCGGGACATCGGCGACCTACTGGACCCGCTTTTTCGAAAACGCCGAGGGCTATGACGGCGTGGTCATTTCCAACGCTGGCGGCTCGGACACGGCGGGTCAGCTCAAGGATGGGCTGATTGACGCATTCGTCTATGCCGCGGGTCTGCCGACGGGCGCGTATGCGCAGCTGGCGGTCGAGAACGACGTGCGGTTCATCTCGATGGATGAAGAAACCCTGGCCAAGATGATGGAAATCGTACCGGCCATGGCTCCGTTCACGATCCCGGCCAATACCTATGAGGATCAGCCCGACGACCTGCAAACCGTGTCGCTGTGGAACTTTGCCATCGCGCATCAGGAGATGCCGGAAAGCCTGGCCTATGAAATCACCGCGCTGGCCATGGAAAACAATGACCGCATGGTGACCAACCACGCAGCCGCCAAGGAAACCCTGGCCGAGAACGTGCTCAAGAACCAGGTGATCCCGTTCCATCCGGGTGCTGTGAAGTGGTTCGAGGAAAACGGTTACGAGATTCCGGACAACCTGAAGTAACCTGACATCTGAAACCAAAGTGGGCGGAGCCGAAGTGATGGGTCCGCCCGACTTGTCTCTGCAGCATTGTAAAATCGAGCGCCCGAGTATGACAGATCATCCCAACAAACCCGCAGAGCAGGCCGGCACCGACGATCTTGAGATCGACTTTGAAACAGCCGCATCCAAGGTCGACGAAGAGCCTCTTTCCGCCAATCAGCGCGATTTCTCGGGCTATCGGAACTGGATCATCTCGGGGATGTGCGTTGGGTATTCGGTCTTTCACCTGCTGGTGATGAACGTCTATCCGCTCGAGACCTGGGCGTATCGCCTGTGCCATGTCGGCGGCGGGTTGATCCTTGGGTATCTTCTTTACGGGGCCACGACCTTTGGTGCGCCGGGGCCCGAGCGGAAATCGCCGCTGTCCACGGCGCTTTTGGTCATTGCCGGGCTTGGGGTGTTTTATGGCTTTGCCGGGGTTCTGGCGGTCTGGATCAATGGCACGCTGATGGGTGTGGCGCTGCCGCCGAAATGGGCGATGTCCACCTTTGGCATTCCTTTGACGGTGGGCACGGCACTGGCAATCGTCCATGGCTGGCTGTTTCCCGACCGCGACCGCGACCGGTTTTCGGTCGGTGATGCCCTTCTGGCGCTGGCCTCGCTGACGGCCATTGCATATCTGATCTTCTTTGCCCGTCAGTTGCAGCTGCGTGCCGGTATGCCGATGGCCTTGCCCGGCGACATGTGGGCCGCCGTCACCGGCATGCTGCTGATCATCGAGCTGACACGCCGCCTTGCCGGTCTTGCGCTTGTGATCATCGCGTCGGTTTTTGTCGCCTATGCCTTTCTTGGCCCGTGGCTGCCCGGCATTTTTGAACATCGCGGATATGATGCGAAACGGTTCTTTTCGTATATCTTCACCGACAATGGCATCCTGTCCGCACCAATCGCGATCTCGTCGACCTACATCATCCTGTTCGTGATCTTTGCGGCGTTCCTGCAAGCGACCCGCGTCGGCGAGTATTTCGTGAACCTCGCATTCGCCGCCGCAGGGCATCGGCGCGGTGGCCCGGCCAAGGTGGCAATTTTTGCATCCGGCCTGATGGGCATGATCAACGGCACCTCGGCAGGAAACGTGGTGGCCACCGGGTCGCTGACGATTCCGATGATGAAAAAGGTGGGCTACAAACCCCAGACCTCGGCCTCGGTCGAGGCCGCGGCCTCGACCGGCGGGCAGATCATGCCGCCGATCATGGGGGCAGGGGCGTTCATCATGGCCGAGATTACCGGCATCGCCTACATGCAGATCGTCTATGCTGCGATCATCCCGGCCATCATCTACTTTATCTCGGTCTATTTCATGGTCGATCTCGCGGCGAAAAAGGCCAACATGAAGGGCTTGCCCCGTGACATGCTGCCCAAGCTCGATGCGCTGCTGAAACAGGTTTACCTGTTCAGCCCGATCGTCGTGCTGATCACGGCCTTGTTCATGGGATATTCGGTCATCCGCTGCGGCACGCTGGCCATGGTGACGGCCGCCGTCGTGTCCTGGCTGACCCCGCATGCGATGGGACCCAAGCGGTTGTTTCATGCCCTGGACGTGGGCGCGCGGATGGTCCTGCAACTGGTGGCGGTCTGCGCAACGGCCGGGATTATCGTGGGCGTTATCGCCCTGACCGGTATCGGGTCGCGGTTCTCGACCGTTCTGCTGACCTTGGCCGACCAGAGCCAGATCCTTGCCCTGTTCTTTGCCATGGTGGTCTCGATCATCCTTGGGATGGGGATGCCGACCACGGCGGCCTATGCCGTTGCGGCCAGTGTCATCGCGCCCGGCGTGATCAACCTTGGGGTCGAGCCGCTGGTGGCGCATCTGTTCATCTTCTATTTCGCCGTGATGTCCGCCATCACCCCGCCGGTTGCATTGGCGGCCTATGCGGGTTCGGCGCTTGCGGGGTCCGACCCCATCAGGACAAGTGTCGAAAGCTTCCGGATTGGTCTGGCGGCATTTGTCGTGCCCTACATGTTCTTCTTTTCGCCCGCGATGCTGCTGGATGGAACGTGGTTCGAAATCGTGCACGTCGCTATCACCGCCGCAATTGGTGTCTATCTGCTGTCCTGCGCCGTTCAGGGGTGGTTCATGGGGCATGCCGGGACATTGGTTCGGGTCGCCCTGCTTGTTGCCGGACTGACAATGATTGCGGGCGGGTGGACAACGGACGCAATCGGACTGGCGATCGTGGCTGCAATCATCCTTGTGCAAAAACGGCTGGTTACTGCTCATGACGTAGCCCATGGCGCGGACTGAGCCGACCCGGATTCGATCCCAGGGCACGGCCGGGCAGATTGGACCTGAATACCGAGCGCACCCTGCCGCCATCGGCGTCGGCAGGGTGCGCCTTTTGGGGTCAGATGCTTTCCGGGGTGTAGATGTCGAACCCGAATGTCACGCGCCGGACGCCCGCATCCTGTCCTGCCTCTTTTGACTTCAGCATGGTTGCGATGGTCTCGCGCGCAAAACGCTCCATCGGATGCGAAATGACCAGCGACAGCGTGCCGTCAATGAGGGCCGCGCGCGTGTCGTCGAACAGTTCATAACCGACAGCGACAAAGTCGTCGCGTTTTGGCGTATCCCGCAGGGCGCCAATCGCACCGGTGACACCACCACCAGAAACGTACAATCCGCACAAGTCGGGATGGTCTTTCAGCATGTTTTCGACATGTTCCCGCGCGACGGCTGCCGATTCATAGGTCGCCAGCGGCTCTAGCAGGGTGAAGTCGCTGTTGTGTTCGCGGAAATATGACCGGAACCCGCTTTCGTTCATCTCTTGGTTACGCAGGCGGTGACTGCCGACAAGAATGCCGATCTTGCCGGGGTTTCGTACCATCTTGTCAAAGGCCCAGGCCGCCGTTCGTCCGACCTTCCAATTGTCCAGCCCGACAAAGCTGATGTTGCCCCGCGCGGTCAGCGGACCGATGAGCGAGACAACGGGGACGCCCGCGTCCAATACGTTGTCGATTGCATCGGCGACCAGCGAATGCTGAGGCGCAACAATCGCCAGCGCATCGGACCGCGCGCCCAGATCTTCGATATGGGCGGCGACCTTTTCCGGCGACAGGTCCTCAAGATATTCCAGGGTAAGTTCGATTGTCCCGCCCGGATAATCTGCGGCAATTTCGGTAATGGCCTCTCCGAGATTGCGGTAAAAGGTGCGCGCCCCGCGTTGCAGCAGAACGCCGAAACGGTGCGTGCTTCGCGCTGATTTGACGGCATGCTCGATCGTGCCCAGCCCGTAGAACCCGATGTCCTCGGCGGCGCGCAGCACTCTTTCACGGGTCGGTTCACGCACCGCATCCGCCTGCTTCAGTACGCGATTGACTGTCGAGACTGAAACGCCCGCGGCATCGGCTAGGTCGGGGATCGTGGGTCGTCTCATGTCATTTCATCTCATTTTCCGCGACAGTGGCATTTTTTGATACGATTTGATGTCATCTTTAGAATTGCTGTTGAAACGTAACCTGTCAACATCGCATGAGGGATGAGTTGATGGCTCACATCCGAGATTCGAGCCTTCGGCATATGGGGAGGGCAAATGGACAAATGTAAACGCAACAGTCAGGGGGGTCGCGGCACCAATACCGCAAGCGCGTGGCCGATTGTGGATCAGGCGCTGTTTCATGCGTCTGGCAATGGCGTTTCATTGGCCCAAGCTGATCTGCCGGTCGGTCCGTTTTTCAACTCAACCTTGTCGAAATCGCGGACCTGATGGCAGGTGGTAAATCCATGGCCGATCTCGAAGCGAATACCGAGGGGTATATGGAACCCACGAAGGGTATCCGCCACCACCGGCCAGCTGAATTCAGTTTCGGCGAGGAAATCCCGCCGAAGCCATACGGACGAATTTAAGAGGAGTACGGTCGGCCACTGACCGACCGAACGCAGGGAGATCGAATGATGACTCGACTGGCCATCATCGGCGCGGGCCTCATGGGAGAGGACCACGCAAGAATTATTTCCCGGGAACTCCCCCGCGCGGAGCTTCATGTCGTTTGTGACATGGACGCAGCCCGCGCGAAACGGGTCGCAGACACCTTCGGTGCGAAGGATGTCGCCAGCGACCCCGAGGCGACGATTGCGCGTTCAGATGTGGACGCCGTAGTCGTCGCCTCGCCTGATTTCACCCACGCCCCCTTGTCGCGCGCCTGTATCGCTGCGGGGCGGCCATTCGTGATGCTTGGGTTCATGCGGCGCTGTGACGCTGATTGCCACGGTCGCTATCACGAGGCCTATGTGCGCCAGAATCGCGCATTTCCGAAGTTTGCCGAAACCGGGCGTTTCCCGGATATTGCATCAAGCTGCTGGGACGGTTATTGCGCCGCCATCGTGGCCGAGGCGGGCGTCCGGGCGTTGGCGTCCGGCGGCAAGGAACCGATCACGCTGATGACCAAACCGGACTTTTATGCCGGGCAATGCGAGGTGGCGGCATGAAACTGGGCCTTGTCTCTGACAGCCTTGGAGGGATGGATCTGGACGCCGTGCTGGACAATGCCGCGCGCACGGGCATTGACGGCATCGAGGTCAATACCTGCGGCTGGTCCACGGCACCGCATTTCGATCTTGCGGGCCTGCTTGGGAACGCTTCGGCGCAGCGGGCCTATAAGGACGCATACGACGCGCGTGGGCTTGAGAAATCTGTTTCGCTTTTGCAGGGCGTGATGCCCGTTGCACCTTTTGACTACAAACCACAGGATATCTGAAAAATGAGCTTTCAACTCGCGGCATGTGCCGAAATGCTCTGGCAGGACAAACCCATCGCATGGCGCGCGGCGCGCCTGCAAGAAATGGGGTTCGGCGTTGGTCTTTGGAACTGGCCGGAATGGGACATTGACGCGCTGGAAAAGACCGGCGCGACCTTTACCATCATGAACGGTTATCTCGAAGGCCGCCTGGCCGATGCCGAAGGCGCGGACATGCTGTTGAAATCCGCGCGCGAGACCGCGCAGGTCGGCAAGCGCCTTGGGGTGCACCGGCTGAACCTGCATGGCACGGGTCTGGGCGACCAGGGCCTGCCGATCCAGCAACTGGCCCACGTGGCGCCGGGCATGTGGCTGCACGCCCGTGACACGCTGAACCGCATCTGCGACATGGCCGAGGAAGAAGGCGTGGTGTTCACGCTAGAAAACCTGAACCTGCGCGAACATCCCGGTTGTCCGTTCAATTCGACCACCGACGTTCTGTCTTTGGTCGCAGCCGTTGATCGCCCGCAACTGCGGATCAACCTTGACCTTTATCACACGCAGGTCGGCGAGGGCGACGTGATCCGCCATGCACAAGCCTGCTTGCCGTGGATCGGAGAGGTTCAGGTTGCTGACAACCCCGGCCGTTGCGAGCCGGGCACGGGCGAGATGAACTGGCCCATGATCGCACGCGCGCTGGCCGATATGGGCTATGACGGGCCGGTCGGCATGGAAGCCTTCGCAAAAGATGACCCGGAAGACGCCCTGGCGGCTTTCCGCTCTGCCTTTACACTTTAACTCCTACAGAAAGACCAAACCCATGTTGAAAGTCGGACTTCTTGGTGCAGGTCGCATCGCTGGCGTGCATGCAACTGCAATCACATCGAACCCGGGCAGCACGCTTGCTGCTGTGTCGGATTTCTACCCTGAGAACGCGCAAAAACTGGCCGATCAGTACGGCAGCACGGCGCGCACGACCGAAGAGATCATCGCCGATGACAGCATCGACGCGGTACTGGTCGCCACCTCGACGGACACCCATTCCGACCTGATCGAGGCCGCCACCGCCGCTGGCAAGGCCGTGCTGTGCGAAAAGCCCGTCGACCTGAGCCTGGAGCGCGCGCGCGCCTGCCGCGAGGCCGCGGCCAAGACCGGTAAACCCGTCATGATCGGTTTCAACCGCCGGTTTGACCCGAACTTCTCGGCGATGCAGGCGGCACTGACCGCAGGCGAGATCGGCAAGCCCGAGCTGCTGTCGATCACCTCGTTCGATCCGGCCCCGCCGCCGGTTGCCTATATCAAGGTGTCGGGCGGCCTGTTCCGGGACATGATGATCCATGATTTCGACATGGCCAACTTTATGATGGGCGAAGCCCCGGTATCGATTGCTGCGACCGGGTCGTCCATCGTTGACGCCGAAATCGGTCAGGCAGGCGATGTGGACACCGCCGTCGTGACGATGACCTATGCCGATGGCCGCATCTGCGTCATCAAGAACTCGCGCCGCGCTGTGTATGGCTATGACCAGCGGGTCGAGCTGTTGGGCTCGGATGGTCTGCTGCAAGCGCAGAACATGCTGGAAAACACCGTCGTCAAGTCCACGACCGCCGGTGTGACCGGGGCCAAGCCCACCTATTTCTTCCTGGAACGCTACATGCCGTCCTATGCCGCCGAATGGGGCGCATTTGTCGACGCGGTCAACGGTGGCGGTGCGCTGCCCGTCACGCTGGACGACGGCATCACCGCGCTGGCCATGGCCGAAGCCGCAACCCGGTCCGCACAGACCGGTCAGCCCGTGAGGTTGGAAGATGTCTGAAAAGCTTGATCTGATCACGATCGGCCGGTCCTCGGTCGACCTTTACGGCGCGCAGATTGGCGGCCGTCTTGAAGATATGGGCGCGTTCGACAAGTATATTGGCGGCTCGCCGACCAATATCGCCTGCGGTACGGCGCGGCTGGGTCTGAAATCGGCTGTGATCACCGGCGTCGGTGACGAACATATGGGCCGGTTCATCCGCGAACAGCTTGCCCGCGAGGGCGTGAACACGGACGGGGTCAAGACAGACCCCGACCGCCTGACGGCCCTGGTGCTGTTGGGAATCCGTGACCAGGAACAGTTCCCGCTGATTTTCTACCGCGAGAACTGTGCCGACATGGGCCTGACCGAAGATGATATCGACCCCGATTTCATCCGCCGGGCCCGTGCCGTGGTGGCGACCGGAACCCATCTCAGCCACCCGCAGGTCGAGGCGGCAACGCTCAAGGCGCTGCAGGTCGCGCGCGAGGCGGGGATGCAGACGGCGCTGGATATCGACTATCGCCCCAACCTTTGGGGCGTGGCCGGTCATGGCGAGGGCGAAAGCCGCTTTGTGGAAAGCGCGGCGGTAACGGCCAAGCTGCAATCGACGCTGCATCTGTTCGACCTGATCGTCGGCACCGAAGAAGAGTTCCACATCGCAGGTGGCACCACAGACACCATCGCCGCCCTGCGCGCGGTGCGTGCGGTATCGGGTGCGACGCTGGTCTGCAAACGCGGCGCGGCCGGTGCTGTGGCCTTTGAAGGCGACATTCCGGACACGTTCGACGAAGGCCAGACCGGACCGGGTTTCCCGATCGAGGTCTTCAACGTTCTGGGCGCGGGTGACGGTTTCATGTCCGGCCTGTTGCGGGGCTGGCTGGACGGTGAAAACTGGCCGACCGCTCTTAAATACGCCAATGCGTGTGGGGCCTTTGCGGTCAGCCGCCATGGCTGTACGCCCGCCTATCCCAGCTGGGAAGAGCTTCAGTTTTTCCTTGAGCGCGGGATCAAACGGGCCGATTTGCGCCATGACGCGGAACTGGAGCAGGTGCATTGGGCAACGAACCGATCCGGCGATTGGTCCGAGATGCGCGTCTTTGCCTTCGACCATCGCAGCCAGATGGAAGAAATGGACGGCGCGACCCCCGACAAGATCGGGCGGTTCAAAGAGCTGTGCCTGGACGCCGCGCTGCAGGTCAAGGACGGCGGCGATGGCTATGGAATCCTGTGCGACGGACGTCTTGGGCGCGACGCGCTATACAAGGCGACCGGCACCGGATTGTGGGTCGGCCGGCCCGTGGAATGGCCGGGTTCGCGCCCGTTGCGTTATGAACCGCAGCTTGGCCCCGATTTCGGCGGTCTTGGCGAATGGCCGCGTGATCACGTCGTCAAGGCACTGTGTTTCTGCCACCCCGATGACGACGACGCGATGTGGGCGGATCATCTGTCTACCATCGAACGGCTGCATGCGGCGGCCCGGCGCAACAACCTTGAATTCCTGCTCGAGGTTATCCCCTCGAAAGTCGGAGAGGTCGTCGCCGAAACCACGCCGCTTATCATCCAGCGGTTCTATGACGCGGGTATCTTCCCCGATTGGTGGAAGCTTGAGCCGTTCAAGACCGAAGACGCCTGGCAACAGGCCGTCGATGCGATCACCCGCAATGATCCCCGCACGCGTGGTATCGTTGTGCTGGGTCTGGATGCCCCGCAGGACGAGCTGGCCGCAAGCTTTGCGCTGGCGGCGCGGCAGCCGCTGGTCAAGGGCTTTGCCGTGGGTCGTACCATCTTTGGAAATGCAGCCCGCAATTGGATGGCAGGCCATATCACCGACGGTGAAGCCGTGGCCGAGATGAGCGGCAATTTCCAACAGCTTTGCGCCGTGTGGGACGCCGCGCGCGCCGAGGCGCTGACCTGACCATCAGGCAAGGCGGACGGGAAACCATACCGGCAGCACGGGTTCCGCTGACCTCCTGACGGAACGTGCTGCGGCCTGTTCGCCGCCCCTGATGACCAGACGATGGCCCCCCCTCCGGGGCCATCGTCCATTTCGGACCGATGCCCAGCACGGCATCCCGGTTTGGCGCGACGAACCGGGCCCGGTCACCCAAGCACAGCTTGCGCCACCTTCGCCCTTTCCCCCCTATGGACACTGCGGCCTGCGACGACAACAGACGGCGCGTTGCGCCTGTTCAGAGCGGTGTTCTGTCCGTGCGGTTGTGCTAAACGAGGGCGAACGAGAATCGAAAACCGCCCCGATGACCCGACAACCGAGTGTGAGAGGCCCGCGACCATCCGGGAATGGTCTTTGGCGTGAAGAGAGTTGAGCGATTTGAAAAACAACGCACAAAAAGCAGCGCGTTTAAGCGTGGCCCCGATGATGGACTGGACGGACCGTCATTGCAGGTACCTGCATCGGCTGCTCAGCCAGCAGGCGCTTTTGTATACTGAAATGGTGACGGCCCCGGCATTGGTGCGGGGTGGGGCGGTGCATTTGCTGGAGCATTCCCAGGCCGAGCATCCCGTTGCCCTGCAACTGGGCGGGTCGGACCCCCAGGAACTGGCGCAGGCTGCGCGATTGGGGGCCGAGGCCGGGTATGATGAAATCAACCTCAATTGCGGGTGTCCCTCGGACCGGGTGCAATCGGGGACTTTTGGCGCGGTCTTGATGAAACAGCCGCACCTGGTTGCCGAATGCGTCGATGCGCTGCGCGGTGCGGTGGATGTTGATGTGACAGTCAAATGCCGCATCGGCGTCGACACGCAGGAGCCCGAGGAAACGCTGCCTGTGTTTCTGGATCAAATCCGAAACGCAGGCTGCAGCCGCGTGACAATCCATGCGCGCAAGGCCTGGTTGCAGGGGTTGAGTCCCAAGGAAAATCGGGACATTCCGCCGCTGGATTACGGGCTGGTCCACAGGATGAAGGGCGCGTTTCCCGACATGCATATCTCGATCAACGGCGGTGTGACGACCCTGGAGCAGGCCGAAAAGCTGCTGCAAGGCGGTCTGGACGGCGTCATGATCGGGCGGGCGGCCTATCATCAACCGGCGGATATTCTGGCCGACGCGGACCGGGTGATAGTCGGCACCGGGGAAAGGCGCGACCCGGCCGAGGTCGTGGTCCGGATGCTGCCCTATATCGAACGCCACCTGACCGGGGGCGGGCGGCTGCACCAGATCACGCGGCATATGCTGGGCCTGTTTGCCGGGCGGCCCGGCGCGCGCGCCTGGCGCAGGCTGTTGTCGGAAGGCGCGGTCCGGGACAATGCAGGCCCCGAGGTCGTTCTTGGGGCGCTGGACCGTGTCGCCCCGTCGGCCACGGCGGAAATCACGGCCTGAAGGGCCAGTCGGGAAGGAATAGGGGATTGATGTCCGAGACAATGTTGCTGGCCCAGATGCTGGGGCTTTTGCTGGCAATCGGGGCCCTGGCCGGTGTTCTGGCCGGATTGCTGGGGGTTGGTGGCGGGATCGTTCTTGTCCCGGCGTTTTTCTATGCGTTCCAGACCCTGGGCTATGGCGGGCCGCAGCTTATGCAATTGTGTCTTGCGACCTCTTTGGCCACGATCATCGTGACCTCGGTCCGGTCGGTTCTTGCCCATAACCGCAAGGGGGCGGTTGACTGGGATATCCTGCGCGGGTGGGGGCCGGGCATAGCCGTCGGAGCGATTGTCGGGGTCCTTGTCGCGTCGTCCCTGCGCACCGAGGCGTTGCAGGCCCTGTTTGGTATTCTGGGCATGGTCATCGGTGCCTATCTGGGGCTGGGGCGGTCCGAATGGCGTCTGGCGGATGCCATGCCGAAAGGGGCGGTCAGGGCGGCGCTGTCGCCATTGGTCGGCTTCCTGTCGGTTCTCATGGGGATCGGTGGCGGCAGTTTCGGGGTTCCGCTCATGAGCCTGTACAACACGCCCATTCACCGGGCGGTGGCCACCGCGGCCGGGTTCGGCGTGATCATTGCGGTGCCATCGGTACTGGGCTTTCTGTTCCTGGATATCGCGCCCGATCATCGCCCGCCGCTGACGATCGGCGCGGTCAACCTGATTGCCTTTGGCATCGTCGTCACCATGACGACGATCACCGCGCCCTGGGGCGTGAAGCTGGCGCATTCGATGGACCCCAAGCCGCTGAAACGGGTCTTTGCCGTCTTCCTGACTTTGGTTGCCCTCAACATGCTGCGCAAAGCGCTGGGGTATTGAACGGTTTTCCCGACAGGGGATACGCCCGGTTTCCCAGTATTCCTGCCAGCCCGCAGAACGACGACAAAACCCAGAGGGGATGGTCGGATGATTGCCCATTCCGACCCGGTGCTTTCACCGGTCTGGCCGAACGGATCGAATCCCCCTAACGTCCTTGCATTGTTAAGACGTTGGAGGTTTCTCAGATGATTACGGTGCACAAGAATTCAGACGGAGCCCTGATCGAGGTCGAACTTTCCGGCGAAGTGACCAGTGCCGACTATGCCTCGTCGCTGGTGCCGGCCATCGAATCCGCGCTTGCCGAACATGACACCGTGCGCCTGCTGGCCATCGTCGGAGAAGAGTTCAAGGGCTATGATCTGGGGGCGGCCTGGTCCGATACCAAGCTGGGGCTCAGCCACTGGCGCGGGTTCGACCGCATTGGTGTGGTCGCAGATCAGGGTTGGGTGCAGACCAGTATCCGGCTGGCCGCGCCAATCCTGCCCTGTCCGGTCCAGATATTCGAGATGTCAGAGCTTGAGGCCGCCCGCCGCTGGCTGCGCGAATCCTTGGGCGCGATTCATGTCACCGACCTGGGTGGGCCGTGCGTGCAGATCAGCCTTTTGGGCAAGCTGGACCCCGAAGATTACAAACAGGCCGGACGTGACCTTGATGCATTGCTTGCAGAACGCGACGGCTTTCGCCTGTTGATTGACCTGCGCGAATTTGACGGCTGGCAGGGGCTGACGGCCATTGCTGCCCATGTGAGGCTGGCGGGTGGGCATATCGGTCTGCTGGACCGCGCCGCGATTGTCGGCGACAAGGCTTGGCAACGCATGGCGCAACGGGTGGCCAGCCATATCCTGGGCGCGCGAACCGAATTTTTCGCGTCGGACGAGATTGAAAACGCCAAGTCCTGGCTTGCCTCGGGCTGAGGCGGATCAGTGCCCGGCGCGCACAGCGTGGCCGTTTCAGGCGCGGTCCATCCGTGCAGCCCGCCCGCCGCGACGCTTGGCCAGCCGGGGCTTGCGTTCTGGCAGGGCGCTCATGATTTCGGCCCGCTCCGTGCTGTCCATTTTGGACCAGCGCGAGATCTCGTCGATGGTGCGGTAACAGCCGGTACAGATCTTTTCGGTGGGATGCACGACACAGATCTGGATGCACGGGCTTTCGACCTCGTCCCTTTTCCAAACCATGTTCGTCATCTGCGCTCTCCGACAGCTTACAGTGCGCGCAACCTATCCAGCGCCCCTTGCAGGATATAACCCGCAGCGACGTGATCGATAACCTGTCCGCGACGTTTTCGGGTCGTATCCGCCTCGAGCAGTGCTTTTTCTGCCGCAACCGTGCTAAGCCGTTCATCCCAGAACCCGACCGGCAGGTCCGTCAGGCGCGACAGGTTGCGGGCAAATGCGCGCGTCGACTGACACCGGGGCCCTTCGGTGCCGTCCATGTTCTTGGGCAGGCCCAGAACAATGCCGCCGATTTCCCGGTGCGCCGCAAGTTCCAGCAGGCGCGCGGAATCCAAGGTGAATTTCTTGCGCCTGACGGTTTCGATCGGGCTGGCTATGCCGCGCATCCGGTCGGACACCGCAACGCCGATCGTCTTTTCGCCAAGGTCCAACCCCATCAGCGCCTGCATTGGTTGCAGGGCAGCGGCAAAATCTTCGAACTGATCGTGGATCATTGGGACAGTCCGGCCTGCCGGGCGGCGGCTTCGATCATTTGCAGCGCCTCTGCATTGCCTGCGAAAACGGCCTGTGCCTCGTCCACGATGCCGCTGGCGCGGTCGGTTTCACCGATCACACCCAGCGCCGCGATCAGCCGGGCCCATTCCTCGGGCGACCCGCCTTCGGTTGCCAGGCGATCCGAAAGCTGGTTCACCATGCCCCGGATCATCTCTTGCCGTTCGGCGTCGCTCAGTTCGGCGGCGGCTGCCATGTCGTCCTGGCTGGGGCCGGGCGCCATGTCCGCCGGCGGGATGTCGGGGACGTCAAAGACCCCCGCGCGGAAGGCAAGGTCGTCGATCTGGACGCGGATGGCGTCGGCCCAGGGCGCACCGGCCGGGGCGTTCTGCAATGTGTTCAGCCACAGGCTGTAGGCCAGGTCGGGGCGCCCGGTCTGCGCCAGCATCTGGCCCCAGTAATACCGTGCCGGACCATGATCGGGGTCGCGGCGCAAAGCTTGCTCCAGGGCTGTTTCGGCTTCGGGCGAGACATAACCGCTTGTCGCAAGGATCATCATTTCGGCAAGGTTCGAATAGACATCGGCCGATGTGTCCGGGGCCGACAATTCGGCAACCCGCTGTTGCGCGGCATAAGCTGCCTTGAAATTCCCCGCATTGGCCTCGTGCTGCGCCAGCAGGGTGTGCCCTTGCAAATCATCGGGCCGGGCGGCAACGGTTTCGCGCAATTGTTCCAACAGTTTGACATAGCTGTCTTCAAGTTGCGGCGCGGCCAGGGGCGTGGCCAGTTCCTCGGCATCGGCCTGGCTGGGCCGGTTCTGACGCAGATCCTCGGCCCGTTCCAATCGCTGCGACAAAGGCATGTCCGGCAGGCCGACGGCCCCCAGTTTCTGATAAAGAAACAGCGCGCCACCGATCAGAACCGCCGAAACCGCCAATACCGTGACACCGGACACAAGCCGCGACGGCCCGGCACCGCCGGAACCGGCACGCAGTTGCGCATCGGCGGCCAGGATCCGGCGCGAGATCTCGGTTCTTACCCGTTCGGCATCGGCCGAGCCGATGACGCCGCGCGCCAGGTCGCGGTCGACGCTGGCCAGCTGTTCGCGATAAACCCGCAGGTCATAAGCCGCAGCCGGTTCGCCGCCCTGTCGCCTGCGCAGCAGGAACAGCCCCAGAAACGCCGCGATCAGAAACGCGGTCAAGATGATCAGAACCTCAAACGACATGGTCCCTCCGAAATCGTTGCCCAGACTTAGACCTGTGCGGCGATGGAAAAAAGGGACAAATGGCCGCGAATGGGCGTCATGTCGCAATAGTGCGATATTGTGGCGTTGTCCGGCGCGGGTATGATGGCATCACGCGGCATATCTGCGCCCAATAACGAACCGGACGGATTCGCTCATGAGCCATTACTCTGCCTTTGCTGTCGCCCGAGAAGCGCTGCGCTATCACACCGGATGGGAACGCGCCTGGCGCTCGCCCGAACCGAAGAAACGGTATGACGTGATCATCGTCGGCGCAGGCGGCCACGGCCTGGCGACCGCGTATTACCTGGGCAAGAACTACGGCATCCAGAATGTCGCCGTCATCGAAAAAGGCTGGCTGGGCGGTGGCAACACCGGCCGGAACACGACCATCATCCGGTCGAATTACCTTCAGGACCCTTCGGCGGCGATCTACGAAAAGGCCCGTGACCTTTACGAGAACCTCAGCCAGGAGCTGAACTATAACGTCATGTTCAGCCCGCGCGGCGTGATGATGCTGGCCCAGACCCAGCACGAGATTCGCGGCTATCAGCGCACGGCCCATGCCAATGCGCTTCAGGGCGTCAAAACCGAATGGATCACCCCCGACCGCGTCAAGAAACTGGTCCCGATCATCAATATCGACGGCCCCCGCTATCCGGTTCTGGGGGCGCTGTGGCAGGAACGCGGCGGCACCGCCCGCCATGACGCCGTGGCCTGGGGCTATGCGCGTGCCTGTTCGGCAATGGGCATGGACATTATCCAACAATGCGAAGTCACCGGTGTCCGGTCCGAAAACGGCCGCGTTCTGGGCGTTGACACAACCAAGGGCGCCATCGACTGCGACAAGCTGGGCATCGTCGTTGCCGGCCACTCGGGGCAGTTGGCGCAGATGGCAGGGTTCCGTCTGCCTCTCGAGGCCATAGCGCTGCAGGCGCTGGTGTCCGAGCCGATCAAACCCTGCATGGACGTGGTGGTCATGGCCAACACCGTACACGGCTACATGTCGCAATCCGACAAGGGCGAAATGGTCATCGGCGGCGGCACTGACGGGTTCAACAACTTCACCCAACGCGGGTCGTTCCACCATATCGAGGAAACCGTGCGCGCGCTTGTCGAAACCTTCCCGATGATCTCGCGGCTGAAAATGCTGCGGCAATGGGGCGGGATTGTAGATATGACAGGCGACCGCTCTCCGATCCTGTCCAAAACGCCGCTGCAGGGGTGCTTCATCAACGGCGGCTGGGGCACAGGGGGCTTCAAGGCGATCCCCGGTTCGGGCTGGGGCATGGCACAGCTGATGGCCACGGGCCATTCATCCCTGACCGAAGCCTTCACGCTCGACCGCTTCAAAGAGGGCCGCTTCATCGACGAAAGCGTCGCCGCCGGGGTGGCGCATTGATGAAGACCGTGTTGCCACATACAACCCCCCGCCAGACCCGCCAAAGAGCTGCGTGATGACCTATTCCGAGATCATGGCCGAAACCATGCGCGCCGATCTGGGGGTCGAGCCGGGACTGTCCGAAAAAAGGATGTTCGGCGGCCTGTGTTTTCTGCTCCACGGCAACATGGTCTGCGGCATCACCAAGGACGGCGCGATGTATCGCCCCGGCAAGGACCGCGAAGCCGAGGCGCTGAACGCCGGGGCCCAGCCGCTCTCTTTCACCGGTCGCCCGATGGGCGGGATGGTCGAGGTCGATGCCGGGGCCTTCGAAGATGCTGACCTGCGCACCAAGTTAACTGAAATGTCGCTGGCCCATGCCGCCAGCCTGCCGCCAAAAGGATGAACCGATGCTGATCCTGAATTGCCCCTATTGCGGCGTGGACGCCGAAGAAACCGAACTGGCCGCTGGTGGCGAGGCGCATCTGAAACGTTTTGGCCCGGGGTCTTCGGACGACGAATTCCACGACTACCTGTTCATGCGCGAAAACCCCAAGGGCGTGCATTTCGAACGCTGGCGCCACGCAAACGGGTGCGGCAAGTGGTTCCACGCGGCCCGCTGCACCCAGACGCTCGAAGTATTTGGAACCTACTCCGCCCAAACCTCGGAACCGCCGCAAACGATCAAGGACGCAATCAGCGCCAGACGCCCCGGCTGGACCTGGAGAGACGTTTCCTGATGCTTCATCTTTTCAAAAATACTCCCGCCGGAGGCTCCGCCGCTTCCATCCGCGAAAGGTCCGCACAATGAGCACCCGCCTCGCCAAACAAGGCCGCCTGATCGACCGGACGAAACAGGTCACCTTTACCTTCAATGGCACCTCGATGCAGGGATACCAGGGCGATACGCTGGCCTCGGCGCTGCTCGCCAATGACCAGATGATGATGGGCCGGTCCTTCAAATACCACCGGCCCCGCGGTGTCGTTGCCAGCGGTGCAGAAGAGCCCAACGCGCTGGTCGGCCTGGGGCAGGGCAACCGGTTCGAACCGAACCAGCGTGCCACCACGACAGAACTGTTCAATGGCCTGACCTCGGTGTCGCAGAACCACTGGCCGAACCTGGAATTCGACATCGGCGCCGTGAACACCGCTCTGGCGCGGTTCCTGCCGGCCGGGTTCTACTATAAGACCTTCATTCACCCCAAACCGTTCTGGAAACATGTCTATGAGCCGTTCATCCGCCAGTCCGCCGGTCTGGGGAAGGCTCCGGACAAAGACAGCCGCGATGCCGACACTTATGAACATTTCTATCACTTCACCGATATCCTGGTGATCGGGGCCGGTGTTGCCGGTCTGCAGGCGGCCAAAGCGGCGGCTCAATCGGGTGCCAAGGTCATGCTGATCGAACAGACCGCGCATTGGGGCGGTCGCGCTCCGGTTGATGGTGGAACCATCGATGGCGCGCCTGTGGATAAGTTCGTGGAACAATTGGTTTCTGAACTCGAAACAATGGACAACGTCACCCTGCGCAACCGCTGCATGGGGGCAGGGGTCTATGACCACGGCTACGTGCTGGGATATGAGCGCTTGACCGACCACACGCCGGGCGTGCAAGGCCCCCGTCACCGCCTGTGGCGCATCCGCGCCAAACAGGTCGTGACCGCCACCGGCGCGATTGAGCGTCCGCTGTCTTTCGCGGGCAATGATGTGCCCGGCGTCATGCTGGCCTCGGCGATGCGCGACTATGTGGTGAACTGGGGCGTGACCCCGGGTGAGCGCGTGATCGTTGCAACCAACAATGATGATGCCTATCGCACAGCGATTACCCTCAAACAGGCCGGTGTGGATGTTCTGCGCGTGGTCGATGCGCGCGACAGCGCCGGACCTCTGGCGGAGGAGGCGCGTCAACTGGGCATCCGTGTCGATCCGGGCAAGGCCATCGCCAAGGTCAAGGGCGGCAAGCGCGTCAAGAAAGTTGCGATCTGCAATCAAGAAGGCATCGGAGGTGCGCGGGAAGAGGTTGAATGCGATGCGGTCGCCATGTCAGGCGGCTGGTCTCCGGTTGTTCACATGTGGTCGCATTGCGGCGGCAAGCTGATCTGGGATGAAGCACACGCCCATTTCCGCCCCGACCCCGAGCGTCCTCCGCTGGGGGCAAACGGCGAGGGCTTCGTGATCGCTGCGGGTGCGTCCAATGGTCCGCTGGCTCTCGGTGACGTTCTGACCGACGCGGATGCCGCAGGAAAAGCGGCGGCCAAGGCGGCCGGGTTCAAGGCGAAACGCACCAAGGCGCCATTGGGCGAAACGACGGCCGAGGCGCCGATGGCCGCCGTGTGGCTGATGCCCGCGAATGCCGAAATCCAGCTGCGTATGAAGTCTTGGCTGGACTTCCAGAACGACGTCAAAGTGTCCGACGTCCAGCTGGCAGCGCGCGAAGGCTATGAAAGCGTCGAACACACCAAACGCTACACCACGTTGGGTATGGCGACCGATCAGGGTAAGTTAAGCAACATCAACGGCTTGGCGATCCTTGCTGATGCGTTGGATAAGGAAATACCGAAGGTCGGCACCACCACGTTCCGCCCGCCATACACGCCGATCTCGCTGGCGTCGATCGGTGGCGAAGCACGCGGTGAGGTGTTCCAGCCGATCCGTCAGACCCCGATGCACAGCTGGCACGACCGGAACGGCGCAGACTGGGAACCGGTCGGCCATTGGCGCCGGACCTATGCCTATGTCCGTCCCGGTGAATCCGTGCATGACGCGGTGAATCGTGAGGTGAAGAATACCCGCGAAAACCTCGGCCTGCTGGATGCCTCGACACTGGGCAAGCTGATCGTCAAAGGCCCCGATGCGGGCAAGTTCCTGGACATGATGTACACCAACATGATGTCCACGCTGAAGGTCGGCAAATGCCGCTATGGCCTGATGTGTTCCGAGAATGGGTTCCTGATCGACGACGGCGTTGTTGCCCGCATCGACGAGGACACCTGGCTGTGCCACACCACCACCGGCGGGGCCGAGCGTATCCATGGTCACATGGAAGAATGGCTGCAGACCGAATGGTGGGACTGGAAAGTCTATGTCGCCAATGTCACCGAGCAATACGCCCAGGTCGCCGTGGTTGGCCCCAACGCCCGCAAGGTGCTGGAAAAGCTTGGCGGCGGTATGGATCTGTCGAAAGAGGCGCTGCCGTTCATGGAATGGCGCGACGGCAAGATCGGCGCATTCGACGCGCGCGCCTACCGCATCTCGTTCTCGGGCGAGCTGTCCTATGAGATCGCGGTTCCGGCCTCTCAGGGGCAGGCGTTCTGGGACGCTTTGATGGAGGCTGGGCAGGAGTTCGGCGTGATGCCTTACGGTACCGAATGTCTGCACATCCTGCGGGCCGAAAAGGGCTTTATTATGATCGGCGACGAGACCGACGGCACCGTGATCCCGCAGGATCTGGGGCTGCATTGGGCGCTGTCCAAAAAGAAAGAGGATTACCTTGGCAAACGCGCCCATTCGCGCAGCCATATGGCCGATCCCGAGCGTTGGAAACTGGTCGGTCTTGAGACTGTGGATGGATCGGTCCTGCCGGACGGTGCCTATGCGGTGGGCGAGGGCATCAACGCCAATGGTCAGCGCAACATGATCGGGCGTGTCACCTCGACCTATTACTCGGCCAACCTGAGCAAGGGCATCGCCATGGGTCTGATCAAGCACGGCCCTGATCGGATGGGCGAGATTGTCGAGTTTCCGGGCACGGACGGCAAAACCTACAAGGCCAAGATCGTCGATCCGGTCTTTTATGACAAGGACGGGGAGAAGCAGAATGTCTGAACCCATCAGCGCACTGAACCACGCCAGCTATGACGGTATTGCCCGGATCGAGGAATGTGGGTTGCAGGGCATGATCACCCTGCGCGGCGATCTGTCCGACAAAGTGCTGGCCAAGGCCGTCAAAGATGCAACCGGGCAGAACGTGCCCGGTCAGCGCGAGGCCTTTGTTGATGGTGACACCGGTGTTTGCTGGATGTCCACAGACGAGTTGCTGGTTTTGGTGCCGTATGCCGAGGTCGGGGAGAAACTGGCGGCGATGACCAACGCGCTGGGCGGTACGCATGCATTGGCCGTCAACGTCTCGGACGCGCGTGCGGTATTCCGCATTTCGGGTGCACATGCGCGCGAGGTGTTGGGCAAGCTGGCTCCGGTCGATCTGTCGGCCGAGGCGTTCCAGCCCGGCCAAATCCGCCGGTCGCGTCTGGCGCAGGTGGCGGGTGCGTTCTGGATGGATGACGAACAGACCTTGCGCGTGGTGTGCTTTCGGTCGGTCGCAGATTACGTTTTCAAATTGTTGAAAATCGCTGCGCAACCGGGCAGTGAGGTTGGGGTTTACTAAGCCAAGGCGTGTGCGCCCGGGCTTGGGCTAGGGGGCTTTGCCCACTCGGCCTGCGGCCTCACCCCCAGGATATTTTTGGCCAGATGAAGGGCGGACCGGCGGCGCGTGGCGTCAGGGGGTTGCGTCAAACAGTATGGTTGGGAACTGGGTCAGGCCGCGATCTCCGGTCAGGGCGGACTTGCCTGTATCGCCGGTCACCGGGTCGTGGCAGTTTGGGTAAAAGCTTAGGGCGTCGGACAGGTTGGCCATGGCGGCGGCCCTGGTTCCTGCGGCGAGATAGGGCGCGTGGGTCGAAAGCAGCAAAGCTGGGTTCGTTTCCTGCAACCAAGGAACCAGTGAGGGCAGGACCGAGTATTCGGCCCCTTCGATATCCATTTTGACCAGCGACACCTGTGACAGGTCGACTGCATTGGCAAAGGCGGTCCATCCGATGGTCAGCGCATCGGTGCCATGGGACCCGTCATGCAGGAGCGAAGAGGTGGAATCGCCTGCTTCGCCATGTGCGGACGCCATGCGTGCGACGCCGAAGCCATCTGACAGGGCAACACTGAAGGCGGACACATTGCGGATGCCGTTCAGTTCAAGGTTCCAAACCAGGTGGCGATAGGCGACCGGGTCGGGTTCGAAGCACCAGACGTGGCGCGCGCGGCGCGCGGCGTAGAGAACGGTGGGGCCGATCCAGGCGCCGATATCCAGGTAGTCCTTGTCCGCAGAAAGATGGGCGTCGAGGGTCGCGAAAGTTTCCGGTTCCCACTTGCCTGCCGATACTTTGCGCCAGAACTTGGAATGGTAAGGGTCCAGCCGGAACGGTTGCCCGTTGAGGTTGCCCGAATAATAGCCGCGGGCGCGGTAGAACATCTTGCGCGCCTGTGTGAGCATCGCGGACCTCCGGGTTTTCTTGTCTCGGGCCTTGACCTGCGCGCGTGGCCAAAGCATGTAACCTTGGGAACCGCAACTTTTATTTTACAGGGGGCCGAGATGGCTTTTGAACTTCCTGATCTTCCTTATGCACATGATGCGCTGGCAGCCAAGGGCATGTCGGCGGAAACGCTGGAATATCACCACGACCTGCACCACAAGGCCTATGTCGACAATGGCAACAAGCTGATTGCCGGCACCGAATGGGACGGCAAGTCGCTGGAAGAGATCATCGTTGGCACGTATGACGCAAATGCCGTCGCGCAAAACGGTATCTTCAACAACATCAGCCAGCTGTGGAATCACAACCAGTTCTGGGAAATGATGGGCCCAGGCGGCAATGCTATGCCAGGTGAGTTGGAAAAAGCGCTGACCGAGAGCTTTGGCTCGGTTGACGAGTTCAAATCGCAGTTCAGCGCCGCCGGTGCCGGTCAGTTCGGTTCGGGCTGGGCATGGCTGGTCAAGAACGCAGACGGCTCGCTGGCCGTGACCAAGACCGAGAACGGCGTGAACCCGCTGTGCTTTGGTCAGACCGCTCTGCTGGGTTGCGACGTGTGGGAGCATTCCTACTATATCGACTTCCGCAACAAGCGTCCGGCTTACCTGTCGAACTTCCTCGACAACCTGGTGAACTGGGAAAACGTCGCATCGCGCATGTGATTTTACGCCCCGCGTGTGGGCGTTCGGGACCTGCTGGCCGACAGGCTGGCAGGTCTTGTTTTTTCAGGCGGCAGGGCAAACGGATTGGCCCGGTCAGCCTTTGGCAGGGGTCAGGCTGGATCGCAGGGCGGCCATCGCGGCCTCGGCATCGTCGACCCAGGTTACGAAATCGCCCAGCGAGCTGTCCGCGAAACCTTGCGTGATCACCTGATCCAGTAGGTCCCTGAGCGGGGTCCAGTATCCGCCGACATTGACGACAACGATCGGCTTGTCATGCAGCCCCAGCTGACGCCATGTTAACGCTTCGAACAGTTCATCCAGTGATCCGGGCCCGCCGGGCAGGACCACAACCGCGTCGGCATTCATGATCATGACCTTCTTGCGCTCGTGCATGGTTTCGGTGATCACGAAGCTGGTCAGATCGGTTTTGCCGACCTCGCGGCGCACAAGGTGCACCGGAATCACGCCAAAGGTTTCCCCGCCATGGTCCTGGGCCGCGCGCGCGACCTCACCCATCAGGCCGACATCGCCAGCCCCGTAGACCAGCCGCCAGCCCGCATCGGCCAACAGGTGCCCGAATTGACGGGCCGTGTCGGAATAGGCCTTGTTCCTGCCATTCCGTGACCCGCAATACACACAGATGGATTTCTGGGACGTCATTGGGCCTCTCCGGGGTTGTGTCAGATGTTTTGACCCGTGATAGCGGGGTTGATAGATTGGCTCAACTGTCCGCAGGAATGCTTGGAAGTCAAAGCATTTGCGTGGCGGAGTGAAAGGAAAAGAATGAACGCCAAGTCGGGAAACGGAAGGTCCGGGACTTTCATCTGGGGGGTGATTGCCGGTGTTGTTGCCCTGTTCGGGGCCGGGTGGCTCTATCTGAGTGGCAATTCGGGTGGTGAATCCGGGCACGTCGCGGACGTGCAGGAGCAAACCGAACAGACGTCCGAGGCAGATGCCCAGGCGACGACCGGGGACCAGCAGACCGAGGTTGCGGACGCGGATACCCCGCAGGCCGTAGAGGCGGTGCCTGAAACAGGTGATGCCGAGGCGGGTCAGACGACAGGCGCGGCGCCTGCGGATACGGCCCAAGCGGATGTGCCTGACGAGCCTGCGGATGCGACCGGCGAACCCGCGGATGCGCAGGGGATGGCATCGGTTGCACCGCCGGTGCTTGACCAGATATTCGTCGAAAAGGACGGCAACGCATTGTTGTCGGGCAAGGCCGCACCGGGCAGCCAGATCAGGGTGCTGCTGGACGGCGAGCCGGTTCACAGTTTTGAGGTCGATGACAGCGGGCAGTTCGCCGAATTTGTGACGATCCCGTTCAGCGAGACTGCGCGCGGGTTGGTTCTGGAAAACTCCGATGGTGAACAAAGCGCGTCATCCGATGATTACCTGATCGCCGCGCTGCCCAAACCGGCCGCCGAAGAGGCCGCCGATCAGGTGGCCAGTGCTGCGCCCGCCGCATCCGAGGCTGACGCAGGTGGCGAAGGCGATACCGCCCAGGGCGGCACAGACACGCCCGAGGGCGAAGCAGAGCAGCAGGTGGCCGATACCGGGTCGGGTGATGCGACCGCGACGGGGGACGAGGATCAGCAGATTGCCGTGCTGCGCTCGGGCGAAGAGGGCGTAGAGCTGGTGCAACCTCCGTCAGGGCAAAGCGCTGCCCCGGATCAGGTTGCGCTGGATACGATCGGGTATTCGGATACAGGCGAGGTTCAATTGACGGGCCGGGTCAAGGATGGCGCGACCATCAGGCTTTACCTCGACAACCGCCTGGTCGGCGAGGTCACTCCGCAGGATGGTGGCAACTGGCGCGGAGAAGTCGAAGGGGTCGAGCCGGGTGTCTATACCCTGCGCGTCGACGAGGTGGATACCGACGGCACGGTTGTCAGCCGTCTTGAAACGCCGTTCAAGCGCGAACCGGTGGAACTGTTGCAAGCGGCCGAGGCCGGCAGCGATGCGCAAGGCGCAGAAACGACGGCGCCCATCCGGTCCGTTACCGTACAGAAAGGCGATACTTTGTGGGCCATTTCGCGGGATCGGTTTGGCGATGGCGTGCTGTATGTAAAGCTGTTCGAAGCCAACCGCGGCCTGATCCGCAATCCGGACCTGATCTATCCCGGACAGGTGTTTACCATCCCTGAATAGGCTGCCTGCCGCCCCCGTGGCCCACGGGACATGGGGGCGCGCGGTGCCGGGGCCAAAATCGCGACACGTAAGGAGACCGTCAGAGCAGATGAGTTCCGAGGAAGTGACCGCAACCGACGAACGGCGGTCAGGCTGGCTGACCATACGCAAGGTTTCCCCGTATCTTTGGCCGGATGACGAACCGTGGGTAAAACGCCGCGTCGTGCTGGCGATGACCATGCTTGTGCTGGCCAAGCTGATCGCCGTTTACACGCCCATTTTGTACAAGGGCGCAGTGGACACGCTGGCCGGGGAAGGGGTTCCGCCGCTGGCGCTGGGTGCGGTCGGTCTGACCGTCGCCTATGGCATGGCGCGGCTGATGACCGTGGGGTTGCAGCAATTGCGCGATGCGTTATTCGCCCCCGTCGGACAGCGGGCCTTGCGGGCGCTTGCGTTGGAGACGTTCCAGCATATTCACCGGCTGTCGATGCGCTATCACATCACCCGCCGCACCGGGGGGCTGAGCCGCATCATCGAGCGCGGCGTGAAAGGCGTGGCTTTCCTGCTGCGCTTTCTGCTGTTCTCTATCGCCCCGCTTATTCTTGAACTGGTGCTGGTGGCGGTCATCCTGATGTGGCTGTTCGACATCTGGTACCTGGTCATCGTCGCGGCGACCATCGTGCTGTATATCTGGTTCACCTTCGCGGTGACCGAATGGCGGGTCAAGCTGCGCCGTGAGATGAACGACCAGGACAACGAGGCCAATCAGCGCGCGATCGACAGCCTTTTGAACTTTGAAACTGTCAAGTATTTCAACGCCGAAGAGCGCGAGGCGCGTCGTTATGACGTGTCGATGAAGGCCTATGCGCTGGCCGCCCTCAAGACGAGCTATTCGCTGGCCTTCCTGAATTTCGGTCAGTCGTTTCTGATCACGGGGGGGCTGATCGGCGTCATGGTCCTTGCGGCGTTCGGCGTGCAACAGGGCACCCTGACCGTCGGCGATTTCGTGATGGTCAATGCCTATATGATCCAGATTACCGTTCCGCTGAACTTTCTTGGAACGGTCTACCGGGAAATCAGGCAGTCGCTGGTGGATATGGGGCAGATGTTCCAGCTGCTTGAACAGCCATCCGAGGTGAACGACAAGGCCGGTGCGCGCGATCTGCGCGTTCAGGGCGGGGATGTGACGCTGGAGGATGTGCGCTTTGGCTATGACCCGGACCGTGAGATCCTCAAGGGGGTAACCTTGCATGTTCCCGCCGGGCAGACTGTCGCCATCGTCGGGGCCACCGGTTCAGGGAAATCCACGATCGGGCGCCTGTTGTTCCGGTTCTACGATGTCACAAGCGGCGCGTTGAAGATTGACGGGCAGGATGTCCGGGACGTCACGCAGACCAGCTTGCACGCGGCCATAGGTGTCGTGCCGCAGGATACCGTCCTGTTCAACGACACGATCCGCTATAACATCGCTTATGGGCGCGAAGGCGCCACCCAAAGCGATGTCGAGTCGGCAGCCAAGGCGGCGCAGATACATGACTTTATCGTTGCCTTGCCCGAAGGGTATGACACCCGTGTCGGGGAGCGCGGGCTGAAACTGTCCGGTGGCGAGAAGCAGCGCGTCGGGATTGCCCGGACCTTGCTGAAGAACCCGCCAATCCTGTTGCTGGACGAGGCGACCTCGGCCCTCGATACCGAAACCGAACGCGACATCAAGGACGCCCTGGCCCGCGCCGGAGAGGGGCGCACGGTGATCACCATCGCGCATCGCCTCAGCACGATTGCCGAAGCCGACAAGATCGTGGTGCTGGAAAGCGGCGAGATCATCGAGCAGGGCACCCATGACGACCTGTTGCTGCGCGAAGGGCGTTACGCCCAGCTCTGGAGCCGCCAGCAGTCCGACACCGACGCGGCCTGACGCGGGTTCGCCGCGTCGGGGGGGCACCGGGGTTGGTGTCTTGGCCCTTGGTCGCGTCCCGCGGGCGTGCCGGTTTTACTCGGCCGCCTTCAGGGGATGCCCCGGCGGGTGGTCCGAGCCGGTCTCGTCCGCGGTGTCCGGGTCGCTTTTGGCCGGGCGATCTTCGTCCCAGACGATTTCGGTCGCCTGCATCTGGCGCGCGGATTTCCCGATGGCCATGTCCTGCGCAATTTGGCTGGATCGTCCGGCGGTGGCCCGTGCCAGCGCCTTGCCCAGCCAGATCGTATAGGTCGAGACCCAGACCCGCAGCGCCAGGAAGGATGGCGTTACGATCAGGGTCAGAACCGTCGCGATGCCCAGGCCAAAGACCACCGCCGTTGCCAGCTGTTTCCACCACAGGGCGGTTGGGCTGTCGATGGAATAGCCGCCGTTGATGAAATCCAGCGTCAGGCCGAACATCATCGGGGTCAGGCCCGCCATGGTCGTCAGGGTGGTCAGCAGGACGGGACGTATCCGCGCCTCGGCCGTGCGGACGATGGCGTCGATCCTGGGCATATAGCGGCTGTATTCCTGGTAGGTGTCAATCAGGACGATATTGTTGTTCACCACGATACCGGCCAGCGCCACGATGCCGGTCCCGGTCATGATGATCGAGAAGGGCTGTTGCATGACCATCATGCCGATCAGCACCCCAGTCGTGGACAGAACCACCGCCAGCAGCACCAGCACCGAGTTGTAGAACGAGTTGAACTGCGCCAGCAGGATCACGAACATCAACCCCAGCGCCGCCAGAAAGGCGCTGGACAGGAACGCCTGGCTTTCGGCCTGGTCTTCCTGGTCGCCGGTCCATTCCCAACTGATCGAGCTGGCAAAGGGGCCGGTATCCAGCCATTCGGTCAAAACGGCGATCCGTTCGTTGGGGTTGATAAGTGTGATCCGCGCATCATTGCCATCAATGGCGTCCGTCACCTCGTCGATTGATCCGGCCCCGGTCAGTTGCACCAGTTCATAGACCTTGCCGTCTGGGCCGGACACCTGCGTTCCCGTGGCTGCCGCGTCACCGCCATCGGACCAGTCACGGACGATGGCAAGTCGTGTTTCGCCGCCATCCGGCGCATTGACCACAACCTTGCTCAGCCCGGATTCGACATCCGCCTTGACGTCATAATACCTTTCCTGATCGATCCGGTTGATCTGCGCCAGTTTCTTTACCGGTTGTCGCGTCACGAAGTTGGACAGCGGCACAAGCCCGTCCGTGGTGCGGACTTTCAGCGTATCCAGCGTTGACAGGACCCGATCATCCTCGGGCAGGCGCACGCGGATCTCGATCTCTTCGTCGGTGCCGTCGGGGCGCATTTCGCCCAGCAGGATGCCGCGGGTGACCAATTGCACCATGGCCCCGACTGTCGCCACATCCGCGCCAAAGCGCCCGGCCTTTGCGACATCGACGTCGATTTGCCAGTCGATGCCGGGCAGGGGCAGGGTGTCCTCGACCTTGATCAGGCCCGGCGTCGCCTCAAAAGCCGCACGCGCGACAGTGGTGGCGCTGGTCAGGTCGCCCCAGGCGTCGCCCTTGATCCGCAGATGGACCGGCTTGGCCGAGGCCGGACCCTGTTCCAGCGCCTGGACCTCGACAACGATGCCCGGCAATTCGGCCAGTTGCGCGCCAAGCTGTTCCAGAACAAAGTCGCCATCATATTCAGGGGCCACCGTATGCCGTTCAAGACGTCCCCCCGCGACGGGTTCCGTCACGGTCGGGCGGTCCTCCCACGGGATGATCTCGAACTGGACGCGACCGACAGTGTCGGCGGGGGCCTGCGCGCCACCGGTATTCTGCGTCAGCCCGCCCTCACCGGCAAAGGCGAAAACGTTGATGACGGCGGGATGGGCCCGGATGACCTGTTCCGCCGCCAGGACGATTGCGTCCTTTTCCGCCAGCGACAGGTTGCCCCGCGCCCGCACATAGGCGGTGGCCTGTTCCGGTTCGCTTTCGACAAAGAATTCGACGCCGCGATTGTTGTTGCCATAAGCGGACATCACGGTCATCACGGCGAACCCGACCGCAACGATCGAAACGATCGGCATGATCGGGTTGCCGACGAGGAACTTGATGAAATACCCGAACGGAGTGTGTTCCTTGACCGTATGCACATGGGTGTCCGGCGCGCGTTCGATCTTGGCCGCGCTCAGGGTCACGGACCCGGCAAAGGCACCTGCCAGGAACATCGCGGCGCCAATGACCGAGCCACCGGAAACCCCGGCGGGCAGCAGGTAGGACGGGTTGAGCGTCTGCATGGCGCCCAGGAAAATCAGGTAAAGCGACGGCGGCACCAGCAGCACGCGTACCCACCAGGCGGTGCGCGCACGCAGCCAGGTCGAGGTGCGATCGAAAACCCGGCTGAGGCGTCCCGACACGCCGCCCATCACTGGCAGGTAGATCAGCGCGACGATCAGCGAAGCCGACAGAACGAAGATCAGCGTGACCGGCAACATCCCCATGAACTCGCCCGGAACGCCGGGCCAGAACAGCATGGGAAGAAAGGCGCACAAGGTCGTCGCCGTGGACGAAACGATGGGCCAGAACATCCGCTGCGCGGCCTCGACATAGGCGTGCATGGGCCCGACGCCTTCTTTGATGCGCTTGTCGGCGTATTCCACGACGACGATGGCACCATCGACCAGCATCCCGACGGCCAGGATCAGGCCGAACATCACGATATTGGAAATGCTGACGCCCATCATTGCCAGGAAGGCAAAGCACAGCAGGAACGAGGTGGGGATGGCAAAGCCGACAAGCAGCGCCGCGCGCGACCCCAACGAGGCCAGAACCACGATCATCACAAGCGCAACGGCGGTCAGAACCGAGCCTTCAAGCTGACTGACCATCGAGCCGACAATGCGGCTTTGGTCATTGGACGTGCCGACATCGACCGCGGCCTGCAACTCGGGCGGCCATTTGGCCTGTGCGGCGGCGATTGTGGCCTTTACGGCCTCGACTGTGTCGATCAGGTTGAAGCCCTTGCGCTTGACCACCTGCAACGCGACGGTCGGCTCGCCGTCAAACCGGGCGGTGCCTTCGCGATCTTCGAAAGTATAGTTGATCTCGGCCAGCTCTCCGAGGGTGACAACCCTGTCGCCATTCACCTTGATCGGCAGGCCATAGATATCCTGCGTGGTCTTGAACGACGAAGGGATCTTGACCGAAAAAGCCCCCTGCGCGGTTTCGACTTCACCCGCCGCGATCAACTGGTTGTTGTTCTGTACGACATTGATCAGCTCGGCCGCGGTGACGTTGTATGCCTCAAGCCGCAAGGGGTCGATCACCACTTCGAGCAATTCGTCACGATTGCCCGCGATCCCCGCTTCGAGCACCGCATCCAGCGCCTCAAGCTCGTCCTGCAGGTCCTTGGCGACGCGCGCCATCGTGCGTTCGGGAACGGCGCCGGTCAGGTTGACGATGACGATGGGAAATTCCGAGAAATTGATCTCGTGCAGCGAATATTGCTCGGCCCCGTCCGGGAAATCGGCCTGTGCCGTGTTCATCGCATCGCGGACATCCGCCGTGATCGCGGTCTTGTCCCAGCCAAAGTCGAATTCCATCGCGAGGCCCGCATACCCTTCGGCGGCGGTGGCGGTCATTTCCTTGAGACCGTCCAGATCCGCCAATTCGGTTTCCATCGGCTTGATCAGCAGATTTTCCGAATCCTCGGCGGAAATGCCGGGGAACTGGACGGAAACGAACAGGGCGGGGATTTCGATATCCGGCTCGCCCTCTTTGGGAAGGCTGACATAGGCAAACCCGCCGATCACCAGCGAAATCGCGATGAAGGCAAGAACCATTCGGGCCCGATCGGCGGCCCAGCTGACAATTCCGGTCATTCTGCTATGTCCCGGTATGTCGGCGCGACGACAACGCCGCGCGTTACAAACTCCTGCCCGACGACGATGACGTCGACCGTTTCGGCAAGCCCATCGACCCATACGCCCTGCGCGGTGTCGCGCAACAGGCGGACGGGGGCGAAATCAACGATATTTCCGGCGGCCACCGTGCGCACGCCAAGCTGACCGTCATTATTCAGGGTCAAGGCCGATTGCGGCAGCAGATGCGCCTTTGCGCCCTCGGCGGCGATCTGAATATTCGCGGTCTGGCCATCACGGATCAGAAGTTCCGGGTTCGGCACGGTGATCTCGACCTCGAATGTGCGGGTCGTTTCATCCGCCGAGCGGCTCAGGAAGGTGACGCGGCCTTCGACATGCAGGCCGGTGACCAACTGAGCAGACGCCATTGTGCCAACGATAATTCGGTTCACTTCGGTTTCAGGCACGAAACCAACCAGCTTGATCGGGTCAAGCTGGATCACCGTCGCGCACAGGGACCCCGGCAGCATCAGGCTGCCCAGTTCCGCGGTATCACTTTCCAAAAGCCCCCTGAACGGGGCCTCGATGGTCAGGCGGTCAAGCTCGCGCTGGGCGGCTGCGACCTCGGCGGCGGCGGCTTCGATACCTGCCTGGGTCGCCTCCAACCCGGCCTCGGCGGACTTGATGCCAGCCTGCGCCGAGCTCATCGCGGCCTCGCTGGAGATGCGCTGAGTTTCCGAGCCGAACCCCGATTTGAACAGTTTCTGCGCGGCTTTCAGGTTGATTTCGGCTTCGGCGACAAGCGCATGCGCCTCTTCCAGGCGGGCTTCGGCCTCGGGGCCGCGGCTTTCGGCCTCAAGCTTGCCGGCCAGCGCTTCGGCCAGGCTGGCGTGGCGGGTGCCGGGATCAAGCTCGCACAGCAGGTCGCCCGCCTCGACAAATGCGCCTTTGCGCTTGGGGTCCGACACCACGGTCGAGGTGGTTTCCGCCAGCACTTCGACCTGGCGGTTCGCCTTGGTCTGGCCGCGCAGAACCACGGCGCTGTCAATCTCGCGCGCGGTTGAACGATAGGCAACGACGCCGACGCCTTGCGGCTGGTCCTGCGTGGGCGAGGCGTCGTCTTGCGCAGCGGTCGCCGCTTGGGCATCGGAATCACCGCGCCCGGCAAATGCGAACAAGGCATCGCGTTCGAATACCAAGAAATACAACGCGACAACGACCAACAGTGCATTGATGAGCGAAATCACCCGCATGCCTTGTCTCTCCCTTAACTTTGACCAAATAATAAATAGGTGCGCAGGTCCTGACATGGGGGCAGCTGCGCCATTTTTCCATACTGAACTGAATAGTTCGGAATGTATTTTTTCGCAAGGCCCCGCCAATCCGGCGCGATTGGGCAAATTCGGACCCTTGGCTTGCCGGTGGCGCCGGGGTATGACATGGCGCTAGACGGCCCAGCATCTGTGGCACCGAAAACAACGCCTTGGGGGCAAGAATGAGCGACGCTGACAGTTTCATTGATGAAGTCACCGAAGAGGTGCGACGCGACAGGTTGTACCTGCTTTTGCGCCGGTGGGGCTGGGTTGGTGTGCTGGCCGTGCTGATTATTGTCGGTGGCGCGGCGTTCAACGAATATCGCAAGGCCCGCGATACCGGGCAGGCCGAAGCGCTGGGCGATGCGATTCTGTCTGCGCTTGCGCAAAACGAACCTTCGGCGCGCGCCGCGGGCCTGGAAAGTGTTCAGGCCGAGTCGGTCGGCGGCGAAGCGGTTCTGAACATGCTGATCGCGTCGGCCCAGCAAAACTCTGACGCAGAGGCCGCGGCGGTGGATCACCTGGGTGCGGTTGCGGTTCAGGGGGATCTGCCCGAGATCTACCGGGCAATTGCCGCGTTCAAATCCCTTTTGATCCAGGGTGAAGACCTGCCGGTCGCCGACAGGCGCCAACAATTCGAGGCGCTGGCGGTTCCGGGTGCGCCGCTGCGTTTGCTGGCGCAGGAACAATTGGCGCTGATTGATATTTCACAAGGCGACACGCAGGCCGCGCTGGACCGTTTGCAGGCGTTGCGGCAGGATGCCGAGGCCAGCGTTGATCTGCAACAGCGCGCCGCGCAGCTTATCGTTGCCCTGGGCGGCGAGCCAGAGCCGGTTGCGGCGCAGCAGGGCTGACGACGGCGCGGCAATACAAAGGTTCATGACAGGCGAGTTCGGAATTCCATGGTAAAACGTAATATTTCCCGCTTGGGGATGCCGGCAGCGGCACTTGTTGTGATGACCCTGAGCGCGTGCCAGGAACCCGAGGTCATCTTGCCCGGGGCCCGCGAGGACATTCGCCCGGCCGAGGATTCCGAAACCGTTGAAACAAGCGGGTCCAAACCCATCAGCCTTCCGGCCCAGAGCCAGAATGCCAATTGGTCGCAAAGCCCCGGAACCGAGGCGTTCCGCACCACGAACCCGGCGCTGAGTGCCGCCCCCCGCCAGATCTGGTCGGCCTCGATCGGGCGCGGTGACAGCCGCAAGCAAAGAATTACGGCCGATCCGGTGGTGGCCGGTGGCCTGATCTATACGCTCGATTCCGCAGCGACGGTTTCCGCCGTGTCCACGGCGGGGCAGGTCGCGTGGAGCACCGACCTGATTCCCGCCACCGACAAGGAAGCCGAAGCGACCGGCGGCGGCCTGGCCTATGCCGACGGCGTTCTTTATGTCTCGTCCGGGTTTGGGCGGCTGACCGCGCTGGACGCAAAGACCGGTGTGGTGAAATGGCAAAAGAAACTCAGCGCGACCGGCAGCGGCGCCCCGCTGGTCAGCGACGGGCTGTTGTATCTGGTCGCCGGCGATGACACGGGCTGGGCCGTGGATGCCAAGGATGGCCGGATCGCCTGGCAGATCGAGGCCACGCCTAGCGTGGGCAACGTTCTGGGTGCGCCAGCGCCGGTCCTGGCATCGGACCTGGCGGTTTTTGCATTCGGTTCGGGCGACATCGCGGCGACGTTCCGCAAGGGCGGCATTCGCCGCTGGAACGCATCGGTCGCAGGGGGGCGTCGCGGGCGCGCTTCGGCCCAGATCGTGGACGTCACCGGCGGGCCGATTGTGTCGGGCAACACGATCTATATCGGCAACCATTCCGGCCGGACCGTCGCCTTTGACGCAACATCTGGCGAACGTGACTGGACCGCCGGAGAAGGCGCAATTGATACGGTCTGGCCTGCGGGCAACAGCGTATTTGTTGTCAGCGACCGCAGCCAGCTGGTGCGTCTGGACGCGGCTGACGGCTCGGTCGTGTGGGCACATGATCTGCCTGGTTTCGTCAAGGACCGTCCCGGACGGCGTGGTCCGATCTTTGCCCATTACGGACCGATCCTGGCCGGTGGTCGCATCGTCGTGGCCTCCAATGATGGCTATGTCCGCTTTTACAACCCCGTCGACGGCACCCTGTTGCACCGCGTCGAAATCGCGGGCGGGGCGACCACGGCACCGGTCGTGGCGGGCCAGACCTTGTATGTCGTGTCGACCAAAGGCAATCTGCACGCTTTCCGTTGACCGCAAGATGCGCTAAAGGGCGCATCTTGAGTCTTGAAAGTTTGGTATCATGTCGCTGACCCTCGCCATCGTGGGGCGCCCGAATGTGGGCAAATCCACACTGTTCAATCGCCTAGTGGGCAAACGTCTGGCATTGGTCGACGATCAGCCGGGCGTGACGCGTGACCTGCGCGAGGGCGAAGGGCGCCTGGGTGACCTGCGCTTTACCGTGATCGACACGGCCGGGCTTGAGGACGCAACCGATGACAGCCTGCAGGGGCGTATGCGCCGCCTGACCGAGCGTGCCGTGGACATGGCCGATGTCTGCCTGTTCATGATTGACGCGCGCGTCGGGGTGACGCCAACCGACGAAATGTTCGCCGAGATCCTGCGCAAACGCTCGAAACACGTGATCCTGGCGGCCAACAAGGCCGAGGGGAACGCGGCCGATGCTGGCGTGCTGGAGGCATACAACCTGGGCCTGGGCGAGCCGGTGCGCCTGTCCGGTGAACATGGCGAAGGCATGACGGACCTTTACGCGCAGCTTATGCCGCTGGCGGATGCAGCGGCGGAAAGGGCCGTGGACGACACCCCCGAAACGGATGTCGAGCTTGACGAGGAACATGACGGGCAGGCCCCGCTGATCACAGCGGCCAAGCCGTTGCAGGTGGCCGTTGTGGGCCGCCCGAACGCGGGCAAGTCGACGCTGATCAACAAGATCATGGGCGAGGACCGGCTGTTGACCGGCCCCGAAGCCGGGATCACCCGCGACGCAATCAGCCTGCGGCTGGACTGGGCCGACCCCGACGGGAACAGCACCCCGATGCGCATTTTCGACACGGCCGGAATGCGCAAAAAGGCCAAGGTTCAGGAAAAGCTGGAAAAGCTGTCGGTCTCGGACGGGTTGCGCGCGGTAAAATTCGCCGAGGTTGTCGTGGTGCTGCTGGATGCCGCCATTCCGTTCGAGCAACAGGACCTGCGCATCGCCGATCTGGCCGAGCGCGAAGGCCGCGCCGTGGTGGTCGCTGTCAACAAATGGGATATCGAGGAAGACAAGCAAGAAAAGCTGCGCGACCTCAAGGAGTCGTTTGAACGGCTTCTGCCGCAACTGCGCGGCGCGCCCCTGATCACGGTTTCGGCCAAGACGGGCCGGGGGCTGGAGCGTTTGCGCGCCGCCATTTTGCGCGCCCATGATGTCTGGAACCGCCGGGTGACGACGGCTGCGTTGAACCGTTGGCTGACTGCAATGCTGGAACAGCACCCGCCGCCAGCCCCGCAGGGACGCCGGATCAAGCTGCGCTATATGACCCAGGCCAAGACCCGTCCGCCGGGGTTTGTCGTCATGTGTTCGCACCCCGACAAGATGCCCGAAAGCTACTCGCGCTATCTGGTCAATGGCCTGCGCGAAGATTTCGACATGCCCGGCACGCCCATCCGCCTGACATTGCGTGGCCAGGGGGACAAGAACCCGTACAAAGGCCGGCGCAAGAAAAATGCCGGTGCATTGGCCAAACACCTCAAGGGCAGGGTATAACTGCGCCAATTTTCAGCGTTTTACAGCCGGGGGCGTGACACGCGCCCGGCATCGCGCTAGCATTTGCCTGCGCGCTGCATCAGTCGCGCGTGGGTATGTCTCGCGTGGGTGTCGCGGTCGTGTTGCACGTGATCTGCAATTTGGTCCAGACAAGGGCTGGCCGGACCATCGTTGAGGAGCGGGCTGGATGGATCTGAGAGAATACACAAGACAGTATGCGGTGCAGGACAACAGGCTGGCCGCGCTAAGCTATTTTGGAACCTTCGCGGCGTATTTCACGTCGCTGGCACTTGCGATTTCCTATGTCGATCGCTGGTACATCATGATACCGGCCGGGATCGTTTTTGCGTTTTCGGCGGTGCGCCTATACGTGCTTCAGCATGATTGCGGGCATCACTCGCTGTTTGAAACGCGCGCCCAGAACGAGTTGGCCGGTCACGGGTTGTCGCCGTTCACCTTTGCCCCGTTCGAGGTGATGAAACAGAACCACAACCTGCATCACGCAGGTATCGGCAACCTGGATCACCGGGAAACCGGTGAGATCCACACCATGACCCTCAGGGAATGGCAGACCGCCGATTGGAAGACGCGCCTGTTTTACAGGATGTATCGCAATCCTTTCGTATTGGTTCCCGCCGGTGCGCTGTTTACCTATTTCATCCGTTACCGGTGGCCAAAGAACACGGTCAGGTTCGGTGTGGGCGGGGTGTTGCTGCACAACCTGTCAATTGCCGTGTTTCTGGGCCTGTTGTACCTGATCGCCGGAACCACCGGAATTCTGGTCTGGCTCGTCTTTTCATTGCTGGGCGGGATGCTGGGCGTTTTCCTGGTCTATCTGCAACATAATTTCGAAGATACGTACTGGGATCGACGCCCCGAGCTGGACCCAAGGACCGCGGCGCTTGAAGGGTCGTCGGCGTTGGATTTCGGGTGGTGGTTCGATACTGCGGTGGCCTGCATCACCTTGCACGATATCCATCATTACAACGCGCGTATTCCGTCCTATCGGCTGCGGGCCTGTCATTATAACCTGCCGCCGGAATACACGCCGCGGCGGATCAAATTCCCCGAGGCCGTGGCCGCGTTGAACCTGAAACTGTGGGATGAAGACGCCAAGCGCCTGGTTCCCTTTCCCCCAAAACCCCGCCTGGCTGAACCGGCCCACAGTGGTTAGGCAACCGGAACGGCTTGCTTTGCTGTATATGCCAGGTATATACATTGTGCTTGAGCGATATCGAAAGGACCAGAAATGACCCCAGTTACCGACGTTCGCGGTGTAGGTGAAGCGCTTGGAAAATTGTTGGTTGCCAACGGCTTCAAGACCGCAGACGACATTGCCAAGGCGACGCCTGCCCAACTGGTCAAGGTTCCCCGTATCGGCGCAGCAACAGCAACGGCCTTGATTGCGGCAGCAAAGGAAACCGTGGCGGGCAAACCCGCAGCGCGGAAACCTGCACGGCGGTCCCCTGCGCGCAAGCCCGCGACCCGGAAACCGGCCGCCCGCAAACCCGCGACAGCGTCGACCTCTGCCCGGGCGGCTGCGGCCAAACGCAAGGCGGCCGCGGAAAAGGCGGCAGCGGTTAAGGCGGCAGCAGAAAAAGCCGCCGCAGAAAAGGCGGCCGCAGAAAAGGCAGAAGCCGAAGCCAAGGCCAAAAAGAAAGCCAAGGCAAAGGCCAAGGCCGAAAAGGCAGCGAAGAAAAAGAAAGAGATGGAGGCCGTCTTCTCGAAAGCGAAAGAGAAGGTGAAATCCAAGTCCAAGAAGGACAAAAAAGACAAGAAGTCCAAGAAAAAGGACGCCAAAAAGAAGAAGGACAAGAAAAAGGCGAAGAAGTAAGAAACTGCTTCGCCCCGGTATCCGTGAAAACCAGCGCGCCCATTGGCCGCTGGTTTTTTGTTAGCTCAGAGTGCCGTCCAATTGCAGGGTCAGCCTGCCGGCCAGGTAAGGTGACAGAACGTCCGGCAGCGTTACGGTGCCATCCGCGTTCTGGCCGTTTTCCAACACGGCGATCAGACAGCGCCCGACCGCAAGACCCGACCCGTTGAGCGTATGCACATATTCCGGTTTGCCGCCGCCTTCGGGGCGGAACCGTGCGTTCATCCGGCGCGCCTGGAACGCACCCGTGGTCGAAACCGAACTGATTTCGCGATAGGCATCCTGACCGGGCAGCCAGGCCTCGATGTCATAGGTCCGGCGGGCGCCAAAGCCCATGTCGCCAGTGCACAGAATGACGGTCCGATAGGGGATGCCCAACTGCTCCAGCAGGTCTTCTGCACAGCGCAGCATGCGTTTTTGTTCGTCATCGGAACTGTCCGGATGCGTGACCGAGACCATTTCGACCTTTTCGAACTGGTGCTGGCGCAGCATCCCCGCCGTGTCCTTGCCGGCGCTGCCCGCTTCGGAGCGGAAACAGACGGTGTGGGCTGTCATGCGGATGGGCAGGGTGGCCTCGTCCAATATGTCGCCCGCGACCGAATAGGTCAGCGTGACCTCAGAGGTCGGGATCAGCCACCAGCCATTGGTGGTCTGATAGCTGTCATCGCCGAATTTCGGCAGCTTGTCCGTGCCGTACATCGCCTCGTCACGCACCAGAACCGGGGTCTGCATTTCAGTCAGGCCGTTCTTGTCGGTATGCGTGTCCAGCATGAACTGGGCCAGCGCCCGGTGAATGCGGGCCACGCCCTTTGACAGGTTCACAAACCGGCTGCCGCTGGTCTTGGCTGCGGTTTCGAAATCCATCGCCGCCGCGACGGCGGGGATTTCGTAATGCTCCCTGGCCTCAAACCCCAGGTCTTTTGGCGTGCCCCAGCGGTTGACCTCGACATTGTCGGCCTCATCGGCACCTTCCGGCACGTCCTCGGCAGGCAGGTTGGCGATGCGCGCCAACTTGTCCGTCAAAAGCGCGTCAAGGTCTTTGGCCTCGGTCTGCATGCGGGCGATCTCGGCCTTTTTCTCGGATACCAGCGCGCGCAGGCGTTCGAATTCGGCCTCGTCGCCGCGCGCCTTGGCGGCGCCGACCTCTTTGGATGCCTTGTTCTGTTCGGCCTGCGCGGTTTCGGCGGCCAGGATCTTGGACCGGCGGCTTTCGTCCAGCCGCAACAGGTCCGACGACACCGGCGCGTCTCCGCGGCGCGCAAGGGCCGCGTCAAAGGCGTCGGGGTTTTCGCGTATGGCGCGGATGTCGTGCATGGGTCAGATCCTTGATCGGTGAATCACTGAAATCGCTTATGCACCATCTCGCGGGCAGGGTGTAGCACCGGCCGTCCGATTTGCGTCAGCTATCTGCTTCCTGCGATGCACCCTGTGCCAGCTTTCCATCCCAACCGTCGTCAGCGATCTTTGGGTCCGGCGGATCGGCGACATAGGACGGCGTCATGATCTGAACTTTGTTCTCGTTGAAGACGGCAACGATATTGCGGTGAAGATCCGACTTGATTCGCGGGATCGAGCTGCCGCGCGTGGTAAACGCATTCACCTGATAGTTGATTGCGTAATCGGCCAGGGCGGTCCACAGCACAAAGGGATCAGGTTTGGCCTTCAACCCCTTGGTGCGGCGGACGGCTTCGATCAACATGGCCTCGATCTTTGCGGGGGGTTCCTCATACCCGATGCCGACCGTCGTGTGCAGAAGAAGGCCGCTGCCATCGATCTTTTTCGAGAAATTGATGACATCGGAATTCATCAACTGCGCATTGGGGATCGAAACCAGCTCGTTCTTGATGGATTTCAGATGGGTCTCCATCAGCTTGATTTGAATGACATCGCCGACATGTTCGCCGATCTGGATACGATCCCCGATCGAGGTCGACCGACGATAGATGACGAACAACCCTGCCAGCATGTTGCTGACCACTGAATTGGCCCCAAGCGACAGCATTGCACCAACCAGAATAGTCAGCCCCTGGAACGCGGCTGAATCCGATCCGGGGATATAGGGCACGGCAAATACAAGCGCGATCAGGATGACGACCACGCGCGCGATGTTGAACGTCGGATTGACCCAGTGGCGTTCGAAATCGCCGATCTCGAACGAACCGGCCTCGACCGCGTCAAAGAACACCCGCATTCCCTTGATGATGTAAAGCGTCACCCAGGTGATCAGGCCCAGCATGATCAGGTTCGGCAAATAGCTGAGGATGCCCTTGAAAATCTGCAATACCGGCTGCGTCAGGTATGTCAGCAGAAGCTGTGCGAAATAACGGGTTTCGGCAAAGGCCAGCAGGACGAAGGACAGGTAATAGTAGATGCCCAGAAAAAAGATGACCAGCAGCACAAAGTTCAGGCCATACCGGATGAGGGCCGCAATCGCTTCGGCCTGAACACTTTTGGCGGTCGCGTTTTCAACGTCCTTCAAATAGCGTTTGACGACCAAAAGCGTCCTGCGCCTGATCCTGCGGTGCAGCCACAGTATGACCACGACGAACACAACAAAGGCCAGGGTCCAGGCCCCGGCCTCGATCGCGCTGGATACCCGCGCCTCGTCCGTTCGGTTGGCGCGGTAGGCGATGATCGATTCGCGGATTGCGTCACCCTGCATCGCGCTCAGCACCGCGATGCCCGTCTGTTCAAGCTCGGCGTCGGCCTCGGTCACCACGGAAATACGTTTGCCATCCGCCAAAATCTCGGTCCCCAGTTCCGAGTCGCGGAAGGTGATTGTCACATCGGCGTCCTGTGAGGATGTCGCGATGTCAACGATGGCGGATTGAATGCGTTCGGCCCGCTCGGGACCGGGCAGGGCGCTGGAGCCGCGCACGACAAACAGGGTTTCGCCGTCCACGATGACAGGGGCTTCGAAAACCTCAGAGGTTTGGGGCTCGTTCTCGGGCTGTTCGCCGGACAGATCCTGTGCCCCGGCCGCCAGCGCGCAGGCCATGAACAGGGCGGCCGCCAGCGCCAAAACCTGTAACGACTGGAAAGGTTTGAGAAGCCTGGTCATTCGTCCTCCTATGTGCCGACTATAGCCAAGTCAGCCGATGTGCATAGGCCATAACTGGTACGGGATCGGTCAATCGCATGGGTGGCGATGACATCGGTCCGACAAGGGCTGCTGGCTCTGCTTGCAAACGGTCAGTCCAAAGCATAGGTTCCCGGCAATTCTGCGGTGCACCTCCGCAAGACCAAAGCAAAGGAATATCCCATGGAAGGTGGCGCAATCGCCCAGTTTCTCCCGCTCATCCTGATTTTCGCGATCATGTACTTCCTGCTGATCCGTCCGCAGCAGAAAAAGATGAAGGAACATCAGGCCATGGTCGAGGCCGTACGCCGGGGCGATCAGATCGTGACCCAGGGCGGCGTGATCGGCAAAGTGTCCAAAGTCAAGGAAGGCGACAGCGAGGTCGAAGTCGAGATTGCCGAAGGTGTGAAGGTTCGCGTGGTCAAGTCGACCATTGCACAGGTTCTGAGCAAAACCGAACCCGCGAAATAACTTCGCCGTATAACCTTCGGAAAAGGCAGGGTAATGCTGCAAATTGATACCTGGAAGCGGGTTCTGATCTGGTCGGTCTGTGTGATCGGCCTGCTGATGGCCCTGCCGAATGTGTTTTATACGCGCGTCGAGCAGTCCAAGGACGCCAAGGCCGCGATCGAACTGGGCAATGACACGCCCGAGATGCAGGCACAGGCCGGTGAATGGCCGACCTGGTTGCCGTCTTCGCTGGTCAACCTCGGCCTTGATCTGAGGGGCGGGGCGCACCTGCTGGCCGAGGTTCAGGTCGGTGATGTCTATGAATCCCGGATGGAGGCCATGTGGCCCGAAATCCGCGATGTCTTGCGCGATGAACGCGCGACCGTGGGGACGATCCGCAAACAGGATTCGGCCCCCGACGAGATTCGCATCCGCATCAGCCAGCCCGAGGGGATGCCCCGCGCGCTGGAGGTTGTGCGCGGCCTGGCCCGCCAGGTGCAAACCCTGACCGGCGTCGGCGCCACGGATATCGAAGCGCGCGCAGACGGGGACACGATCATCGTACAGCTGTCCGAGGCCGAAAAACTGGCCTCTGACGACCGTACCGTGCGCCAGTCGCTTGAGATCGTGCGGCGCCGGATCGACGAGGTCGGCACGCGCGAACCCACGATTCAGCGTCAGGGCGCAGACCGCATCCTGATCCAGGTGCCGGGGATCGGCAGCGCGGGTGAGTTGAAGGACATCATCGGGACAACCGCCCAGCTGACCTTTAACCCGGTCGTGTCGCGGGGTACCGACCCGGATGCAGTGCCAGGCATCGGTGAAAAGCTCGTGCCGTCGATTGATGAAAACGGCGTGTTCTACACGATAGAATCCGCCCCGGTCGTGACCGGCGAAGAACTTGTCGATGCGCAACCTTCGTTTGACCAGAACGGCCGACCGGCCGTGAGTTTCCGGTTCAACACCTCGGGTGCCCGGAAATTCGGCGATTACACGCGCGACAATATCGGCGCCCCTTTTGCAATCGTTCTGGATGACGAGGTGATCTCGGCCCCGGTGATCCAAAGCCACATCCCGGGCGGGTCCGGCATCATCACCGGCAATTTCACCGTCGAAGACAGCACCAACCTTGCGGTGCTGTTGCGCGCCGGGGCGCTGCCGGCGGGGCTGGAGTTTCTCGAAGAACGCACCATCGGTCCCGAACTGGGACAAGACAGCATCGACGCGGGCAAGGTGGCCACCATCGTGGCTTTTGTCGCGGTGCTGACGTTCATGGCGCTCAGCTATGGTCTGTTTGGGATCTTTGCCAATATCGCGCTGCTGATCAACGTGGGGCTGATTTTCGGCTTGCTGTCCCTGATCGGGGCCACGCTGACCCTGCCGGGTATCGCCGGGATCGTGCTGACGGTCGGTATGGCGGTGGACGCCAACGTGCTGATTTTCGAACGCATCCGCGAAGAGCTCAAATCCGCCAAAGGCCCGGCACGGGCAATCGAACTGGGCTATGAGCGGGCGCTTTCGGCAATTCTGGACGCGAACGTGACCACCTTCATTACCGCCGTGATCCTGTTTGCCATGGGCAGCGGGCCGGTGCGCGGCTTTGCCATCACATTGGGCCTGGGTATCCTGACCTCGGTCTTCACGGCGATTTTCGTGACGCGCCTGATGATCGTCATGTGGTTCGAACGCCGCCGACCGAAAACGATCGAGGTTTGACATGAGACTGAAACTCGTACCCCAAAGCACCTCGTTCGATTTCTTCAGCCGCTGGAAAATCTGGCTGGGCATCTCAGCCCTGATGATGGTTGTCGCGTTCACCTCTTTCATGCTGCAAGGCCTGAATTTCGGCATCGACTTCCGGGGCGGCACCACGATCCGAACCCAAAGCGAACAGCCGATCGACGTCGGCGTCTATCGCGATGCGATTGCGCCGCTGGACCTGGGCGATGTGACGATCACCGAAATCTTCGACCCGACCTTCGGGCCGGACGAAAACGTCGCCATGATCCGCATCCAGGCCCAGGCCGATGCCGAGGCGGTCTCGGCCGCCACCGTCGCCGCGGTCGAGGGCGCCCTGCAAGGCGCTGTCCCCGACATCCAGTTCGTATCGGTCGAATCCGTCGGGCCGAAAGTCTCGGGCGAGTTGATCCAGACCGCCGTCATCGCCGTGGCCTTGGCCATCGGCGCGGTCCTTGTCTATATCTGGTTGCGGTTCGAATGGCAGTTCGCACTGGGGGCGGTCGCGGCGCTGGTGCATGACGTGATCCTGACCATCGGGATATTCTCGGAACTGCAGATCCGCTTTGACCTGGCCATCATCGCCGCCTTGCTGACTATTGTCGGCTACTCGCTGAACGACACCGTGGTCGTGTTCGACCGGGTGCGGGAAAACCTGCGGAAATACAAGAAAAAGGACCTGAAAGAGGTCCTGAATGTCTCGATCAACGAGACCCTCAGCCGGACGGTGATGACATCTGTTACAACCCTGCTGGCGTTGATTTCCCTTTATGTTCTGGGCGGCGACGTTATCCGGGGGTTCGTCTTTGCGATGATCTGGGGCGTGATCGTGGGAACCTATTCCTCGGTCTTCGTTGCCTCGACCATCCTGCTGTGGCTGGGCGTCAAGCGCGACTGGTCGAAACCGTCGAACACGTCCGGCAACCAGTTTGCCAATATCGATGCCTGAACTCTTTGGCCAGTCCCCTGCGGGGCTGGCCATCATCGCGCTGGCAGCCTTGCTTGGCGGGGTCGTGCGCGGTTTTTCCGGTTTTGGCACCGCACTTATCTTCCTTCCGATCGCAACCCGTTTCCTGGGACCATTCGGCGCGCTGATCGCACTGACCTGCATGGATGTCCTTGGGCCGCTGCCGACGCTGCGCCGCGCCTGGGCCCATGCCGACCGGGCAGACCTGGCGCGATTGCTGATCGGCTGCGCCGCGGTGTTGCCGCTTGGCCTGCTGCTGCTGACACGGGTCGATCCGGATGTCTTTCGTTATACCGTCAGCCTGGTCGCCTTGCTGATGCTTGGAGTGCTCGTGTTCGGCCTGCGCTATCGCGGGCGGGTCGGGCGGGTGCTGGTGACGGCAATCGGCGCCGCTGCCGGGTTTCTGGGCGGCGTGGCGGGCATACCCGGACCGGCCGTCATCCTGTTCTACATGTCCCGACCGTTGCCGGTTGAAACCATACGGGCGACAATCCTGCTCTTTCTGTTCGGGTTCGACTTCGTCCTCTTTGGATACCTCACCGGGATGGGCCAGGTGACGCTGTCCGCGGCCCTGCTGGGCCTTGCACTCGGATTGCCGTGCCTCGCGGGAAACTGGCTGGGCGCCTGGCTGTTCAACCCCGACCACGAGCGGGTTTACCGCATGGTTGCCTACCTTGCCATTGCCGTGGCGGCCTTGTCGGGCCTGCCGCTTTGGGGATAAAAGACCACCATGCGCCTCAATGAAATCACTTATACCAACGCCAAGCCCGTCGATGGTTACGGTCCCGGCTTTTTCCGCATCGGTGGACAGGTTTATCAGGGGGCGGTCCTGACCGGCCCGATGAACACCGCCCCATGGGGCGGGTACGACGATCACGCGGCGCTGCTTGGGCTGTCCGACCATGTCGACGTGCTCTTCATCGGAACCGGCGCCGAGCTTGCCCATATCCCGCCGGACCTGCACGCGGCATTGGACGAGGCGGGCATCGGGGTCGAAATCATGAATTCCCCGGCCGCCTGCCGCACATATAACGTGCTTCTCTCCGAAGGCCGCCGGGTTGCACTGGCCCTTTTGCCGGTCTGACCGGATCCAAACTTCATCTGGCTGAAAATATCCCGGGGAGCGCGAGGGGCTGGCCCCTCGCACCCCGCAACCGCCGTAACGGACATGCCCCCCACCCTGCGGCAAATCCCGCCTTTTGCCCCTGACGACAATAAGATAAGCGGGGCGCATGACATTGACCGTAACCGATCTGGCAATAGCCCGCGCGGGCATACCCGTGCTCGAAGGCGTGACCTTTACGCTCGAACCGGGGCGGGCGCTGATTCTGCGCGGCCCCAACGGGATCGGAAAAACGACATTGTTGCGGACCCTGGCCGGGTTGCAGCCGCCCCTGTCCGGAACGATCCAAGGCGCCGAGGATCAGGTCGCCTATGCCGCCCATTCGGACGGGTTGAAGCCGACACTGACGGTTACCGAGAACCTGGTGTTCTGGGCGTCGGTCTTCGGCATCGCCGATATCGAACCGGCGCTGGATGCGTTCGACCTCAAGGGGTTGTCCGACCGCCATGCGGGCAATCTTTCGGCGGGGCAGAAACGACGCCTGGGATTGGCACGGATGCTGGTCACCGGACGCCCGATCTGGATGCTGGACGAACCGACCGTGTCGCTTGACCACAACGCGGTCGACATGTTCGCCTCGGCCGTGCGGCGGCATCTGGAAACCGGCGGCTCTGCGCTTATCGCAACCCATATCGACCTGGGGCTAGAGGGCAAAGTTCTGGACGTCGGGCCGAACAAGGCCAAGCCCAAACCCATCGACGATTTCGACGGAGGGTTCCTGTGATCGCCCTGTTGCTGCGTGACCTGAAACTGTCCTTCCGCGCCGGTGGAGGGTTCGGCCTGGGGTTGGCTTTCTTCCTGATCGTGACCGTGCTGGTCCCATTCTCGGTCGGGCCGCAATCGGCGCTCTTGTCGACGATTGCACCCGGTGTCCTGTGGCTGGGCGCGCTGCTGGCCTGTTTGCTGTCGCTGGACCGGCTGCTGGCGCTGGATTGGGAAGACGGGTCACTGGACCTGCTGGCCACCGCGCCGCTGCCATTGGAATCGGTGGTGACGATCAAGGCGCTGGCCCATTGGATCACGACGGGCTTGCCGCTGGTATTTGTGGCGCCTGTTCTGGGGGTTCTGCTGAACCTGCCGGTGCCCGGCTTTTCCTGGCTGGTGATCTCGTTGCTGATCGGGACACCGGCGCTCAGCGTTATCGGCACTTTTGGCGCGGCTTTGACGGTCGGCCTCAAGCGGGGCGGGCTGCTTCTGTCGCTGCTGGTCCTTCCGCTTTATGTCCCGACCCTGATATTCGGGGCCGAGGTTGCGCGGCGCGGGGCAACCGGAATGGAGACCTCTGCGCCGGTGCTGATGCTTGCGGGCATCACGGCCGCCTCTGTTGCCCTGTTGCCCTTTGCAAGCGCGGCGGTATTGCGGATCAATCTGCGGTGAATGATCGGGATCTTGACAGAGGTCAATTGAGAACTGCCCCCAGTTGGACTAGATAGAGCCCATGTCGATAGCAGCCAAAGCCAACGCCCTGTGGGAATATGCCAACCCGCGCAAGTTTCTTGAAACCAGCGAGCGGGTGCTTCCGTTTTTCTGGATTACTTCGGGCTTTTGCATTGTCGTGGGCCTGGTCTGGGGGTTCTTCTTTACGCCTGACGATTACAAGCAGGGATCGACGGTCAAGATCATCTACCTGCATGTACCTGCCGCGCTGATGGCCATCAATTGCTGGCTGATGATGCTTGCGACCTCGCTGGTCTGGCTGGTGCGCCGTCACCATGTCAGCGCGCTGGCTGCGCGCGCGGCGGCGCCGATCGGCATCGTCATGACCCTGATCGCGCTTGCGACCGGCGCCATCTGGGGGCAGCCCATGTGGGGCACCTGGTGGGCGTGGGATCCACGCCTGACATCGTTCCTGATCCTGTTCCTGTTCTATCTGGGCTACGTCGCGCTGTGGGAGGCCATCGAGGACCCGGACACAGCGGCTGATCTGACCGCTGTCCTGTGCCTGGTTGGGTCGGTCTTTGCGCTTCTCAGCCGGTACGCGGTGAACTTCTGGAACCAGGGTTTGCATCAGGGGGCCTCGGTCATGCGGGCGGGGGCAATTACTGGCACGGATACCGAGGAAAAGGTCAGCAATATCTATTTCTATCCGCTGCTGCTGTGCATCATCGGGTTTGTTCTGCTGTTTGTCGCGCTTGTGCTGTACCGCACCGGAACCGAAATTCGGGCGCGGCGGATCAAGGCGCTGCTTGCGCGGGAAAGGGCAAGGGGATGATACCCGATCTAGGAAAATACGCGGATACGGTCCTGTCATCCTATGTGGCATCGATCGTGCTGCTTGTGGCGTTGATCGTTTTCAGCATTCTGCGCGGGCGCAAAATTCGCGCCCAGATGGACAGCATCGAACAAAGGACTGCGCGCGATGGCTAAGATATCGCCTCTGATGGTCGCGCCCCCGCTGATTTTTGGCGCCTTTGCGTTGTTGGCAGGTGTCGGAATGTTCCGCGACGACCCCAACGCGCTTCCGTCTGCGCGCGAGGGGCAGTCGGCACCGCCGGTTGTCCTGACCGAGTTTCCCGGCAAACAGGGTTTTGACGATGCCAGCCTGCGTGACGGCGAGGTCAAGCTGGTCAACTTTTGGGCCAGCTGGTGCGCGCCCTGCCGGGCCGAGCACCCAAACCTTGAGGCGCTGTCGCAAGAAGGCATTCCCGTCTACGGCATCAACTACAAGGACAAGCTTGGCAATGCCCAGGCTTTCTTGACGGAACTGGGCGATCCATACCATGCCATCGGTCGGGATGAACAAGGCCGCATGGGGCTGGACTGGGGCGTCTATGGGGTGCCCGAAACCTATGTCATTGACGGCGAAGGCACCATCATCCTGCGTTTTGCCGGCCCAATCACGCAGCGCGTGATCGAAAGCACGATCCGCCCGGCGCTGGAACAGGCCGCCGCCGATTAGGCCCGCGCTCGTCGCGTGGACCGGTCCGGTGCTTCATAACCTGTAGCCACCGGTGACGCCCAGAACCTCGCCCGTGATGAATCCCGCAGCGTCCGATGCCAGGAACCGCACAACGCTGGCGATATCAGACGGCGTACCGGCCCGGCCAAGGGCCGTATCCTTGACAAACAGGTCCGTCAGCGCGTCCGACCTGGGCGCTTCCGGGATGTTGATGGCACCCGGTGCAACAGCGTTTACCCGAATGCCGTCCGGCCCGAGTTCCTTGGCCATGGCGCGAGTCCACAGGTTCAGGGCCGCTTTGCTGGCCCCATAGGTGACTGCATCACGCGGCGGCAACTCGGCGTTCATCGAGGAAATGCTGACGATCGCAGCCGAGATCTTCGACAATGGCGCGCCCGATGCCGCGTGCCCCTCCGGCTATCAATGCAACTTTGTCCATCTGCGCTTCCTGGCGGCAGGAAATCCTGATCTGCGCAGGATGGCAACGGGATGTGGATCACGTGTCGCCGAAAAAGTAAGGGCGCCCCCGGCGGGGGGCGCCTTCGGACGCGGGCAGGCCGCGTTGTTCAGGCGGGCTTTGCCAAGTTTCGCAACACATATTGCAACACGCCGCCGTTTTCGATGTATTCAATCTCGGGCGCGGTATCGATCCGGCATTTCAGCGTAATCGTCTTTTCCGTCCCGTCGCCATAAACGATGGTACAGGGAACCTCTTGCAGGGGTTCAACCGTGTCCAGCCCGTGGATTGAAACGGTTTCGTCCCCCTTCAGGCCCAACGACTTGCGCGTGTCACCGCCGGTGAACTCAAGCGGGATCACCCCCATGCCAACCAGGTTCGAGCGGTGGATGCGTTCAAAGCTTTCGGCAATGACCGCCTTTACGCCCAACAATGCGGTGCCCTTGGCCGCCCAGTCACGTGATGAGCCTGCGCCATATTGCTCGCCCCCAAAGACGACCAGCGGGGTGCCCTGTTCCTGATAGGCCATCGACGCCTCGAACACCGAGGTCTGCTGGCCATCGGGACCCTTGGTATAGCCGCCTTCGACACCATCCAGCATCTCGTTCTTGACGCGGATATTGGCGAATGTGCCGCGCATCATGACTTCGTGGTTGCCGCGGCGCGAGCCGTAGGAATTGAATTCACGGGGCTGCACCTGGCGTTCCATCAGGTATTTGCCGGCCGGTGTCGCCGTCGCAAAAGAACCGGCGGGCGAGATGTGGTCGGTCGTGATCATGTCACCCAGGATCAACAGAACCTTGGCGCCATCAATATTGCTGATTGTGCCTGGCTCGGGGCTCATGCCCTGAAAATAGGGCGGGTTCTGGATATAGGTCGAGGTCGGCGGCCAGTCATAGGTTTCCTGTTGCGGAACCTCGACCGCCTGCCACTTTTCATCGCCCTTGAACACATCGGCATATTTGGTCTGAAACGCCTCGCGGGTCACGGTTTTCTGGACCAGTTCGGCAATCTCATGCTGACTTGGCCAGATGTCCTTCATAAAGACGTCGTTGCCGTCCTTGTCCTGGCCGATAGGCTCGGACGTCAGGTCGATATCCAGCGTACCGGCCAGCGCGTAAACAACGACCAGTGGCGGCGACGCCAGGTAGTTGGCCCGCACATCGGGCGAGATGCGCCCTTCAAAGTTCCGGTTGCCCGACAGGACAGACGTGGCGACCAAATCGCCCTCGGCAATGGCTTCCGAAATCTCTTGCTGAATCGGGCCCGAGTTGCCGATGCAGGTGGTGCAGCCATATCCCACGAGGTTAAAGCCGATCTTGTCCAGATCATCCTGCAGGCCCGCGGCCTCAAGATAAGCGGACACGACCTGTGAGCCTGGCGCCAGCGATGTCTTGACCCAGGGTTTGCGATCCAGGCCAAGGGCCGCCGCCTTGCGCGCCACAAGCCCGGCGCCGATCATCACATATGGGTTCGACGTGTTGGTGCAAGAGGTGATCGAGGCGATCACGACCTTGCCCGATTCCATGGAATAGTCTTCACCTTTGACCGCGACTTCCTTGCCCATCGGACGTTTGAAAGTCTCTTTCATCTCTTGCGAAAAGGCCGCCTTGGCCTCGGTCAGCGCCACATAATCCTGCGGCCGTTTCGGCCCCGAAATCGCCGGAACGATCGAGCCCATGTCCAGGCTCAGCGTGTCGGTGTAGATCGGTGCGTAATCCGCGTCGCGCCACAATCCGTTTTCCTTGGCATAGGCCTCGACCAGCGCAATGCGGTCTTCGTCGCGGCCGGTATTGCGCATATAGCGCAGGGTCTCGCCGTCGATCGGGAAAAACCCGCAGGTCGCGCCGTATTCGGGGGCCATGTTGGCGATGGTCGCGCGGTCGGCCAGCGGCAGACGGTCCAGGCCTTCGCCGAAGAATTCGACGAATTTTCCAACGACGCCCTTTTCGCGCAGCATTTCCACGACCTTGAGAACAAGGTCGGTGCCGGTGGTCCCTTCGACCATCGAGCCCGTCAGCTCAAAGCCAATAACTTCGGGGATCAGCATTGAAATCGGCTGACCCAGCATTGCGGCTTCGGCCTCGATCCCGCCAACGCCCCAGCCCAGAACAGCCATGCCATTGACCATGGTGGTGTGGCTGTCAGTTCCGACCAAGGTGTCGGGATAGGCGACCTCGTCCCCGTTCTGGTCTGTGTCCGTCCAGACGGTCTGCGCCAGGTATTCCAGGTTCACCTGGTGGCAGATACCGGTTCCGGGGGGTACAACGCGGAAATTGTTGAACGCGTTCTGACCCCATTTCAGGAACTGATAGCGTTCCATGTTGCGTTCATATTCGCGGTCCACGTTCATCTGGAACGCGCGCGGGTTGCCGAATTCGTCGATCATGACCGAATGGTCGATGACCAGGTCAACAGGGTTCAGCGGGTTGATCTTTTGGGCGTCGCCGCCCAAGCCCTTGATCCCGTCGCGCATCGCGGCAAGGTCGACCACGGCGGGAACGCCGGTGAAATCCTGCATCAGAACGCGGGCAGGGCGATAGGCGATCTCGCGCGGGTTCTGACCGCCCTTGGCCCCCCATTCGGCAAAGGCCCTGATATCGTCGGTGGAAACCGAGAACCCGTCATCCTCGAACCGCAGCATGTTTTCCAGCACCACTTTCAGCGCGGCAGGCAGCCTGGAGAAATCGCCCAGGCCGGCCTCTTGCGCGGCGGGGATCGAATAATAGGAAATGGATTTGCCATTCACGCTCAGGCTGCGGCGGGAATTGGCGGTGTCCTGTCCAACTTTGATGGGCATCTTGTGGCCTCCCTCTCACGTCATTTGGATTTTGGGATTCGCTGAAACTATCTGCATCACACAGTTACGAACGGTTCAAGACAATTGGCCGAACGCATATCGTATGTATACCATAGTATACAAATTACAATACGCCCTGCAAAATTGTCTCAAGAAACCTTGATTGGCGGGTGAGGCGATATGGTTGTAAACCCGAAACACAGCCTTGAGATACCGAGATTGAATATGTTCCGAACGACGACTGCCAGCCTGATTGTCTCATCCGTATTGGGATTTGCGGCCATGGCCGATGGTGCCCCCGTGGTGGTCGAACTGTTTACCTCGCAGGGGTGTTCATCCTGCCCGCCTGCCGACCGCATCATGCATGACCTTGCCCGGCGCGACGATGTCATCGGGCTGGCGCTGCATGTGGATTACTGGGACTATATCGGCTGGGCAGATGAATTCGCAGACCCTTGGCACACCGAACGGCAACGATCTTACGCGCGCGAGGGCGGGCGCACGATGATCTACACGCCGCAGATGGTTGTGAACGGTCAAGAGGACGTGGTGGGCGCACATGCGCGCGAACTGGACCACCTGATTGCGCGGCACCAAGCCGAGGCTCCGCTTGCTCTGGTCGAAATCAGCCGGGAGGGCCGGGAAATCAGCATTTCGGTGACGCCCAAAGGTGAACCGGTTGCCGGGACTTTTGATATCCGTGTCGTGCAATACACGCCGATGCGCCACGCGTCGATCCGGCGCGGAGAATTGGCCGGGCACGAATTGGACTATGCCAATGTCGTCGAGGGCTGGCAGGTCGCGGGCCAATGGGATGGCGCGGCAGCGCGGATCTATGGTGCAACGCTGCCGTCTGATTTGCCGGCGGTCGTGCTGGTGCAAAGAACGGGGCACGGGCCGATCATCGCGGCCGCCAAAGCGGACTGACGGGTCAGGGCATGTCTTCGGGGCGCACGCCCAGCCCGTTCCAGGCCTTCCATCGGCGGTGTATCCAGAACCACTGCCCCATGTGCTGACGCACGATCTTTTCCAGGTCATCATTGGTAAACTGGGTCATTGTTTTGGGGTCGGTATGTGGCACCGGATCATGCAGAACGATTTCGAAATCCAGGCCGTTGGGTTGCCGGACCGCGTAGCACGGGATCAGCACGGCCTTGTATTTCATCGCAAGCTCGGCGTTGAGCACCGACGTGACGGCCGGTTTCCCGAAAAAGGTCAGCTCTTCGCCGCCATGGGCATGCAGGTCGGACACGATGGCGATGATGCCACCGCTCTTGAGAGAGCGCACCATCTCGACCATGCCGCGGCGCCCCTGTTCGAACATCGGCTTGCCGGTCTTGTGAAAGGCATCCACATACATGTCGTTGAAATACGGGTTGGCCATGCGCCGGTACAGGCATCCGATTGGCTTGTCGCTGCGTGTCTGCAAGGCGATCCGCGCAGCAAGGTAATGACCGAAATGCGCCGTGATCATCATGACGGGCCGCCCTTCGGCGACCGCTGCGTCAAAGGCGGCAACACCGGACCCGGACACTGTTGCGTGGCGTTGCCGGTCGGTAAACCCCTCGGGCGAGAAATGTTCCATGATCGCGCGCCCGGCATTGTCGGACACGGCCCGGCTGATATCGCGTACCTCGCCCTCGCTGAGTTCGGGGCAGGTGAGGTTCAGGTTGCGCCGCACGCGTTTGCGAAACCCGACCACGGGCGACAGCGTGCGCATGATCGCGCCCATCGCGGCAATGCGCCGGTCATAGGGCAGCAATCGCATCCCGCCGATCAGGCCCTTCAGAACAAGGTTGGCGGCATAGTATTTTCCAAGCTCAAAGCGGCTCAGTTCCGACTTTTCGACAGGCATGGATGGGTCTCACCGGGTGTAGCAAATTGCCGGATCAGACATACAGTCCCCAATCCGCAACCACAAGCGCGCAGACCGGGCAGGTCGCGGGATGCCTGGGCACGCCCTTTCACATTGATTTTATCGCCCGGCGTTTTTGTTGTCCGGGCGGCATCAATCGTCCGCTTCGGGGTCTTCCGCTTCGACCAGTGTCAGCGCACCGCCATCCGACAGGGCCCGTATGACGCCGACAATTTGGGCCATGGCATCCTCGGCGTCGGGCCGTTTGACCTTGCCGCGATCGGCGATCTCTTCGCGCAGGTTGTCCGCCATCCGGGTGGACATGTTCGACAGCATGAAATCGACCGAGGCCTTGTCCTCTTCGGTTTCCGCCCCGGCCATGGCGGTGACCAGTACCGCCTGTTCGACATCGCGCAAAATGGCGGGCACATCCCGCGGGGCGATCCGTGCGGCAATATGGGCAAAGGTAAAGATCGCCTGGCGCACCGCAGTTGCGAATTCGGCATCTTCTTCGTCAAGCGCGTTCAGCAACCCGTCGCGCGTGGCCGATGCGGATTGATTGAGGATTGCCCCAACCCGGGCGCCGGGCGCATCGTCAAAGGCGGGTGTGGGGCGCTGGTCGATCTGGGTGGCAAGGGACCACCCGATGCGTTCGACCGCGTCAGGGGTCACATTGGCGGTCTTGGAAATGGCATAGGTTATCCTGCGGGCCACGGGGCCGGGCAACTGCGCCAGCAATTGGGCGGCTTTGGCGGTCTCAAGCTTGGACAGCATGACGGCGGCGACCTCGGTGCTTTCGGCCTGCGCTATGGTTGCCAGGTCTTCGACCGGAACCTCGCGCAGGCGCAGCCAGGGGTCGCCGACCTGACGCATACCGGCAACCTTGCGCAGGCGCGCCGCCGTGGCGGGCGCGATCTTGTCGTTGACGGCGTCAAGCGCGCTGGCCAGACCATGCGGAAAGGACAGGCCGACACTGTCCAGCGCGTCAGCGAATTCATGCGCGACCGAGGCCAGTGTGAGCCGGTCAACCAGCCCCATGCGCCCAAGCTGGTGGGTCAGCCTTTCCTGCAGATCATCGGGCAAATCCTCAAGCGGGATATCCGCCCCTTCGTTCAGCAGCAGCCGCACGACAACCGCGGCCTTTTCGCGCCCGTTTAGCGACCGTGGGACCCGGCGCAGACCCTCTGCGCCGGCATCGTCGCCGGTGATGTCGACAGCCGGGGCCGCGGCGCCCGGCGCCATGTTTATCAATGCGTTTGTATCCTGCATCTGCCTGCAAAGTTGCAATTTCCATCTGCAGGCAGACTAAGGAGAGTCGGGTAAAGAAAGCCTGAAAGTCAGTAGCTATATGTCAGCCCGGTGCGAATAGCCTGCCGCAGCGATGTTTCGGCCCAGCTGCCCTGGCCACCACGGGCGGTAATCTCGCGCCACTGCTGTATCGCCAGATCCGTTTTCCCCTCGGCCACATATCCTTGTCCCATATAGCTGCGGGCCAGGATGTTGTCGGGGTTGGCCTCGATCGCTTGTTGGTAATACAGGTTCGCCAGTTCCAGTTCGCCCAGATTGCGGTAGGTGAAGCCCCAATATGTCAGAACCCGGTCCTGGGATTGGTCGCTCATGACGCGCAGAACGTCCTGGGCGTGTTCGAACTGGCCGTCATAGGCGAGTTCGCGTGCGGCATCGTAGAGCTGATCGTCGGTGAAATTCGACTTGTTGGGTTTCACGCATTTTCCGGCGGCCTCGTCATAGACCCGGCCGAACAGGCATTTCTTGGTTGTATTGGTGGGTTTGGGGGGGCTGCCGTCGCCGCCGGCCGCGTACACGGCGGGCGCGAAAGCAAAGGCATGAAACGCAATGGCGGCAACCAATACAGGACGCATTCTGGAACTCCGTTCGAAATTGCTTTGGTCAAACCTAGCGCGTTTGACGAAAAAGCGAAGACCTAACGGTGCATTGCGTGTTCACAATCCGGTTGTTAGCTGTTCACCGATTTGACGCAGCTTTGGGTCTGGTTGTCCCAAACCGTTCCCGCCACGCAGGATTGTGTCTGTTTCTGGTGACCGCTGCAGGCCAGCGCGGCCGCAGCCGACACGGCCAGGGAACAAAGAAGCGTACGTATCATGGCGGCTCTCCTGTCCGAAGAATACCGCCCCAGCATACGCCAAACAGGGCGTTCTGGCAAAGTTACCCGCCCCGGGCGGCATGATTTCGCCCGGAGCAGGTCAGGATTTGCGGTGCGGAAACCGTTATTCGCCAAAGACCCGCGCAAAGATCGTGTCGACATGCTTGGTGTGATAGCCAAGGTCGAATTTTTCCTCGATCTCTTCGGGGCTCAGCGCGGCGGTGACATCGGCGTCGGCCAGCAGTTCCTGTTTGAAATCGGTGCGGTGTTCCCAAACCTTCAGCGCGTTACGCTGCACCATGGCATAGGCGTCTTCGCGGCTGACACCGGCTTGGGTCAGCGCCAGCAGCACCCGCTGGCTCATCACCAGACCGGGGAACTTGTTCATGTTTTCAAGCATGTTCTCGGGGAAGATCAGCATCTTGTCGATCACGCCCGTCAGGCGGGCCAGTGCAAAATCCAGCGTGATCGTGGCGTCCGGCCCGATCATGCGTTCGACCGAGGAATGCGAGATGTCACGCTCGTGCCAAAGCGCCACGTTTTCCATCGCCGGGATCGCCGCCGCACGGACCATGCGCGCCAGACCGGTCAGGTTCTCGGTCAGCACGGGGTTCTTCTTGTGCGGCATCGCCGACGATCCCTTTTGGCCCATCGAAAAGAACTCGGCCCCTTCCAGCACCTCGGTGCGCTGCATGTGGCGGATTTCGATGGCGATATTCTCGATGCTGCTGGCGATGACGCCCAGGGTGGCAAAGAACGCCGCGTGACGGTCGCGGGGGATGACTTGGGTGCTGATCGGTTCAGGCACCAGACCCAGCTTGTCGCAGACATGTTCTTCGACCTGCGGGTCGATATTGGCGAAAGTCCCGACCGCGCCGCTGATCGCGCCGGTTGCGATTTCCGCACGGGCGTCGCGCATGCGGGACAGGTTGCGGTCCATCTCGGCATAGAAACGGGCGAATGTCAGGCCCATGGTGGTGGGCTCGGCATGGATGCCGTGGCTGCGGCCGATACGGACGGTGTTCTTGTGTTCGATCGCGCGGCGTTTCAGGGCGGCCAGCAGACCTTCGAGGTCGGCAATCAGAATGTCCGCGGCGCGCGTCAGTTGCACGTTGAAACAGGTATCCAGCACGTCCGAGCTGGTCATGCCCTGGTGGACAAAGCGGGCCTCTTCGCTGCCGACATGTTCTGCCAGATGGGTCAGAAAGGCGATGACGTCATGCTTGGTGACGGCTTCGATTTCGTCGATGCGGGCCACGTCGAATTCCACGTCCTTGGCTTTCCAGACCGCTTCGGCGTTTTCGCGCGGGATCACGCCCAGGTCGGCCATGGCATCGCAGGCATGCGCTTCGATCTCGTACCAGATGCGGAACTTGGTCTCGGGCGACCAGATGGCGACCATTTCGGGGCGGGAATAACGGGGAATCATTGGCAGAGGCACCTTTTGGGTTGGCGTTGGGTGTTGGCGCGGGTGATAGACCCGCTGGCCCCGCCGAACAAGGCAGGAGACCGAGATTAAGACGGTTTGCCCTGCTTTTCCGCCCCATTTGACCCGCAGCCATCGCAAAAACCCGGCCTGCGACCCGCATCTTGTGCTGGACAAGGCAGCAGCGGGGCGTTCATTGTTGGGGCATCAGCACCAAATATAAGAGATATGCAGTTGTTTATGAAAAACGTTTTGGCGGCCAGCGCAGCGATCTGGGTCGGGCTGGCGGGGAGCGGTCATGCGGAAACGCCGGTTACCTATTCCCAGGGCGGCCAGGCCCTGTTCCGGTTCGAGGTTCCCGATTTTTGGCTGTTGCGTACGGGCGGACCGCGCGACATTGCAGATACTGATCTTGGGGATACCCGCGCGGTGGCCCGTGTCATGGGCCTGCGGCCGGTAACGGATGACAAGGTCTGGATGGGTTTCGTATCCCCGGCCGGGGTCGCAACGATCCAGGAGGGCATCCGCTATTTGCACGATATCGACAAGTTCCTGGTGAAGGATCCGCAAGTCACCAGCACGAGCGACATGTCCATTGGCGGCCGCCCGGCGAAGGTCATACGCGGAACCGGCAGCCGCGAAGGGCGGGGGGTGAGTTTCACCGCCACCGTTATCGACCTTCCGCGGGACCGGGTCGCCGTATCCGTCGCGGTCATCAGCGACGGGGCCGACCCGGCCTATGCCGACGAATTGAATGCCGTTTACGCGTCATTCCGCCCGCTGCAGTAAGGAGGCGCTCTGTGACACGTAAACTGTTGAAACGTTCCGTATTGGCATTGGGGCTGGGCGTCGCCGGGTTCACACTTTCGGGCTGCGAAGGGGTCACCTATGGCGTCGGGGTTGGGGTCGGCTACGATCCGTTCTACGATTCGATGCTGTGGAACGATTATTATCGCGATGTGAATGTGAACGTCGATGTAGATCGCCCCCCGAACAAGCCGCCAAACAAACCGCCGCACGGCAAGCCTCCGGTCAAGCCGAAACCGCCGATTGCCAAGCCGCCTGCGCGGCCGCGCCCGCCGGTTGCCCGCCCGCCTGCAGCGCGCCCGCCAATCCACAGGCCCGCGCCGCGTCGACGGTGATGCACGATCCTGCGCCCCGGCAATGACCGAGGGCGCAGGGCCATCATTCAGGATCGGGCGGCAGAAGCTCGGTCGAGATGTGCGACGACCCTTCCAGCGTGCGATGCACGGGGCACTTATCCGCGATCTCAAGAAGTTTGGCGCGCTGCGACGCATCAAGCGGCCCCTGCAGCCTGATCTTGCGGCGGAACTGATCCACCTTGCCGTTTCCGGCCAGACCTGCATCCTGCGCGTGCACCTTGTCATGGCAAACGTCGACCTTGATCCCGGTCAGCGGCCACGCTTTGCGCCGCGCATACATCCGGATCGTCATCGACGTGCAGGCGCCCAGGCCCGCGGCCACGAACCCGTAAGGCGACATGCCGCGATCCGTTCCACCATACGAGATGGGCTCGTCCGCCACCGCGTGGTGACTGGGGCCGGACTGAATGTCCTGCTGGAACCCGCCCGGGTCTGCCTCGGTCACGCGCACGACGCCTTCGGGCGCACCCGGCGGCGGGGCCGGGGCGGCAATGGCGACATATCGCGACACCCAGGCGGCGATCACGTCGGCGGCATAATCCGCATCCCGCTGGCGGGTGATCAGATGGTCTGCGTCGTCCAGCGTCACAAAGCTTTTGGGGTGTTTCGCGGCCAGAAAGATTGCGCTTGCGTTGTCGATGCTTACGGTCTCGTCCCGCGGGGCGTGCAGGATCAGCAACGCCGCCCGCAAACCCGCGATTGCCGGGGTCAGCGCCGCCTCGGCAATGTCATCGACAAAGGCCCGCCCAATCCGAAACGGGCGCCCGCCCAACGAGACCTCGGCGCTGCCATCGCGCCTGATATCCGGCAGAGCCGCCTGGAAGTGGTGGGCCACATGGCCAGGATCGGCGGGCGCGCCCAGCGTGACGACCGCCTTGACGGACGGAATGCCCGCCCGTGCCCGCAGAACGGCAGCCCCACCAAGGGAATGGCCGATCAGCAGGGCGGGGGCCATGTGCCGCCCGTCCAGATAGCGGGCCGCGGCGATCAGGTCTTGGACATTGGACGTGAATGTCGTGTTGGCGAATTCGCCGTCTGAATGCCCCAGCCCGGTGAAATCGAACCGCAAAACGGCAAACCCCATTGCCGACAGCCGCGCCGAGATCCGGCGGGCCGCAGGAATATCCTTGGAGCAGGTGAAGCAATGGGCAAAAACAGCCGTGGCCAGGATCGGGCCGTCAGGCAGATCAAGCCGGGCTGCCAGCTGATTGCCATCATGTCCGGGAAAAGAGATGCGTTCAGTCGGCATGTCGGGACCTTTCGGAAAAGCGGTCCGACGATAGTGTGGATTGGGTTCTGCAAGCTCAACCCGTCTTGCGCAGGTGTCACGGGAAGGTGAGAGGCGATGAGGGCGCGGCAGGTTTTCCCACCGCTTCAAATGCGGTGATGGTGGGGGTGAAGTATGCATCAAAATTTGTGATATATCTTACGTCAAACACTCGATTGCATTAATCGTCTGTCGCCCACACCTTCTTGTCACAGGAATAACCGCACGAACGGAGACCCCAATGACACATGTAGTTTATGCACCCCGCACCCCATCAATCCGGCCCGACCTGGTGCTGGCCGTTGCCCTGGCCGGTCTGATCGGTTTTGCGATCGGACAGGCCGAGTTTTCCGGCCCCGCCGTGGGCGCCGCGCCCACCGGCCTTGAAGACTGGCACGGCAATGTCATGCGCTCGGGCTGGACGCCCGAAGGGACGGGGCGTCAGGTCAATTCAACCCCATAAGGGCGGGGTCGAACGGATAAGTGGTCAGGTTCTCGTACCCGTCTTCGGTGATCAGAACCTGATCTTCCAGCTTGATCGAGAAATCGCCCCCGACCTCGCCCACCGCTGCTTCGACGCACAGGACCATCCCCGGTTCCAGCGGGTAATCAAAGGCCCCCTCGACCGCCTTGTCGGGGTAGGCCACCAATGGCCATTCGTCACACAGGCCGACCCCATGCATCAGGCAGCCGTATTTCTGGGCCTGGAACTTGGCATCCAGCCTGTGTGAGTTGGCCGTAAGCTCGGGTATCGTCACGCCGGGTTTCAGCATTTCCATATTGGTCATGATATGTTCATGCGCGTGGCGCATGGCATAGATCATATCGGCGCGCGGCGGCTGATCGCCGATCCACCAGGTGCGCGATATATCAATACAGATACCGTAAGAACCGATCAGGTCCGTGTCGAAGGCAATGATCTCGTTCGCCTGGGTGACCCGCGGGCCGCATTCCTGAAACCAGGGATTGGTCCGCTGCCCCGAGGCCAGCAGACGGGTCTCGATCCACTCGCCGCCCCGGCGGATGTTTTCGGCGTGCAGGATGGCCCAGATGTCATCCTCGGTCGTGCGCCCATCGCCGACATTGGCCCGGGCAAAAACCTCCATCGTGGCAACGGCGGTTTCACAGGCATGATGCGCACAACGCATCGCCAGGATTTCGTCCGGGCCCTTGATGGCGCGGGCCTTTTCGGTCAGCTCTTCGCCCTCCATGACCTCGAACCCTTGCGCTTCGAGCGCGCGCAGGCCGTGCAACATGATCTTGTCAACGGCCAGACGCATGTTTCCGCCGCCATGTTCCTTTATCAGGGTCCTGATCTCGTTGGACAAGGCGTCCGCGGCCACGTTGATCTTGTCGCCCCGGTCGAAATAGAACAGGTCCGCACCCGCGCGTTGCTCGCGCACCAGCGGGTTGAACCTGCTGAGGAAGGGCGCGTTCTTGTAATCCCAGATCACCATGTAGCCATCCGCGCACAGCAGGACGGCGCGAAACGGGTTATGCGTGTTCCAAAGCTGCATGTTCGTGCTGTCGGTCGCGTATCGAATGTTCAACGGGTCGAACAGCAAAAGCCCGCCATACCCCCGCGCAACGATAGCCTGTGTCAGGCGCGTCCAGCGATAGGTGCGCATTTGTTCAAGATCGGGCAGGGCAAGCCCGGCGGCATTCCATTCGTCGAAGGCCAGTTGCGTCGGACCGATTTCGATCCGGTCGTTGTCATTCGGGGTGCCATCACCAAGCGTGGCGCCCCGGGAAGGGTCGATTTTGCGGGCATCACGATAGTGGTGGTTCACGGCTGGCCTCCCTGCTTGCCATGCCAGCTTGTCGGTCCACACGCGGGCCGTCTGGATGAAATACGACCGCGCACCCGTCGCTTTTTGACCGACACCGCGCGGCCGGGCTGTTATGGCGGTGCCATGGCCGACATCCTGCAGCGCACCATCCCTTATGATCCGATCCAACAGCGCCCGTTGCCGGGAATACAGCCCGCGCGCATAGATCAATGGCTGCATCGCGACGATGCGTTTGCCGCCCAGATGCGCCGCCGCGAAGAATTGCTGACGACGCATGGCGACCAGGTTCTTGCGCTTGACCCCGGCGCCTTGCCGGCCGCGCAAGAGCTTTTGGACCTGGTGTTGCACCAGGCCTACGCGGATCAGAGTGGGGCAGATCAGGTTACCCGCCCGGATACCGGGGTCGTAGCGATTGACCGGGACCGGCCGCTGGAAACGCTGGGGCGGTTGGTCCAAGAGGATTTCTGCATTCTTCAGAAACACGGCGACGCGCATGTCCTGACAGGGGCGGTGCTGTGCTTTCCGGCCAGTTGGCGCCTGTCCGAGAAATTCATGCGCCCGCTGATCGCCATTCACGATCCGGTGGCCAGCTATGACGCCGATATCGCCAAGCGGGTTCAGCGGCTTTTTGACGGGATCAAACCGGGCCGCCCGCTGTGGCGGTTCAATGCTCTGTGGTACCGGGATGCCGAGTTGTATCAGCCCCGCGGCCATGCCGACCCGCGCAGCGCGGTGGATCAGGGCAGGGCACCTTTCCTGCGCAGCGAACGGCAGACATTGCTGCGCTTGCCTGCAACGGGCGCGGTCGTCTTCACGATCCACACCTATGTTCTTTGCGCGCGGCACCTGCCCAAAATGGAAAACCCCGCCTGATGGCAGGGCCTCCAAGGAGGGTTCGAGAGAGATGGGTTACAGGCCAAGCGCCGTGGCGACACCGGCAAACGCGCCGCTGGAATTCAATGCGACGATTGCGACCGTATAGGCCAGGACCTGGGTATTCAGCCGAAAGTCCTCGCCCCGGATCAGGTTGACCGCGGCAAGGGACAGGGCAATCGGCGCCGACATGCTGGCGACGGCGCCGGTCATGCCCCAACTGGTCAGGCGCAGGATGTCGCTGGGGCGATCTTCGTCGACCGTTGGCTGATCGTCGATTGCCGCGCTTTCCAGATCGTCCGGATCGGCGCGGAACGCAATGCTCAGCAACTGCTCGTCCGTCAGTTGGATCGGGCGCCCCTTGGGGCTTGTGTCGATAACGGTGTCCACATCCGGGTCCGCGGCGGAATGATCCATTCCGGCAAAAGGCCCGCTTACGGATGCAAAAACCTGTTTTGCGTTTCGTGGCTTATGAGATGCAATTGAATCAAATGCGCTCAGGAATTGCTCAACCGTCAGGACGGTTTTGGGCGACAGCCATTCGACCCGTTGGCCCGAGCAGATATCGACCATCCGATAAAGCATGACCACAAGCATAAGCTCGGAAATCTCGGTGTCATCCAGCAGCCCCGAGACCGGGGACAGCGAAATGACAAACCGGTTGCGCGGACGGGTGACCTGTGGGCGCGGCAGTGTTTTCAGACCCGCCGCGCGGTCAAGACGCTCAAAGCGGTCATCGGAGCCTGGGCGTTCATCATCCAGCGTCAGCTTGACCAGGTACTGGCTTGAAACAATGCTGGCTTCGGTCTTGCTCAGCATGGTCTTGCGTTCCACCAGGTGGCCATAATCCTCAAGGGTCGCGGCGACGATTTGACCAAACCGCTCCATCGCTCCGTCGATGGGGCCGTCAAACTGAAGTCCGCCGTGGTATCTGTGCTTAGAAGTCACAGTCCATTCCTTTGCCGTATCAATTCCAGACCCCAGTCTAGCGGGCGAAATGGGGAGAATTTTGACGAAAATGCAAAAAAATGAATTTTTTGAAGGATTGATTACGCTTTGGAAACCAACGGAACTCTGGCTTTGGGTTAAGTTCTGTGGCGAGATTGTGGCCGAATTGCGATGCGGGGCCCCAAGCGCAGAGGCCCGTCAGTTATCGATTCTCTGTGCCATGATCGCGATGGATTTCTGATAGACCGTGGCGGCATTCCATTGCTGAATGACGGCGAAATTCGGCTGCCCCGGTTGATACCCGCGCCCCGGCTTCCAGCCTTTCTTGCGAAGAAAATTCGCGGTTGAGGCCATTGCGTCTGTCAGGTTGTAAAAATCCACGCGCCGGTCGCCGGTGGCATCGACCCCATAGGTCAAGGCGTTGCCCGGCAGGAATTGCGTGTGCCCCAGCTCGCCATGTTTTGCCCCTTTTGTCGCCATCGTGATGCTGCCCTGATCGACCAGTTTCAGGGCGCCGATGGCGTGCGGCACAAAGAACTCGGACCGACGACAATCGTAGGCCAGTGTTGTTATTGCGGAAACAACCTGGCTGTCTCCCATAAAGTTTCCAAAGCCGGTTTCCATGCCGTGAATGGCGATCAGGACACCTGCCGGAACGCCATATTGCTGTTCGAGGGCGGCGTAAAACTGCGGGTTGGCAGCCTTGCGTTTGCGCCCCTGCGCGACAATGGTGTTGGCCCCGCGCACCTGCATGAATTTTTCCAGCGAGTATTTAAAGCTTTTTTGGTTACGGTCCGCCGCAATGGTCCGGGTCGCGTATTGGGTCTGGGCCAGGGCCTGCAGGCCCTTTTTCTTGACGCCGGCCTTTTTCGCCTGTTGCGCGAAGTCCTTTTTCCAGGCGTCGAAACCAGCCCCGGTATTGCCGCAGGGCGCGGCCCAAGACGGCCCGGCCAGCGCCAGGGACAGCAGGATTGCCAGGGATGTCATACTACGCATGGGCGGGCCTCGTGCAGATCAGGGAAGGGTTGGCGCGATCACATAAAGCGCTTTCAACGCTTCGCTGGGTTCGATCCCCGGAAGGGCGGTGCGAAAGATCTGTTCCATCACGCCCTGAGTATACATTTGCGACAGCGCCGTATCCACCATCAGGCGAAAGTCATCATCCCCCCGAGGGAGCGCCAGGCCCTGCTTTTCGATGGTCAAGACTTCTTGCGAGATCTTGAAATCTTTGCTCAGGCCAGCGGCGAGGTAGTTGATCAGCAAAATAGACTGATCCGCGAAATAGGCGTCAATCTCACCGTCCCGCAGGGCCTTGATGCCATCGGGGTGGGAAACGAACCGGACCAGCTTTGCCTCGATCCCTGCGGCACCAAAGGAATTAAAGACGGCTTCTTCGGTGGTGGTGCCGCCACGCATCCCGACCTTTTTGCCGGAAAGGGCTGCCATTGAAACATCTGCATCATTGGGAAGCAGGATCGAGGTGCCGTCGACATAGGTGGGGATAGAGAAATCGACTTTTTCACGCCGCGACAGCGTTATCGTCGCCGCGCCGCACAGCATGTCGACCTCACCGGCGGCGACCATGTCGAAACGTGTGTCGGTCTGAACCGGGATGAATTGCGCGTTCAGAGTGTCGATGTTCAACTGGTCAGCGATCAAACGCGCGACCTGGTCGCAGACCATGGGCGACAACCCGTCGGGGCGACCCTGATCGTTGACATAGGACAGCGGGGCGGCATCAGTGCGGAACCCAAAGCGTATTTCCCCGGTCTCTTTGATGCGGTCGATGGTTTGCGCCGGAACAGCGGTTGCCGCCAGCAGGGCAGCGAGAGCGAGGGAAAAAATGCGCATGAATAATCCTTTGACGTGAATTGGCCTTAACCCTAACGGCAATGCCGTGGGCCTCAAAGCGAAATAAGGGCGGGGCGTGCCAAGAAAAAAGGGCGCCGGTCGGGCGCCCTTTGATTGTGTCTTGCAATGGCTGCGAAATCAGCAGCTGTAGTACATGCCGTACTCAACCGGGTGCGGCGTGTGCTCGTAGGTTTCGACCTCTTCCATCTTCAGTGCGATGTAGCCGTCGATCTGGTCTTTGGTGAACACGTCGCCCTGCAGCAGGAAGTCGTGATCGGATGCCAGAGCTTCCAGAGCCTCGCGCAGCGAGCCGCAGACGGTCGGGATGTCGGCCAGTTCTTCGGCAGGCAGATCGTACAGGTTCTTGTCCATGGCTTCGCCCGGATCGATCTTGTTCTTGATGCCGTCCAGACCAGCCATCAGCAGCGCGGCAAACGCCAGATAGGGGTTCGCAGCCGGATCGGGGAAGCGAGCCTCGACGCGCTTGGCTTTCGGGCTTTCGGTCCACGGAATACGGACACAACCCGAACGGTTACGGGCCGAGTAGGCGCGCAGAACGGGGGCCTCGAAACCCGGGATCAGACGCTTGTAGCTGTTGGTCGACGGGTTGGTGAAGGCGTTCAGGGTCTTGGCGTGCTTCAGAACACCGCCGATGAAGTACAGCGCTTCGTCGCTGAGGTCAGCGTATTTGTCGCCCGCGAACAGAGGCTTGCCGTCTTTCCAGATCGACATGTTCACATGCATGCCGGTGCCGTTGTCGCCTGCGATGGGTTTCGGCATGAAGGTGGCCGATTTGCCATAGGCGTGGGCCACGTTGTGGATGACGTATTTGTATTTCTGCAGCTCGTCGGCCTGTTTGGTCAGGCTGTCAAAGATCAGGCCCAGTTCGTGCTGGCACGACGCAACCTCGTGGTGGTGCTTGTCCACTTTCATGCCCAGACGCTTCATGGTCGACAGCATTTCCGAACGCAGGTCTTGTGCTTCGTCAACGGGGTTCACGGGGAAGTAGCCGCCCTTGACGCCCGGACGGTGGCCCATGTTGCCCATTTCGTATTCGGTGTCGGTGTTCCACGACGCGTCGGTTGCATCAACTTCGTAGGATACCTTGTTGATGCTGTTCGAGAAACGAACGTCGTCAAACAGGAAGAATTCAGCTTCGGGGCCCATATAGGCGACGTCGCCGATACCGGATGCCTTCAGGTAGGCTTCGGCCTTTTGCGCGGTGCCGCGCGGGTCGCGCTCGTAGGCTTCGCCGGTGTCGGGCTCAACAACCGAGCAGTGAATGCAGATGGTTTTTTCCGCGTAGAACGGATCGACATAGGCGCTGTCGGTGTCGGGCATCAGTTTCATGTCCGATGCTTCGATCGATTTCCAGCCCGCGATGGACGAACCGTCGAACATAAAGCCTTCTTCGAGGAAATCCTCGTCGACCTGATCGGACATGATCGTCACGTGCTGAAGCTTGCCGCGCGGGTCGGTGAAACGGATATCGACGTATTCAGCATCCTCGTCCCGGATCAGCTGAAGAACTGCGTCCTTGCTCATACTCTCTATTCCTCTGATTTGAGTGTGTTCGGTTAAAGGGCTTCCGAACCGGTCTCGCCGGTGCGGATGCGGATGGCTTGCTCGACAGGCGAGACAAAGATCTTGCCGTCGCCGATCTTGTCGGTCTTGGCCGCGGAAACGATGGCTTCGATTGCTGCATCGACCTGGTCATCGTCCAGAACAACCTCGACTTTGACCTTGGGCAGGAAATCAACGACGTATTCGGCGCCGCGGTACAATTCGGTGTGGCCTTTCTGGCGCCCGAACCCCTTGACTTCGATAACGCTGAGACCCTGGACGCCCACGTCCTGCAGCGCCTCTTTTACTTCATCCAGCTTGAAGGGCTTGATGATGGCTTCGATCTTTTTCATTCGGGCTCACCTCGCATGGTTGTCAGAATGGCAGTGATCACGTCTAAGATCGGGCGGCAATCTGAATACGAATTTGGCACGTCCTGACTGCGGTGATTTTGGGCGTTCGTTTAAATTTTGGTCATGTTGCACAAAAAATGATCGAAATTGAATCGTGTCAAGAGGGGTCGGAGGAAGTCCATGCGGGAATTGTTGACGGCAGCACAAATGCGCGAGGTCGAGCAAGGCGCGATCAGGTCGGGGCGTGTTACGGGGCTGGAGTTGATGGAGAGGGCGGGCAGGGGGGTCGTGGCCGCGATCCTGGACAGATGGCCGGTGTTGGGCAGGCGAGGGGCCAGCCCCTCGCGCTCCCCGGGATATTTTCGGCCAGATGAAGGGGATCCATTGCGCGCCGTGGTGCTTTGCGGGCCGGGCAACAATGGTGGCGACGGGTTTGTCATTGCCCGGGTTTTGCGAGAGCTGGGGTGGGAGGTTGATCTGTTTTTGTACGGGGATCCGGACCATTTGCCGCCGGACGCACGGGCGAATTACGAGATCATTCAGGGGGAGATCAAGGTTCAGGATTGGGCGTTGTTTCGGCCGGGGGAAGGGGCGCCTTGTGATCTGTATGTCGACGCGGTTTTCGGGGCCGGTTTGAGCCGTGCGCCGGGGGCGGATGTCATGCGCCCGCTGGTGAAATTGGCTGATGCGGCGGGACAGGGGGGCAGGGTGGTTTGTGTCGATGCCCCGACTGGGTTGTGCATGGATAGCGGGCGGGCGCTGAGCGTGGATTTTGGCGCGGTGCGGGGCGATCTGACGGTTACCTTTCACAGGAAGCGGCCGGGGCAGTTTCTTCAGGACGGGCCCGCGTATTGCGGTGACTTGCGGGTTGTGGATATCGGGCTGGAGGGGGATGGCGCAGGTGCGGTTTCCCTGCTGGGCAGAGCGGCGCTGCCGGATTTGGGAAAGACCGGGTTTGGGCACAAGTATTCGCATGGGCATGCCCTGGTCGTGTCGGGGGGTGAGGCGCAAACCGGGGCGGCGCGGCTGGCAGCACGGGCGGCCCTGCGCGTCGGGGCGGGGCTGGTCACCGTTGGTGCCCCGGGTGCCGCGCTTGGCGAAGTGGCCAGCCAGGTAACGGCGATCATGGTGCGGCGCGTCGGCGGGCCTGAGGAGTTGGCCGAAACGTTGGAGGACCAGCGCCTGAACGCGCTGTGTCTGGGGCCGGGTTTGGGGGTGAGGCGGGCGCGCGATTTGGTCCCGGTTGCACTGGCATCGGGGCGGCCGGTGGTTCTGGATGCGGATGCGTTGAGCGCCTTTGCCGAGGACCAGAGCGCCTTGTTTGACCGTTTGCACGACGCCTGTGTCCTGACGCCCCATGGCGGCGAGTTTGCGCGCCTGTTTCCTGATATTGCGGCAAGGCTGGCGGATACCCCGGTGACCGGGCCGGCCTATTCCCGCGTTGATGCGGCAAGGGAGGCCGCGCGCAGGGCGGGATGTGTTGTCTTGTTCAAGGGGCCCGATACGGTGATCGCGGGGCCTGATGGGCGGTGTTCAATCAATGCCGCCAGCTATGACCGGGCGGTTCCCTGGTTGGCCACGGCGGGGGCGGGGGATGTTCTGGCGGGCTTGATCACCGGGTTGCTTGCGCGCGGATATGACCCGATGCGCAGCGCCGAAGCGGGGGCCTGGCTTCACGTTGAATCTGCGCGGGTCTTTGGGGCGGGGCTGATCGCCGAGGATATCAGCGAACAGGTGCCCGGGGTTCTGAACGCCTTGCGGACGCCTGCAGGTTAGGCGGGGATTGGCCGCTTTGCGGTGCGGGTGGCGAAAAATTGCTCATGGCATGTGCAAAAAGGCATAGCGAGTGTTTGCCAGTTGCATGGCTGATTGGCAGAATTCGTTTGTTCCGCATTCGCTTGTCAAAGTGATTTCGGGATAACCTTTTGAATTAGTTCAATTACTTTGTTTTCGATCTGGCCCGATTGTGGCGCTTTTGCAATGATTGATCGTGACAAGGCGCGGCGCACTGGAACGCGCAGGTTTCGACAACATCTGGGCAGTATCTGAAAGCAGAACCAAGCCATGGTGACGAACATGACCCTTAACTTCAAACTTGCATCAGTTGCGACCGTATTGGCCGCGACGACAGCGATCCCTGCCGCTGCGGAACTGAAATACGAAAACAACAGCGGTGGTTACGTCCTGCTCTATGGGCAGTTGAACCCGGCCTTGATCTCGGTCGATGATGGCCAGGACACCGATACCCGCGTTCTGGACAACGACTTGTCCAACAGCCGCGTCGGACTGCGCCTGTTGCAGCCTTTTGGCCAGAACGAGTTCACGTTCCGCTTTGAAACCGGCCTGGGCCTGCCGAGTTCGAGCGAATGGAACCAGTTGGGCACGGATTTCGGTGGCTGGACGCGCCAAGACCTGCGTCATGTCGATTTCGCGCTGAAAGGCGACTGGGGTAAATTCTCGGCCGGTCAGGGCAGCATGGCGTCGGACGGCTCGTCCGAGGTTGACCTGTCCTATGTTGGCACCGCGCTGTATTCCTTTACCAACGATGAAAACTCGGGCTTTTTCTATCGCGGTACCGATGGCGCGCTGAGCGATATCACCGTTGGCGATTCCAGCAACAACTTTGACGGGTCGCGGCGCGGGCGCGTTCGGTATGACACGCCCGAAGTCAACGGGTTCTCGGCGGCTATCGCTTATGGTCAGAACATTCTGTCCAGCAGCGATGACGACGATTATTACGATGTCGCGCTGAACTACGGCAATACGTTTGCCGGCGGCGTGGAATTCGCGGCGGGCATCGCCTATGCCGTGCGGGACATGGATGACGGTTCGGGCAAGCGGGAAGACACGATCGGCTCGGCGTCGGTGCTGCTGCCAAGCGGCTTTAGCTTTACGGCTGCGGCGGGTACGCGCGACAATGCCGGTGGCGATGCGGACCCGAGCTTTTGGTACACCAAGATCGCCTATGAGGGCGACTGGATTTCCCTGGGCAAGACGGGTGTCGGGATCGACTATTACGACGGTTCGGACTTTGACAGCGATGGCTCCAGCACGGAATCGTGGGGTATCGCGGTTGTTCAGCGTATCGACAGCATCAATACCGATGCCTACCTGAAATACCGCAACCACGATTTCAACGACGGGACCTCGTTCGACAAGAACGAAGCCTGGGTGCTGGGCGCGCGCTGGCAGTTCTGATCCGGAACCGTTTGAAACACCAAAACGCCCCGGCCTTGTCCGGGGCGTTTTTTTGTCTGCAAGTGATGCAATAGACGCCCCGAAAGGGCAGTTGCCCCTTGCACGCGGGCGGCTGGGCAAATAGAAGGCGTCAAATTTGCCTGGCGCGCCGTTTTGCGCGCCCCGAATCCTATGGGGACTACCATAATGCAGGTTACCGAGACGCTGAACGAAGGTCTGAAACGCGGCTACAACATCACCGTGACCGCGGCTGAGCTGGACGAGAAGGTCAACGAAAAGCTGACCGAGGCGCAGCCCGAAGTCGAGATGAAGGGCTTCCGCAAAGGCAAGGTGCCGATGGCGCTGCTGAAAAAGCAGTTTGGCCAGCGCCTGCTGGGCGAAGCGATGCAGGAAACCATCGACGGTGCCATGAACAAGCATTTCGAGGATAGCGGCGAGCGTCCGGCATTGCAGCCCGAGGTCAAGATGACCAACGAGGATTGGAAAGAAGGCGACGATGTCGAGGTCGCCATGTCCTATGAGGCGCTGCCGGACATTCCCGAGGTTGACCTGAAGTCGGTCGAGCTGGAAAAGCTGGTCGTCAAGGCCGATGACGCGTCTGTCGAAGAGGCGCTGAACAACCTGGCCGAAACCGCGCAGGATTTCAAAGCGCGCCGCAAGGGATCAAAGGCCAAGGACGGCGATCAGATCGTGTTCGACTTTGTGGGCAAGGTCGATGGTGAGGAATTCGAAGGCGGTGCCGCCGAAGATTACCCGCTGGTCCTGGGGTCCAACAGCTTTATCCCCGGTTTCGAAGAGCAGTTGGTTGGCGTGAAGGCCGAGGAAGAAAAAGACGTCACCGTCACCTTCCCCGAGGAATACGGCGCCGAGCATCTGGCTGGCAAAGAAGCCGTCTTTTCCTGCACGGTCAAAGAAGTGAAAGAGCCGGTTGCGGCCGAAGTGAACGACGAACTGGCCAAGAAATTCGGCGCTGATGATCTGGACGCGCTGAAAGGTCAGATCGCCGAGCGTCTGGAGGCCGAGTATGCGGGTGCTTCGCGCGCAGTCATGAAACGGGGCCTGCTGGACGTTCTGGATACCAAGGTATCTTTCGACCTGCCGCCGTCGCTGGTCGACGCAGAGGCCAAGCAGATTGCACATCAGTTGTGGCACGAGGAAAACCCCGAGGTCGAAGGTCACGACCACGGTGAGATCGAGCCGACCGACGAGCACACCAAGCTGGCCGAGCGCCGCGTGCGTCTGGGCCTGTTGCTGGCCGAGCTGGGCCAGAAGGCCGAGGTTGAGGTTTCGGATGCCGAGATGACTCAGGCGATCATGAACCAGGCGCGTCAGTACCCGGGGCAGGAGCGTCAGTTCTTTGAATTCGTACAGCAGAACGCACAGATGCAGCAGCAGCTGCGCGCGCCGCTGTTTGAAGACAAGGTCGTCGATTACGTGTTCGAACTGGCGCAGGTGGCCGACAAGGAAGTCAGCAAAGACGACCTGCAAAAAGCTGTTGAGGCACTGGAAGAGGAGTAATCCTCTTCCCCTATCCTTCGGGGAATGTCCGCGAAGGATAGGGGCCTGAAAATAGCGAAGCCGCCTGGAAAAGGCGGCTTCGCGTAGGTGGCTTTGTGCTATGAGGTGAGGGGGTCAGGCCTCATGAGCAAAAGCACGGGGGGTATGTAGCAGAGCTGTTTTCTGCTCTGGCGTAAACGTATCGGTCAGGGACTCGATCAGTCTGAGAACGTCCTGCCGTTCGGCTTCGGTTTTGGCCGCATTCATCTGCTCGACAAAGTATTTTTCGAGATCGGTAAGCGGCTTGTGGTCGCGGTTCGCCGGGTTGCTGTTTGGTGCTTTCTTGGCCTCGAACAGGGCCAGCGCCTTTTCTTCGTCCAGGAACACATCGTGGTGAATGCCGGCAAAGTCGCGGACGCCTGAGATACGCTCGTCGCTGCAATCCAGCAGGGCGGCGAGTGCCGAAACCTTGCCCATCGGCACGGTTTCACCGACGTAGTCATAAGGTGCGCAGTTCGACCGTTTCAGAACCCGGTCCATGACCGGATCAATGACGGTGATGATGTCCGAGATACCCGCGCTTTTGGCGTATTCGAGCGACCCGATCATCAGTTCGCAGGTTGCATAGGATACCGAGTTCTTATCCTTGCCGCGATTCAGGCGCTGCGTGTCAACGCAAAAACGTGTCGATTCCCACATCGTTGCGCTGCGAATTGGTGCTTCGCCGCACAGGATTGCCGAGAAGACGTCCGACAGCATGTGCGGACCAGTTGTCTGAAGGGCCCTTACGGCTGCGACGACATTCCCCCCATCGTCGAGACCGATTACATAGGCCGGATCCAGATTATCGAACTCGTCGATTTCCTTTCCATCCTGGATATTGACGTCCCATCCCAGGCGTCCGCCAAAGACTCGAGCGCGCAACTCGAACATTTCGTCAAGAACTTCGCTGAACAGGTGTCTGTTCAGGCCATCAACTACGATGATCATTTCTTCCCCCTTCGAGTGGTTTATTCGGTACACTCATCGTTACCCTGAAAAAGGGCAAAAGCTATTGGGGGTTTCCCGTATTTTTGGAGTTTTTGTGGCTAAATCTGGGATATTATTGGAATTATCCCGGTGAGATCAAACCGATCCCAATGGCCCGACCAACCGCCTGCGGGGTCGTGAGGGCGTTCAGTTTCTCGCGACTCGAACGCAGGTGCACTTCGACAGTGCGGTGCGATATCGACAGGATATCCCCGATATCCTGCTGCGACTTGCCGGCGGCCACCCATTGCAGGATCTCGGATTCGCGCGTCGACAATGTCGGGTGGTATAGCGAACTTGTCACCTCATCGGAAGAGACAACCGTGTCGTGGATGTGGACGGCCATGGATTGCAGATCGCCAATGACATGGGAAAGCTGCTTTTTCCATTCTTCGCGGCTGCAGTCACGCGTCGCGCTAAGCAGGCCAATGTCGCCATAGGGGCCGCGAACCGGGATTGTAACCCCCTGATCGGACAGGCCAAAATCATGCGCATCCCGGAAAACACGTTGAAAATTGTCGCTGCGTTCCAGGCGGCTCCAGTCGACGGGGGCGATGCTGCGCTTGGTCATGTGAAGCGTCGGGTCCAGCATGATCAGACCCTGATCCTGGTAGTGGGATTTCCAGTCGTCGCCATAGGTAACATACCCGGCAACGGTTCCGGCGGCAGGGTTCATACCAGCATAGGCGGCGTGATCCATGCCGTGCTTTTCACAGACCTGTTTCAGAAACTCAGTGTATCGAGCTTCTGAGTCTGGAAGAGTGCTCAGATCAAGTATTTCCATAAGGCGCCTACCAGCTGCAGCCCATTGAGTGGCTCGAGTTCTCACTTGAGCGACCAGTCGAGCCCGAGCGATACACGTGTTTACTTCACTGTAAAAACAACATCACACTTTTAGTTTCATGACAAGGCAGAGCGCCAATCGTCTGCGCTTTTGCGAAGTTTATACGTGAATAATACTGCATTTTTGTCACTACTTTGCGCGCCAAGTCCAGATCGGCGCGCTAGTTTAGGTCGAAAAACCCTTATTTTGCTGGCCGAAGGCCCGTTTCCACCAGCATTCCCCGGGCTTTTGCCTCTGGGTAAAAGCCTTTGGCATAAAGGAAGATGGCGCGCTGTTGATCGCCATCCGACAAAAGCCACGCGCCGCGCAGGTATTTCCCGGCGAACTCAAGGTTGGTATCGGCGTCCAGCAAGCCCTGAGCGTTGCCCTTATACCCCATCGAGCGTGCCGTCGCGGGTAGGATCTGCAACAGGCCGTAATAGGGCCGGTTCACGGCCCAGGGGCGGTGGGTGCTTTCCCGGATGGCCAGCTTGTGAACCAATTCGCGCGGAATCTCGTAATGGTCTGCCCATTTGTTGATCGAAACCCGCAATTCAGGTGTTTCGTTCGGGTAAAGCGGCGGATCAAAAGGATCGGCCGACTTTGTGACGGCGTCCGAGCCACCGCAGGCGGCCAGGGGGATCGCCATCAGAAAACCAAGCAGGGTGCGGCGTGCGAAAGGGGTCATTGCGTGTCTCCGAATTGCGCGCATGGATGATATTGGTGAAACGCGCCGCTGCAAGGCTAGGCTGGAAATCTGGCCAAATTTTGCTTGTGTCGATTGAAAAAAGAAAGGCCGCGCAATGTCTGCACGGCCTTTCCCCAAATTAAGTAACGGTACCGGTTCAGGCCTTGGCTTCGTCTTCCTCGGCCGGGGCTTCTTCGGTGACCAGGTCGTCGTCGTCAGACGCGGCCGAGCCGATATCGTCGAACAGTTCGGCGATCTCGAATTCAGCGGCTGCTTCTTCTTCGGCGGCCAGTTCCTGGATCGACTTGCCCGAAGCCTGCAGTTCGGCTTCTTCTTCCGAGCGGGCCACGTTCATCTTGATTTCGGCTTCGACTTCGGGGTGCAGCTTGACGACGACCGAGTGCAGGCCCAGCTCTTTGATCGGAGCCAGCAGGATGACCTGTTTCTTGTCGACGGTGAAGCCTGCCTCGGTTGCGGCGTCTGCGGCGTCACGCGGGGTGACCGAGCCGTACAGCGCGCCGGCATCCGATGCCGAGCGAATCACGATGAACTGCTGACCGTCCAGCTTTTCAGCCAGTGCTTCAGCTTCTTTCTTGGTTTCCAGGTTGCGCGCCTCAAGCTGGGCTTTCTGGGCTTCGAACGAGGCGATGTTGGCCTCGGACGCGCTCAGCGCTTTGCCCTGGGGCAGCAGGAAGTTGCGGGCAAAGCCGGGCTTGACGTCGACGACGTCGCCCATTTGACCCAGTTTCGCAACGCGTTCCAGAAGGATAACTTGCATGTCAGTCTCTCCTTACTTCACGGCGTAGGGCAGCAGGGCGAGGAAGCGGGCGCGCTTGATAGCACGGGCCAGTTCACGCTGCTTTTTTGCCGAAACGGCGGTGATGCGCGAAGGTACGATCTTGCCACGCTCAGAGATGTAGCGCTGCAGCAGACGGGTGTCTTTGTAGTCGATTTTCGGCGCGTTCTCACCCGAGAACGGGCAGACCTTGCGGCGGCGGAAAAATGGTTTTGCGGCCATGGTTTATGTCCTTTCGTCAGGCGTTGATCAGCGGCGCTCGCGGCGGCCTTCGCGCTCGTCGCGCTTCTGCATCTGGACCGAGGGGCCCTCGGCATGCTCGTCGACCTTGATGGTCAGAACGCGCATGACGTCGTCATGCAGGCGCATCAGGCGTTCCATTTCCTGAACCGCGCCCGAGGGGGCATCGGTTTTCAGAAAGGCATAGTGGCCCTTGCGGTTCTTGTTGATCTTGTAAGCCATCGTCTTGACGCCCCAGTACTCGCTTTCGACGACGTTGCCGCCGTTGTCCGCCAGAACGGTGCCGAAATGTTCGACAAGGCTTTCTGCCTGCGCGTTGGACAGATCCTGACGCGCGATCATTACATGCTCATACAGTGGCATGTGCACTCCTGTTTATATCAAGGCGCATTTCATAGGCGGGGCCGTTCAACCCTTCGCGACCCTGCCACGAGAGGCTGCGCGATTCATAACTCTTGCGAAGGATGGCCCCGTATACACGTTTGTCCGTGCAGGGCAAGACCCGCCGTGATGCCTTGGTGAAGTCGCCCAATTTCCTTTGAGGTGCCCAATTCCTGACGCTTTTCCGCTCAAAGTTGTTTGCAACCCCGGCGTTACCCGGATGATCAAGTTGCATAGACAGGGCAGATCGAGATGGCCGTTATGAACACGAACACTTTCCAACAGACCGCACCCGCCGCGGTTTACGAAAAATCGGTACCGGTCATGGTTGCATTTGCGCCGAACTGGAAGGCGCGGCTGGTCCTTTTCCGAATGCTGGGCGCCTTTCTGATCGTATCTGCCTTTTCCATGTGGCTGATGCCCGGATCGGTAATCGGTGCAGATGTCTGGCCGATCAAGATGGTGGCGTCGCTGATGTTCCTGATCCTGGGGGTCACCTTGCTGACGCTCGAAGTTCTGGACCCGCGCCCCGATGCCTATTTCGACCCGATCCGCCGCGAAGTTCGGGTTCTGCAAAAGAACGAAAACGGCCGCCCGCAGACCGTTTTGCGCCGCAGCTATGACACGCTGGGCGGTGCCCGGTTCGCCGACGATCAGGTCGAACTGTTTGACGTTGACGGCAGTCTGCTGATGAAACTGCCGCTGCAATCGGCGGATGTCAGCCGAGCGCTGAAGGGGCAACTTAGCGGAAGTGTCACGATTTTCGCCTGATTTCGGGTTCTGTTCAAAAAGTAACAGAAACTGTGATTTAAAAAAGGTTGTGTGCCGCCCTTGGGCGGCACATTTTTGTTTGCGAGCAGCCAAACTGGTTTGCAATCACAACTGCGGAGAAAGTCATGAAATCCACCCTTCTTGCCGCTGCACTGGCCGTGTCAGCAACCACAGCCTTTGCGGGTGCCGAAAAATACGTTCTGGACCCAAGCCACAGCCAGGTCGTCTTTAGCTATAACCACCTGGGTTTTTCCACGACCACGGGCATGTTCTCGGGGTTCGAGGGTGAAATCATGTTCGATCAGGAAGACCCTGCCGCGTCCAGCGTGTCGGTGGCCCTGCCGGTTCTCGGGATGATCACCGGCTGGGAACAACGTGACGCGCATTTCATGTCCGAGGACTTTTTTGCCGCGGCCGAGGGTGACCTTGCGACCTTTACCTCGACGTCGATCGAAGTGACCGGCGAAAACACGGCGATGATTACCGGCGACCTGACGATGAACGGTGTCACCAAGCCCGTGGTTCTGGACGCCAAGCTGAACCAGGCGGGCGAGCACCCGATGGCCGGCAAGCAATGGGCCGGGTTCGACGCGACCACAACCCTGGTTCGCAGTGAATTCGATCTGGGCAAGTTCGCGCCCTTCGTCGGTGACGAAGTCGAGCTGCGGATTTCGGTCGAAGCCCAGAAAGCGGACTGATCCCTGACCTTTTAGTTGCAACCGCCGGAGGCTGAGGCCACCGGCGGTTTTTTTGTGCAAAGGCGCAAGGATGTCGTCAGTTATTGCCGCGGGTCGCCGTCAGTTGAACGCCGACGGTCACTGCAAAGGCCAGCGAATCCTCTTGCGGCATCGAGGCCCCGATGTCGAAATCCAGCCGGTTCAGCATGATTTCGCCCTGGATCGTGGCGGTGTCGCCCTGCAGATCAAGCCCGAAGGGCAGGACGATATCGACCGACTTGTCCCGTATCGTCAGCGGCCCGCGGGCCTCGTACCCGGTTTCGGTTTTGAACAACTCGGCGGTGAACCGGGCCGTGGGAAACTGGGCGCTGTCAAAGAAATCCGCCCCCATGGCCTGATCCGAAACCGTCCCCAGGCCAAGTGACGCGATTGCAACCGTGACATCGACGGACCCGGCCAGGCCCGGCTCGGCGGGGTCGTCAAAGGTGATGGCGGCGGTCCAGTCCTTGAACGCCCCGGTAACCGGGCTGCCCAGTTGGGTGATGGTTATGGCCAGATTGCCGTCTTGCACCTGCCAGTCCGATTGGACCTGCGCCAGTTGCGCCCCGACATCGTCATCGCTGTCATGGGTAAATGCACCCGTTGTCCAGCCCGCGGCCAGGACCGCGATCCAAACCGCAAGCGCGGCAGCCAAAGGCAGGGCGCTGTGATGCTGCGCCGGGGGTTGGGGGACATCCGCCCGACCCGGAAGCATGCGCCGCAATGTACCGTCCTTGTCGATGACGTGGTGTTTCAGCGCCCCGGCGACGTGCAGACCCAGCGCGCCGACAAGGGTCCACATGAACAAGCCGTGCAACGCGCCCGTTACCTCGGCCAGTGACAGGGATTTGGGAACGAATGGCAGGTTCTGCCCAAAGGGCCAGAGGATTGGCGCGAACCCTTCGGTCGAGGCGTGATGCACCCAACCCGTCAATGGCACCATCACCAGCGACCCGTATAGCAGCCAATGCACGGTTTCCGCCGCAAGCGCCTCGGGTTTGTTGTCGGCGTTCAGCAAGCCCGGTTTGGTTTGGCCTATGGCCCAGGCAATTCGGGCAAGGGCCACGAAAAAGACCGATATCCCGACCGTTTTGTGCAAGGAAAACAGGCGCGCGGCGCGGGCGATGGCGTCTTCCGAGGGGGCTTCGGTGGCGCTGTAGATCGCATGCGCAAGGGTGTCGGCAATCCAGCCCAGTGGCAAAGCGGTCAGGATCAGCAGGGCGGTCAGCCAGTGAAAGGCCTTGGTCACGCTGCCATAGCTGGAAGGTGTATTGTTCAGGGGCATCGAGGTTGTCTCCGGGTGCAGGGCTGTGACCAACCTAAATGGCTGGGACGGCGGCGCAAGGCGGAGTTGCGCACAGATACGGTGCCGAAATGCAGAATGCAGGCAATGCTTGTGCCGGGCCAATTGTCAGTTTACACCGCGCCGCAACCAAACGTCATCGAAGAGGTTGCAATGACAATTGCGTTTGTATTTCCGGGGCAGGGCGCCCAGACCATAGGAATGGGCAAGGCGCTGGCCGATGCATACCCGACCGCACGGGCCGTGTTCGACGAGGTTGATGAAGCGCTTGGCGAACCCCTCAGCACCTTGATCTGGGACGGGGATATCGAACAGCTTACCCTGACGCAAAACGCGCAGCCTGCGCTGATGGCGACGTCGATGGCGGCCATGCGGGCGCTTGAGGCCGAGGGTGTCTCGATCACGCAAAAAGCGGCCTTTGTTGCCGGGCATTCGCTGGGCGAGTATTCGGCACTGGCGGCCGCCGGTGCCCTTTCGGTTTCCGATACGGCCCGCCTGTTGCGCATTCGCGGCCAAGCCATGCAAAGTGCGGTGCCCGTTGGGCAAGGCGCCATGGCGGCCATCCTGGGCCTTGATCTTGAGGCCGTGCGCGCCGTGGCCGAAGAGGCAGCGCAGGGCGAGGTCTGTCAGGCGGCCAATGACAACGATCCGACGCAGGTGGTTGTCTCGGGCGCCAAGGCCGCCGTTGAACGCGCAGCCGAAATTGCCAAGGCCAAGGGCGCCAAGCGCGCCATCATGCTGCCGGTCAGCGCCCCGTTCCACTGCGCGCTGATGCAGCCCGCCGCGGATGCAATGGCCAAGGCGCTTGCCGAGGTTGAAATCAAGGCGCCTGCGGTGCCGTTGATTGCCAACGTTCGGGCCGCGGCGGTCAGCGACCCGGATGAAATCCGTCAATTGCTGGTCGAGCAGGTCACAGGATCGGTTCGGTGGCGTGAATCGGTTCAGTTCATGGCCGCGCAGGGCGTGACCGAGGCATGGGAGATCGGTGCAGGAAAAGCTCTTTCCGGGATGATCCGCAAGATTGACCGCGCCATCGCGTGCCAGGCGGTCGGTACGCCTGACGACGTGGCCAAAGCCATTCAGACGCCTGCCTGATCGCGCAGGACGTCACAACGAACGAACCAAGAGGGACACCGAATGTTTGATTTGACAGGAAAGAACGCGCTGATCACCGGGGCTTCGGGCGGCATTGGCGGCGACATTGCCCGCGCGCTGCACGGTGCGGGGGCAACGGTCGGACTGTCCGGAACGCGGGTCGAGCCGTTGCAGGCCCTGGCGGACGAGTTGGGCGAGCGGGCACATGTGCTGCCGTGCAACCTGGGCGACGCTGACGCGGTAAGCGCGCTGCCCAAGCAGGCCGCCGAGGCGATGGGGTCCGTCGATATCCTGGTGAACAACGCAGGGATCACGCGCGACAACCTGTTCATGCGCATGTCCGATGAGGAATGGCAAAGCGTGATCGACGTGAACATGACGGCGACGATGAAGCTGTGCAAGGGCGTGATCCGCGGGATGATGAAGGCGCGCTGGGGCCGGATTGTGAACATCTCTTCGGTCGTGGGGGCCATCGGCAATCCGGGGCAGGCGAATTATGCCGCGTCCAAGGCTGGCATGGTCGGGTTCTCCAAGGCGCTGGCCCATGAGGTCGCGACGCGCGGAATCACAGTCAATGCCGTCGCGCCGGGCTTTATCACCACCGCGATGACGGAAAAGCTGACGGACGAGCAAAAGGCCGGTCTGTTGCAGCAGGTGCCCGCCGGGCGCATGGGCAGTTCGACCGAAGTTGCGGCCGCTGTCCTGTATCTGGCCAGCCCCGAGGCGGCCTATGTCACAGGTGCGACCTTGCATGTGAACGGCGGTATGGCCATGTTGTGATCGCGGTCGGGGGCGAATGCGAAAGCGTTTGCCTCTTGCGTTGTCTGTGCTATAGGCGGCGCACACGCGCTTGGGCCGGTCGGTTGATCGGCTCTCTCACTTTCCCGGTAACCCGGGACCTGAACCGCCCGAACGGGCAAACCAAAGCCACCCCGAGCGGGCAAGGGCAGAACCGGGCACACAGCCCAGAAATTGAATGAGGAATAGACATGAGCGACGTCGCAGATCGCGTTAAAAAGATCGTTGTTGAGCACCTGGGTGTTGAAGAGGACAAAGTGACCGAAAACGCGTCCTTCATCGACGATCTGGGCGCAGACAGCCTGGATACCGTGGAACTGGTCATGGCCTTCGAAGAAGAGTTCGGCATCGAGATCCCCGATGACGCAGCCGAGACCATCCAGACCTTCGGCGACGCCGTCAAGTTTATCTCTGAAGCGTCCTAAGCGTTTCAATTCTGATCCGAAACGGCGCTTCCGGGCAACGGAGGCGCCGTTTTTGTTTGCCCTGGTCAATTCGCTCTTGCGCGGTGATTTGTTGGTTTGCACTGTGGACCCGAGGCAAAAAACAAGCGGGCAAGGGCATGATAAGATCCACCCCGATGATAAACACGGCGCGTTTGACGTTGTGCGGGATGCGACCTGAGGATTTCAACAGGTTTGCAGAAATCTGGTGCGACCCCGATGTGGTCCGGCACATATGTGGCAAGCCGCGCACGCGCGGGGCATCCTGGGAATCTTTCCTGCGAAATGCAGGTCATTGGCAGATGGCGGGGTTCGGCCAGTGGGCCGTCGTCCTGCAATCGAATCGCAGGATGATCGGACAGGCGGGGTTTTTCTATTCAGATCGCGGCCTGGGAACGGATTTCGACACCTTCCCCGAAGCAGGCTGGGTTCTGGCGCCTGAGGCGCAGGGGCAGGGGTTGGGCTATGAAGCGGCGCGTGCCGCGCATGACTGGTTTGACCGGATCATGCCGGGCCCGCTGGTTGCGATGGTCGATGCCGCCAACGAGGGATCTCTGAGGCTTGCGCACAAGCTGGGCTATGCGCTTTTGCGCGAAACCAGCTATGAGAACAGCCTGGTAAAGCTGTTCCGACGGGACGGACCGCCCGCCCGTATCTGACAGCGCCCCCGATCCGGGACCGGTGCCGCAAATGGCCCGCGGTTTGCCGAAACTGGGAAGACGCGGTCCGGGCTTGCTCTGCTATGGTATTCTGGATTTCCGGAGCGATCTGGCGGAGGAGCGAGCTCATGAGGATTTACCCTACACTGGAACTGCAGAATGGCCGTTGTGTGACGCTGGACAAGGGGCGTCTGGATAACCCTCTGATCTGGCACGTCGATCCGGCGGAAACCGCGCGCGGATGGGCGGCTGCCGGGGCTGAATGGATGCACCTGACCGATTTCGATTCGATCGAGGGGCGCGACACCAATGCCGAACTGGTCGAGGAAATCATCCGCACCGCCGAGATACCCGTGCAACTGGCCGGGGGCATGCGCAGCCGCGAACAGGTCGAGCATTGGATCGACAAGGGGGCCGGACGCATCGTGATCGGCACCTTGGCGGCCCGCGACCCGATGTTGGTCAAGGAACTGGCCAAGTTCCACCCCGACCAGATCGTGCTTGCCGTTGACGTCTGGCAGGGGGCGGTGATGAGCGATGGCTGGCGCCGTCAAAGCGCGTTCACACCCGAAGCGTTCATCGATGCCTTTGTCGATACGCCGTTTGCCGCCATCGTCGTCACGGATATCGACAGCGATATGGAGGATGTCGAGGCACAGCTTGGTCTGATCTCGGGGCTGGCCGCGCATTCGCGCACGCCGGTGATCGCCAGCGGTGTCGTGCGCACGGCAGATGACATATCCCGGCTGGCCTATATCCCCAATATCGCGGGCGCGCTGGTCGGAAGGGCCTTGTTCCGCAAGACAATCGACCTGTCCGACGCGCTTGAGGTCGCCCGGACAGCCCATGAACCTGTGGCGCAGTTCCAGTAGCATTTGGCCCCCTGGCCGCTGAAGCAGGAGCACCGGGTTCGCCGGTGCCCTGCTTTCGGTGCGAACCGGCAGGATTTTTTGCGCCGTGGGCGGAAATTCGCGGCCGGTTGTCGGTGGGGAATATGCTGTTGCTCTTGCCCCCGGCCCCCGGGGCGGGGTATGAGCGGTTCTCATAACAGGAAGCAGGCAAGAGGCACTTCATGCGCAGAGTCGTTGTAACCGGTCTGGGATTGGTCACTCCTTTGGCGAGCGGCGTCGAGGAAACCTGGTCGCGGCTGCTGGATGGCCAGTCCGGCGCTGGACCGATCACGTTGTTCGACGCAGAGGCAAGCGGGGTCACAACGACCTACGCCTGCGAGGTGCCGCGCGGGGACGGAACCGATGGTACATTCAATCCCAATGATTGGATGCCGCCGAAAGAACAGCGCAAGATCGAGGACTTTATCCTCTATTCCATCGCGGCCGCCGAGATGGCGTGCAAGGATGCAGACTGGCTGCCCGAAGACGAAGAGGCGCGCCTGCGCACCGGCGTTCTGATCGGGTCGGGGATCGGCGGGCTAGGGTCCATCGCGGAAACAGCGAACCTGATCCGTGACAAGGGCCCGCGCAGGGTCTCGCCTTTCTTTATTCCCGGCGCGCTGATCAACCTGGCCTCGGGGCAGGTTTCGATCCGCTTTGGGTTCAAGGGGCCAAACCATTCGGTGGTGACAGCCTGTTCGACCGGTGCCCACGCAATCGGCGATGCAAGCCGGATCATCCGTGCCGGTGATGCGGATGTCATGATCGCAGGCGGCGGCGAAGGCTGTATCTGCGAGATCGGTATTGCCGGTTTCAACGCCTGCAAGGCACTGTCCACCAAATATGCCGATGATCCGAAATCCGCCAGCCGTCCTTACGACATCGATCGCGACGGTTTCGTGATGGGCGAAGGGTCGGGCGTGGTCGTTTTGGAAGATTATGAGCATGCCAAGGCCCGCGGGGCCAAGATCTATGCCGAGGTTCTGGGATATGGCATGTCCGGCGACGCGTACCACATCACCGCCCCCAGCGAAGATGGCGATGGCGCCGAGCGTTCGATGAAGGCCGCGCTGCGCAGTGCCGGGCTGGAGCCTAAGGACCTAGACTATATCAACGCGCATGGCACTTCGACCATGGCAGATACTATCGAATTGGGCGCAGTAGAGCGGTTGCTGGGCGACCATGCCGCAAATGCGACAATGACGTCGACCAAATCGGCCACCGGGCACTTGCTAGGCGCAGCCGGAGCGATCGAGGCGATCTTTTCGATCCTCGCAATCCGCGATCAGGTCGCGCCGCCGACCATAAACCTGGACAACCCGGCGGTTGAAACACCGATTGACCTGGCGCCGAATGCCAAGCGCGAGCGTGAGATCAACGTAGCGTTGTCGAACTCGTTCGGGTTTGGCGGCACCAATGCCAGCGTGATTTTCGGAAAGGTCAGCTGATGTGGCGGGCACTGGCGTCCAACATGCTGACCATTCTGGTGGTCGGCATGTTCCTGATGGGAGGGCTGATCCTGTGGGGGCAATCCCAATACAAGGCCCAGGGCCCGCTTGAAACCGCGATTTGCCTGCAGGTGAAAAGCGGATCGAACATGACCAATGTCAGCCGCGAACTGGAAGACAAGGGCGCGATTTCCAGCGCGACTGTCTTTCGGATGGCGGCTGATTACACCGACAAATCCCAGCAGCTGAAAGCCGGCAGTTTCCTGGTGCACGAAGGTGCGTCGATGGAGCAGATCATTGACGAGATTACCCGCAGCGGCGCCAGCACCTGCGGCACTGAGATCGAGTACCGCATCGGTGTCACGCGGACCCAGGCGCGGGTGCGCGAACTGGACCCGGCAAGCCTGAATTTCGTCGAGATCGCCGCGTTCGAGCTGGGCGAAGACGAAGTGCCGGACGTATTTGCGCAGAAACTGGGTGAGTCTGACACCAGATTCCGGGTGTCGCTGGCCGAAGGTGTCACCAGTTGGCAGGTCGTCGAGGCGCTGAAATCGGTCGAAGTTCTCAGCGGTGCCGTACAGGAATTGCCAGCCGAGGGGATGCTTGCCCCGGACAGCTATGAGGTCACGCCCGGCGGCGACCGGAATGACCTGTTGCAGGCCATGCAGGACAAACAGCAGCTCAGGATCAATGCCGCCTGGGAAGGCCGGCAGGACGGGTTGCCGCTGGCAAGCCCCGAAGAGATGCTGATCCTGGCGTCGATCATCGAAAAGGAAACCGGTCTTCCCGAAGAGCGTGGTCAGGTGGCCAGCGTATTCGTGAACCGTCTGGATCAGGGGATGAAGCTGCAAACGGACCCAACCGTCATTTATGGGGTCACCAAAGGGCAGGGCTCATTAGGGCGCGGGTTGCGCCGCAGCGAGCTGCGCCGTGCAACGCCTTGGAATACTTACCTGATTGACGGCCTTCCGCCCACGCCGATTGCCAATCCGGGGCTTGCCAGCCTTCAAGCTGCCGTTGCGCCGGACGATACGGATTTCGTGTTCTTCGTGGCCGATGGCACCGGCGGGCACGCCTTTGCGAAAACGCTGCAGGAACACAATCGCAACGTCGCCAAATGGCGCGAGATCGAAGCAGAGCAAAAGAATTCGGGCAACTAAAGGGTCCGTGCGCCGCCGGGGCATTGTCAAATCTGCAGCCTGTCAGAGCGGCGGTTTCCAATGCCTCGACCGCGTGGGATATATGCAGGCCCCCCCCGGTTCACGCGTTGGTGATGCCTGTTGGGGGCTATTCCGGGTCTTGCCTGTTGCGTTTTCCGACCGATGTCACGGTAATGGCGGGGGCGGACTAACCCGCCCTTTGGCGCCATAATGCGCGCCTGTTTACCTGAGGCAACGAGGATGGAAATGACGGATTTCAAACCAAAGGTCGGTGTACCGGTCGAGGCATTTGCGCTGTCGGTTGCCGGAGAAAACAGACAGATCGAGATCGGTCGCCCCAAGGATCGGTGGACCATGCTGTTTGTCTATCGCGGCCGTCAGTGTCCACGATGCAAACGATTCCTGGGCAAGCTTAATCAGGCGCTGGCGGACTGGGCCGCCTTGATGGATATCGTTGTCGTGTCGGCCGACCCCGAGGACAAGGCGCTGGCGGACAAGGCTGAATTCGCGTGGGGTTTTGACCTGTGTTACGACCTGTCTCAAGAGCAGATGCGCAAGCTGGGCCTGTATGTTTCGGTTCCGCTTTCCGAGGCAGAGACCGAGCGCCCCTTTGCCGAGCCCGGGGCGTTTGCCCTGCGCCCTGACGGGACGCTGATGCTGGTGGATATCTCGAACGGTCCCGCAGCCAGGCCCGACCTGGACGAGCTGCTTGATGGAATGCGGTTCAATATCGAAAACGACCGCCCGGTTCGCGGAACCGCATAAAACCCGCGGATCACGGGGCCGGGCGATTGCAGGCGGGGCCACACCGAATGCGGTGTGGCCGAGCCGTCGTCAGGCCGCGGGCCTGCGGCGGGGACGCCGTTTCTTGCCGGCGGGTTTGGCCGCGCCTCCGGCTCCGGCGTGCGGACGAGGCCCGCCGCGACGCGAACGGTTGCCCTGACGCCGGTTGGGCTTTTTGGGCTCTTCTGCTTCGGGCATTGTGCCGCTGGCCACGGGAATGTCGATCTTCATCAGTTTTTGGATCTGACGCAGTTGATCGACTTCGTCCGGCGCGCAAAAGGCGATTGCCTCGCCCTCGCGTCCGGCGCGGGCGGTGCGGCCAATACGGTGGACGTAATTGTCCGGGACATTGGGCAGGTCATAGTTCACCACATAGGCGACGCCCGGAATGTCGATCCCGCGGGCGGCGACATCGGTCGCGACCAGAATTGTGATTTCGCCGCTACGGAACGCCTTGATCGCGCGGTCACGTTGTCCCTGGCTTTTGTTGCCATGGATCGAGGCCGCGTTGAAGCCATCGGCAACCAGCCCTTTCATCAGGCGTTCGGCCCCGTGTTTGGTGCGCGAGAACACCAGCGTCAACGCGTCAGGGTCCTTTGACAGTATGTCGCGCAATTTGCCCGGCTTTTCGGCTTTGGTCACGAAGTGGATGGATTGGGTGATCTTGTCGGCGGCCTTGCCCGGAGGCGAGACCTGAACGCGCTGAGGGTTGGTCAGGTAGGCCTGGCTGAGTTCTTCCATCTGCTTTGGCATCGTGGCCGAAAACAACATGGTCTGGCGCGGGGTGCCAAGGTGCGGCGCAATGCGGCGCAGCGCGTGAATAAAGCCCATATCCAGCATCTGGTCGGCCTCGTCCAGCACCAGGTGGCGCACCGAGCCCAGGTCGACCGCGCCACGATCCATCAGGTCGATCAGACGCCCCGGCGTGGCGACAAGAATGTCGGAGCCGCGCGACAGAAAGGAAATCTGTTTGTTGATGGACTGGCCGCCGACAACCGTGGCGACGCGCAGCTTGGTCTTGCCCGTCAGGTTCCGCAGGCTTTCGGCGATTTGGTTGACCAGTTCGCGCGTGGGCGCAAGGATCAGGGCCTTGACCGTTTTGGGGGCCGGTTTGCCCGGTTGTGCCAGAAGATGGTCGATCAGCGGCAGGCCAAAGGCCAGCGTCTTGCCGGTGCCGGTCTGGGCCAGGCCAAGAATATCATGGCCATTCAACGCCAGTGGGATCGCCTGGTTCTGGATCGGTGTCGGTTGGGTGAATTTTGCGCGCTTGAGCGCGTCGTTCAGGGCCGGCGCGAGGCCGAGCATGTCAAAGTCGAACAAATAACTATCCTTTGCAGCCCGGGGAAATGGCCCACGGGCAAGTCGTGATGGGCCGCATCCGCGACCGGCAGGGGTTGTGCGAGGCCTCAGGACGTGCAGGCGTTTCCTGCAACATCTGGCCGTCGCGTCAAGAACCCTGCGTGATGGGGAACTATGGGGTAAATCGGGCGCTGGCGGGCGAAAGGCCCGAATGCTCACGCAGCAGCGCTGTTTGATAGGGCACATGCGGTGTCGCGAAGGAAATGTCAAGCCTTGGGCGCAATTGACCTTTCTAAGCGGTGCTTTGAAGGATCGTTCTGATCCGGTCTATTGCGCGGCGTATTTCCGGCAGATGCCTGTCGTCCTGATGCATGGTGAGCCATTGGTCATGAGACAATTCCGGGATGATCTGCCCAACGCGTTTCAACCCGTCCTGAGTGTCCCCGATGAAGGTCGGCAACACCGCGATCCCAAGGCCCGCAAGCGCCAGATCAAGGCTGTTCCTGGGCGATGTGACCTCGCATATCGCGTCGCGCCCCACTTTCTTTTTCACCCACCGGGCGGATGGCGTATCGGCCAGAACCCCGATCCACCTGTCTTGCGCCTTGGCCGTGGCATAGGGGGCAAAATGAACCGGGGGCAGTTTCTGCCCGGCCAAATTGTCCTGCACAGGCTTTTTGTTGCGGATGCCAAGATGGATCTCGCGGTTGATGATGCTGAGATTTTGTTCGTCCGAGTGGATCCTGAGCCGGATGTCCTGTGGCGTGCCAACGATATCGGTGATCCGCGACATCAGAGCGAGTGCGGACCATGTTCCGGCAGAAAGCTTTATCAGCGGTTTGTTCAGCCGGTCCTTGGGTTTCAGCAGTCGGGCGATCTGACCTTCGACGGGGGCGAGGCGGGACGCCAGTTCCCGACCTTCGGTTGTCAGCTCATACCCTCTGTCGTGCCGGTGAAACAGGTCGATGCCAAGATGCCGTTCGAGTTTGAGCATCCTGCGCCCGAGCGTGGCCGGGCTGCTTCCTGTGACTTTGGCCGCCGGGGACAGACCGCCTTCGCGTGCGACGGCCAGAAACAGGCGTAGGGTGTCCCAGTCTTCATTCATGAAAAGATCATTTCAAAGCATTTCATTTTATTGCACCCATCTGGCCGCTAAATTTGGCGTCAGTCAAGCAGGATCATTGTCACCGGCAGGAGAGCGAACATGACCACGGGTGCAAATCAGATTGGAGGGCGCAGGGTTCCCTTTCCCAGCGCGCGGCGTTCAAGGGCTTTGCAGGAAGAAGATGCCTTTCTGGAATTGCACGGTGGCGTTGGGTCCCGGTTGATTTTTCTGGCTGTTACGGGAATTGAGGCAGCGCTGCGCGGTGTTGCCGGAACGGTCCGTGCGACGCGCCGTTGCAGTGCGCGCGTCGCGGCAAACAGCAGTTGGGGCATTGTCGAAAGGTAAACGCTGCGAACGCCAGCCGTTGCGCGGGTGTTGCGCAACACATTGACTTTGCGCACTTTTATTGGTACATATTGTGTCATGCTAGAAGAGGTGGGCGACGGCCCCGGGGCGACCCGGTGGCCGTTTTTCGTTTCTCTCGTGCGGAAAAACTCACGCATGAGGTCACAGGCAAACATGACTTTGATTACCCCGGAAGAGAGGATGTCGCGGACGGCTGACTTGTTGCAGTCGCTTGAGACATCCATTCGCGATCTGCGGCAAGCGGCGGAAGACCTGCGCAAACAGATCGGAACCGGGGAGGATGCAGATCTTGCTGGTTCAGCCAAGCAATTCGGACAGCTAGAGGGGCTGATCCGAACTTGCCAGAAAGTGGAGACAAGCTTTGTCGAACAACATCACAGACAAGCCGGAATTGCCCAAGGGGGATACGCGCTCGACCTTGACCGGGCTCGGTTTGAGGTCGGGTGCCGGTTGGCTCGCCTCCGCGCCTGCTGCGGTGCAAGACAGATTTCTGAGTGAGATCGGGGAGGGGGGGCTGTGCGCCCTCCCTTTCCTGTTTGAATTCTGGGCGCTGCCGCATCAATTGCCGCCCGAAGGCGACTGGCGGTCCTGGGTGATCATGGGCGGGCGCGGCGCGGGGAAAACGCGGGCGGGGTCCGAATGGGTGCGTTCGATGGTCGAAGGGTCATTGCCGTTGGACAACGGCGCGGCCAGTCGCGTGGCATTGGTTGGTGAGACCTTTGACCAGGTGCGCGACGTGATGATTTTCGGCGATAGCGGGATATTGCAGTGTTCGCCCCCGGATCGGCGGCCCACATGGAAAGCATCGGAACGCAAGCTGGTCTGGCCCAACGGGGCCGAGGCGCAGGCGTTTTCGGCGCATGACCCCGAGGGGCTGCGCGGGCCGCAGTTTGATGCGGCTTGGGTGGACGAACTGGCCAAGTGGAAAAAGGCAGGCGACACCTGGGATATGCTGCAATTCGCGCTGCGGTTGGGGGATCGCCCTCGGGTCTGTGTGACCACGACACCGCGCAACGTAAAGGTCTTGAAGGATTTGCTGGCGTCGCCCTCGACCGTGCAAACGCATGCGCCGACCGAGGCGAACCGGGCCAATCTGGCGGGGTCTTTTCTGGAGGAGGTGCGCGCGCGTTACGCGGGCACGCGATTGGGGCGGCAAGAGCTGGACGGGGTGCTGCTGTCGGATGCCGAAGGGGCGTTGTGGACGGGGTCGATGCTGGAGGCGGCGCGCTGTGCGCAAGCACCCGCGTTGGATCGCATCGTGGTGGCGCTGGACCCGGCGGTGACGTCCGGCTCAGGCGCGGATGCCTGTGGGATCGTGGTCGTGGGGGCTCAGGTGCAGGGGCCGCCCGAGGAGTGGCGCGCCTATGTGCTGGCCGACCGCACGGTGCAGGGCGTTGGCCCGGCAGGTTGGGCGCAGGCGGCGATTGACGCGATGGATGAGTTTGGGGCCGAACGGCTGGTGGCCGAAGTCAATCAGGGTGGGCAACTGGTGGAAGAGGTCGTGCGGCAGGTGGACCCTCTGGTGCCATATCGCGCGGTGCGGGCGTCGCGGGGTAAGGTCGCGCGGGCGGAACCTGTAGCGGCCTTGTACGAACAGGGGCGGGTGCGCCATGTCGCCGGGCTGGACGCGCTGGAAGAGCAGATGTGCCAGATGACAGCGCGCGGGTATCAAGGGCAGGGCTCGCCCGACCGGGTCGACGCGCTGGTCTGGGCGCTGCATGAGTTGATTGTGGGGCCTGCGGGGGCGTATCGGCGGCCTAGGGTGCGGTCGCTTTAGCATTCCGCGGCCACACGAGACATTAACGAGCGGGTACGGACAGTATTGTCCAGTGCCGCGCGTATGCGATGACTTTCGCGCCTTCGCCCCGCCTGTCGCTGATTGCGCCGCGTTCGTGCTTTGGGCAAGCAATCAGGAACGATCCGTCGTCGACCGGTTCACGGATGGCTTGGTTTTCACTGATGACTTGGCAAACGTCCTCGGGCGTTGGGTAAGGCCTGATGGCATTCAGGCCCGAGCTGCCGGCTTCGGTATAATTGAAGGTTGTCGGTTCCGCACCGTAATCCAAATCAGGCCCGAGACATCCTGACACCGCAATAAGCACGAGCGGCGCGACTGGTTTGGTCAAATTCATTATAAACCTTACTGCATTTTTGAAAGCTATGACATTGTAAGTGCAGGAGTATTCAAGCAAAGCTTGCGCGTCTAGATCGAATTTTCAGAGCCGTGTCGGCAATGAGGAAAATCCAGGCCGCGCGCCGGATTGGATTGATAGAGATCACCGTTGCCCACCCCCCGTACGCCCCATTCCCAAGGCTTAAACTTCTTTCCGTCATAACTCCTTTCAACAAGCCGGGCAGTGCGGCGGCAGAAAGGAGCACAGATGGTATTCGATTTCTTGCGTCGTGGATCGGCTGAAGCAGCGCCCGAGGCGAAGGCGAGCGCGGCGGGGCCTGTGGTGGCGTGGCAGACGGGCGGGCGCGTGGCGTGGAGCCCCAGGGATGCGGTGTCGCTGACGCGGACGGGGTTTTCGGGGAACCCGGTGGGGTTTCGATCCGTCAAGCTGATTGCCGAGGCGGCGGCGGCTTTGCCGCTGGTGCTGCAGGATCAGGCGCAGCGGTTTGATACCCATCCGATCCTGTCGCTGATGCGCCGCCCGAATGCGGCGCAGGGCCGGGCCGAAATGATGGAGGCCTTGTTCGGGCAGTTGCTGTTGTCGGGGAACGCCTATGTCGAAGCGGTTCAGGCCGAGGATGGCCTGCCGGTTGAGCTGCATGTGCTGCGATCCGACAGGATGAGCGTGGTGCCCGGCGCGGATGGCTGGCCCAAGGCCTATGACTATGCGGTCGGTGGCAAGAAGCACCGGTTTGCGGCGGAAAACATCTGCCATATCAAATCGTTCCACCCGCAGGATGATCATTACGGATTCTCGCCGATGCAGGCTGCGGCGATGGCGATTGATGTGCATAACAGCGCCTCGCGCTGGTCGAAATCGCTGCTGGACAATGCGGCGCGGCCTTCGGGCGCGCTGGTGTGGAAGGGTGATGGCCATGGGGTGATGGCCGAGGATCAGTTCCGCCGTCTGTCTGACGAGATCGAGCAGAACTATCGCGGGGCGCGCAATGCCGGGCGTCCGATGGTTCTGGAAGGGGGCCTGGATTGGAAACCGATGGGGTTCTCGCCCTCTGACATGGAGTTTCAGAAGACCAAGGAAGCCGCCGCCCGCGAGATCGCGCTGGCCTTTGGGGTCCCGCCGATGCTGCTGGGGATCGCAGGCGACGCGACCTATTCGAACTATCAGGAGGCCAACCGGGCGTTTTATCGCCTGACCGTGTTGCCCCTGGTGACGCGGGTGGCGGCGGCGGTGTCGGAATGGCTGGCGGGCTTTACCGGCGATGACCTGGTGCTGAAGCCCGATCTGGACCAGGTGCCCGCGCTGTCGGCGGAACGCGATGCGCAATGGGCGCGGGTCAACGGCGCCGATTTCCTGACGGATGCTGAAAAGCGCGTGCTGCTGGGGTTGCCGGAGCGTGCGGATGGCTGACGGTTATGCGCCCTTTGACTGCGCGCCGGGCCTGCGTTTGGCGGCGCATGAGCGGGTGGCCGAAATCCAGCACGCGCATCTGTGCCGGCGGCTGGATCAGATCGAAGAGATGATGGAGCGGTTGGAAAAGCGGTTGTGGCTGACGGTCTATGGCGTGGCGGCGGTGATCCTGGCGCAAGCATTCCAGTCATTTCTCGTGGCAACGCCATGAGTTCAATGGGTTACATGGAGAAGTTCATGAATTTGGAACATAAATTCGCGCGGTTTGGCGAAGGTCTATCGGTGTCCGAGGATGCGGTGATCGAAGGCTATGCCAGCCTGTTCGGCCAGGTTGATCAGGGCAGCGACGTCGTGCAGCGCGGGGCCTATCGCGGCTCGCTCGACGGGCTCGCCAGGGCAGGTCAGCGGGTCAAGATGCTGTGGCAGCACGACCCGGCGCAACCCATCGGCGTTTGGGACGAGGTACGCGAGGATGACAAGGGCCTGTGGGTCAAGGGGCGTCTGCTGGAAAGCACGCAGAAGGGCCGCGAGGCCGCCGAGCTGATCCGGGCGGGGGCGATGGATGGCCTGTCGATTGGTTATCGCACCAAGCGGGCCGTGAAGAATGACAAGGGCCAGCGGGTCCTGACCGAACTGGAGCTGTGGGAGGTGTCCTTGGTGACGTTCCCGATGCTGCCCAGTGCGCGGGTGGCGGCCAAGGGGAGCGACCCCGAGGCCGAGAACACCTGGCGCAGTATTGCCGAGGTGTTCGACAACGCTCGGCAGGAGCTGGCGCGGACCTAGCGCGCCTCAAACCCACCCAAAGACAGGACATGCTGATGAGCAAGACCGAGACCCCGGCCTTGACCGGAGAGGGTGCGCCCCTGGTTCAGGAGGTGAAGCAGGCGATGGCTGGCTTCGTGAATGAATTCAAGGGCCTGAAGGCTGAAGTTAAAACCCAATTGCAACAGACAGAAGAGCGACTGACCATGCTGGATCGTAATTCAACCATCGCGGCGCGCCCGCATCTTGCGGCGTCCATCGAGGACGGCGCCCCGCATCAAAAGGCCTTTGACGCCTATGTGCGTTCGGGTGAGGATGACGGGCTGCGCGGGCTTGAGATGGAATCGAAGTCTCTGTCGAGCGCGGTGAACAGCGATGGCGGTTACCTGGTCGATCCGCAAACCGCGGAAATCATCAAGTCGGTGCTGAAATCCACGGCGTCCATCCGTTCGATTGCGTCGGTTGTGAATGTCGAGGCGAACTCGTTCGACGTGCTGATCGACCACACCGATGTGGGCGCGGGCTGGGCGGACGAAACGTCGGCCTCTGTCGAGACGGCGACGCCGTCGATCGACCGCATTTCCATTGCGCTGCACGAGCTGAGCGCGCTGCCCAAGGCCTCGCAGCGTCTGCTGGATGACAGCGCCTTTGACGTCGAAGGCTGGCTGGCCGGGCGCATCGCCGACAAATTCGCACGGGCTGAGGCGGCGGCGTTCATCTCGGGTGACGGCGCGGACAAGCCCAAGGGTATTCTGGACCATGCCAAGGTCGACAATGATGTCTGGGACTGGGGCAATATCGGCTATGTGCCCACTGGCATTGATGGTGGCGTCGATGCGGATGCGATTGTCGATGTGGTCTATGCGCTGGGCGCGCAGTACCGGGTCAATGGCACCTTTGTGATGAACTCGAAAACGGCCGGAGTGATCCGCAAGCTGAAGGACAGCGATGGACGCTTCCTGTGGTCGGATGGTCTGGCTGCCGGTGAACCTGCGCGTCTGATGGGCTATCCGGTGCTGATTGCCGAGGACATGCCGGATTCCGCGACCGACAGTTTCTCGATCGCCTTTGGCGACTTCCAGGCGGGTTACACCATTGCCGAGCGTCCCGATCTGCGCGTGTTGCGCGACCCGTTCAGCGCCAAGCCGCATGTCCTGTTCTATGCGACCAAGCGCGTGGGCGGCGACGTAAGCGACTTTGCCGCGATCAAGCTGGTGAAATTCGGCACCGCCTAAGCGGTGACGGATCCGGGGGGCCATATCGGCCCTTCGGGCGGCGGGCGCGGGCCGGGGTGAGATCCCTCGCGTTGTCTAGCTGCTCCCCTCCGTCCGAGCAACGTGGGGCGGCGCGTGCCCGTCATTTTCCTGAAGTAGCGGCCCCGGAGGGGTCCGAGATTGCGGAGTGTATGGATGATGTTGACCGAAGAAACCGCCATCGCGGATGCGGCGCTGCCGGTGGATCAGTTCAAAGCGCATTTGCGGCTGGGTACCGGGTTTGCCGAGGACAACCTGCAGGACGATGTGCTGAAAGGTTTTCTGCGTGCGGCCATTGCAGCGATTGAGGCGCGGACCGGCAAGGTGCTGATCGAACGAAATTTTTCCTGGTGCGTGAGCATCTGGCGCGACCCTGCCGGTGAGGTTTTGCCCGTGGCGCCGGTCCAGAGGATTGGCGAGGTCACCCTGACGGACGCGGCAGGCACCGACACATTGGTGGATGCCTCGGCCTATCGGTTGGAACGTGACAGCCAGCGGCCCCGGTTGCGGCCCGCAGCCCTGGCCTTGCCGGCAATCGCGACGGGCGGTTCGGTCAGCATTGTCTTTGCCGCAGGGATGGCCGGGGATTGGGGCGGCCTGCCCGCCGATCTGGCACAGGCGGTTCTGTTGCTGGCCGCGCATTACTACGAATACCGGGATGAAACCGCGCTTGGCGACGGGTGCATGCCCTTTGGTGTGACCAGCCTGATCCAGCGCTACCGGATGGTTCGGTTCGGTGCAGGAGTGGGCCAATGAAGGTGCCGCATTTGAACCGGCTGCTTGTGCTTGAGGCACCGGAAAGGCTGGCTGACGGGTCCGGTGGTTTCACCGAGACCTGGGCCGCGCTGGGCAATCACTGGGCCGAGGTTTCGGCGCGCAGCGGCGCCGAACGATCCATTGCCGGTGTGCCTGTGTCGCGGGTCAGCTATCGCATTGTCGTGCGCGGTGCCCCGCAGGGGTCTTCGATGCGGCCCGCGCCGGATCAGCGGTTCCGCGAGGGCGAACGCCTGTTCGTGATCCGCGCCGTCGCAGACCGGGACCCGCGCGGGCATTACCTGACCTGTTTCGCAGACGAAGAGGTGGCGGCATGAGCTATGGCACAGCGGCAGCATTGCAAGAGGCCGTCTTTCGACAGTTGTCGCGGGATTCCGATGTCAGCACGCTTGCGAACGATGCGATCTACGACGCGGTTCCCGCAGGGGCAGTGCCGCAGACCTATGTGACGCTTGGGCCCGAGGATGTGCGCGACGCATCCGACCAGTCGGGGGCAGGTGCGGTGCACCGGTTTACGGTTTCGGTCGTGTCCGAAGCATCGGGATTTGCCGCAGCCAAGACCCTGGCCGGTGCGGTCTGCGACGCGCTGGAGGGCGCACCGCTTCTTTTGGCGCGGGGGCGGCTGGTCGGGCTTTGGTTTGAACGCGCTGCGGCCCGGCGCACTGGAACGGGCGGAGCAATCCGGCAGATCGACCTGAGGTTCCGCGCTCGCGTGGAAGATAACTGAGCAATCAACGGAGAGAATTATGGCTGCGCAAAATGGAAAAGACCTGTTGGTCAAAGTGGATATGAACGGCACCGGGCTGTTCGAGACCATCGCGGGGCTGCGCGCCACGCGGGTGAGTTTCAATGCCGAAAGCGTGGATGTCACCAGTCTGGAAAGCCAGGGCGGATGGCGCGAGCTTTTGTCTGGCGCAGGCGTGAAATCCGCCGCAATTTCCGGCTCGGGCGTGTTCAAGGACGCCGGTACGGATGAACGTGCGCGGCAGCTGTTTTTTGATGGTGAGACCCCGGCGTTTCAGGTGATCATTCCCGATTTTGGCATTGTCGAAGGGGCGTTCCAGGTCACCGGTATCGAATATGCCGGATCGCATAATGGCGAGGCGACCTATGAGATGAGCATGGCAAGCGCCGGTGCGCTGAGCTTTACGGCGCTGTGATCCGATGACCAATCCGTGGACGGGCGAGGTGGCGCTAACCATCGATGGGGAGCGGCGGGTGCTCAAGCTGACATTGGGCGCCTTGGCCGAACTGGAGCAGGATCTGAACAGCAGTTCGCTGGTTGATCTGGTGCAGCGGTTCGAGGGCGGAGGGTTTTCCAGCAGCGATGTGCTGGCATTGGTTGTGGCCGGGCTGCGGGGCGGCGGCGCGCAGGTTACCCGCGATGACCTGTTGCATGCCGAGATCGCAGGCGGCCCGATGGCGGGTGCGAAAGCCGCCGCCGAGCTATTGGCGCGCGCCTTCATGGTGCCGGGGCAATGAGCGGTTTTGACTGGCCGGTGCTGATGCGGGCCGGGATGACGGGTTTGCGCCTGACGCCGGATCAGTTCTGGCGTCTGACACCGGCCGAGCTGCGCCTGATGCTGGGGCAGGGTGCCGGCATGCCCGCGATGAACCGGGCGGGGCTGGACGCGCTGCTGGCCGCCTATCCGGACAGGAAACAAGGAGAGCATGATGACGGATCGTGACGGGTTTGATGATCTGCAGGAACGAGGCGAGGCGCTGGGCGATGCGCTGGGGGATGCGGCAAGCATGGCGGCGGCCTTTGACAGCCAGATGAAACGGATCAGTGCCGCCTTCGAGGAAACCGGCAAGGATGTCGCCACGTTGGAACGGGGCATGTCCAGTGGGTTGCGCAAGGCGTTTGACGGTGTGGTGCTGGACGGAATGAACCTGTCGGACGCGCTGGGGGTGCTGAAAAGCTCGATGATCAGCACGGCCTATTCTGCCGCGATAAAACCGGTGACCGAGCATTTTGGTGGCATGTTGGCCAATGGGATCGGCGGCCTTGTGCAGGGTCTTTTGCCATTTGCCGATGGCGGCAGTTTCAGCCAGGGCCGCGTTCTGCCCTTTGCCAATGGCGGTGTGATCAGTGGGCCTACGACTTTTCCGATGCGCGGCGGCACCGGATTGATGGGCGAGGCCGGCCCCGAGGCGATCATGCCGCTGGCGCGTGGCCCTGACGGCAAGCTTGGCGTGCGCAGCGCGGGCGGCGGGCAGGCCGTGAACGTTGTCATGAATATCACGACACCGGACGTGCAGGGGTTTCGCCGCAGCCAGAGCCAGATCGCAGCCCAGATGAGCCGCGCGCTGGGGCGCGGAAACCGCAACAGGTAGATCACGGAGCAGGACATGAATTTTCACGAGGTGAGATTTCCCGCCAGCCTGAGCTTTGGCTCGGTTGGGGGGCCCGAACGGCGCACGGATATCGTGACGCTGGCCAATGGTTTCGAGGAACGCAACACGCCCTGGGCCCATTCGCGGCGGCGGTATGATGCGGGCCTTGGGATGCGCTCGCTTGAGGATATCGAGACTTTGATCGCCTTTTTCGAAGCACGCCAGGGCCAAATGTTCGGGTTCCGGTGGAAGGACTGGTCCGATTTCAAGTCCGGAACCGCCGCTGCCGATACAGACAAGCGTGATCAGGTTATCGGGCGGGGCGATGGGGTCACGACCCAGTTTCAGTTGATCAAGACCTATGCGTCGGGCGGGTTCGATTATGTGCGCCCCATCGTCAAGCCGGTGCTTGGGACGGTGGCGGTCGGATTGGACCAGGACGAGATGCGCGAAGGCGTCGATTTCGAGATCGACCTTGCCGTCGGCGTGATCACCTTCGCGGACCCTCCGGGTGAGGGTGTCGAGGTGACGGCGGGCTATGAATTCGATGTGCCGGTGCGGTTCGACACCGCGACCATCCAGACCAGCGTCGCCAGTTTTCAGGCCGGAGACGTGCCGAATGTTCCGGTGGTCGAGGTGCGCGTCTGATGGGGGGAAACAAGCAAAGCCTGTTGAATCATCTTCAGTCCGGTCTGACAACGGTTTGCCGGTGCTGGGCAATCACCCGGTCAGACGGCCAGACCTTTGGCTTTACCGACCACGACCTGGAACTGTGTTTTGACGGGCTGATCTTTAAGGCCAGCACCGGGTTGACGGCCTCGGCGATCGAACAGGCGACGGGGCTGGCGATTGACAATACCGAGGCGATGGGCGCCTTGTCCGACGCGTCGGTTCGCGAGGCGGATATCGAAGCGGGGCGTTTCGATGGCGCCGAGGTTCGCGCATGGCTTGTCAACTGGGCCGACCCAGAACAGCGCTTGCTGCAATTTCGGGGGTCCATCGGCGAGCTGCGCCGCGCCGGAGGGGCTTTCCACGCAGAGCTGCGGGGCCTGACGGATTTGCTCAACCGTCCGCTTGGCCGGATCTACCAAAAACCCTGTACCGCGGTTCTTGGCGACCGGGCCTGTCGCTTTGATACGACTGCGCCGGGATATTGCGAAGAGGCCGAGATCAGCACCGTCACGGATGGTACATCCCTGCGTCTGACAGGCGCGGAGGCCCCCGAAGAGGGTTGGTTCGAACGCGGTCGTCTGGATGTTTTGACAGGGCAGGCCGTGGGTCTCTGGGCCTCGGTCAAGCGCGACAGCTTGGTCGCAGGCGGGAGAGAGCTGAGCCTGTGGACCGGGGTCGCCGGTGTCTTGGCCGCCGGTGATCGGGTGCTCCTGACGGCGGGCTGCGACAAACGCATGGAAACCTGTCGGCTGAAATTTTCCAACACCCTGAATTTTCAGGGTTTCCCTGACTTGCCCAGCGACGACTGGGTAATGGCGGTGCCGAAGAAGAGTCAAGCAAACAACGGAGGCAGCCGGAGGTGAAAAAGGATCGACAGCAGATCGTGGTCGCGGCGCGGTCGTGGCTTGGAACGCCTTACGTGCATCAGGCCTCGGCCAGGGGGGCCGGGACCGATTGCCTGGGATTGCTGCGCGGCGTGTGGCGAACAGTTATCGGGCACGAGCCGGAAGACGTTCCGAGCTATAGCATGGACTGGTCCGAACCGCAGGGCGAAGAGCGGATGTGGCAGGCGGCGCAGCGGCATCTTTTGGAAAGGCCGGTTGGTGCCATGCGGGCCGGCGACGTTGTCCTTTTCAGGATGCGAAACGGCAGTGTTGCCAAGCATCTGGGCATCATCAGCGCGGTCGGGTCCGTCCCCCGTTTCATTCACGCCTATTCCGGGCGCGGTGTCGTTGAAAACACGCTGAGCACGCCCTGGCGACGCCGGGTGGTCGCCTGTTTCGAATTCCCACTGGAGGATCTGTAATGGCTACTATTTTGTTGTCTGCGGCGGGTGCAGCCATCGGGGGGTCGGTCGGCGGTACGGTCGCGGGGCTGTCGACGGCGATTGTCGGGCGCGCGGCGGGTGCGACGCTTGGCCGGGTTATCGACCAGCGCCTGATGAGCCAATCCGTCATGGGCGGTGGCAGCGAGGTCGTGGAAATGGGGCGGCTGGACCGTTTTCGGCTGACGGGGTCCGGCGAAGGTGCGCCATTGGCAACCGTCTTTGGCCGTATGCGGGTCGGCGGCCAGGTGATTTGGGCTTCGGATTTTCTTGAAACACGGTCCACCTCTCGCAGCACGCAATCAAGCGGCAGCGGCAAGGGCTCTCCGCAGCAGGCCGAGGTCACGACAACCACCCATAGCTATAGCTATTCGATCTCGCTGGCGATCGCGGTCGGGGTCGGGGAAATTGCTGATGTTCCACGCATTTGGGCAGACGGGGAAGAGCTTGAGCGATCGGGCCTGAACATGCGGGTCTATGCCGGCACGACGGATCAGTTGCCCGATCCATTGATCGAGGCCATCGAGGGAACCGGAGCCGTACCGGCCTATCGCGGCTCGGCCTATGTCGTGATCGAAGACCTTGCGCTGGGCGCATTCGGCAACCGCGTGCCGCAGTTTTCATTTGAGGTGGTGCGCCAGACCCAGGCCGGGATGCCGGACCACGCCGAGGCCTTGCCGCAATTGGTGCGGGGGGTGGCCCTGATCCCAGGAACCGGTGAATACGCGCTTGCCAGTGAACAGGTCAATTACTCCAAGGGGCGCGGCCAAAGCTGGGCGGCCAATGTCAATTCGGCCTCGGGCGAGCCCGACCTGGTGGCGTCGACGCGCGCATTGGCCAGTGAACTGCCATCCTGCGACGCGGCTTCGCTGGTGGTGTCATGGTTCGGTGACGATTTGCGCTGCGGGGCATGCGAAATCCGTCCCAAGGTCCTGCGAAAGGATGTAGACGGGGCCAATATGCCGTGGGCCGTTTCGGGCGAGACCCGGACTACGGCCCCTCTGGTCACGCACCGCGAGGATGAGCCAGTCTATGGCGGCACGCCATCGGATCAGGCCGTCGTGCAGGCGATCCGCCATCTTGCATCCGAGGGCAAGCGGGTCATGTTCTATCCGTTTATCCTGATGGATCAGGTGGCGGGGAACAGCTTGCCGGACCCCTGGTCGGATGCGCCAAGCCAGCCCCAGTTGCCATGGCGCGGGCGGATCACGCTGGACATCGCGCCGGGGCGGGCCGGGTCGGCGGATCAGACGGCGGCTGCAGAGGCGCAGGTCGCGGCGTTTTTCGGCCAGGCGCGGGCCTCGGATTTCGTAATCGGCGATGGCACCGTCAGCTATGACGGCCCACCCGAATGGGGGCTGCGCCGGTTCATCCTGCATTATGCTGCGCTGTGCAAGGCTGCGGGCGGGGTCGCGTCATTCTGCATCGGTTCGGAAATGCGGGGACTGACGCAGATACGCGGGGCGGATGGTTTTCCGGCCGTCGCGCAATTGCAGGCGTTGGCGCAAGAGGTGCGTCAGATCGTGGGGCCCGAGACCAAGATCGGCTATGCGGCGGACTGGACCGAGTATTTCGGATACCAACCCGCCGATGGAACGGGGGATCGTTATTTCCACCTGGATGATCTTTGGGCCGACGACGCGATCGATTTTGTCGGTATCGACAATTATATGCCGCTGTCCGACTGGCGCGACGGGTCCGATCACAAGGATGCCGCCGCCGGGGTCCGGTCGATCTATGACCAGGACTATCTGCGCGGCAATATCGAAGGTGGCGAAGGGTATGACTGGTACTATGCCACGCCGGAAGAGGCCGAGGCGCAAATTCGTGCACCGATCGAGGATCTGGCGCATAACGAGCCCTGGGTGTGGCGTTACAAGGATGTGCGGGGGTGGTGGTCCAACCCGCATCACGAACGGATCGGGGGCACAAGGCAGGCCAACCCGACGGCCTGGGTGCCGCAATCCAAACCCATCTGGTTTACCGAACTGGGATGCGCGGCAATCGACAAGGGGACCAACCAGCCAAACAAGTTTCTGGACCCGAAATCATCAGAGTCCAGTTTGCCGCTATACTCGAACGGCCGGCGGGATGATTACATGCAGGCGCAATACCTCAGGGCGGTTCTGGGGTATTGGGGCGACGCGACAGTCAACCCGGTTTCCGATGTCTATGGCGGGTCGATGGTCGACATGTCGAACGCCTATGTCTGGGCCTGGGACGCGCGGCCCTATCCGGCTTTTCCCAATACCGGAAGCTTGTGGAGCGATGGCGAGAACTATGCGCGCGGACATTGGCTGAACGGCCGGTCGGGAACGCGCAGCCTGGCTGATGTTGTCACGGAACTCTGCCATGGGGCCGGGGTAACCGCGATTGACGTGTCCGGCCTGGATGGTGTCGTTCGCGGGTATTCGATCGAAGATGTCACGGATGCCCGGTCGGCATTGCAGCCGCTCATGCTGCGATACGGGTTCGACGCGATTGAACGCGACGGCGTGTTGCAGTTCCGGATGCGTGACGGGCAGGGGGGCCAGGCGATTGATGCCTCGGTCATGGCAGAAAGCCCGGATATTGACGGGATCGTCGAGTATCAGCGCGAGGCCGAGGCCGAAATGACCGGGCGGGTGCGCTTGCGGTTTGTCCAGTCCGACGCAGATCATGATGTGATCGCGGAAGAAGCCGTGCTGCCCGATGACCGCACGCATGCCGTTGCCGTGAACGAAATGCCGCTGTCGCTGACGCGCGGCGAAGGACGGCAGACCGTTGAACGATGGTTGAGCGAGGCACGCGTGTCACGCGACCGTGCCCGGTTCGCCTTGCCTCCATCGCTGTTGCATCTGGGCGCGGGCGACATCGTCCGCCTGAACCCCGGTGGGTCTGACGACGGACAATTGTACCGGATCGACCGGCTTGAACAGGCAGAGCTTCAGCTGGCCGATGCGACCCGGATTGAACCGGGCGTTTACCAACCCTCGGACCTGCCGGATGAAACCGTTTCGACCGAGCCTTATTACGCGCCTGTACCGGTGCTGCCGGTGTTTCTGGACCTGCCGGTGCTGACAGGATCAGAGGAACCGCATGCCCCCCATATTGCCGTCAGCGCCGATCCGTGGCCGGGCAGCGTGGCGGTCTATGCCGCCGCCAGCGATCAGGATTATGCATTGCGCGATGTCCTGACCGGCCAGGCGGTCATCGGGTTTACCGAGACCCCGATGGCGCGTGCAGGGGCGGGGCTTTGGGACGAAGGCCCGGCCCTGAATGTGCGCCTGATCGAGGGCCAGTTGGAATCCCGGCCCCGCTCGGATCTGTTGAGCGGTGCGAATATCGCGGCAATTGGGGATGGCACACCGGGCAACTGGGAGCTTTTCCAGTTTGCGACTGCAGAGTTGCAGGAGCCCGGCCTTTATGCGCTGTCAGGGCGTCTGCGCGGCCAATTGGGAAGCGATGCGCTGATGCCGGATAGCTGGCCCGAAGGGTCCATGTTCGTCTTGCTGGACGCGCGGGTTCAGCAGGCCAGCCTGCTGCGATCCGAACGGCGCGTGGCGCGGCATTACCGCATTGGCCCTGCAACCCGCAGCTATGACGACGCGTCATATGTCCACCTGGTCGAGTCCTTTGATGGCAACGGCCTGCGCCCCTATGCCCCGGCCCATCTTGTGGTGGCTCGTACACCGATTGGCGACGATGTCAGCTGGATACGCCGCACGCGAACCGACGGCGACGACTGGAGCGGCCTGGACGTTCCGCTGGGCGAAGAAAGCGAAGCCTACTTGGTAAGGGTCAGGATCAACGGGGTGGTGCAGCGCGAGGAAATGTCGAATGGCCCGCACTGGCACTATCCGGCTGCGTGGCAAACGGCGGATGGGGCTGCCGGGGGGTATGCGCTTGAGGTGGCGCAAATCTCGGCCAGTTATGGCGCCGGGCTGTTTGCGACACTGTCGGTCGGATAGCCGCCGGGATGCGCCCTCTGCTTCATGGTGATGTCAGTGCGGCGGCCAGGGTTCTGCTGACCCTGCCGCCGCGCAGTCGCGACGGGTATTGCCGCCGGTTGATCGCCGAGGCGGAAGCGGCGGATCGGCACGTTCTGAAAACCGGCCGACTGCATCCGCTGTTCGGCAACGGGTCGTTGATGGCCGCGGCGCGCACCAGGCCGCTGGCGGACGAGCCGGGATTCGACGATCCGGATTATTGCATGTGTTTCGAAACGGTTCTGCGGCACCTCGTGCGATTCAACCTCAACCGGCGGCGCAGCTGACGCACCTGCTGGCGGCCGGATCAAGCCGCCGAAATGGTGCAGTTGGGACTCGTTCATTTTTTGTTGTGTAACACATCAAGGGTTTGCGTTTGGCCTTTTTGGCCCTAGATGGCTATTCTAGGTGCAGCAAAGGATCAAAGCCATGTTCGAAACGCGCACGCATGTAACCCCCGTCGATCCGGTATGGGATCGCATCACAGCCGAAGCGCAGGCCGCTGTCGAGGATGAACCGCTGATGGGCGGTTTGGTGCATGCCTGTATTTTGCATCACAAAAGCCTCAAGCGGGCCTTGTCCTATCGGATTTCGGCCAAGCTGTGTTCGAACGAAATGTCTATGATGGTTCTGCGCGAGATCGTGGACGAAGCCTATGCTGACGATCACGGCCTGATCGAAGCCGCGCGGGCGGACCTGAACGCGGTATACGAACGCGACCCGGCCTGCCATCGCCTGCTGCAGCCGATCCTGTACTTCAAAGGGTACCAGGCGATGCAGGCCTACCGCGTGGGCCATTGGCTGTGGCGGAAGGGCCGGCATGATCTGGCGTATTTCTTCCAGATGCGCTCGTCCGAGATATTCGGGATCGATATTCACCCGGCTGCCAAGATCGGCAAAGGGATCATGATCGACCACGCCCATTCCATCGTCATCGGCGAAACCGCGGTGGTCGGTGATAATGTGTCGATGCTGCATTCGGTGACACTGGGCGGGACCGGCAAGGAAGAAGAAGACCGCCACCCGAAAATCGGTGACGGGGTACTGATCGGTGCCGGCGCCAAGGTGCTGGGCAATATCGAGATCGGGCATTGCAGCCGTATTGCCGCCGGTTCCGTGGTGTTGCAGGCGGTTCCGCCTTGCAAGACGGTTGCTGGTATTCCCGCCAAGATCGTTGGCGATTCAGGCTGTGACCAGCCCGCGATTTCGATGGATCATATGTTGGGCAAGGACCAGTAAGCCAAAGCGCATAAACGAAAAAGGCCGCCTCGAAGGTTCGAGGCGGCCTTTTTTATGTTTCATATTCGGATGGGTCTAGGCCAGCATCACCATCGGGTTTTCCAGGTTTTCGACGATGGCTTGCAACAGCTGGGCACCCAGCGCCCCGTCGATGACCCGGTGATCCACCGACATCGTGACGGACATGACCGTGGCGACCGTCAACTCTCCGTCATCGCCGACAACCGGCTTTTTCAGGCCCGTGCCAACCGCCAGGATACCGGCATGCGGCGGGTTCACGATGGCATCGAAATTGTCGATGCCGAACATGCCCAGGTTCGAGACCGCGAAAGTGCCCCCCTGATATTCATGCGGGGCCAGCTTGCGGTCGCGGGCGCGCGAGGCGAGGTCTTTCATTTCGGTCGACAGGGCCGACAGCGACTTGGTGTCGGCATCCTGCAGGACCGGCGTGAACAGACCGCCTTCGATGGCGACTGCGACGGCCACATCGGATGGTTTCAGTTGCAGCACCCGGTCGCCTGCCCAGACGGCGTTGCATTCGGGAACCTGTTGCAGCGCGTTGGCGACCGCCTTGATGATAAAGTCATTGACGCTGAGCTTGACGCCCCGGCCTTCCAGCTGCTTGTTCAACTGGCTGCGGAACTTGAGCAGCGCGTCCAGCTTGATATCACGGCGCAGATAGAAATGCGGAATGGTCTGCTTGGCCTCGGACAGGCGCGCGGCAATGGTCTTGCGCATCCCGTCCAGCTTGATTTCTTCGTAGTCGCGAGTTTCGTACATCTTGGCGACTGCGTCTGCTGACGGACCGGCCGGGGTTGCGGCTGCCGGGGCGGCCGCAGCGGGTGCGGATGCGGGGGCCGCAGCGGTTGCTGTTGCGCCTTCGACATCTGCCTTGACGATACGGCCATGCGGACCGGAGCCGGAGATCTGTGCCAGATCAAGGCCCTTTTGCGCCGCGATGCGACGGGCCAGCGGTGAGGCGAAGATACGACCGCCATCGGCCTTGGCCGGTGCCGCCGGAGCAGGGGCGGGCGCCTCGGGTGCCGCTGGCGCGGCAGCCTCGTTGCCCGCAGCGGCAGCTGGCGCCGCCGCAGGTGCCGTGGCTGGCGCGGCCGCGATGTCATCGGCGCTTTCGCCATCTTCCAGCAGAACCGCGATGGCGGTGTTGACCTTGACGCCCTCAGAGCCTTCGGGGATCAGGATCTTGCCGATGGTGCCTTCGTCAACGGCCTCGAACTCCATCGTGGCCTTGTCGGTTTCGATCTCGGCCAGCAGGTCACCAGAGGAAACGGTGTCGCCTTCCTTGACCAGCCATTTGGCAAGGGTGCCTTCCTCCATCGTCGGTGAAAGGGCGGGCATCAGGATTTCGGTGGGCATCTGTCTGTCGCTCCTTACCGGTAGGTCACTTGTTTGACGGCTTCGATCACCTCATCAGTGGTGATCAGGGCCAGCTTTTCGAGGTTCGCGGCATAGGGCATCGGAACATCCTTGCCGGTGCAGTTGATGACCGGTGCGTCGAGATAATCGAACGCTTCCTGCATCACGACCGAGCTGATGTAGCTGCCGACCGAACCTTGCGGCCAGCCTTCTTCCACCGTGACCAGACGGTTGGTCTTCATCACCGAGTTGATGATCGCACCGGTATCCATCGGGCGGATGGTGCGCAGGTCGATGACCTCGGCGCTGATGCCGTCCTCGGCCAGTTTGTCGGCGGCTTCCAGAGCGTATTGCATGCCGATGCCAAAGCTGACGATGGTCACGTCCGAGCCTTCGCGCCAGATGCGGGCCTTGCCCAGCGGGATGGCCAGGTCATCCACCTGCGGGACGTCGAAGGACCGCCCATAGAGGATTTCGTTTTCCAGGAAAACCACCGGGTTGGGGTCGCGGATCGCCGATTTCAGCAGGCCTTTGGCGTCAGCCGCCGAGTAGGGCATGACAACCTTCAGGCCGGGGATCTGCATGTACCATGCGGCGTAATCCTGGCTGTGCTGCGCGGCCACACGCGCCGCCGCACCGTTGGGGCCACGGAACACGATGGGACAGCCCATCTGACCACCGGACATATAAAGCGTCTTGGCGGCCGAGTTGATGATCTGGTCAATCGCCTGCATGGCGAAGTTGAAGGTCATGAACTCGACGATGGGTTTCAGGCCACCAAAGGCCGAACCAACTGCGATACCGGCAAAGCCATGCTCGGTGATCGGAGTGTCGATGACGCGCTTGGCGCCGAACTCGTCCAACAGGCCTTGGGAAATCTTGTAGGCGCCCTGATACTCGGCGACTTCTTCGCCCATCAGATAGACGTCTTCGTCACCGCGCATTTCCTCGGCCATCGCGTCACGCAGCGCTTCGCGGACGGTTTCGGACTTCATCTCGGCATCGGCGGGCCAGTCGGGCGACAGGTCCACAACCGGAGCGGCAGGTGCTGCGGCGGTCGCTGCGGGGGCGGGGGCCGCAGCCGGGGCGGCCTCGGGCGCTGCTGCGGGGGCAGATGCGGGCAGGGCAGAGGCGTCTTCGCCTTCTTCCACCAGCACCGCGATGGGGGTGTTCACCTTGACCCCTTCGGTGCCCTCGGCGATCAGGATCTTGCCGACGATGCCTTCGTCAACGGCCTCGAACTCCATCGTGGCCTTGTCGGTTTCAATCTCGGCCATGATGTCGCCGGACGATACGGTGTCGCCTTCCTTGACCAGCCACTTGGCCAGTGTGCCCTCTTCCATTGTGGGCGAAAGGGCGGGCATGAGAATTTCGGTTGCCATGTCTTATTCGTCCTCTCAGGCGTAGATATCTGTCCAGAGCTCGTCCAGCGACGGCTCGGGGCTTTCTTTCGAGAATTCGGCGGCCTGGTTGACGACCTCTTTGATCTCTTTGTCGATCGCCTTCAGGTCATCCTCGGTCGCGTGTTTGCCGGTCAGCAGCAGTTCGCGCACATGTTCGATCGGATCGCTCTGTTCGCGGACCTTCTGAACCTCTTCGCGGGTGCGGTACTTGGCCGGGTCGGACATCGAGTGGCCGCGATAGCGATAGGTCTTGACCTCAAGGATATAGGGGCCTTTGCCTGCGCGGCAGTGGGCCACGGCCTTTTCACCGGCGGCCTTGACGGCCATCACGTCCATGCCGTTGACGATCTCGCCCGGAATGCCGAACGCCTCGCCCCGGTGATAGATATCCTTGGTCGAGGTCGACCGCGCCTGCGACGTTCCCATGGCGTATTGGTTATTCTCGATCACGAAGATCACCGGCAGGTCCCAGATAGCGGCCATGTTGAATGTCTCATAGACCTGGCCCTGGTTCGCGGCGCCATCCCCGAAATAGGTAAAGGTCACGCCGCCGTTTTCCTTGTACTTGTCAGCAAAGGCCAGACCCGCGCCCAGCGGCACCTGCGCACCCACGATGCCGTGTCCGCCGTAGAAATGCTTTTCCTTCGAGAACATGTGCATCGAGCCGCCCTTGCCCTTGGACAAGCCGCCTTCGCGTCCGGTCAGTTCGGCCATCACGCCGCCGGGGTCCATGCCGCAGGCCAGCATGTGGCCGTGATCGCGGTAAGAGGTGATCCGCTTGTCGCCTTCGCGTGCGGCGGCCTCAAGCCCGACGACAACGGCCTCCTGGCCGATGTAAAGGTGGCAGAACCCGCCGATCAGGCCCATGCCATAAAGCTGACCGGCCTTCTCTTCGAATCGCCGGATCAACAGCATTTCACGGTAATAGGTCTTAAGCTCTTCCGCAGAAACGTTTGGTTTCTTTGTGGTTTTTCGCGCGGCCATCGTGGCGATCTCCCCCTTCCGGCAAGATAGTTTAGCGTTAAACTATCACTTAAAGCATTTCAGCCGATCTGGCGAGGGGAAATGTGACGCAGCGGTAAGCGGCGGTGTTACCCGCAGGCTATAGCCGCGCGGAATTCCTGATTTCGGGCTGTCTGCCGCTTACAAGTTGCGCTTTTCGGTGGCACTGTGTCCGGCAAATTGTTCCTGCCGGAGATGTCCCTGAAATGATGATCCTTCGCGACCCGGGTCTGGTGTTCATCAAGACCAAGAAGACGGGCGGCACGTCGATTGAAATTGCGTTGGGGCAGCACCTGAAAAAGGGCGATTTCGCCTCGCCGCTGACACCCGAGGAAGAGGCGCAGCGCAAGGGCAAGCGTCCGATCGTCAAGGACTCGGTACGGCTGTTGCGGGAAAGGTCCAACGGCGAGGTCCGCGCCCGTCAGCCGCATAATGGCCTGGACGTCGTCAATGGCTACCTGTCCGATCTGGCCGAAGGCTGTACCAGCTTTTGCGTCGAAAGAAACCCGTGGGACAAGGCGGTGTCGGCCTTCTATTTCTGGATGCATCAGCGCGGGATCGAGGTCACGAAACCTCAGCAGATGTTTGCACGGTTCTGTCAGAAACAGCTGAATTTCTTTTCGGATTTCAGATTGTATTCGATTGATGGAAACATAGCGGTCGACAGGGTTTTGCGGTTTGAAAACCTGGCAGATGACCTGAGCGCGTTTTTGACCGAACAGGGGCTGGACGGCGTGACCATCGGGGCGGTGCGGGCCAAGTCGGGTATTCGGAAGTCGCGCGGGTTCGATGTCTTCTACGGCGAGGATTGGAGCCACCCCAACGTTGATCGCGTGGCCGAGGTCTTTGCCGCCGAGATCGACGCCTTTGGGTATGACCTGCCAAAGTGACCACCGGGTGCGCCCCGGTATTGCGATCAGCGGATGACGATTTCGTCGGCGCGGATCATGCCAAGGATCGAACGGGCCTGCTGATCCAGCAAGTCAAGGTCCAGATAGGTGTCCGACAAGCGGCGGGTCAGGTTCTCCATCTGGGCGATTTCGCTGCTCAGGGCGGCAAGGTCCCGCGACAGCGCGTCCCGCTCGGCGGCGATTTCGACGCGGCGGAACAGGCCGTAATCGCCCTGGACGGCGGCAAAGGTGAAATAGACACCCAGCATGAAGGCCACCGCAAAGAATGCAACTGAGCCCAAACCGGGCCGATGAGAACGGGTCACTCTGTTACCGCCGTATGAATACTGCCTCGAAACGTGCCCTTTGGCGGGCATCTTCCGGCACTATGTCACAGGTGATTCGCCATGTGAATCCCTGAAAATGCAAAAAGTTGCGGCCTGAGTCCGGGGCGACGCGCCGCCGCCCCGGGACAAGCAAACTGGCGCGGCCTTACTGTTCCAGCGCGGCAACGCCGGGCAAGGTCTTGCCTTCCATCCACTCCAGGAACGCACCGCCCGCCGTCGAGATATAGGAAAAGTCGCTGGCCGCGCCCGACGCGTTAAGCGCGGCAACGGTATCGCCGCCACCGGCGACCGAGATCAGCGTGCCGGCGCGGGTCAGTTCGGCGGCCTTCAGGGCGGCTGCGTTGGTTGCGGCGTCGAACGGCGTCAGCTCAAACGCGCCCAGCGGGCCGTTCCAGATCAATGTCTGGCTTTGCTCGAAAATCTCGCAAATCATGGCGACGCTTTCGGGCCCGGCATCCAGGATCATGCTGTCTGCGGGGCACTGATCTGCGGCAAGAACCTGGTGCGGCGCATTGGCCTCGAATTCCTTGGCGGTGACGATGTCGACCGGCAGGACGATGCGGCAACCGGCCGACCCTGCCCGGGCCAGGATGTCGGCCGCGGTCTCGGTCATTGCGTGTTCGGCCAGCGACTTGCCCACGTCCAGCCCCTTGGCGACAAGAAAGGTGTTGGCCATGCCGCCGCCGATCACCAGGTTGTCGACTTTCTCGATCAAATTGCCCAGCAGGTCCAGCTTGGTGGAAACCTTTGCGCCGCCGACAACGGCCGTGACAGGCCGTTTGGGGTCACCCAGCGCGGATTCCAGCGCGCTCAGCTCTTGCTGCATCAGGCGGCCTGCACAGGCAGGCAACAGGCGGGCCAGCGCCTCGGTCGAGGCATGCGCGCGGTGCGCCGCCGAAAACGCATCGTTGCAATAGACGTCACCCATCTTGGCCATTCCCTTGGCCAGGTTCAGACTGTTTTGCGTTTCCTCGGCGTGAAAGCGGGTGTTTTCCAGCAGCAGAACCTCGCCTGCGCTTTGGTTGGCCGCGGCGGTTTCGGCCTCGTACCCGACGCAATCATCGCCAAAGCGGACCTTGGTGCCAAAAGCGGATTCCAATGCGGGCACCAGCTGGCGCAGCGACAGGTTCTGCCGGCGCTCGCCGCCCGGGCGGCCAAAATGGGCCAGAAGGATCGGTTTGCCGCCTGCCGCAAGAATATCGCGGATCGTCGGGACGATCCGTTGTATGCGGGTGTCATCGGTAACCACACCGTCCGCGACCGGTACGTTGATATCCACGCGCACCATCACGCGCTTGCCGTTCAGGTCCATATCATCCAGTGATTTCCAGCCCATCGTGTTACCCTCGCCCGTTGCAACAGTTGATAGGCGGTTCTTTTCCTGCATTTTGCCCTCAGGTCAATGCGTCACTTGGCTTTCGCGCGTCCGGCGCATAGGTATTTGCGCAAGACAAATCGACAGGAGGGCCAGATGGCCGAGATCAAGGATCCCGAAAACACAATCATCATCGAACTGAAGGGCGGCAATGTTGTCATCGAACTGCTGCCGGACGTGGCCCCGCAGCACAGCGCGCGCATGAAGGAACTGGCTCGCGGCGGAGAGTATGACAACGTGGCGTTTCACCGGGTGATCGACGGGTTCATGGCGCAGACCGGCGATGTTCAGCACGGCGACATGGAAGACGGGTTCAACATTCGCATGGCGGGCACCGGTGGGTCGTCGCTGCCGAACGTACCGGCCGAGTTCTCGAAGCTGCCGCATGATCGCGGCACGTTGGGCGCGGCGCGCTCGGCCAACCCCGACTCGGCAAACTCGCAGTTCTTCATCAATTTCAGCGACAACCATTTCCTGAACGGACAGTACACGGTTTACGGCCGCGTCATCGAGGGGATGGAACATGTCGATGCCATCGTGCGCGGCGAGCCGCCAGCAAGCCCCGACCGGATGATCAGTGTCAAGGTGGCCGCAGATGCGTAAGCTGGCCATTGCGTTCACTCTGCTTGCCAGCCCCGCGCTGGCAACCGGATTGCAGATTGACGTCGAAGGCGAGGGGGCCAACGGCACCATAACCATCGACCTCTTCGAGGACGTGGCGCCCGGTCATGTCGAGCAGATCACCGCTCTGGCCCGTGACGGCAAATATGACGACGTCGTGTTTCACCGGGTGATCGAAGGCTTTATGGCGCAGACGGGCGATGTCGAATACGGCAAGCTGGGCGGCGACATGCGCCGCGCTGGAACCGGCGCGTCGGACCGCCCGGACCTGACGGCCGAGTTTTCCGATGTGCCCTACGAGCGTGGCGTGGTCGGCATGGCCCGCGCAAGCGATCCCAACAGCGCCAATTCGCAGTTCTTCATCATGTTCGCGCCAGCGCCTTCGCTGAACGGGCAATATACTGTGATCGGCGAAGTGACAGACGGTATGGAGGTGGTCGACGCGATCAAGCGCGGAACCGGGCCCAACGGCGCCGTGATCGGACAGCCCGACATTATGAAAAAGGTCACCGTGATCGAGTGACCCGAATACCGGCCCCCGTCAGGGTGCCGGTCCTTCCGCGTCAGGGCAATCCGTCAACGCGGCGGGGTCAATTGACCTGTCGCTGCGCGCGGTCCCCGCCAGCGGACAGTTTGGACCGGATGCGGGCCACCAGGCCATGCCGGTCAACATGGCGCTTATAGGCCCGGTAGGACGGCGCGCGCGACAGGCACCGTTCCTCGTGCCAGGCGCGCAGGAAATAGATCCCGTTGACCCCCAGCAAAGCCAGGCAATTTGCCACCCCGGTCCAGAAATCGGCCGCGATGAACGGGATCGAGATCAGCCACCATGTCAGGTTCTTGCTGATGTATGACGGGTGCTTGCTTATGTTATAGGGAAAGTCGCAGGCCAGGCCGCGATAGGTCAGGTTCGAAAACCGCAACCCCATCCGGGCCGCGGTCAGGCAATAGATCGACAGTAGCAACAGGATCGTACCGCCCCACAGGCCGTACAGAACCGGGTAATCCCAAAGCCACGTGCCCCAGGCAAACCCGTCTTCGGTATAGTCGAAATAGCTGCGCGACATCAGTTGCCAGAACGGCGCATAGCAGATCACGCAGACCAGCCAGCCGCCCACGGTCGCCTCGGTCCAGCGGATATGCGAAACCAGCAGGCGTGTCGCGGTGGCGTAGCCAATGACCACGATTGTCAGGTCAAAGAAAAAGGCAAACCGGTAGAGGTATTGATAGATGTCAACGAAACCGGTGGCGTGCCACAGGGACCGTGTCTGTAGGAATGACCAGTCATAGACCAGGTAGCAGAACATCAACGGCAGGAAATACCCTTTGATTACCAGCGCCAGCAAATAGGATTTCAGCCCGCGCGCCCGCAGCGAGCCCTGCCCAAGCGTCAGGACCACGCGCCCCAGATGCCACATCCCGTCACGCGGGTGGCGCATGGCAAAATGCACCCCGCAGACCGTTGTCAAAACGACGGCAAGCAGCACCACCCAATAGTCACCCAGCAGCGAGAAAAAGGGGCTGTACCAATCGTCCCGGTAAAGATCGGCAGTGAAATAGAACAGGGCCAGCAGACCAAAGCTTGCCGCCAGCCCGACCAGCTTGACCCCCAGATCCGCAAGGTATCGCGGGTCCGAATAGGCCGCGGGGCGGAATACAAGCCCGCTGCCCGACCGTTGCAAAATCCTGGCCAGAAACAGCTCTGACAGGGCCAGTACGGCGAACACCGTCAGGCAAAACAGGACGGTCTGGTCACGGTCCGACACGCCGGGCATCCGCGGCCAAAGATAATGCGCCACCGGGATGGTCAGCACCGCAATCACCCCCGTGGCCGCGGGGATCGCGGATGCAGGCCGTTTGAACTTGGGCCGGGGGGTCATGAACCGGGACTTTCAGACATCATGGCCAAGGTTCCGTCTTTGCCGCGGCCATGGCAACCGCCAAGTCCCTTGGCCGGGCGATCTTTCGGGATGTGTGGCCTGTGCGGATCAATGCGCCCCGGCCGATGCAATGGCACCGCCCTTGGGCGGTGCCATGTGCTGTTCCATCGTGGTTCAGACCTCAGTCATCGGGCGCCATAAGTTTCCAGATGACGGCCCCGATGGCGCCGCCCACCAATGGCGCCACCCAGAACAGCCAAAGCTGCGCCAGCGCCGGGCCGTCGGCAAACAGCGCCACACCGGTCGACCGCGCCGGGTTCACCGAGGTGTTGGTCACCGGGATCGAGATCAGGTGGATCAGCGTCAGCCCCAGGCCAATTGCGATGGGCGCAAAGCCCGCAGGTGCCCGGTCCGATGTCGCGCCCAGGATGATCACGATGAAAAACGCGGTCAGAACGATCTCGATCACCAGGGCAGACATCATGGAATACCCCTGCGGCGAAGCCTCGCCATACCCGTTCGAGGCAAATCCGCCCACGCCCTCAAAACCGGGGGCGCCGCTGACGATCAGGTACAGGACCGCCGCGGCGACGATTGCGCCCACGACCTGTGCCACCCAATAGGGGATAAGGTCCTTGGCCGGAAACCGTCCGCCAATCATCAGGCCCAGGCTGACCGCCGGGTTGAAATGCCCGCCCGAGATGTGGCCCACCGCAAAGGCCATGGTCAGCACCGTCAGGCCAAAGGCAAACGACACGCCCAGCCAGCCGATGCCCACATCTGCAACGCCAGCCGCCAGGACCGCGCTGCCGCACCCCCCGAGAACCAGCCAGAACGTGCCGAAAAATTCGGCCAATAGTTTCTGTGACATGAAATCACCTCCTGAAATCCAAATGACATGCAGTCTAGCCCAAGTGTATCTGCTGGCACAGCTTTTCAGCACGGGGAAATTCAGGCGCAACGGCGCTACACGGCTTGCTCAGCCATCTGCCTGCCATTGGGCCGGGTCCAGCCCGAACAGTTTGGCCAGTTGGCCATAGACCGCAGAGTGGGCCGATTTCAGTGCGCGCGGCTTTTCAAAGAACACTTCGACAGCGACGGCAAAGAACTCTTCGTGACCTTCGGCCCCATAGGGGTCGATAAGGGTCGGGCGCCCTGCCTGAACCGCGTGCACATGATCGTCATAGGCAGTCAGGAACACATGTTCCCACTCGGCAAAGCTTTGACCCGGTGCCAGAACGGGTACGCCGTTTGTCCCGCCCGACAGGTCGTCGATCTGGTGGGCAAATTCGTGGAACACGACGTTCTGCCCATCATGGTCGTTCAGCGCGCCCATCCGGCTGTGGGCCCAGGACAGGATCACCGGCCCCCGGTCCCAGCTTTCGCCGGTGCGCACGACCTCTTTCTCGGTCACGACATAGCCGCTGTGCCGGGCCTGGCGCGACTTGAACGCGTTGGGGTAGATAAGAACAGTGGTCAGGTTTGAATACCACAGGTCGTTATTTGCCACCAGCAAACAGGCCTGCGCCGCAATCGACAGGCGCATTTCCTCGGTCACGTCCAGACCGTCACAGCCGTGGAACTGAACCTGATCCAGAAACAGGTTGATCTTGCCTTCCAGCCGGGCGTTCAACGCGGCGGGAATCCGTCGCAGGATCGGAACCTGCGACAGGATCAGGGCCCGCTGTTCCGCCGTCAGGGGTGCTGCCAGAAGCGTCTGGCGCGCCTGTTTCCGCGTCCAGATACGAAACCCCACGATCCCGGCGATCAGCGCCACTATGGCAAGAAATATCGTCATTGGCTGACCCTAGCGTGAACCGCGCGGCGGTGAAACTGCAATCACCGGGGCAGATACCGGGATCGGCAGGGGCCGGGGGCTGACCAAAAAGAAAACGCCGCAGGGGCAACCCCACGGCGTTTCGCGTCAATCGCACTGGGCGATGTTACTGTTTGACTTCGGCCGCCGGGTTGGCACCGGCCTTGGCGCTGCGACCGGGGTTCAGCGGATCGTCCTGACGTTGGACCGACCCTTCGAAATGCGCACCGCTTTCGATGGCGATGGTCTTGTGGATGATGTCGCCTTCGACCCGCGCGGTCGAGGTCAGACGGACCTTGAGCCCACGCACGCGGCCAACGATCCGGCCATTGATCACAACGTCATCAGCGGTGACCTCGCCCTTGATGGTCGCGGTTTCGCCGATGGTCAGCAGGTGGGCGCGGATGTCGCCCTCGACCGTGCCTTCGACCTGGATGTCGCCGGTGGTCTTGATGTTGCCGGTGATATGCAGATCAGACGACAGAACCGACGCAGGCGGTTTGGGCTTGGGCGGCGTGCTGGCCTTGGTCTCGGTCGGGGCAGGGGCCGCCGGGGTCGCCGCTGCGGCGGGTTTGGCCGCCTCGGGTGCCTTGGGTGCGGGCTCGTTGATTTTGCTCTTAGAAAACATTTCTCGCAGCCTTGATGTAAGTCATTGGATTTACGGGTTTTCCGTTCACGCGCACCTCATAGTGCAGATGCGTGCCGGTCGACCGTCCGGTGCTACCCATATCAGCAATATGATCCCCGCGCGAGACCCTTTGGCCAACCTTTACCCTGATCTTGGTGTTATGAGCGTAAAGTGTCTCAATCCCGAAGGCATGTTTTATCTTGACCAACCGGCCAAAGCCCGATTGCCAGCCCGCATGGGTGACGACGCCATCGGCGGTCGCAAAGATGTCGGTGCCCTGCGCGCCTGCGAAATCGGCCCCGTTATGCATGCGCCGGCCACCCGTCTTGGGGTCGCGCCGGGTGCCAAAGCCGCTGGTGAACCGAACTGCGTCCCGCACCGGGCTGGCGAAGGGGGCCTTTTCCGCCGCAATACGATACAGGTTCAACTGGTCCATCTGTTGCAGCAGGGTATTTGCGCGGATCTGGTCGGGGGTCAGTTCCTCACCGCGTGTGCTGAAGGATAAAGGGGTCAGCGGACCGCCCATACCGCTATATCCGCGCCGAACTTCGTCAAGGATGCGATCGGTCGGCATCCCGGCCTGGCGGAACATCTTGTCCAGCGGTTCGACCGAGATCACCATGGCCTCTTCCAGTTGCCGGAAAATCTCGTCGCTGCGTTCCTGCATCAGGCGGATTTCCAGCTCAAGCTCGTCGCGCTGGTCCAACGCCTGTTGCGCATCGGCTGCGATCTGGTCGCGTTCCGCGGCTGTTTTGGCCAGCGCGCCGGTCATGAACCCCATCTGGGCCGGGTCAACAGCCGCCGTTTGGTACATGCCGCCATCTTCGGCTTCGCTTTGCACCTCGGCCAGTTCCAGACGCGCATCTTCACGCTGTTTCATCGTGGCGCGCAGGGTGGTCTGGATGACGTCAATTCCGGTTTCCAGCTCGCGGCGGCGCGTTTCCGATTTCAAAAGCTCGGATTGCATTGCCGAAATCTGGTCAAGCGCTGCGTTGAACCGGTCATGCGCGGCCAAAGCCTCGGCTGCGCGGGCGTCGCGTTCGGATGACAGGATGTTCAGCCGTTCCTGATAGGTCGCCTGATCCCGTTTGGCCTGTTCGCGGAAATTGCCTGACCCGATGCTGTCCATCAGCAGGATCGCGGTGGCGACGGCGGTCCAGGCGATGATGACGGTGACGCCCGTGACGGCAACGATCTGCGTCTCGGAACTCAGCCGGATAAACCGGGTGTCGGTGTCGGATTTCAGAAATACCCTGCGTTCCGGAAAGTGCCGTTCCAGCAGTGAGTGAAATTTGATTCCCAGACGTGTTCGCACGCGTCTTCCCTCTAATCATCCCCAAGACTCGGGCCGGTTGTGAGTGCTTTGCCGCGCCGCCCTTGGGCGATGTGCATAGTCGGACCGGGACGATTGAGCAAGTTTGTTGCACAAGTAACGCGCTTTGACCTGTCAAACCCGCGAAATCTCGGCGGGAAATTGCCGAAACTGCGCGTGTTTGGTCACTTGTCGGCGGTTTCTGCCGGGGGCAGGTCCTCGGTCAGCGGCCAATAGAAATCGGGTGGCAACCCGGCCTCGGCCCGCTTTTCCTCGTTGAAGGGCGGTTTGAGCGTGCTGTGAAAATAGCGCCGCACCAGGTCGTGGAACACGTCCTTGGGGTCGGCATTTTCGCGACCGCACAGGAAATGAAACCATTTCGATCCATAGGCCACATGCCCGACCTCTTCGGCATAGATCACCTCAAGCGCCTGGACGGCCTGATCGGCCCCGGCTTTGCGGAACAGGTCTATCATGCCCGGTGTGACATCCAGCCCGCGCGCCTCAAGCACCATGGGAACGACGGCCAGCCGCCCCATCAGATCATGGGCGGTGTCTTCGGCGGCGCGCCACATGCCCGCATGTGCGGGCAGCGCCCCGTAGAAACTGCCGAGCTGTTCAAGACAGTCGCATACAAGATTGAAATGTTTTGATTCTTCGGCAGCGGATTTGACCCAGTCATCGTGAAATCCGATCGGCATGGGCACATGTCCGAACCGGGCAATGATGTCCCAGTGCAGATCGACCGCGTTCAACTCGATATGAGCGACGGCATGCAGCAGGGCGATCCGTCCCGCTTCGGTCCCGGGCTTGCGCTTGGGCACGTCGCGGGGCGACAAAAGCTCGGGCGCTTGCGGTCGGGCGGGCATGTCGGGGGGCGTCGCTGTCCCGATTTCGATGGCCGGTGCGTCGCCTGCGCGCGCCGCAAACCAGGCTTTGGCATATCGGTTGGACAACGCGGTTTTTTCACGGCCATCTGCGGTGTTCAGCACCTCGGTGGCCATCTGGGTCAGTGTCTTGGGCACGTCGGCACCTGTCTTTCTGTGTTTTCGCGCCGGTGACTAAACCGATTGCGCAGCCGGGTCGAGTGGGCGCGTCACAGCGCCCGCACGGCGTCGAGCACCGCATCGACATGTCCGGGAACCTTGACCTTGCGCCAGACCTGCGCAATGCGGCCTTCGGCGTCGATCAGAAACGTGGTGCGCTGTATCCCCATCGACTTGCGGCCGTACATGTTCTTTTCAACCCAGACCCCGTAATCCTCGCAAACCGTCGATCCCTCATCCGACAGCAGCGGCGTGGTCAGGTTGTGCTTGGCAACGAATTTGTCGTGCTTGGCAACACTGTCGCGCGAGATGCCGAATACCTGTGCTCCGGCATCCGCAAAGGCCTGAAGTTGCGCTGAGAAACCGATGGATTCCTTGGTACAGCCCGGCGTATCATCGCGGGGATAGAAAAACAGGACAACGGGATTGCCGCGCAGCGCCGACAGGCTTATTTGACCCCCGCCGTCGCGCGGCAGGGTGAAATCGGGGGCAATGTCTGAAATGTCGGGCATAATGCGGCTCCGGTCATGGTTCGTTACGGGTTTGCCGTATCATAGGGCGGCGCGGGCAGGTTGGAAGGTGTGGAAAGCAAATTGAACGAAACCGACCACGATAGGGACCTGCAGGCGGGCAAAGACAGGCCGCGGCGCCGGTCCCGCCGCCGAATTGCGGGCATGTGGGGCGGTGGCTTTCTTTTGCTGTTGGCCCTGATGGTCGGGGTCGTGGTGCTGGGCCAGCGGGTGCATGCCCCGCCGTGGCTGCGCGACCGGGTCGAGGCGCGGCTGGAAAGCGCAACCGGCGGTTTGCAGGTCCGGTTCGGCGATGTCAGCCTTGTGGTTCACAAGGACTGGCGCCCGCGGCTGCGACTGACCGATGTCAGCATCAGTGACGCCGACGACCGCCAGATCGCCCAGGTTTCGGACATGCAGGCCAGCCTTGCGATGCGCCCCCTGTTGCGCGGCCATGTGCGCGCCAAGCGCATCATGCTGAACGGGGCGCAAATCGCGCTGACCCGCGATCAGGACGGGGCGCTGTCGCTGGCCGTCGGGTCAGGCAGCACGCCGGTCCGCAGTGCGCCCAACCTCGCCCAACTGATCGAGCAATTTGACTCGGTGTTTCAATCGCCAGCCCTGTCGGCTCTGACATCGGTCGAGCTGGACGCGATTACGCTGGATTATCAGGATTTGCGGCTGGGCCGGTCCTGGGTTCTGGATGGCGGGCATATTCAGGCCACGCGCGACGGGGGCACGGTGCGGCTGGCCACGGGGTTTTCCGTTCTGGCCGGGCGCGACTATGTCAGCGCGATCGAGGCAAACTATACCAGCACCCTGGGCGCCCCCGAGGCGCAGTTCGGGGTTTCGATCACCGACCTGCCAGCCGAAGATATCGCGGGCCAGACCCCGGCGCTTGCCTGGTTGCAGGTGCTCAGGGCCCCCATCTCGGGCGCCCTGCGCGGCAGCATCGACGGGCAGGGCGCGATTGGCCCGGTTTTTGCGACACTGAACCTTGGCGCCGGGGCGGTGCAGCCGACCCCGGAAACACGGCCGGTGCCCTTCAGGTCGGCGCGGACCTATTTCACCTATGATCCGGCGCAACAGGCCCTGGATTTCAACGAGGTGTCGGTGGATTCAGCCTGGGGGTCGGTACAGGCCGATGGTCGGGCCTTTCTGAGCGGTATCGAAAGCGGCGTGCTTGACAGCATGGCGGCCCAGTTTCGCCTGACCGGCATCCGCATCAACCCCGCCGACCTGTTTACCGAAACGCTGGACCTGGCGCGCGCCGATCTGGACTTTCAGATGAAACTGTCGCCCTTCCGTCTGCACCTTGGTCAGGTTTCGGTCGAGGATGGCGCGCATCGGCTGCACGCAGAGGGAGAACTGGTCGGCTCACCTGCGGGGTGGAGCGTTGATCTGGATGCCCATATCGACCAGATGGACCTGGACAATGTGCAGCGCTACTGGCCGCCCAAGCTGGCCCCCAAGCCGCGCCTGTGGGTGACCGAGAACCTGTATGAAGGCGAGATGAAGGACCTTGATTTCGCCCTGCGCCTCAGGCCGGGGGAAAAGCCTGACATCTATGTGGATTTCGATTTCGACAAGGCGCGTCTGCGTTTTGCAAAAACGTTGCCCCATCTTCAGGACGCGCAGGGGCAGGCCAGCTTGATCGACAGGCGTTTTACGGTCACTGCGCATAAGGGCGTAGTGATCGCCGATAAGGGCGGGGCGGTGGATGCCTCGGGCACGTCCTTCATCATTCCCGATACCAGCATCAAGAAGGACACGCCCGGCATTGCCCGTATTCAGGCGCGTGGCGCCGTCACCGCCGCCCTTTCCTTGCTGGATCGCGCGCCTTTGCAGCTTTTGACCAAAGCGAACCTGCCTGTTGATCTGGCCGAGGGGCGGGTTTCGTTGAACGGAACATTGTCGCTGCCGCTGATCAAGGGGCTTAAGCTGGCGGACACGCGGTTTCACTTCACGGGCGAGCTAGATGGCCTTAGCACCGACCGGCTGGTGCCGGGGACGACCATCACAGCGCCGGACCTCAGCCTGTCAGGGGACCAGTCCGGTGTTTCGATCCAGGGCGATGGCCTGTTCGGGGCGGTCCCGGTCATGGCGCAATGGCGCCAGCCCATTGGCGGCGATACCGCACAGCGCAGCCACCTGGTCGGAGAGATCGAGTTGTCGCCGCGTCTGATGCAGCAGATCAATGCCGGGTTGCCGCAGGGGATGCTGACCGGGCAGGGCGTGGCGCAGTTCGAACTGGGGCTGGGCGCGGATGCGCCGCCCCGCCTGACCGCGCAATCGGACCTTGCGGGCGTGGCGCTGGCGATCCCCGAACTGGGGTGGCGCAAGTCCGCGGGAAGTCTTGGCACGATGACGACCGAGGCCACGCTGGGCGATCAGTTGGCCGTCGATGCGTTGCGGATCGACACCGCCGGGCTGCGCAGCGCGGCCTCGATTTCCTTTCGCGACGGGGCCGAACTGGACCGGGTACGCTTCAGCTCGTTCGAGATCGGCAATTGGCTGGCCGTCCCGGCCGAATTGGTCGGGCGCGGCGATGCGGCCCCCGATATTCGGGTGCTGGGCGGTGTTCTGAACCTGGGCCAGGCCACCTTTGGCGAAGGCGGCGGGGGCACTGGCGGGACGGGCGGGGCCGGTCCGCGGCTGGACGTGGCGCTGGACCGGTTGCAGGTGACCGAGACAATGGCGTTGACCGGGCTGAAGGGCAATTTTCAGACCACCGGCGGATTGCAGGGCAATTTCTCGGCCCAGGTCAATGGCGGTGCCGCGTTGCAAGGCACCGTGTCACCCGATGGCGCGCGCAGCGCCGTACGCCTGACCTCGGAGGATGCGGGCGCGGTGCTGCGCTCGGCCGGGTTGCTGACACAGGCCCGTGGCGGGGCGCTGGAGGTGCAGCTCGACCCGGTGGCCGAGCCGGGCAACTATGACCTGAACCTCGAAATTCGGAACACGCGGATCAAGGATGCCCCGGCGATGGCGGCGTTGCTGAACGCAATCAGCCTGGTGGGGCTGTTGGACGAGATGGCCGGGCAGGGCATCTATTTCTCAACCATCGAAAGCCGCATGCGGATCACCCCGACCGCCGTCAAAATCCTCAGCGGCAGTGCCGTCGGGCCGTCCATGGGCCTGTCTTTTGACGGCACCGTCGACACGGTCGCAGGAACCCTGAACCTGCGCGGCGCGATTTCGCCGATCTATCTGGTGAATGCGATCGGCAGCGTTCTGACCCGCAAGGGCGAGGGGATATTTGCCTTCAACTACACGCTCGCGGGCCCGCTGAGCGCACCGCATGTTTCGGTCAACCCGCTGTCGGGGCTGGCGCCCCTGTTCCTGCGCAACCTGATGCGCGCGCCGCCGCCAACCGTGTCGGACGAAGGGACGCCTGCGCAACCCGCCACCGAGGCACCGTCGAACCCATCCCTTGGCTCACGTGGCGAAGACAGGTGACACCGACATCAAGCGGTGGCCGAATCCCTCGGCGCGCGTTATGGCGCGGCCATGAAGCTTAGCGATTTCGATTTTCACCTGCCCGAGGCCCTGATCGCGACCCGGCCCGCCAGCCCGCGGTCGTCGGCGCGCATGCTTGTCGCCCAGGGCGATGATATTCACGACCAGCATGTGTCTGACCTGCCCGGTTGGCTGCGCCCGGGTGACCGGTTGGTTCTGAACGATACGCGCGTGATTCCGGCCCGGCTGAGCGGTCGGCGTCACCGGCACAGCGCGCAAGGTGCGGTTTCGGCCGGGATCGAGGCGACCTTGCTGGACCCGCAGGCCGATGGAACATGGGCCGCGCTGATCAAGCCGCTCAAAAAGGTGAAGCCGGGCGAAGAGATCGTGTTTTCAACCGATCTCAGCGCGGAACTTGAGCGGGTCGAGCAGGGTCAGGCCTTTCTGCGGTTCAACCTGACCGGCGATGATTTCGACGCGGCGCTGGAACAGGCCGGGGCCATGCCTCTGCCGCCCTATATCGCGGCCAAACGCCCGGCCGACGCGCAGGACAAGACCGATTACCAGACCGTCTGGGCCAAGCATTCGGGCGCGGTGGCCGCGCCGACCGCGTCACTGCATTTTGACGCGGACCTGCTGCAATCGCTTGCCGCGCGCGGTGTCGGCATGACCCATGTCACCCTGCATGTCGGGGCCGGGACATTCCTGCCGGTCAAGGTCGAGGACGTGACCACCCACAAGATGCATTCCGAATGGGGGCGCGTCAGCCAACAGGCCGCAGAGGAAATACGCGCAACGCAGGATGCCGGGGGACGGGTGATACCCGTTGGCACCACCGCCTTGCGCCTGATCGAAAGCGCAGCCCGCAGCGGCAGGATCGAACCATGGGAGGGCGATACGGATATCTTCATCTATCCCGGTTTCCAGTTCCATGTGACCGACGCGCTGATGACAAATTTCCACCTGCCCAAATCCACTTTGCTGATGCTGGTATCGGCGCTTATGGGGCAGGACCGGATGCGCGATGTGTATGATCACGCGATCAACCGGCAGTATCGCTTCTTTTCCTATGGGGATGCGTCGCTTTTGATCCCCTGAAGGGCGCGTTCACCCGACCTTATTCATCAAATGTCGTAGACAAGCGCGACCATGGCGGTTTTGATCCGATACCGCCAAGGAAGTCAGACAGTTTTCGGAGGCCCCGATGATTCAGGTTCTTTCCAGCGCGTGGGCGTTGCTGCTCGGTATGGGGTTGCTGATGGTCGGCAACGGGTTGCAGGGCACATTGCTGGGCGTGCGCGGCGAAATCGAAGGGTTCTCGACCCTTCAGATGTCCTTTGTCATGTCCGCCTATTTCGTTGGCTTCCTCGGCGGGTCGCGCCTTGCGCCCGAAATGATCCGGCGCGTCGGGCATGTTCGGGTCTTCGCGGCGCTGGCCTCGTTCATCTCGGCGGTCATGATCATGTACCCGATGCTGACGGACCCGATCGCATGGTCCCTGGGGCGGGTGCTTATCGGGTTCTGTTTCTCGGGCGTGTATGTGACGGCCGAAAGCTGGCTCAACAACGCGGCCAGCAACGAGAACCGGGGACAGGCGCTGTCGCTGTACATGATCGTGCAGATGACCGGTATCGTCAGCGCCCAGGCGTTGATGCTGGTCGGGGACCCGGCCGGGTACGAGACCTTTGTCATCGCATCGGTCCTGGTTTCGGTGTCCTTCGCGCCGATCCTTCTGTCCATTTCACCGACACCGGCCTTTGACACGACCAAACCCATGACGCTGCGCAAGCTGATGGATACCTCGCCGCTGGGCTGCGTGGGCATGTTCCTGCTGGGCGGCATCTTCTCGGCCCAATTCGGCATGAGCGCCGTCTACGGTGCCCAGGCGGGCCTGACGCTGGTCGAGATTTCGACCTTTGTCGCCGCGTTCTATGTGGGTGCAGTGCTGCTGCAATACCCGCTGGGATGGATATCGGACCGGATGGACCGTCGCCTGCTGATCATCCTGATCGCCATTGTCGGCGGGGTCGGCGCAATCATCGGGATGCTTTACGGAACCAATTTCTCGGTGCTGCTGGCTGGGGCATTCCTGATCGGCGGGATGACCAGCCCGCTCTATTCGCTGCTGATCGCCTATACCAACGACTACCTGGAATATGACGATATGTCCGCTGCCTCGGGTGGGCTGGTCTTTATCAACGGGCTGGGCGCCATCGCCGGTCCGCTGATCACCGGCTGGCTGATGGGCAATGCGGGTCTGGGGCCGGCGGGGTTCTTCCTGTTCATCGCGGTCCTGATGCTGGTCATGGCGGTATACGCCCTGTACCGGATGACCCAGCGGGCCTATGTCCCGGTTGACGAAACCGGCGCGATTGCTCCGATTTCGCCGACCTCGTCGCCGGTTGCGCTTGAGGTCGCCCAAGAAGTCGTCATCGAGGCCGCCCAGGACGAGCTGGATGCGCAGGAACCAGCCTGAGCGCCGGAATTATGTCGTCAGTGTTGCAATATGTTACTGTAACATTTTTGTAAAACGGACTTATATGACCTTACGCCCCTGGGGAGGGCAACGACGGAGTCAAGGGCATGGTTGGTCCTGAAGATGTACTGAGTTTCTGGTTGGATGAGGTCGGCCCCGAGGGGTGGTACCTGCAGGATGACGCGCTGGATGCGCAGATCCGGGACCGCTTTCTCGAAACCTGGCGGGCGGCTTGCGATGGCAAGTTTTCGCTGTGGCTGACATATCCCAGCGGATCGCTGGCCTATATCATCCTGATGGACCAGTTCCCACGAAACATGTTCCGCGGCAGCGCCCGCGCTTTTGCCTCGGACAAGGTTGCCCTTGCCGCCGCAAAATGCGCGGTCGACAAAAGCTGGGACCTCAAGATCGATGAACCGGCACGGCAGTTCTTTTACTTGCCGATGATGCATTCAGAAAGCCTGTGTGATCAGGAACGCTGTGTGCGCCTGATGTGCGAACGCATGACGCAATCGGGCCCCGGCAACCTTTTGCATGCCCGTGCACATCGCGAAGTGATCCGCAAATTCGGCCGTTTCCCATACCGCAATGCGGCGCTGGAGCGGCCAACAACCGAGCTTGAAGCCGTCTATGTCAGCAATGGTGGATACGGCGCGACCGTGCGCGAATTGCAGGCCGCGGGTTAAGACGCAGGTTCGCAGCCACGCACCGTCAGGACACGGTCGGTGACGGTATCGGCGGTCGTCGTGATGGCGTAATCAATCAGGTCCTCGGGCTTTTCGGCCAGACCCGCCAGGCGTTCCTGTGCCGTGGACATGCGGTCCTCCAGCCCATCAAGGCGCGCAAGGGTTGCGTTCAGCTTTTGCGCGGTTGCACTGTCCGCCACGCCGCCTTGCGACCGGATTGCGTCCAGATCACTGCGCAGAGCGGCCAGTTCCCCGCGAATTCCCTGGGCCTGATCCTTCAACGGCGCAACGACCTGAAGGTTTTCTGCGAATCCCGCGCGAATGTTTTCGACCGATTGGGCCAGCTTCCACCCCAGAAACAGGCAAAGTGCCAACAGGATGAGGGTTGCGTTCAGCAGGGCGAGCAAAAGGTCTTTGAGTGTCTTGGCCATGACATCCCTCTTGGAAATCAATTGAAATCACAGTCCCGACGGCGCGGGGCAATCCCGTTCTAGCCGCTGACAATTCGCGGGTATAGGCTGAAATCCCTCTGTGCGGCACAATCTTACCTAGCGTCACATATGTCGCGCCGAGCGATATTGATGCGTGCGGAAAATTAGTTTAACGGTAAACTAGTTTCTGAACCGACTTGCGCCGAGAGGGACCCATGGCTGCACAATCTTTTGATCTGATCGTAATCGGGGCGGGCCCCGGCGGCTATGTCGCGGCAATCCGCGCGGCGCAGCTGGGCCTGAAAACAGCCGTGGTCGAACGCGAACATCTTGGTGGCATCTGCCTGAACTGGGGCTGTATCCCGACCAAGGCGCTGCTGCGGTCCTCGGAAGTGTTTCACCTTATGGAACGCGCCAAGGACTTTGGTCTGACGGCCGACAAGATCGGGTATGACCTGGGCGCCGTCGTCAAACGCTCGCGCGGGGTCGCGGCGCAGCTTTCCGGCGGTATCGGCCACTTGCTGAAAAAGAACAAAGTGACCGTCGTGATGGGCGAGGCGACGATCCCCGCCAAGGGCAAGGTCAGCGTCAAAACCGACAAGGGCAGCGAAGAGCTGACCGCAAAGAACATCGTTCTGGCCACCGGTGCGCGCGCGCGCGAACTGCCCGGGCTCGAAGCCGATGGCGATCTGGTCTGGACCTACAAACATGCTCTGCAACCCCCGCGGATGCCGAAAAAGCTGCTTGTGATCGGCTCGGGCGCAATCGGGATCGAGTTTGCAAGCTTCTACAACACGCTGGGGGCCGACACGACCGTGGTCGAGGTCATGGACCGCGTGCTGCCGGTCGAAGACGCCGAAATCAGCGCCTTTGCCAAGAAGGCCTTTGTCAAACAGGGCATGACCATCATGGAAAAGGCGATGGTCAAGCAGCTCGACCGCGCCAAGGGCAAGGTAACGGCCCATATCGAAAGCAAAGGGAAAACCGAAAAGCACGAGTTTGACACGGTGATTTCGGCGGTGGGCATTGTTGGAAATGTCGAGAATCTGGGGCTTGAGGCCTTGGGCGTGAAAATCGACCGGACCCATGTCGTCACAGATGCATACTGCCGCACCGGCGTGGATGGCCTGTATGCCATCGGCGATATTGCCGGGGCGCCGTGGTTGGCCCACAAGGCAAGCCACGAAGGCGTAATGGTCGCCGAACTGATCGCAGGCCAGCACGCCCATCCCGTCAAACCCGAAAGCATCGCCGGCTGTACCTATTGCCAGCCGCAGGTCGCGTCTGTCGGATATACCGAAGCCAAGGCCAAGGAATTGGGTTACGACATCAAGGTTGGGCGGTTCCCGTTCATCGGCAATGGCAAAGCCATCGCATTGGGCGAACCCGAGGGGCTTATAAAGACCGTGTTTGACGCCAAAACGGGCGAGCTGTTGGGGGCTCATATGGTTGGCGCCGAGGTGACCGAGCTTATTCAGGGCTACGTGGTCGGGCGACAGCTGGAAACCACGGAAGAAGACCTGATGAACACCGTTTTCCCGCATCCCACATTGTCGGAAATGATGCATGAAAGCGTGTTGGACGCTTATGGGCGCGTGATTCACATGTGATCCGATGGCTGTGCCAGGCGGGGGCTCTGCCCCCGTCGCGCAGGCGCGACTCCCCCGGGATATTTATGGCCAGATGAAGAGCGGGATCCTCACTTCATCTGGCTGAAAATATCCCGGAGCGCGAGGCAGAGCCTCGCTGAAACCCTGCTTACCTGGACAAGGCGTCGAGGATTCGGGCCCAGGACCGGATACCTTTGTGAAAGCTCTTCACGTCGTATTTTTCGTTGGGCGAATGAATGGCGTCGTCGTCATTGGCAAAGCCGATCAGCATGGAATCCAATCCCAGTTCGCTGTTGAAATAGCCCACAACCGGGATCGAGCCGCCCATACCGGTAAACACGGCCTCGCGGTCCCATTCGTCGGACAGGGCGCCGCGCGCGGCCTCGAATTCGGGGCGGTCAAGGTTCATCACCGATGCGGCGGCCCCTTCAAGATCGTTGTCCCATTCCACTTTCGCGTCGGGCGAAAGCCGGGTTTCGACATGGTGCCGTATCCTGGTTCGCAGTTTATCGGGGTCCATGTCTCCGACAAGGCGACAGGTGATTTTGCAATGGGCCTGCGACGGGATAACCGTTTTCGAGCCCGCGCCGTTATATCCGCCCCACAGCCCGTTGACCTCAAGCGTCGGTCGGGCCCATTGCTGTTCGAGCGTGGAATACCCCTTTTCGCCATGCGGTTGGGTGTACCCGACCGAATTCAGGTATTCGCTCTCGTCAAAGCCGCAGGTTTCCCATTGCCGGAGTTGGTCTGCCGGAACCTCGTGAACCCCGTCATAGAATCCATCTACCGCGACGCGGCCGGTCTGCGGGTCGTGGAACGAGGCCACGATCCGTGAAATTTCGCGCAGCGGGTTCAGGCCCGGTCCGCCGTAATGGCCCGAATGCAGATCGATGCGGGGGCCGGTGATGGTGAACTCATCCTTGAGCATTCCGCGCAGTTGCGACGCGATCGAGGGAACGCCGCGCGATACCATCGATGTGTCGCAGACCAGCGCCAGGTCAGCTTGCAGCATGTCGCGGTTTTGTTGCAGGAACGGAACCAGCGAGGGCGAGCCGGATTCCTCCTCGCCTTCGAAAAAGAATGTCAGGCGGAAGGGCAGGGAGCCATGCACCGCTTTCCAGGCACGGCAGGCCTCGATGAATGTCATCAACTGGCCCTTGTCGTCAGATGCGCCGCGCCCGCGGATGACCTGCCCGGCCGCGGTGTCCTCTAGCGCCGGGTCGAACGGGTCGCGGGTCCACAAGTCCAGCGGGTCCACTGGCTGCACGTCGTAATGGCCATAGAACAACAGGTGCGGCTTGGCATCGTCCTGCCCGACCTGTCCGACCACCATCGGATGTCCCTGCGTGGGATGTTTGCGCGCCGTGATGCCCAGGCTTTGCAGATCCGCCACCAGCCAGTCCGCTGCCTGGTCGACCTTGTCCTTGTAGGCCGGATCGGTCGAGATTGACGGGATTCGCAAGAACTCCATCAGCCGGTCGATCGAGGGGGCAAGATCGGCGTCGATCCTGTTCAAGACAGCGTCAAGCGACATGCGGTATTTCTCCTGCGTTGGGATGGTGACACGCGCGACCCTAGCAGCGGCAGCGCCGCCGTCCAGTCCTGCGCGGGCGGAAATCCGTTCCTTATCGGAAACCTGCGCCTGATTTCCGTCCGGGGGCTGCGGCGTTTCCTCACGTCTAATTGCCTTTACGTGGCTTGCCGGACATGACCTGAGCGGATATTTGATGCAAATCAAAGTTGTGATACCTGCCTGCACGTTAGGCAGGTGGCCTAAAGTAGGCGCAGATGTTCACGGAAATTTCGGTTATACTGAGCATCACCAAATAACGCCTGACCGCGCCGGACACAGCGGTTGGGTTATGAAGGAGGGTCCGTTGGACTATACTGCTCAGCTCGATACTGCGATTGCCAGGCTGCATGACGAAGGACGTTACCGGACCTTCATCGATATTGAACGCTCCAACGGCCATTTCCCTCATGCGGTGCGGACCTGCCCGGATGGCTCACAGCAAAACGTGACCGTCTGGTGCGGCAACGACTATCTTGGCATGGGGCAGCATCCGGTCGTGCTTGAGGCCATGCATGATGCGATTGACGCCGCCGGTGCCGGCTCGGGGGGGACGCGCAACATCTCGGGGACAACCGTTTACCACAAACGGCTTGAGGCGGAATTGGCCGACCTTCACGGCAAGGAATCGGCCCTGCTGTTCACCAGCGCCTATATCGCCAACGACGCCACGCTGAGCACGTTGCCCAAGCTGTTTCCCGGTCTGATCATTTATTCCGACGCGCTGAACCATGCCTCGATGATCGAAGGGGTGCGGCGCAATGGCGGGGCCAAGCGTATCTTCCGCCACAATGACGTGGCGCATCTGCGCGAGCTGCTTGAGGCCGACGATCCCGCAGCGCCCAAGCTGATTGCCTTTGAATCGGTCTATTCGATGGATGGCGATTTCGGCCCCATCGAACAGATTTGCGACCTTGCGGACGAATTTGGTGCCTTGACCTATATCGACGAGGTTCACGCAGTTGGCATGTATGGCCCGCGCGGTGGCGGCGTGACAGAACGCGATCGCCTGGCGCATCGGATCGACATCATCAACGGAACCCTGGCTAAGGCCTATGGCGTGATGGGCGGCTATATTGCGGCCAGCGCAAAAATGTGTGACGCCGTGCGGTCTTACGCGCCGGGGTTCATCTTTACGACCTCGCTTCCGCCGGCGGTTGCCGCCGGGGCGGCGGCCTCGGTTGCGTATCTCAAGCGCGCGCCGGAACTGCGCGCACAACATCAGACCCAGGCCAATGTGCTCAAGCTGCGGCTCAAGGGGCTGGGCATGCCGCTGATCGACCATGGCAGCCACATCGTGCCTGTCATTGTCGGCAACCCGGTTCACACCAAAAAGCTGAGCGATATGCTGCTGGATGATTACGGCATCTATGTTCAGCCGATCAATTTCCCGACCGTGCCCCGCGGGACCGAGCGCCTGCGCTTTACCCCGTCGCCGGTTCATGGCCCGAACGAGATGAACCGTCTGGTTCAGGCGATGGACGAACTTTGGTCACATTGTGCGCTAAATCGCGCCGAACTTGCCGGATAAGCTCAAACCGAAGTGTGCAACGTGTTTGACGCGTGTTAAGCTTACGCTAACAAAAGTACGGGACGAATCGTTTTGGGTACGATTCGCCGTTGGCGTGAAACGCGCGAAGGCAGAATGGGGCAGCAGGGATGATTGGGCGCAGATCACAGCGCGAATCCGACGATGATGTGAACGTCAGGCCAAAGGGCTACGACGATTACGAAGTACGCCTTGGCGACACGATGCGCGGCGAACGCGCCACCATGGGCAAATCGCTGCTGGATGTGCAACGCGAACTGCGGATCAAGGCCAATTACATCGCTGCCATAGAAAACGCCGACCCTGATGCGTTTGATACACCCGGCTTTATCGCCGGGTATGTGCGTTCCTATGCCCGGTATCTGGGCATGAACCCGGATGAAACCTTTGCGACATTCTGCGAAGAAAGCGGTTTCGAAGTCGCGCATGGGATGTCGGCCGAGGCATCGGTCGTCAAAAAGGCCGCAGGTGACCTGCCGTCGCGCGGCCCGATGGGGCGTGATCCGTTCATCTCGCCCAATACGCCCTATGTGCCGGGCAAGGAATCCGTTCTCAGCCAGATTGAACCGCGCGCCGTTGGGTCGTCGCTGGTGTTGCTGGCGCTGATCAGCGGCATTGGCTATGGCGGCTGGACCGTTCTGAACAAGATCCAGCAGGTTCAGGTGTCGCCGGTCGAACAGGCCCCGGTCGTATTGTCCGATCTGGATCCGCTGGACCAGGTGCGCAGCCCGACGGATGAGGCTGAACTGGCCGGGTCCTCTCTTCCCAGTGCCGAGGCGCTGGATCGTTTGTACCGGCCACAGGCGCTGGATGTTCCGGTGCTGGTCGCGCGGGATGCCCCGATCTCGACGCTGGACCCGCGGACCGTTGGCACCTTCCTGCCGCCGGAACTGCCCGAGGTGCAGGTGGCGGATGTGCATACTGTTGAACGCTCGGCCCTGCCGCAGGTGGTCGAGCAGTTGGACACCACATTGCGCATTGTCGCGGTGAACCCGTCCTGGATGCGGGTCACGGCAGCGGATGGCAGCGTAATCTTCGAAGGAACGCTGGGCACCGTCGAACAAGGCAGCACCTTCGAAGTGCCCCTGACCGAAGAGCCGCCGCAATTGCGGGCGGGCGCGTCGGGGGCCGTGTATTTCTCGATGAATGGCGAACATTTCGGCCCGGTCGGTGCGCCGGGAACCGTGACCAAGGGCGTGGTCCTGTCCAAGGACGCCGTTGCCGACCGGTTCGAGGTCGCCGATCTGGAATCCGACCAGAACAGCGCGCTGAAACAACTCGTCGCCGAGTTGAAGACCCAGGCGACTCAGGCCCCGACCGAGTGATCTTGCCATTGCAGCAGCGCCGCTGCCGGACTATCTAAAGGCGTAACGGCGCAACTCAGGCAGACGCGGACCCGCATTCATGTCTCTTAATCACGTACGCCCCTGGCGTGACATCTATCGGCGCAAGTCTCGTCAGATCATGGTTGGCAACGTCCCGGTTGGCGGCGATGCCCCGATTGCGGTCCAGACCATGACCAATACGCTGACGACCGATGTGGCCGCCACCGTCGCGCAGGTTCAGGCCGCGGCCGAGGCCGGAGCGGATATCGTGCGCGTATCCGTCCCCGATGAGGCATCGTCGGCCGCGCTGAAAGAGATCGTGCGCGAAAGCCCGGTGCCAATCGTGGCAGATATTCATTTTCACTATCGCCGCGGGATCGAGGCCGCCGAGGCCGGTGCGGCCTGCCTGCGGATCAACCCCGGCAATATCGGCGACGAAAAGCGGGTGAAAGAGGTGATCGCGGCGGCGCGCGACCACAATTGCTCGATCCGTATCGGGGTCAATGCCGGAAGCCTGGAAAAGCACCTGCTTGAGAAATACGCAGAACCATGCCCCGAGGCGATGGTCGAAAGCGGGTTGGAACATATCCGCATTCTCGAAGACAACGATTTCCACAACTTCAAAATCAGCGTGAAGGCCAGCGACGTCTTTTTGTCGGCGGCGGCCTATCAGGGGATCGCCGAAGCCACCGACGCACCAATTCACCTTGGCATAACCGAGGCGGGCGGGCTGGTCTCGGGCACCATCAAATCGGCCATTGGCCTGGGCAACCTGCTGTGGATGGGGATCGGCGACACGATCCGCGTCAGCCTTTCGGCCGATCCGGTCGAAGAGGTCAAGGTAGGCTATGAAATCCTGAAATCACTGGGCCTGCGCCACCGCGGGGTCAACATCATCTCGTGCCCGTCCTGCGCGCGCCAGGGCTTTGACGTGATCAAGACGGTCGAAGCGTTGGAGCACCGGTTGGAACACATCAAGACACCGATGTCCCTGTCGATCATCGGTTGCGTGGTGAACGGCCCCGGCGAGGCGCTGATGACCGATGTGGGCTTTACCGGCGGCGGGGCCGGGTCGGGCATGGTCTATCTGGCGGGCAAGGCCAGCCACAAGATGTCGAATGACCAGATGATCGATCACATCGTGGATGAGGTCGAAAAGAAAGCCGCCGAGCTGGATGCCGCTGCTGAGGCGGCCGAGTAGGGCGCGACCGCGCGGCCGGACGCGGCGCCCAATCTTGCACTGTAATCAGCCTGTGTTGGGGCGGCAGGGGGCCGCCCCGGTTTGTTGTGTCAGCCCTGTTCGGCGCGAACAGTGTCGGCGATTTCCTGCATCTGGTCAGCAGGCAGATAGCCGCGCAACATTTCCGTTCCCAACACGAAAGAGGGTGTGCCCGAAATGTTCATGCGCTGCGCCAGCGCGCGGGTGCGGTTGATTTCCTCTGATACGTCATCGCTGTCCATCGCTGCCAGAATCGCATCGCTGTCCAGCCCAAGCCCGTCCGAGATCCGGCGCAGGGTGACGTCGGACACGTCGCCACTGAATTCCAAAAGCGCGTCATGTACCTGTTTATAGGCATCGTCGCCCGCGACCTGCTTGGTTGCCACGGCAAAGCGCGCGGACGTGACGGATGCATCGCCAAGGATCGGAAGTTCCTTGATCACAAGCCGAATATTGCCGTCCTCAGCCAGCAGGCTGGCCACTTCGGGCACGGCACGGCGGCAATAGCCGCAGCGGTAGTCCATGAATTCCACCAGCGTGATGTCGCCATCGGGGTTGCCGCCGACCCAGCTGTAGCCATCGTTGAACAACTCATCGGCATTCTCGGCCACCAGGGTCTTGTCCGCCTGCGCGCCCGCGGCGGCCTGGCGTTGTTCCAGGATCGTGATCGCCTCGACGATAACTTCGGGGTTTTCAAGCAGATAGTCCCGCACCTGTGCCCCGAACTCGGCCTTTTCCGCGTCGCTCATCGCGCTCAGGTCCAGCGCCTGCACGGGGGCGGACATCAGGGAAAGCCCCAGCAGGGCCGGCGCAGCGTGTCTGAGGATCATTACCTTTTCCTTTTCGACTTTTTCTCTAGGTCTTCGGCGGCAATCAACACATCCTGCGCCCTTTGCCAACCCGGTGAGCCGACGGGCAGTTGCGCAACGGCCCGCCTTGCGTGAATTCCGGCGTCGGACAGACGCCCCAGCAGGGCATACCGCTCGGCTGTGACGGTCGCGGCCATGCCATTGTTTCCGACCTTGGCATAAGCCGCACCGAGGTCCTGCATCAAGCGCGCATTTCGATAATCACGCGCTCGTGCTTTTTCCAGCGCCTCCAGCGCGGCTTTGGTTTGCCCATTCGCAAGCAGGGCCCGGCCATATCCCGCCAGGATCAGCGGATCGCGCGGGGCCAGGTCGACCGCCTTGCCATAGGCCGTGACAGCCTGCGAGACGCGGCGGTTTTCCAACAGGATCTGGCCTTTCAGCTCGTAATAGAACGGATCATCGGGGCGGTGGGCCAGCGCGCCGTCTATTGCCGCCTGTGCGCTGGCAAGGTTGCGGTTCTGGTGATGGGCGGCGGCCTCGCGCATCAGGCGAATATCGGGGTGGGTCTCGTCCATGGCGCGGCGCAGGGTCCAGCCCGGTGCGCGCAGAAAGGCGGACAGCTTTCCCTTGATACGGGCAAACCAGTAATCCGCGTTCTGGTTCTGCTGTGCCTGGTCGCCGAATTCGTCCAGAAAGGCTTCGGCCGCGCGCAGGCGCTCGCGGCTGGTCGGGTGCGAGCGCATATACGGGTCTTGGTTGGCGCTGCTCAGCAGCTCTTGCCCGGCAAATTTTCGATGCAGCGCCACCAATCCCCCCGGCGAAATACCGGCCCAGCGTAGGTAGCTGGCGGCGCTGCGATCGGCCGAGGCTTCCTCGGCCCGCGTGTGGCCCAGAAAGCTGCGCAGAGCGGATGCGGATGTACCGGCCGCGATCCCCGCCGCCGCTTCTCCGCCACCAGCGGCTGCCGCAATCAACGCCATCGCGGTTCCGAAGGTGGCGGCACGCTGCGCAGCCCTGAGGTTCTCGGTCCGCCGGGCCAGATGGCCGTTGGCGATATGGGCGGCCTCGTGCGCGATGACGGCCTGCAGCATCTCGGGGGTGTCGACGCCAAGGATCAGGCCGTAATTGACGTAGATTGTGTTGTAGTCGATGACAAAGGCGTTGAACGCGCCATCATTGACCACCAGAACGCGCACCCGGTTGGTGTTCAGCCCCGCAGCCCGCAGGATCGGAAACGCAAGCTCGCGCAGACCATGTTCGATATCCGGATCCCGTATCAGGCTTTGCGCGGCACTTTGCGCCGCCATTGATATCCAGACCGCAGCGGTCAGTATCAGGGCCGGGATTGACGCCAGCCGGGATACACGTTCAAAAGCCATGCCAGCAACATGGGAGATGGGCATGCGAAACTCAACCCGGTCCGGGGTCGATCCTTTTATCGTGATGGACGTGATGGAGGCCGCGCGCCGCGCCGAAGAGGCCGGACGGCACATCATTCACATGGAGGTCGGCCAACCCGGAACCGGTGCGCCCAAAGGCGCGGTTGCCGCGTTGGCAAAGGCCATGGACCAGGGGCCGTTGGGTTATACGGTGGCGTTGGGCCTGCCTGCGTTGCGCCAGCGCATCGCCCGGCTTTACGGCGAATGGTACGATGTGGACCTGAACCCCGAACGGGTCGTGATTACGCCGGGCTCATCGGGCGGTTTCCTGCTGGCCTTTACGGCGCTGTTCGACAGCGGCGACCGGGTCGGCATCGGCGCGCCGGGCTATCCGTCCTATCGGCAGATTCTCAGGGCGCTGGGGCTGGTGCCGGTCGATTTGCCCACGGCGCCGGAAAATCGCCTTCAGCCCGTGCCTGCGGATTTTTCCGGGCTGGATTTGCAGGGCCTGATGGTGGCCTCGCCGGCCAATCCGACCGGAACGATGCTGGACCATACTGCGATGGGCGCCTTGATCGAGGCGGCACAGGGGCAGGGCGCGTCCTTTATCAGCGACGAAATTTACCACGGGCTGGAATACGAGGCCAAGGCGGTCACCGCGTTGGAACTGACGAATGACTGTTATGTCATCAATTCCTTTTCCAAGTACTTCTCGATGACCGGTTGGCGCGTCGGCTGGATGGTGGTTCCCGAGGACCAGGTGCGCGTGGTCGAGCGAATTGCCCAGAACATGTTTATCTGCGCACCGCATGCCAGCCAGGTTGCCGCGCTGGCCGCGATGGATTGCCAGGACGAACTGCAAAAGAACCTGAGCGTCTATCGGGAAAACCGGGACTTGATGCTGACGGGGCTGCCGCAGGCCGGGTTCACCCGGATTGCCCCGCCGGACGGCGCCTTTTACGTCTATGCGGATGTGTCCGACCTGACCGATGACAGCCGCGCTTTTGCCGCGGAAATCCTGGACCAGGCCGGGGTCGCGGTCACGCCCGGGCTGGATTTCGACCCCCTGCGGGGCCACACGACCCTGCGGTTTTCCTATGCCCGGTCAACAGAGGATATCCGCGAAGGACTGGCACGGTTGCGCAGCTTCATGGCCAAACGTGTACCCCGGACCGTCGCGGACTCCGGGGCCTAAGGGCGTTCACAAAACCCGGGCGATGCTATAGGCTCGGGACAAGGGGATCTCGGGACAACTTGAGGCTATGAGCAGGATTTTCATTGCATTCGCGCTGGTTCTGGCGCTGGCGGGCAGCGTGTTCGCACAGGATTTCAACGCCCTGGCGCGTATTGACCCGGCCATCAGCCGGATCGAGGATGACGGACCGGCAGGTGTGCAGGTGCGGCTTGGTCTCAACCAGGGCGTACCGTACCGCGTGTTTACCCTGCAGGACCCGTACCGGATGGTCGTCGACTTCAAAGAGGTCGACTGGAGCGGGCTGAGCCGGGACACGTTTCTTCAGACCAACCGCATCAGCGGGGTGCAGTTTGGTGCCTATGTACCCGGTTGGTCGCGCCTTGTTCTGCAACTGGGCGCGCCCCTGGCGGTAGAGACCGCGGATATGCGCATTGACGGATCCACCGGTGCGGCGGTCCTGTCCCTGCACCTGCGGGGCACGGATTTCGACAGTTTCGCCGCCAGCGCAGGCGCGCCACGTAATCCGGGGTGGGACCTTCCCGAACCCGCGCAGACACCGCAGATTGCCCAGCGTGACGGCGGGCGTCCGCTGCGGGTCATGCTTGATCCGGGCCATGGCGGGCTTGATCCGGGGGCCGAGGTGCCGGGCACGAATGAGAAAACGCTGATGCTGACATTCGCCCGCGAACTGCGCGAGCTGTTGCTGCGGACCGGAGGGTACGAGGTGCTTTTGACGCGGGCGGATGATCATTTCGTGTCGCTGGAACGGCGGATCGCGCTGGCACATCGCGCCGGGGCGGACGTGTTCATCTCGTTGCACGCGGATTCGCTGGCCGAAGGGCAGGCGCATGGCGCGGCGGTCTATACCCTGTCCGATGATGCCTCGGACGTGGCCAGCCAGAAGCTTGCAGAGCGGCATGACCGCAATGACCTGATCGCGGGCATTGATCTGAGCGGCTCGGACGACCAGATAGCGGATGTTCTGCTGGATCTGGCGCGGCAGGAAACCCGGCCGCGTACAAAGGCGTTGGCGCAGGCGCTGGCCGATGGCATGGCGCAACAGGGCGGGCCGATGAACAGGCGCCCGATCCGTACCGCATCTTTTTCAGTTCTCAAGGCGGCGGACATCCCGTCGGTTCTGGTGGAACTGGGCTTTCTCTCCAGCCCGCGCGACCTGAAAAACATTCAGGACCCGGACTGGCGTGCGGGCATGGCCCGTGGCCTGGTCCAAGGCCTGGACCAGTGGCAACAGCAGGACCTGGTCAGGCGGTCGCTGATTGGCCAGTGACCCGGCAGCACAAAATCGCTAGAATGCCGCTCGTGTTTTGACCCTTCGGCGGAGCGACACTATATAGACGTCACCGCGAACAAAAGGCAGCAACGTGATCCGGTTCATTCTTTCGATTTTCGGGGCGATTTTCAGCCTCGTGACCTTGGGTATCTTCATGGCCGCGCTGACGGTGGGCGCGGTCTTCTGGATGTATGGGCGCGACCTGCCCAGCCATGAATCACTGGCGCAATACAAGCCGCCCACCATCAGCCGGATCTATTCGGGCGAAGGGCAGCTGATTGACGAGTTCGCGCAGGAGCGGCGCCTGTTCACCCCGTCCGAGGAAATCCCCGATCTGGTGAAACAGGCCTTTATCTCGGCCGAGGACAAGAATTTCTATACCCATCAGGGCTATGACCCGCGCGGGATCATCGCAGCCGGTGTCGAAGCGGTGCGGTCAAAGGGCGAAACCGTGCGGGGGGCGTCGACCATTACCCAGCAGGTGATGAAGAACTTTTTGCTGTCGGGCGACCGCCGCGCCGAACGGAAAATCAAGGAAATCATCCTGGCGACCCGGCTTGAGGACACGCTGGACAAGGAACAGATCCTTGAACTGTACATGAACGAGATTTTTCTGGGCCAGAACTCTTATGGCGTGACCGCCGCAGCCCAGACCTATTTCAACAAAACGCTTCAGGAACTGGCCCCGCACGAGGCCGCGACGCTGGCCGCAATGCCCAAGGCACCGTCAGATTATCACCCCGTCCGGCAAAAAGACCGGCTGCTGGCGCGCCGCAACTATGTGCTGCGGGAAATGCAGCAGAACGGGTATATTGATCAGGCCACCTATGAGGCCGAAGTCGAGATGCCCCTGCGCTCGGTCCAGAATGGTGACTTCGAAAGCTTCCGCACCGCGTTGCCGCCGCGCGACTATTTCACCGATGAAATCCGCCGCCAGCTGAGCGAGGATTTCGGCGAGGGCGAATTCTTTACCGGCGGCTTTACCGTGCGCGCTTCGGTCGATGAAGAGATGCAGCTTGAGGCGGCGCGTGCGCTGCGCGAGGCCTTGCAGAAATACGACCGGTCGCGCGGAAAATGGCGCGGCACCGGCGATGTCCTCCCCGAGGATGCGCTGGCCGAAGAAGACCAGTGGCGCACGGCTCTGTCGGCGATGGAAATCCCCCGTGATGTTGTCCTGCCGACCCAATGGTACCCGGCCGTGGTCCTGGATGTTGCCGATCAGGCATTGACCGTCGGGGTCGAGGACGGCCCCGCCGATGGCGTCGTGCCCCGGTCCGACATCAAATGGATGCAGGGCGATTTCCACGCCAATTTCAAGCGCGGCGATGTCATCCTGGTGATGGCTGGCGAAGATGGCCAATGGTCGGCCCGTCAGGTGCCCGAAGTGCAGGGCGGCTTTGTCGCGATGGATGTGAACTCGGGGCGCGTTCTGGCGATGCAGGGCGGGTTCTCGTATCAGGACACCGTGTTCAACCGCGCCACGCAGGCGCAGCGCCAGCCCGGCTCCAGTTTCAAGCCCTTTGTTTATGCCGCCGCGCTGGACAGTGGCTATAGCCCGGCAACCATCGTCGTGGATGCGCCGATCGAGGTGAACACCCCGCAGGGCCTGTGGCGTCCCAAGAACTCGTCGAACAAGTTTTATGGCCCGACCCCGCTTAGGACGGGGATTGAACAGTCGCGGAACCTGATGACCATCCGTTTAGCACAAGAGGTGACGATGCCGGTGGTTGCCGGTTACGCCGAACGGTTTGGCGTCTATGACCATATGGGGGCCTTCCTGGCCAACTCGCTGGGGTCCGAGGAGACCACGCTTTACAAGATGGTTGCGGCCTATGCGATGTTTGCCAATGGTGGCGAGCGGGTCGAGCCGACGCTGGTTGACCGCATCCAGGACCGGTTTGGCAAGACGATCTATCGCCATGATGACCGGCAATGCCTGGATTGCACCTCAAGCCTGATCGCGCCGGACGAGGCGCCGCAGATCGTTACTGACCGCGAACAGGTGATGGATGCGATTACCGCCTATCAGCTGACGTCGATGATGAAAGGTGTCGTCGACCGTGGCACCGCGTCGCGCTATGTGAACCTGCCGGTGCCGACGGCGGGCAAGACCGGTACGACCAACGACTCCAAGGATGCGTGGTTCATCGGCTTTACCTCGAACATCGTGGCCGGATGCTATATCGGCTATGACCGCCCGCGCGCGATGGGCCGGGGCGCCTATGGCGGCACGATGTGCGGACCGGTCTTCCAGAGCTTTATGGAAAAGGCTGTTGAAAAATATGGCGGCGGTCCGTTCGAAGTGCCGCCGGGCGGCCACTTTATCAAGATCGACCGTTTCAGCGGCGCGCGCCTGCCACAGGATGCAAGCGGCGAATACGTCGTGGCCGAATATTTCCGCGACGGCGTCGATGGCTTTATCGACCGCATCTACGATGGCGGTTTTGCCATCGGGTCCGACCTGCCATTGTTCGAAGAAGCGCAACGCGCGGGCGTTCAGGTGCAGACCTCGACCGGCGAAACGGTCATCGTGGGGCCAAAGGCGACGCAGGGCGATGTCTCGACCGGCGGGCTTTATTGACCCGCCGCGTCCAGAAACAGCCCAAGCAGATCGGCCTCCGAATCCCCCGCGACGGGGCCGTTCGCGCGCCAAAAGATCGACAAGGCACATTTTGCCGCGGCCCATTTGGCAACCCGATTGCGCGGCTGGTCCAGCGCCCGGGCATAGAGCGTCAGGCAGGTTTCAATCAGCGCCGGCTGGCGCACCCATTCCGGCAGGCCCTTTGGGTGGCGCATCGCATTGGCAAGCTCAAAAGCGGGATCGCCCAGATATCCCTTGGCGTCTATGACCCGCGGTCCCGTTCCTGTCAGGATGACGTTGTCGGGATGCAGATCGCCATGCAGCGGAACCCGCGGGTGCGGGGTCGCCAGCAGCGTCCGCGCCAGATCGGTCGCGCAGGTCATGTCACGGGCCAGGCTGTCCGGGCAATCATCGGCAAAAGTGCAGGTGAACAGGGGGGCGAATACCGCATCCAGCGGTTTCAACCCGTCGACGTGCCCCTTTGGTTCACTGTGCAATTGCCGTGCCACACTTGCCAGCAGGGTCAAGGCGGTCTCTGGCTGGCCGTTGCGCGCAAGTTCGCCCAGGGTTGGCCCATCCAGCCATTCCATCAGCACCGCTCTGTCGGCCTCTTTCAGGATGCCGACGGCGCCGCGCGCCTGCCACAGGGACAAAAGCCGGGTTCCGGGCGCTTCGTTGCCCCGGTCGGCGCGGCGATACAGCTTTAGCGCAGCGTCCGATCCGTCGGCCTGCCGGACCTTCCAGACACGCGCCGCCCCGGTATCGGCGACCAGGTCAGGCCGGTCGAGCTCCCAGCGGCCCAAAAACTCGGTCAGTGTGGATTGCATTCGCGCCTCGTCCGTCTTGTGGTGGCCTGCACCTCTTGCTATCACGCAGGCCTGATTGAGCAAGTTGGGACCAGACCATGCGCGCCGAAACCCAGAATATCGTGGCGGAAATCCAAAAATCGCTGGAGCTTCTGGCGCAGCGCATGGACTATGAAACCGCGCCGCACCGGCTGGAGGAGTTCAACGCGCGGGTCGAAGACCCGAACCTGTGGGACAATCCCGAAAACGCCCAGAAACTGATGCGCGACCGCCAGATGCTGGTGGATGCAATCGAAACCTACGAGTCGATCAAGACGGACCTGAACGACAATGTCGAACTCATCGAACTGGGTGAGATGGAAGACGACGACGAGGTCGTTTCCGACGCCGAGGGCGCCATCCGGGCGCTAAAGGAAAAAGCCGCCAAGAAAGAGCTTGAGGCGCTGCTGGATGGCGAGGCGGACGGCAATGATACGTTCCTCGAAATCAACTCGGGTGCGGGCGGCACCGAAAGCTGCGACTGGGCCTCGATGCTGGCGCGGATGTATGTGCGCTGGGCCGAGAAGAAAGGGTATACCGTCGAACTGCAATCCGAAACCGCGGGCGAAGAGGCGGGGATCAAATCGGCGGCCTACAAGATTTCGGGTCACAATGCCTATGGCTGGCTGAAATCCGAAAGCGGCGTCCACCGTTTGGTGCGCATTTCGCCCTATGACTCGGCGGCCAAGCGGCACACCTCGTTCAGTTCGGTCTGGGTCTATCCGGTGGTGGATGACAATATCGAGATTGACGTGAACCCCTCGGATATTCGGATCGACACGTATCGGGCCTCGGGCGCGGGCGGTCAGCACGTCAATACCACCGACTCGGCGGTGCGGATCACCCACATCCCCACCGGGATCGTGGTCACCAGTTCCGAAAAATCCCAGCACCAGAACCGCGATATCGCCATGAAGGCGCTGAAATCGCGCCTGTACCAGCAGGAACTCGACCGTCGCAACGCCGAGATCAACGCAGCCCACGAAGCCAAGGGCGATGCGGGTTGGGGCAACCAGATCCGGTCTTATGTCCTGCAGCCTTACCAGATGGTCAAGGACCTGCGGACCAATCACGAAACCTCGGATACCAAGGGTGTTCTGGACGGGGACCTGGACGGGTTCATGGCCGCGACGCTGGCCCTTAAGGTTTCGGGGAAAAGCCGGTCCGAGGCGCAGTTGGACGAGTGATCCGTCAGCGCGCCCGCCGGCTTGCAACCCTTGTTTCGGGCCATTGGCAGTTGTTTGCGATCACCCTGGTGGTGTTCGTGTTCTGGGGCTCTCAGCTGGTGCTTCCGCTGAAGATACTGGTCGTTTTCCTGCATGAATTTTCCCACGCGCTGGCCATCATCGTGACCGGGGGATCGGTCGAAAGCCTGTCAGTGTCGCCGCAGCAGGGCGGGATGGTCGTGGGGCGTGGCGGTAGCCGTTTCATCAGCCTGTCGGCGGGGTATCTCGGGTCGCTGGCCTTTGGTCTGGGATTGCTGCTTGCCGCATTGAAGACCCGTTGGGACAAGGCCCTGCTGGGGGTGTTTGGCGGGATCATGGTGGCCGTCACGGTTTTATATGTTCGCCAACCCTTTGCGGTGGCGTTCTGCGCCGGAACCGGTGTGGCCATGCTGGCCATGGCCCGGTTCCTGGATCGTGCGGTCTGCGATATGGTGCTGCGGATCATCGGTTTGACCAGCATGATCTATGTGCCCTACGACATTTTTGACGACACGATCCGCCGTTCGGGGATGCGGTCGGACGCATTCATGCTGGCCCAGGAATTTGGCGGGACCGCCGCGCTGTGGGGCGCGGTATGGCTGTGCATCAGCCTTGTGGCAATCGGGGTCTGCCTGCGGCACGGGTTGGGGTCGGACAGCAACCTGCGGTTCAGCCTCAAGGTCAGATAGGGGCCTTGGCAGTCCGAAAAGATACATTGAAACAGTGGGTTTAAATGCATCCGGTGCGCCGCTAGGCTGACAGAAACAGCCAGAGGACAGGCCAGGTGGATCTGACCACAGCAACAGCAAGGGGCTTGCTTGGCGCGCTTGAGCGCCAAGAGCTGTCCGTCAGCGACCTTATGCGCGCGACGCTGGATCGGATCGCCGCGGTCAACGGGCAGGTCAACGCCATCGTCGCGCTGCGCGACGAAACGGACCTGATGGCCGAGGCCCGCGCGATGGATGATGCGCCGCGCCGGGGCGCGCTGCATGGTCTTCCGATTGCCATCAAGGACCTTGTCAACGTGGCCGGGATCGCCTCGACGCAGGGCTCACCGCTTTTGCGCGACAATATACCCGCCAGCGACGACGAGGTTGCGGCCCGGCTGCGGGCGGCGGGCGCGATTGTGATTGGCAAAACCAACACGCCGGAATTTGGTCTGGGTTCGCACACGTTCAACCCGGTCTACGGGGCGACACGCAACCCCTATGACCCGTCGCGGTCCTGTGGCGGGTCATCGGGCGGTGCCGCCGTGGCGCTGGCCACCGGCATGGTGGCGCTGGCGGACGGATCGGACATGATGGGCAGCCTGCGCAACCCGGCGGCCTGGAACAATGTCTACGGGTTTCGGCCCAGTTGGGGGCGTGTTCCATCCGAGCCGGTCGGAGACCTGTTCCTGCATCAGCTGGCAACCCTTGGGCCCATGGCACGCGACCCGCAGGACCTGGGCCTGTTGCTGGACGTGATGTCCGGGCCGGACCCGCGTCAACCGCTTTCGGTGCCGTCCGCGCCCGTGTCGCCCGTGCAGGCGCGGGACCTCAACGGCCTGCGGATCGGCTGGCTGAGCGACTGGGACGGCGCCTTTGCGATGGAGGGGGGCATCCTGGATCAGTGCCGCACGGCGCTGGATTGTTTTGCCTCGCTTGGGGCCCAGGTCGTCGACATGCCGCCGCCCTTTGATGCCGACAGGATCTGGGACAGCTGGATCACGTTGCGCTCTTTCAGTGTTGCGGCCGGGCTTGCGCCGCTGGCCGAACAGAAGGCACAGTTGAAAGACACCGCGCAATGGGAACTTGACCGAGGCCTGGCGCTTGGCGCGATGCAGGTTCACCGCGCCAGCCTTGTCCGCTCGGACTGGTACAGGAAAGCAGAGCGTGTGTTTGCCGAATACGACGCGCTGATCCTGCCCGCGGCGCAGGTCTGGCCCTTTGAGATCGACCTGCCATACCCGTCGCAGATCGCCGGGCGGCAGATGGACAGCTATCACCGCTGGATGCAGGTGGTGACGCCGGTCAGCCTGCTGGGTTTGCCCTGCGTGTCTCTGCCTGCGGGGTTCGGGCCCGCGGGCCTGCCGATGGGCGTTCAGATGTTCGGTCCGCGCGGGGCCGATGCCAACCTGCTGTCCATCGCGGCGGCCTATCATGCGGCCACGCAATGGCCGCAGAAAAGACCGACGATGTAGCTGGCAAAGAACAGGCGAGGAGGAGGAGATCATGGAAAGGCCCTTTGGCGTTCCCGAGTTAAGACCGGTCGAGGCATCCATGCTGCGCGAGGCACTGCGCAGGGCATGGGCGGATTATCGGCGCGCGCCGGTTTTCGGGCTGATATTTGGCGGGTTCTACGTGTTGGCCGGGTGGCTTATGGCGTGGGTGACCCTGCGGACGGGAACAAGTTACTGGCTGGTCCTGGCCGCGATTGGCTTTCCGTTGATCGGGCCCTTTGCGGCGGTCGGGCTGTACGAGGTTTCGCACAGGCTGGAACAGGGCGAGCCGCTGGATTTCGGCTCGATCTTCGGTGTCGTTCTGCAACAAAGCCGGCGGCAATTGCCGTCGATCTGCGCCATCATCGTGGTGATGTTCCTGTTCTGGTTCTTTCTGGGCCACATGATCTTTGCCCTGTTCATGGGCCTGTCGACAATGACCAACATATCCTCGTCGGTCGAAGTCTTCCTGACCGCAAATGGCCTGACGATGCTGGCCGTGGGAACCGTGGTCGGTGCGCTGTTTGCGGTTCTTCTCTATATGATTACGGTTCTTTCGATCCCGATGCTGCTGGACCGCGAGCTTGATTTCGTGACGGCCATGATCACCAGCTTTTCCTATGTCCGCGATAACGCGCGCATCATGCTGGGGTGGGGGGCGGTCATCGCCGTGCTGACCTTTCTGGCCATGATCCCCTGGTTCCTGGGGCTTTTGGTCGTATTGCCCTTGCTGGGTCATGCCAGTTGGCACCTGTACCGCCAGATCACCGTGGGCGCGCCGTCCTCTGACCCGGCGTGACCGTGCCGGGACCGGGCGCGCGCCCGGACGGGGTCAAGGGTCGGGGACTTCGCGGCCCAGGCTGACAAGCCGGTGTTTCAGGCGCGCCGCTACGCAGGGCAGGGGCGCTTCCAGCGCGTGAACATAGGCATGGGTCAGGAAAAAGGCGGCGGCGTCTTCGTCTGGGCCGGTGTCTGCCGCCTCTTCATACAAGGCCGCCAGGGCGCTTGTGTCCCCGGCCGCATGTGCCCGCACAAGGCGTTCATCCAGATCGGTCATTCCGCCGCCAGGGTCGTCCGATAAGCCTGCAGCCGCCCGGCAACCCAGTCATGGAACAGGTGGGTCGGCCCATCCATCACCGGCGAGAAATGCCCGCCGTCAAAGCCCGGCGCCGCGCGGCCGCGCTGCATGCCTTCGACCACGAACACGTCCTCTTCGAAGACAAGCTTCCATTGCCGGGTGTTGCGCGCCCGCAGCGCCGCATCTGTTTCCGGGGTGGCATAGAACAGGTGCACATGTTCTGACGTCCGGTCCTGGGCTTCGGGGCGCAGGATGATGGCAAAGCTGTGATCGCGGTGAACACCCAGCAGCACATTGGGAAAGACCGAGATGTATTCAGCCGCCGTATCCCATTTCGCGGCCAGCCCGGCGAAATCGGGAAAGGTCTGGCCTTCATCACCGACCAATTGCCGGTAAACCAGCGTGCCCTGACCGGAAAACAGGCCGGGTTCCTCGATATGGTAATGGTCTTCCAACCGGGAATAGCTGTTGAGACCGGGGTGAACCCAGGGCAGGTGATAGCTTTCGCAATAGTTTTCGACCGCCAGTTTCCAGTTGCAGTTCACATCCAGCCGAAAGGTGCTGTCAGCGCCGCCGTGATACATTGGCTGGTCAAACTCGGCCCAGCGTTCCAGCAACCGGGCATTTGCATCCTCAAATGCAGGCGCGGTGCCGGAAACGTTGATCCACACCAGGCCCTGCCAGATATGGCTGCGCACCTCGATCAGGCCAAGTTCGGATTTCTGAACCCGTTCATGCGCATTCTGACCGGGGCCGCCGACATGGGGGGTGACCACCAGCCGACCCTCGGTCGAATAGCACCAGCTGTGATAGGGGCAGCGGATCGCGCCTTCGATTTTGCGGGGTTCTTCCACAAGGATCATGCCGCGATGGCGGCAGATATTCTGAAACACCCGGACGGTGCCCGACCTGTCACGCAGCAGCAACAGGGGAATGCCCATGAAATCCAGCGGTACGGCGTCGCCGGGTTCCGGCACGTCCTGGGTCGCGGCCAGACCGGACCACCCGTCGATCAGCAACGCCTTGCTTTCCTCGGCGTGCAGGGCAGGGTCGGTATAGTGGGCATTGGGCAACCCGAGCGCGGTTTCGACGGGCTGACGGACGGCGGACAAATCCGTTGGTGTGCTGGTCATGGCTGTCTCCCTAACTGGGTCAAGGTTAGGGGGTCAGCGGGTTCCGTGCTGACAAGTCTGCGACTTGGGTTTTTCTCACAACGACACTTTGTCAGGCATCAGTTCCGGGATCTGCCTGGTCACCGGCCCGCAAAGCGTTCGCGTGAACAGCGGCTGATATCGCGCTGCGCGCTGTGTGCAAGGCGGCGCCAAGGTCCTGTCCAAGATAGCTGAGGTCCAGCCGTCCGGGGGCCAGCGGCCTGTCTGCTGTTTCGCCAAGCGGGAAGGTCTGTCCCACCCAGCGACCCTTGTCCGCCTTGTCGTCGCGGCTTAGCAGGTACATCCGGCCGCCGATGCCGCCGCGATGTGACACCAGCGCATAAAGCCGGTGACCCGCGTTTGCCACGAACCCCCTGACTTCGCGGTCCTGCGACGCGCGCCCCTGCGCGCGCGCCACGGGGCAAAAGCCGCGCAACAGGGTGCAATTCTGCACACGCGTGGCATGGTACAACCGGTGCGATACCGTGCCATGGTCACCGGGGCTCTGCTCTGTGGCGCGGTAGAACCCCACGGGAAAGGCCTCGGGTGCAGGTGTGCCCGACCCAAGGAAGGGAGCAAGTGTCGCGTCCGAGGGATGCGGTGAACCGTCAGGGATTTCGGCCAGTGGCTGCAACAGAATCCGCGCATCGACGTTGAAGAAGGTGCAAATCCGGTTCAGGACATCGGGCCGGGGAAAGCTTTCGGCCGCGAGGTAGCGGTTGAACTGCGTGCGGTTGATGCCCAGGTTCCGGCTCAGGTCGGTAATAGACGAATGGCTGCTTGCGAGCCGCTTGAGGTTTGCGCTGAACATAGTGCGCAATTCCGCAGGAGTAGGAGTGGCTTCGGTCATGCATATTCCGGGTCTTTAGGTATTTCGGGAAAAACACGACCAAGGCGGCCCTGTGGGCCGCGTTCAGTCAAAAATCGTACAGATTACCCCAAACAACGCACGAAACGTAACGCTGCACCCAAAGGCTACTGCCGTTAATGATAAACGCAATAGGCTTTATGGTATTTTGCATGATCTTTTTCGGCCATGTGGCCAAGATATCCGACATATATCAGTTTGAGATTTCTGGTCGGATCGGCAACCCAGGCCCGGTTTCCCTGCCCGACGGGGTCGGCGGGCAGGGGGCAGAGGCGTGGATCAGTCGCCGCGCAACAGGGCGGCAACACCGGTGCGGGCGACCTCGATCAGACCCAGCGGGCGCATCAGGTCGGCAAAGGCGTCGATCTTGTCAGGCGCGCCGGTGATTTCGAAAATGAATGAATTCAACGTGCTGTCCACGACGTTGGCGCGAAAGATATCGGCCAGACGCAGGGCTTCGACGCGTTTGTCGCCTTCGCCTACCACCTTGATGATCGCGAGTTCCCGTTCGACCGAGGGGCCTTCGACCGTCAGGTCATGCACATCATGTACCACGACGATCCGGCCCAGCTGTGCCTTGATCTGCTCGATCACCTGCGGTGTGCCGGTGGTGACGATGGTGATCCGGCTGAGGTGGCCGGTGTGATCCACCTCGGCCACGGTCAGGCTTTCGATGTTGTAGCCACGGCCCGAGAACAGCCCGATCACACGGGCCAGAACACCGGGTTCGTTTTCCACCAGAACCGCGATTGTGTGACGTTCCTGCACGTCCGAAAAGGTGGGCCGCAGGTTATAGGCCGAATGGCGGTTGGAGCCTTTTTTGATATGTAGGGCAGACATTAGCGATACCGACTCTAGTTTGCAGTGAAAGGAACTGCGTTACCAGCTCCTAGCGATTTGATTACAGTTTGAATCCTTGCATTCGGATCAGCTTTGGCTAGCGCGGCCGGATACCGGTTTCTCCCAATCTTTGCCACGTCGCCTCGGTATAGTTTGACGTCGTCGCCCTCGCGAAGATATGAGGACGGCCAACGACATATGGTATCCGAAGGAAGCTGTGGAAAATCGGTACATATCCGTGGATAAGCTTTACCAAATTGATCAATGCTCCAAGTCCCAGAATACACTTTTGAACCCGCGGAATGCGCGATGTACGCCTTTCCATCTGGCGCCAAGTACTCAATGGTGTAGCCATCTGCCTTGTAGGTAGATCCAACTGGAATCTTGCCATCAGAAATTAGTGTTCCATCAGGCGAATAGAAGCCATGTGTTCGAACTATGAGCGTTGAATTCGGATAAAAGGCCTTTGCTTTCTCGACTGAGTTTACGCGTTGGTAACCTGGACCATGCTCAGGATTGACGAGATTTACATAGTCTGGAGAGGCGCAATTGCTCAGCCCAAAAATGGCAGCTGCAAGTAGGGCAATTGAAGTTATGCGCCTCATACTAGCACACTCCCCTTGCTATCGATCACGCCCTGCGTCTCGGCCTCGCCCAGCAGCATCTCGTTGTGGGCTTTGCCCGACGGGATCATGGGGAAGCAGTTTTCGTGCTTTTCGACCAGACAATCAAAAATCACCGGACCGTCATAGTTGATCATCTCCATGATCGCGTCGTCCAGATCGGCGGGGTCGGAACACAGGATGCCCTTGGCGCCAAACGCCTCGGCGAGTTTGACGAAATCGGGCAGGGCCTCGGACCAGCTATGCGAATACCGCTCGCCATGCAGCAATTCCTGCCATTGGCGGACCATGCCGAGGCGTTCGTTGTTCAGGATGAACTGCTTGACCGGCAGGCGGTATTGAACGGCGGTGCCCATTTCCTGCATGTTCATCAGCCACGAGGCCTCACCCGCGACGTTGATCACCAGCGCGTCGGGATGCGCCATCTGCACGCCGATTGACGCGGGTGTGCCGTAGCCCATCGTGCCCAGACCCCCGGAGGTCATCCAGCGGTTGGGATCTTCGAAACCCAGATATTGCGCGGCCCACATCTGGTGCTGGCCAACCTCGGTCGTGATATAGCGGTCATGCTTTTTGGTCAGTTCTTCAAGACGTTGCAGCGCGTATTGCGGTTTGATCGTCTTTTCACTGTTGGTGTAGGCAAGGCAATTGACCTTGCGCCAATCGCTGATCTGCGCCTGCCATTCCTGCACCGCTGCGGCATCTGTCTTGCGCCCGCGTGCTTTCCAGACCTTCAGGATGTCTTCCAGAACATGGGCCACATCGCCAACAATCGGGATGTCGACACGGATCACCTTGTTGATCGACGAGGGATCGATGTCGATATGCGCCTTTTTCGAGTTCGGCGAGAACGCATCAATCCGGCCGGTGATCCGGTCGTCAAACCGCGCGCCGATGTTGATCATCAGGTCGCAGTCATGCATCGCCAGGTTGGCCTCATACAGACCATGCATGCCCAGCATGCCCAGCCAGTTTTTGCCCGAGGCGGGATAGGCGCCCAGCCCCATCAGGGTCGAGGTGATCGGGAAACCGGTCGCATCCACCAGCTCACGCAGAAGCTGGCTGGCCGCAGGGCCAGAGTTGATGACGCCACCGCCCGTATAGAAAACGGGTTTTTTCGCGGTCTCCATCGCGGCGACCAGCTCGGTGATTTCCTCAAGATCGCCCTTCAGAACGGGCTGATAATGCGAGGTGGACGGCTTTGGCGCGGCATAGGTCCCCGAGGCGAATTGCACGTCCTTGGGAATGTCGATCAGAACCGGTCCGGGCCGGCCAGCCGTGGCGACGTGAAACGCCTCGTGCATGGTCTCGGCCAGCGAATCCGTGTCTTTGACCAGCCAGTTATGCTTGGTGCAGGGGCGGGTGATGCCCACGGTGTCGGCCTCTTGGAAGGCATCCGAGCCGATCATGAAGGTCGGAACCTGGCCGGTCAGAACCACGATCGGGATCGAATCCAGCAAGGCATCCGTCAGCCCGGTGACCGCGTTGGTCGCGCCGGGGCCGGATGTCACCAGCGCAACGCCGGGTTTGCCGGTCGAGCGGGCATAGCCTTCGGCGGCATGAACCGCGCCCTGTTCGTGGCGTACCAGGATGTGGCGAATGTCGTTTTGCAGAAAAATCTCATCATAGATCGGTAGCACGGCGCCGCCGGGGTATCCGAATACCGTGTCCACGCCCTGATCCTTGAGGGCCTGAACCACCATCTTTGCGCCGGTCATCTCACGTGTCATCTGCTTTGCTCCGTTCGCGACATGTGTCTTGCGTTTCGCATAAAAAAAGCCCCCGAGTTTGTCGGAGGCGCATGGGTTCGATTATGGTTTACCGTTACCGGCCCATGCGCGTGGTTCCTACGATTACGACTAGCGTTCTCATCGCCAGAGGCTCCTTCTTTGCGTGTGGGGGACATTATGAGCGGTCGGACGGGGCGTCAACAGGCAATCGTACCAATTTTCTAACTCCAGGGGTGAATTTTGCGACATTTTATTGCGCAGATTGCAGCAGGTTGGGAATTTCCGCGAAGCTGACCGTTGGGAGGCCACGTTTTCGGTCAAAAAGCGTCAGGCCAATGTCCGAAACGGGCATGATCTGCCGCGGGCCATGCGTCAGGCTGGGTCTGACGGTGCCTGAACAGGAGGTGGACCATGCTGCACGATCTGGTGGACCTGGGGCGATACCCTATCGACCGGCCGAACTCGCGGGCTTACGGTGAAATGATCAATGACCTGCGCAGGGAACTGGATCTGGATGGCTGTGCGGTCTTGCCGGGTTTTGTGCATGACAGCGGCGTCGCCCTGCTGCGGCACGAGGCGGATGCGGTGGCCCCAATGGCGCACAGGTCCTTTAGCCGGACCAATGCCTATTTCACCAAGGATGATCCGCAATACGGCATCGGGCATCCCATCCGCCGCTTTTATGACCGCTCGAACGCCTTTGTTCCGGCCGACAATTTCCCGGCAACCGGCCCCTTGCGCCGGATTTATGAATACCAAGGCTTTTTGCCATTTGTCCGCGAGGCGCTGAGCGAACCAAAAGATCGCTTCTTTCGCTATGATGATCCGCTGGCGGATGTGATCATCAATGTCGTCGAAGAAGGGCAGGGCTTTCCCTGGCATTTCGATACCAACAATTACACCGTGACGCTGGCCATCCAGAACGGCGAGGCGGGCGGTGCATTTGAATATGTTCCCAACCTGCGCGATTGCGGGAACGAGAATTTTGACCAGGTGGCCGCGGTTCTGGACGGGAACATGACCCGGGTTCGGCAACTGGAACTGGGCCCGGGCGATCTGCAGATATTCAAGGGCCGCTATGCGTTGCACAGGGTCGCCCCGGTAACCGGCGCGCGCAGCCGGTATGTCGGGATATTCTCGTTTGTCGAAGCCGAAGGCATGTGCGGCGGTGTCGAGAGGACGCGTCAGCTTTACGGGCGGGTATTGCAGCATCACCATGACCGCGAAGGGCGGCGAGAGGATGCCTTGCTGGACTGAGATCTGGTATAGAATGGGCCACACCAACAGGTTTGAACAGGAGTGACCCGTGCCCCGCATCTTGCAATTGACGCCCTTTGTCCTGTGTTCGTCGCTGCAACGGCAGGTCGATTTCTATTGCGATTGCCTGGGGTTTGCTTGCGGCTTCACGCAGGACAATTACGCCTTTCTGACCCTCGGGCCGGTAGCGATCCGGCTGCTGGAATGCCCGCCACGAGAGGACGGCCGCCCGCTGGGGTCGGATCAGTCGTTTTACATTGATGTTCAGGATATCGACGGGCTGTTCCGGCAATTGCATCCGCGCCTGGCCACTTTGCCGCCCGAGCGCGTGCGCGCGCCCTTTGACCAACCCTATGGTCAGCGCGAATTTCATGTTCTGGACGAGGATGGCGCGCTGGTGTTCTTTGGCGAAGGTATCGGTGGCGGCGAATAGCGCGAAGGCTCCCGCCCGTCATCACCGCGCCTTGCGGCGCGTCTTTTCCGGTTGGGCCGGGCAGCGCGTCCCGCGCTGCGGTCAGAACCCCGGGCTGGTGCCCTGCAAAACACCATGTTCCAGCGCATAGCGGGTCAAACCGGCGGTCGAGGAAATCCCCAGTTTGCGCTTGATGTTCTTGCGATGCGTTTCAACCGTGCGCACCGAGATTTCCAGCGTCTGCGCGACCTCTTTGTTCGACTTGCCCTGGGCCAGTTCTAGCAGGATCGTCTGTTCCCGCCCGGTCAGCGCCTCGCGTGCGGCGGTGCCCTTTGGCTCCAACGATCCGCTGGCACCGGTGCACAGGTAGCGTTCGCCGCGCATCACGGCGTCGATGGCCTGCTTTATCTCCTCGGTGGGCACATCCTTGAGCACATAGCCTTTGGCCCCGTGGCTGAGCGCCGTCGAAATATATTCGGGGCTGTCATGCATCGACAGGATAAGGATGCGCGTGTCCGGCAGGCGTTCAAGGATCAGTTCGGTCGCGCTGAGCCCGCCGAGGCCCGGCATGTTCAGGTCCATGAGGATGACATGCGGTTGCAGGCCTGCGACCTGATCGACGGCCTCTTGCCCGTTGGAAAGGGTTCCGACCACGTCAATCTCGTCATAGCTTTCCAGGATCGACTGAATCCCTTCGGCAACCATGGGATGGTCATCGACAATAAGCACGCGGATCGTGTCGGGGGTCATGCGCCCGCCTTCCGTTTGGGGGTTGTGTCGTCCTGCGGCGACAGCAGGTGGCTCAGCGGCAGGCTGGCCTCGATCACGGTGCCGCTCTGCGCCCCGCGTGATGACAGAATACGCAAGGACCCGTCAAGCTGTTCGATCCTTTCCTGCATGTTGCGCAGCCCGATACCGCTGTTTCCCGCGCCGGGATTGCTGCCAAGCCCGCGACCGTTATCGGTAATCCGCATGGTCGCGCCTTTCTTGTGACCGCGCAGGTCCAGCGTGACGCGCGTGGCGCCGGAATGGCGTTCGATATTGGTCAGCGCCTCCTGCGCAATCCGGTAGAGCGCGATCTTGCTGTCCTGGTCCAGCCGGTTGCGGAAGACCACGGTCGTGAACTCGGTCTCGATGCCGGTGCGTTCGCGGAAATCGTCGGTCAGCGCCTTGAGCGCCGGGCCAAGGCCCAGGTCATCCAGGACACCCGGGCGCAGGTCGCGGCTTATGCGGCGCACCTCGGTGATGGCCGACACCAGGTGATCGATCCCCTTGTCCAGCGGTGCGCGCGCGCCTGCATCATCGCCGCGCGACAGCCTGCGCCGGGCATTGTCCAGCGCATAGCGCACACCAACCAGGATTTGGCTGATACCGTCGTGCAATTCGCGCGCAACACGCCCGCGCTCTTCTTCCTGTGCGTCGATCACGCGCTTTGTCAGGTCCTTGAGCTTGGCATCGGCCAAGCGTCTTTCGCGGATGTTCAGCAACATCCCCGACGCGAACACGATCAGCACCGCGGCCAGAACGATGCCGCCGATATACAGGAATGTCCGTTGTACCCGTGCTTCGACCTCGGCGCGGGCATTGGCCACGGTGGCGACGATGTCATCGATGAAAACACCCGTTCCGACGGCCCATTGCCAATCCTGCAGGCCAAGGACATAGGCGATCATCGTCGCCTCTTCGCCGGTCGAAGGTTTCTGCCACATAAAACTGTGCCACCCCGCGCCCTGCCGGGCCAGACGGATGAATTCGTCGACAACCGGTGTGCCGTCGCTGTCGGTCAGCCCCTCCCAGTTGCGGTTGATGAATTCCGTCTGGCGCGGGCTGACCAGGTTGTTGCCGTCATAATCGTAGACAAAAAAGAACCCATCCTTGCCATAGATCATGGCCGACAGGATCTGGGTCACCAGGTTTTTGGCCTCGGCGTCGTCCGGGTCAGCGCGCCCATAGATATAGGCAAACCCGTTGCGCGCCTGGGTGACATAGTTTCTCAGCTCGGCTTTCTTGGCCTCGATCAGGCGCCGTTCAAGCGCGTGTATCTCGCGCTCGGCCGTGGCGCGGGATTCGTGGGCCACCATGAAGGCAATCGCAGCCACAGCCACGATCAGCGGGACCGCAGCCACCAGCGACAGCTTTTGCGCATAGGTCAATGTCACAAGATTGCGGAATCCCTTCATGGTCGAATCGATACGCAAGCCGGGCGCCAAATGCAAAAAGATTGGGCGCAGGGCGGCCCCGCAGGCCGAAAATCTGGTGATATGCCGCCTTTTCCGGCAGGATTTCTGCGCTGAAATCGCAAAAACCCGTGCGGTCTACGCAGTAATAGGTATTCCCTTTGCCGCCCCTCCCATTAGTCTGGCGCGCATTGGAAACGACTGGTTCCGGCCTGGGCCGGAGCAAATAGTATGTAGGGGAGGACTACTCATATGGATCGTCGTAAGTTTCTGAAAACGTCTGCTCTGGGCGGCTCGGCTGCCGCAGCGACCGCGCTGGCGGCTCCGGCTTATGCACAGGGCAAGCGCACGCTGACCATGGTGACATCGTGGGGCCGTGGCCTTGCGGGCGTGTTCGACAGCGCACAGCGCTGTGCCGACAGCATCACCGCCATGTCGGATGGCAACCTGAACGTTGAAATCAAGGCGGCCGGTGAACTGGTTGGCGCGTTCGAGGTTTTCGACGCCGTATCGTCCGGTCAGGCCGACATGTATCACGCGGCTGACTATTACTTTGTCGGCCAGCATCCGGGCTATGCCTTCTTTACCGCTGTTCCGTTCGGCATGACCGCGCAGGAACTGGTAAACTGGTACTACCAGGACGGCGGCATGGAGCTGCATGATGAGCTGGGCGAAATCTTCGGCCTGAAGTCCTTCCTGGCCGGCAACACCGGCGCGCAGGCAGGTGGCTGGTACTCGAAAGAGATCAACAGCCCCGAAGATTTCAACGGTCTCAAGTTCCGTATGCCGGGTCTGGGCGGCAAGGCCCTGGGTAAACTGGGCGCATCGGTTCAGAACATTCCGGGCTCGGAAGTGTACCAGGCACTGTCCTCGGGTGCGATCGACGGCACCGAGTGGATCGGTCCGTGGGCCGACGAAAAGGCCGGTTTCCAGGAGATCACCAAGACCTATTACACCGCGGGCTTCCACGAGCCGGGTGCGGGTCTGTCGCTGGCAACCAACCGCGAAGTGTTCGACGGTCTGACCGCGGCGCAGCAGAAGATCATCGAGATCGCAGCCGCCGAAGCACACCAGTGGAACCTGTCGCAATTCCTGGCCAACAACGGTGCGGCCCTGCAGCGTTTGCAGGCGGGCGGCGTCAAGGTCATGGAATTCCCGGATGCCGTCTGGGACGCGTTCGGCAAGGCCAGCCAGGAAGTTCTGGACGAAAACATGGGCGACGAGCTGTTCAAGAAGATCCACGACAGCGCCATGGAATCGATGGCCGCATCGTCGGCCTGGAACAACCTGTCGTCGGGTGTCTACACCGCACAGCGCGACCGCGTACGCGGCTAAACAGCCACCAAAAACCACATCGGTTCCCCCGCCCAAGCGGGGGAGCCTTTCCTGTTGCTAATGCGCGGACCCATCAATTCCGCCTAAAACAGCAGAGCAACTGACGCGACCTGGGGACAACATGCAGGACGAAAACGGTATCTCGTTCTTCGGCGCCCTGTGGAATGGACTGATCTGGTTCATTCAGAACATTGCCGAAGCCTTCATCAATTTCGGATACGCGATCACGCATCCGCAGCTCTGGCTGGACTGGTCGGACAAAGAGGCGATCATGCGCTTTGTCTATTACGGCGGGTCGGTCGAGTTCTTCTTTGTGATCTTTGCCTTGTTTCTGGTGCTTACGGCCATCGGGCTGTATTTCCGGAACTTCATGTGGGGCATGGTGCGGGTCCTTGAGGGGTTTGCCAACACGACCGGACGGTTCTTTGCCTGGGCCGGGTTGCTGATGGTCATCCAGCAGATCGTCATCGTGTTCATGCAGCGCGTCTTTGCACGGCCCGACATGGCCTTTGGCTTTGGCATCCCGATCCAGATGGATATCAGCTGGTATGCCGAGGAACTGAAGCTGTACAACGCCATGGTTGTCTGCCTGTGCTGCACCTACACCTTTGTGCAGGGCGGTCACGTGCGCGTTGACCTGATCTATGCCGGGATCAGTCACCGGGCCAAGCGCGTGGTCGACATGTGCGGCGCGGTTCTGTTCATGATGCCCATGGCCGTGCTGACCTGGATGTATGGCTGGTATTTCATGTGGCGCCACCTGATCGTGCCGAAACCGTCGGCCAGCGATACGCTGGACCGCCTGGTGGCCAAGTCGCGCGCGCTGCGCTGGAACGTGGAAACCATCGGGTTCAGCCCCAACGGGTTCAACGGGTATTTCCTGTTCAAGATCCTGCTGATCGCCTTTGCCGCCATGGTGTTCCTGCACGCAATCGCATTCCTCTACCGGTCGTACCTTGAGTTCGTCGAAGGGCCGGAAAGCGTTGGAAAATACCTCGACAGGGACAGCCTGGGCGAGGGTGAAGAAGCCTACGAAGGCACTCATTAAGGACGGAGACCAAGACAATGCTATTCGGACTTGATGGCGTCGAGATAGGCCTCATTATCGTATTCTTCTGCCTGTTCGGCGGAATCCTGTCGGGTTTTCCGGTGGCCTTTGCCATCGGCGGGGCCGGTATCATCTCATTCGGAATAATCGCCGCGCTGGACAGTGCCGGTTTGCTGATTCACCAGGCAATCGACACCGGTTCGCAGGCCTATCGTGACGTGGTGAATTCCGGCATCAAGCCGGACGTCATCTCGGTGTTCCGATATCCCGACCTGCCCAGGATCGCCGAGCCGGTCTTTGCCGCAGGCTGGGAAACCGCGCTGGACCGCAACGTTTCGTTCATCGTGAACCGCATGAACGAGCGGGTTCTGGCCGGGCAATCCATCGAGACCCTGCTGGCCGTGCTGATGTTCGTGCTGATGGGGATCACGCTTGAACGCTCGAAAATCGCCAATGACCTGCTGACCACGATGGCGCGGGTCTTTGGGCCGCTGCCCGGTGGTCTGGCGGTGTCGATCGTTGTGGTGGGGGCATTCCTTGCGGCCTCAACAGGTATCGTGGGCGCGACCGTTGTGACGATGGGCCTGCTGGCGCTGCCAACCATGCTGCGCAACAACTATTCGCCGGAACTGGCGACGGGTGTGATCGCAGCGTCCGGTACGCTGGGGCAGATCATTCCGCCGTCGATCGTGATCGTTCTGCTGGGGACATTGGCGGGGGATCTCTATTCGACCGCCCAGGAAACCCGTGCGGTCGAAGCCGGTTGTACCGACGCGCTGACCTATCTGGGGGAACCGGCGGTTGTGTCCGTCGGAACCTTGTTCCAGGCCGCGCTGTTGCCGGGGATCATGCTGGCGCTGCTTTATGCGCTGTACGCGTTCGGTTACGCGCTGCTCAACCCCGACAAGGCACCTGCGGTTGCCATGACTGGCGGAAGCGGTGAACCGATCACCCGCGCCGAAGGCCTGACCTGGCTACTGGCCGCGCCAGTCGGTCTGATTGCCGGTGCGTTCCTTCTGGGCAGCGTCGGTGTGATCGGCAGCCAGAACATCACGGTTTCGGGCTTTTCCGATGTCGGGCAGGGCGCATCGCTGCGGACAAATGTCTCGGCCGAGTGCCAGGCCTCGATGATCGAGCTGCATGGTCAGTCGGCCTGGGATCAGGCCGTGGCCGAGCAGGAAGCGATTGACGAGGCGGGCGGGGTATCCCAGGCGGAACGCCTGAGCGAGGAAGACCTTGCCGCCGCCCGCGAGGCCAAGATTGCCGCAGCGGCCCCGATCGGGACCGGTGTTGCCGTCATCGTCGTGCTGTTGGGCCTGACGCTGGTCATGGGTCGGGGCATCGCCCCGTCGCGGCCGGCCCAGCCCCTGATCCTGGGCGCGATCGGGTTGCTCTTGATGTTGCTGGTGGATGTTCTTCTGGTGGCACCGACAACATCGTCGGGGGCGGCGTTCCTGTTGCTGGCCTTGCCTTTTGCGCTGGCCATCTATGGCTGTAAAGAGGCCGCCGCACGCTGTGCGACCAATGACCTGATCCGCGTGGTCTTTCCGCCGCTGGTCCTGATCATTGCCGTTCTGGGGTCGATCCTGGGCGGTGTCACCAACCCGACACCTGCCGCGGCACTGGGTGCGGGCGGGGCCATCATGCTGGCGGCCTATCGCAAATTGCAGGATGAGGGCCGGTCCGGGAAGATCATCATCTGGTCGACCTTTGCTGTCATCATCTGCCTGCTGATGGGGGTGAATTTCGATCTGCGCATCAACCAGGGTGGGGTTTCCGCCGAAACCTGGATCGCGTTCTTCATGGCCTATTCCGCGTATCTGTATGCGCTGTTCGGCCTGTTGTTCGGGTGCTGGGTTCTGTTTGCCAGCGGGGTTCTGACCCCGGTCGTGCGCGAAACCGCCAAGGTGACGTCGATGGTCTTTACCATCCTGATCGGGTCGCAGTTGCTGAACCTGGTGGTGATCTCGTTCGGTGGAGAGCATTATATCCAGCAGTTCCTCAAGAGCTTTGACAACGAGTTCACGGTCTTCCTGATCGTGATGCTGGTGCTGTTCTTCCTGGGCTTCGTGCTGGATTTCCTCGAGATCATTTATATCGTTATCCCGATTGTTGGGCCGGTCATCTATGGCGGTTCCTTCGATCCCAAATGGGTGACGATCATGGTCGCGGTGAACCTGCAAACCTCGTTCCTGACGCCGCCCTTCGGGTTTGCGCTGTTCTATCTGCGGGGCGTGGCACCCAAAGAGGTGACGACCGGCCATATCTATCGCGGGATCATTCCCTTTGTTCTGATCCAGGTGGTCGGGATCGGGATCTTGTGGTTCTTCCCGTCGATCGTGACCATCGTGCCGGACCTGATCCCCAACTGATGGGGGCGGGACAGTCAATGGAAAAGGGGGCCTGAGGGCCCCCTTTGCTTTGGTGCGGGGGCAGAAGGGGCCAGCCCCTTCTTGGCCGCTGGCCAATTCATCCCCGGGATATTTTGCGCCAGGTGAAGTGCGGATCAGGAGAACTGGATCAGGTCCCACCTGTTGCCGAAAGGATCGCGCCAGACCGCCACGACGCCATAGGATTCGCGGCGTGGGGGTTCTTCGAAATGCACCTTTCTGGAAACCATGTCGGCGTGGTCGCGTTCGAAATTGTCGGTTTGCAGGAAGAAGCCGACGCGCCCGCCGGTCTGGTTGCCGATTGCGGCCTGCTGATCGCTGTCGGCGGCGCGGGCCAGCAGCAATGCGCAGCCGTCAGAGCCGGGCGGGGTGACCAGCACCCAGCGCTTGCCCTGACCCAGATCGATATCGGCAGTCAGGTCGAAATGCAGGGTCTCCGTATAGAAAGTGATCGCCGCGTCATAGTCGGGCACCACCAGGGTTGCGGCGTGAAGGTTTTGGCGCATTGGGGATCAGCCCTTGGTGGGGTGACGGTCGGGCAGTTGGATATTGGCAACCTGTTCGGCAATCGGTGGCGAGGCAAGCGGGTCGCGATCCTTGCAGGAAAACTGTTCGGGGTTCGCGATGGATTGCCAGTGCCCATTGTGGTAGATTTCGAGCCCCGAGAACTTGGCCTTGTAGCCCATTTTCGGGCTGCCGGGCACCCAATAGCCCAGATAGATATAGGGCAGCCCGGCCTCGCGGGCGATGTCGATGTGATCGAGGATCATATAGGTGCCCAGAGAGTTTTGCGGCAGGTCCGGGTCGTAAAACGAATAGACCATGCTGAGCCCATCATCGAGCACATCGGTCAGGCTGACGGCGACAAGGGCGCCGGTTTCTGGATTTGCGTATTCGACGACGCGGCTGCGGATCGGTGTTTCCTCGATCATCGCGGCGAATTCGAACACGTCCATATCGGCCATGCCGCCATCGGCGTGGCGCGTATCCAGGTATTTGCGGAACAGGTCATATTGCTCGTCCGTGGCCCAGGGCGAGGTGGCGCGCCGTTGCAGATAGCCATTGCGCCTTGCAGAACGTTTCTGGCTTTTGCTGGGACGGAATTTCGAGACATCGATCCGGGCCGACAGGCAGGCTGCGCAATCGCTGCACGAAGGGCGGTAAAGCACGTTCTGGGACCGGCGAAACCCTTGTTGTGACAGGGCATTGTTCAGCTGATCCGCGCTTTCGCCCTGCAGGGCGGTGAACAGCTTGCGCTCCATCCGGTCCGCAAGATAGGGGCAGGGCTGGGGGGCTGTCACATAGAATTGTGGCGCAATAGGCAGCGTATGTCGCATGTCGGTCCTGTGTTTCCTCGGACCGGATGATAGCAACCGTTCCGAGGGCCGCCAAGTGTTTCGGGGCAGGCGGGGGTTCAGGCGCGCTGGTTGATCATCACGGTTCCCAGGAACGCGTCGGTCAGGCCCTGGCAGCGGGCGCTGGTCAGCATCATGATGACGGAAATGATCTGGATGACCGGGATGGCCATGCTGACGAAATACCCCGCCGTGTGGGCAAGCGCTTGGCCGCTGTTGAGGCGTTCTCCAAACGGGTCGCGCAGTTCGATGCCCATGAACCGCATGCCCAGCGTGGCCGAGCCACCCGATAGTGTCACCACGCGGTAGACAAAGCTGATGACCGCATAGATCAGGGCCAGGATCAGCAGCCCAAAGCCGAAGGTCAAAAAGATCGCCACCGTGCAAAGAAGCGAGACAAAGGCGACATCAAAAATCCAGGCGAAAAAGCGTTTGATCGCCACCGATTGGTAGAATTCGGGCTGGCGGTCAGGGTCAGGCAAATGGTTCATTTCACGGTGTCCGGCAAAAGGGTGGTCGGGGGCGCCCTGCCGGGTATGTCGCCGGCAGGGCCAATTTGCAATCAGGCGGGGTCGCCTTTGGGTGCATCTTCATGGGTGTCGCTTGCGCGTTCGTTCATGAATGCATCGAACTCGGCCTTGTCCTTGGCTTCGCGCAGGCGGTGCAGGAAGGCTTCGAATTCCTGTTGTTCACGTTCCAGCCGGGCCAGAGTGTCGGATTTATACGCGTCAAAGGCGCTGTTGCCGGACGGTTTCATGGCGCTCATGTGAGAGTGCCAGGTTTTGCGGCGGCTGCAGGATTTGCTGAACATGCGTTTGCTCCAGATCATATAGGCAAGAAGGGCAAGGCCGATGGGCCAGAAGAAGATGAAGCCCAGAACCATGACCGCGATCCAGGCGCCTTTGCCCTTGTCGTCAAGCCAGGCCTCACAGCGGTACAGCCAACCCGGGTTGTTTGGGGCGGCAGGGTTGGACAATGCAGTCATTTCGGGTCTCCCGTTGATGTAAATGGTGTTCACATTGATCTAGATGGGCGTTTTTGCGGGCGTTGCAAGAGGGCGATGTTAAAAAGTTTTACATAACGGCACGTGCCGGTATTCTGGCGGTTGACGCAAGGCGGGATCACGCGCATTTTTCGGCCATGGACCCAATTGAACAGATACCGGCACCATCGCTTGACGACATCCTGACGCTTGAAAAGAAAGTCTGGAGCGCATTGGTGGACGGGAATGCCGAAGCCGACCGGGCTTTGCTGAGCGCGGATTTCCTGGGCGTTTACCCAAGCGGGTTTGCCAACAGGGATGACCATGTCGGGCAGTTCGCGGATGCGCCGACCATGGCCGAGTTCCGGCTGAGCGATGCCCGTCTGCGGGTTGTGGCCCGCGGGGTCGTCCTGCTGTCCTACAGGGCTGATTACCTGCGACCGGGTGCAGCGCGGCACGAGGCAATGCTGATTTCGTCGCTTTGGGAAAGGCGCCATGACGTCTGGGTCAACAGCTTTAGCCAGGACACGCCGTTAACTGGCGGGTGATGGGCTTGACCCATTGACGTTGCGGCGCGGCGATGCGCAATTTGCAGCTATGAGCGATGAACTTTCCATTCAGCGGGTGCCGCGCGCCTATGACCCTTCGCTGGGGGACGAGGCCGCAGCCGCTGTTGCCGACCTGACATCCCAGCAATCCGAGTTGATCCGGGGGGCGGCAGGGTCCAGCCCCTATCTCAAGGGCCTGATCGAGGCTGAAAGGGATTGGCTGCCGCAGGCGCTGCAGGGGCCCGACGGGGCGCTGGCCGAAATTCTGGACATGGTGCGGGGGCTGGAACGTGACGCGCTGCGCCCCGGGTTGCGGCAGGCCAAGCGCCGGCTGGCCTTGCTGACGGCACTGGCCGATCTGGCCGGTGCTTGGCCTCTTGAGAAAGTGACCGGTGCGCTGACCGATTTCGGCGCCCTGGCCGCCGACCGGGCCGCAAAATCCGAAATCGGGGCGCTGATCCGGCGCGGCAAGTTGCCGTCCATGACAGAGGATGACGTCGAAACCGCGGCGGGAATGGTCATTCTGGCCATGGGCAAGATGGGCGCGGGCGAGTTGAACTATAGCTCGGATATCGACCTGATCGTCCTGTTTGACGAAACCCGGTTCGACCCCGATGAGTTTTACGATGCCCGTCACGCCATGGTGCGCGCGACCCGGAATTTCTGCTCGGTCCTCAGCGACAGGACACAGGACGGATATGTCTTCCGAACCGATCTGCGCTTGCGACCGGACCCGGCGGTGACACCGGTTTGCATGGCGATGGAGGCCGCCGAGCGGTATTACGAAAGCCTTGGCCGCACCTGGGAACGTGCAGCCTATATCAAGGCGCGGGCCTGCGCGGGGGACATTGCCGCGGGCGAACGGTTCCTCGAAGCTTTGCGGCCCTTTGTCTGGCGGCGTCACCTGGATTTCGCAGCCATCCAGGATGCCCATGACATGCGCTTGCGCATTCGGGAAAACAAGGGAACCGGCGGCGCGGTGTCCATTCCGGGGCATGACATGAAGCTGGGGCAGGGCGGTATCCGCGAGATCGAGTTCTTTACCCAGACGCGGCAATTGATTGCCGGGGGGCGCGATACCGATCTGCGCGTGCGAGGCACTGTTGACGGGCTTGCGGCGCTGGCTGGCAAGGGATGGATACCGCAGGACGTGGCCGACCAGCTGACCCGGCATTACCGCGCCCACCGGGATGTGGAACACCGCATCCAGATGGTTCATGACGCGCAGACCCACGCCGTGCCCAATACCGAGGATGGGATTGAACGGGTCGCCTGCCTGATGGGCATTGACCGCGAGACATTGGTTGCGGACCTGACCCGCCGCCTGGCCGAAGTGCACGAATTGACCGAAGGTTTCTTTGCGCCGGGTCCAGGCGCGGGGGCCAAGCCAACCCCGGTCGAGGACTCGGCGTTTGACCAGGGCATCATGGCGCGCTGGACCACCTATCCGGCCCTGCGGTCACAGCGCGGCGCACGGATTTTCGAACGGCTAAAGCCCGAGCTTCTGTCGCGGCTGGCCAAGACCGCCCAACCCGATGAATCGCTGCGGGCGCTGGACGGTTTCCTGGGCGGCCTGCCTGCCGGGGTGCAGCTGTTTTCCCTGTTCGAGGCCAACCCGCAACTGATTGATCTGCTGGTGGATATCGTGGGCACCTCGCATGCGCTGGCGGCCCACCTGTCCCGCAACGCCTCGGTCTTTGATGCGGTGATCGGGGGCAGTTTCTTCAGCGCGTGGCCGGGGCTGGACAGCCTTCGGAACGAATTGGAGCAGGCGTTGCAGGCCGAGCCTGACTATGAAACGCAGCTGGATTACGCCCGCCGATGGTGCAAGGAGTGGCACTTTCGGATCGGGGTTCACCACCTGCGCGGGCTGATCGACGGGGCGCAGGCGGGCCGACAATATGCCGAACTGGCCGAGGCCGTCATCGCAGCGATCCTGCCTTGCGTGGCGACGCAGTTTGCTTTGAAACACGGGCCCGCGCCTGGACGCGGTGCGGCGGTGCTGGGCATGGGGTCGCTGGGGGCGGGGCGGATCAATTCGCAATCCGACCTGGATATGATCGTCATTTACGACCCGCAGGATCAGGACATGTCCGACGGCCCGCGCCCGCTGGCGACACGCACCTATTACGCGCGGTTCACCCAGGCGCTGATCACGGCCCTTTCTGCCCCGATGTCGCAGGGGCGCCTGTACGAGGTAGACATGCGCCTGCGCCCTTCGGGCAATCAGGGGCCGGTGGCCACAAGCTGGGCCAGCTTCACCAACTACCAGCAGAACGAGGCTTGGGTCTGGGAACACCTGGCCCTGACGCGCGCGCATGTGGTGGCGGGCAGTACGGCGCTGGCCAGCGATATCGAAGCCTTTCGTGCCCGGTTCCTGGCATGCCCCCGCGACCGCGGCAAGGTTTTGCAAGAGGTCGCCGAAATGCGCGCGCGCCTTGCGGCGGCCAAGGCGCCAGCCGGGCTCTGGGATGCCAAGAACGGCCCCGGCCGGATGATGGATATCGAACTGGTCGCGGAAACCGGCGCCCTGTTGTCGGGTGCGGCCGAACGGGATGTCAGCTCTGGTCTGGACGGGGCTGTCGCTGCCGGGCTTCTGGATGCCGCGCAGGCGCAAACGCTGAAATCCTGTTACGATCTATTCTGGTCGGTGCAATGTGCCGCCCGCCTGTTGTCGGGCAAGGTGATCGACGCGGACAAGATCGGGCAGGGCGGTACCGAATTCCTGTGCCGGGCCACCGGATATGACCGGGTCGAGGCGCTTCAGGCCGCGTTGCTGGACAGCTATGCCATAGCCGCCGACCTGATCGGCGCTGTTACCGGAAAGGCCGAAAATGGCACGCAGTGACGACCCCAATGACCCCAAGGGCCTGATACGAGAGGCCTACCGCATCGACGGTATCGCTTTGCCCGAATGCCGCAGCATCTTTCTGGACTGGGCGCTCAGCCTGCCCCAGACATGCGACCAGAAACAGGCGATTGCGACCCTGCACAAGGTCTATTCCGCACAACAGGCCGATCACCCCATGACGCAGGTCTTGCACGAAGGGCTGCAATCGGCCCCATCCCCTCGGCGTCGGGGGGGCTGGCGCGCCCGCGCGCGCTGATCGCAGCGGGGTTTTCCAACGGGGCTTCCCCCTGTGGCGGTTCGCGACTATGAGGTCCCCATGACCCAAGCCGACAATACCGACCGCCCCCGTATCCGTCTAAAACCCAAGGCCAATGCCCGCAGCCTGCGGCACGGGTTTCCCTGGGTCTATGCCAATGACATCGTCACGGACCGGCGGACGCGGAAAATACCGGCCGGAGCGCTGGCCGTGCTCGAAGATGACAAGCGGTCGCCGATCGCGCTGGTTGCGGTCAACCCGGTCTCGAAGATCATGTGCCGGGTGCTGGACCGCGACCTGAATGCCCAAATCGACGCCGCTTGGTTCAAGGCCCGGATCGCGCGGGCGCTGGCCTTGCGCGAACGGCTTTATGACGCCCCGTTCTATCGCCTGATCCACGCCGAGGCTGACGGGCTTCCGGGCGTCGTCATCGACCGGTTCGGCGATACCTGCGTGGTCCAGCCCAACGCCGCCTGGGCCGAGGCACGTCTGGACGCGCTGGCCGAGGCATTGACCGCCGTCACAGGCGTTCGCACCATCCTCAAGAACGCATCCGGTCGGGCCCGCGGGCTTGAAGGCCTGGACGAGGTGAATGCCACCTTGCGCGGCACCGCACCCCAGGCACCGCTGCCCGTGCCGATGAATGGGGCGACCTATATGGCCGACCTTGCCGAAGGGCAGAAAACCGGCCTGTTCTACGATCAACGCCCCAATCACGCCTTTGCCGCAGGCCTGGTTCACCCCGGCGCCTCGGTGCTTGATGTCTTCAGCCATGTCGGCGGCTTTGCCCTTGCGATGCTGGCCGGTGGCGCGGCGCAGGCGCTGTCTGTCGATGGCTCGGCCGCCGCGCTGGACTTCGCCCGCCAGGGGGCCGAAGCGTCAGGGCTGTCCGACCGGTTTCAAACACGTCAGGGCGATGCCTTCGAGGTGTTGACCGACCTGGGGCAGGAGGGCGCGCAGTTCGATGTTGTCATCTGCGACCCACCTGCCTTTGCACCATCGCGTCAGGCGCTGGATGCGGGTCTGCGTGCCTATGAACGGATTGCCCGGCTGGCCGCGCCCCTGGTCCGGCCGGGGGGCTATCTGGGCCTGTGTTCCTGCTCGCATGCCGCCGATCTGGGCCGGTTCCGCGATGCCTCGTCACGCGGCATCGGCCGGGCCGGTCGCCAGGCACAGCTGATCCACACGGGCTTTGCCGGCCCCGATCACCCGCAATTGCCGCAACTGGCGGAAAGCGGCTATCTCAAGGCCGTGTTCTACCGCCTGTGAAAGCTGTTCTCGATACCTGCGTCATTTATCCGACGGTGATGCGCGAAATGCTCCTGGGCGCGGCGCGGCTTGGGCATTTCACGCCGATCTGGTCACCCAGGATACTCGAAGAATGGGCCCGCGCCGCCCGCAAGATCGGCCCCGATGGCGAGGCGCAGGCGCGCGCGGAAATCGCACTGGCTCAGGCCGCATGGCCCAAGGCCACGCATCCCGGCGCCCCGGCGCTGGAAAACAGGCTCTGGCTGCCCGATGCCGCCGATATCCACGTTCTTGCAACGGCGGTTTCCACCTCGGCGGATGTCATCGTCACCGTCAATGCCAAGGATTTCCCCCGCAATATCCTGGCCGAAGAAGGGCTGGAGCGCTGCGACCCGGACGGGCTGCTATACCGCTTCTGGCTGGCCGACCCCAAGGGCCTGGTCACCGTTGCCTCTCAGGTGCTGGACGAAGCAAACCGCCTGTCCGGTGATCGCTGGCTTCTGCGTCCGCTGATGAAAAAGGCCCGCCTTCCGCGCCTTGGCAAAGCCCTGACAAGCTAAGCCCGATCCCCTTCATCTGGCCAAAAATATCCCGGAGAGCGCGAGAGGCTGGCCTCTCGCGGCCCCACGCTAATCACCCGATCCCCAGCGCTGCTCAAGCGCCTCCAGCGCCGCGATGCGCTCTGACGTATCGGGATGGCTCATCAACCAGGCCGGGGCGACACCAGCCCGGTGTTGCGTCAGGTCTTCCAGCTTGTGAAACAGGGATTTCTGCGGCCCGATCCCGATCCCGGCCTTGGTCAGCAGGGCGGCGGCATATTCATCGGCCTCATACTCATCCCCGCGTGACAGGCGCGAGGCCAACAGATGCGTCAGCATATTGGCAATCCAGGCACCAATAAAGGGAATGAACCGGTTCAACAGCATCATCAACGCGGCGCGCAACGCGTTCTGGCCGGAAAAGTCGATCATCCGCCGCCGGGCATGCCCCAGCGCCACATGCCCCAGCTCATGCGCGATGACGCTGGCCATTTCCTCGGCCGAGACCTCTCCGTTGCGGAACTTGCGATAGAACCCGCGGGTGATGAATATCCGCCCATCCGGGGCCGCGAGCCCGTTCACCGGGTCGATCTCGTAGATATAGACAGGCACCCGGTCGATCCCAAGCGCCGCCGCCAGCCGGTCCGTCATGCGCTTCAACGCCGGATCGGCCAGCTCGGTCGATTTCGCATCCAGTTCGCGATGCGTGCGCCAGACCGAAATCCGGTACATGACAATGGCATAGGCGACGGCCAGAAGGATCGGTGTCAGGCGAAGCATAAGGCAAATATGGGCAGACGCAGGTGTTGAGACAATATCGGTTCGGGCAATTTGTCTGGTTCGCGGGACAATGTCGACCGCGATCTACGGGCGTTCAATGTCAGCCAAGCGGTGATGTCAGGCAAATAACAACGCGCCGGACTTGCAAGCCCGGCGCGTTTCAATCTTCAGCGGTGATGGCAAGACCTTAGTGTTTGCCTTTCCATGGAACCAGGATGTTCTCAGCCTTGCGCATCAGGATATCAATGCCAAAGCCGATCACACCAATCAGAATGATCCCCATCAGAACGATGTCCGTCAGGGTGAACTTGGAGGCGACCATGATCATCATCCCTGCGCCCTCGGATGCGGCGACAAGTTCGGCGGCCACAACCGTGCCCCAACAGACCCCCATCGCGACACGGGCACCAGTGAAAATCTCGGGCAGCGAGTTGGGCACGATCACATAGCGCATGATCTGCCATTTGCTGGCCCCCAGTGAATAGGCGGCATGCACCTTTGAGATATTCACCCCGGACACACCGGATCGCGCGGCAATGGCCATGATCCACAGCGCGGCCAGGAACAACAGGATAATCTTGCCGGCCTCGCCGATGCCGAACCAGATGATGATCAATGGGATCAGCGCCAATGGCGGCACCGGCCGCATGAATTCGACAATCGGGTCGAACCAGCCACGGAACCACCCGTTGAGACCCATGGCATAGCCCAACGGGATACCAATCAGCGCCCCGGCAAGAAAGCCTGCGATGACCCGGAACAATGAATAACCAAGATGCACGGCAAGCGTACTGCCGCGATAGCCTTCGCGGCCAATCTCGACCACTCGGTCAACCACCGCCTCGGGCGGCGGAAGATAGACCGGGTCCATCTGCAGGCCCTTGGGCGGCGTGAAACTGATCGCGCCCTTGTCGGTAAGGGTAAACCGCCCCTTGTCATTGGTGACAACCACACCGGCGGAAATCGGTTCGCCGTCGATGGCAACAACTGACGCGCCTTGCTTGCGGTTAACTTCGTCGTTGCTGTCGAACAGAATTGTTTGCGTGCGCGATGCGGTCATGGCCACGGCATCGTCCTTGGAAATTCCCTCGCCCGGCTCGACCTGGAATTTTGCCACGTCTTCGCCAAAGTTGAAGACCCGGACAAAGACCGTGGCGTCGTCGCGATTGCCGTTGCCATCGTCAAGTGTGTAGTCAAACGAGGTTTCGCCCACGAACGGTGATGGCGCCTGCAGGAAACCGGGCACCCAGTTCGAACCGGTAAAAGCACCCCAGATCAAGAAGATCGTGATCACCGAAATAATGCTGGCCCAACGGTTCGAGACCACCGCGCTTTCATCGCCAAAGGTGACGGTTTTGAGCGACGTGTAATCCGATTGTGCGCGCTGGACGACAAACTTGATGACAAAGAACGACCCCACAAAGATCGCGACATAAACGAGAAGAATGATGAAGCCGGTCATTGGTTGTCCTCCGTGCGCCCCATGATTTCCTCTTCCATGTCCCAGATCATTTCGAGGATTTCCTCGCGGGTAGGGCCATAATCCGGGTGTTTCTTGACTTCGCGCAGGTCGGCCCCGACGCCCATGTCGGCAAAGGGCAACCGGTATTCTTTGTGGATGCGCCCCGGGCGGGGGGCCATCACCAGAAGGCGCTCGCCCAGCAAAAGAGCCTCTTCCACCGAGTGGGTGATCAGGATGATGGTTTTGCCGGTCTCTTTCCAGAGTTTCAAAACCAGACCCTGCATCTTTTCACGGGTCAGCGCGTCAAGCGCGCCCAAGGGTTCATCCATCAAGATGACATCGGGGTCATTGGCAAGACAGCGGGCCAGGGCGACGCGCTGTTGCATACCGCCTGACAGCTCGTAAATCGCTTTGTCCTTGAAATCACCCAAGCCGGTGACATCAAGCAAATGATCGACATGTTCGCCCCACTGCGCTTCTTTCTGACCCTTCATACGGGGGCCAAAGCTGACATTCTCGCGCACATCCATCCATTCAAAAAGCGCGCCCTGCTGGAACACCATGCCGCGTTCGGCATCCGGTCCGATGCAGGTGTGGCCATTCATCACCACCTGGCCTTCGGTGGGGGCCAAAAACCCGGCAACGATATTAAGAAGCGTGGTCTTGCCACAGCCCGACGGGCCAAGCACGCTCATCAACTCGCCCTCTTTTAGGTGTAGCGATACGTCTTTCAACGCCTGCACCGAGCTGCCATTTGGCAGGTCGAAACGCATTGAAACGTTTTCGATGGACAGTCCCGACATGCCCTGCCTCTCCTGTTTTTTTGGTTGTTTTGTTTTGACTGCTCTTCAATCCCTTTCGCACCCCCGCAAGGCGATCCGTTGGGAAACAAGAGCAATTGTTAAGATGCGCAGCGGCCCGGTTGACCCGGGCCGTGCAAGTTTCGCCTCTTACATATCGCCGGACGCTGCCAGCGGTCCAGTATTAACGGCACCGTCATAGCTGTCGAGCGCACTGTCGATGCTTTTTGCATCAACAAACACGTCTGCTACGCCCTTCATGAACGCCTGAGCGTTGCCACCGAGCCAAGCTTCGCTCAGCTGGTCTTCGACTGTCGGGAAGGTGAAGGTCGAAATGGTCGCCATGGTGGCGTCTTCATCCATACCCGCATCCTTGGCGATCACCGGCAGCATCTCGGCTCGGTTCGCCTCGTCCGCCCACATGGCATTGGCGTCGGCAGTCACCTTGAGGAATTTCGACACCAGTTCGCTGTTCTCGGCAACCCAACCCGCAGGGCCAGAGGTCACATCAAACACCAGGATGCCGATCTCGGTCTTCTCGTCGCCGGTCAAAAGCACGTTGCCATGTTCCAGCGCGCGGCGAAGCGATCCGCCCCAGCCACAGAACATGTCGATCGAGCCCTGGGCAATCGCAGCAGCGGCATCCGGCGGGTCCATGTCGACAACTTCCATGCTCTCGACATCCACGCCAAAGTGGCTCATCTGCTTCAGGAAGCCATAGTGAGCCGCAGTGCCAAGCGGCACGGCAACCTTCTTGCCGGCCAGCTCACCGGCATTGGTCTTGTCGATTTCCAGATCCGAGCGCACGACGCAGTTGTCATTTTCGGCATAGCTGACGGCCACATCGAGGATTTGCAGGTCCTGCCCCGCCGAGGTGGCGACCACAAAGGGCGGCAGGCCTTGGCTGACTGAAAGATTCACATCGCCAGAAGCCATGGCGGCGGACATTTTCACACCTGATTCAAAGCTGACCCAGTTGACTTTGACGCCCAGCGCTTCGTCATAGGTGCCCATTTGCTTGGCGTATTCAAACGGCATCGGCCACTCAAGGAAATACGCCACGGTTATTTCTTCGGCACTGGCATGTGACGCAGTCAACATTGCAGTTCCAGCGGCCAGCGCGGCCATAGATTGCCGAATGGTTTTGGATTTCATGTTTTTCTCCCGGTTGGAATTAGGTTTGGCCCATCTTTTTGGCGGACTCGTTGTGTTGAGTTGGACGCGGTGAGTTCACAACAGTTTTTATCGCGAATCTCGGAAAAGGACGCGATTCCACGATAATAAGATTGTAGTTTCTAATTTTTCGAAATGCTAGATTCATCTGAGACCCAACTTGAAAGGCCGATCATGCAACTGACGAAACTGAGCCTTAGGGGCCTGGAGATTTTTCAACTTGTTGCCAGTTCCGGATCCGCACGCAAAGTTGCGGCTGACACCGGGCTGTCAATCAGCACCGTATCGCATCATTTGCGCCGCCTGGAAGACGATCTTGGGGTCGTTCTTCTGGATCATACGCGCCGTCCGATGGTCCTGACACCGGTCGGAGCTATCTTTCTTCGCTACATTGACGGAGGCTTGCGCCTGATCCGGCGCGGTGAAATCGAACTGGCATCGGGTAACTTGGTCGAAGCTCAAAATCTTCGCCTTGGGATTGTCGATGACTTCGAAAGCGAAGTCGCACCCGAGTTGACGCAATTCCTAATGAGGGCGATGCCAAAATGCATCTTCAGACATTACACGCGCCCGAGCCACGAGATTCTTGAACTGCTTCAGAAACAGGCGCTGGATGCGGGCGTCGCGACAAGACCACCCCATGACCTGCCCGGGTTGATCGAATACCCATTGCTGCGCGATCCGTTTGTTCTGGCCGTGCCAAAGTCGAACAAATCCCCATCCGAAGAACTGCTGCAAGGCGGGTCCGGGCTGCCCTTTTTGCGGTATTCACGAGAACAGTTGATCGGAAACTTGATCGAAACCCATCTGCGGCGCAGCAAGATAACGCTGGAGAACCGCTTCGAACTGGAAAGCAATCAGTCAATAATGGGCATGATCGCAGAAGAAATCGGCTGGGCGATCACCACCCCGTCCCAGTATGGGCGTGCCAGACGCTTTCACGACAGGATAACGCTTCTTCCGTTTCCAAGGAAAAATTTCGCACGCACGGTTTCGCTTTATACAACGGAATTCTACCCCCGCGAGCTGACCACGCTGATCGCCGAAACATTCCGCCGTCTTTTGTCACGACATGTGGTCGAGCAGGTCACCGCCAGTTCCCCCTGGCTGCTTCACGACTTTAAACTGTTGACCGACGCGGACGAACAGGTCTGATCCACGACACCACCGGTTCACGCAAATCCCCCAAAGGGCATGACGGATTGGGCATCGGGGCGGGGCCAAGCCGCATTGACGCCTTTGCCCGGTGTGGAAGTGGGTATAGCGGCAAACTTTTCATCTATTAACAATGTATTACTTGCATTTATTGAGGTGGTAGGCCGGGCATCGAGGCAACGCTGCGGGGGTTTTAGTAAAACGTTATCCAATATTCATTTCGAATTTTTAGGATTTGCCGGTGCCGGATTGTGAAAATCTGAGATCGACCTATCCAATGGGTCTCGGTGAGTTTGGAGGCTCCTGCCATGAAATCACGGACCAAGGTTGTCGTTATCGGCGGCGGCATAGCTGGCTGCTCTACGCTGTATCATTTGACGCAGGAAGGCTGGAGTGACGTGGTTCTGGTCGAGCGCAACGAGCTAACCAGCGGCACCACCTGGCACTCGGCTGCGCAGGTCACGAACTTTGGCGGAAACCAGACGATGGTTGGGCTGAAGACGCATTCGATCAACCTTTACAAAACGCTGTCCGAGAACCCGGACTATCCGATCAACTATCACCACGCCGATGGTGGTATCCGTTTGGCCAATACCGAACAGCAGATGCAGGGCTATCGCCATTTCTCGTCGATGGCCCGCGGCATGGGCGTGGACCTGGAGGTGATCGACGCCGCGGAATGCGCCCGCCGCCACCCGTTGATTTCCACCACAAACCTGCTGGGCGGTCTGTGGGATCCGCTGGATGGCGACATCGATCCCGCGCAGCTTTGTCAGGCGCTGGCCTTCCATGCCCGCAAAGCCGGGGCCGAGGTCTATCGCAATACGCCCGTGACCGGGCTTGCCCAGCACAAGGATGACACCTGGACCGTGCATACCGAACATGGCGATATCGACTGTGACATCGTCGTGAATGCCTGCGGGTATCGCGTGAACGAGGTGGGCGCGATGATGGGTGTGCATCACCCCGTCGCCTCGATGGAGCACCAGTATTTCCTGACCGAGGACATCCCCGCCATCGCCGAGGCTGGCCACCGGATGCCTTTGCTGCGCTGCCCGATCTCGGATTATTACAGCCGCCAGGAAAAGGGCGGGTTGCTGGTCGGCTTCTATGAACAGGAGTGCAAAACCTGGGGCATGGACGGGATTGATCCGAATTTCGTCAACGCGCTGTGCCCTGACGATCTTGACCGCGTCATGGACGTTCTGGCTGGTGCTTTCGAACGTATGCCTGCGCTGGAAGAAACCGGTATCCGCGCGGTCGTCAACGGTCCCATCACCTATACGATCGACGGCGCCCCGTTGGTGGGCCCGATCCCCGGAAAACGCAATGCGTTCTGCATTATCGGGTTGCGCGCGGGGCTGGGCGAAGGTGGCGGTCACGGCTGGCTTCTGGCGCAACAGATCGTGCATGGGGAATCCTGCTATGACACCTGGTGCATCGACCCGCGCCGTTTCACCGGGCACACAAATGTTGAACTGACCGCGTTGAAGGCGGTCGAAGACTATCAGAACGAATTCCGCTTTCACTTTCCGCATGAACACCGCCCGGCCGGACGCCCTGCAAAAACCACACCGTTGACGCCGATCCTTGCCGCCCAAGGCGCAGCGTTCACCGTGGTAAACGGATGGGAGCGGTTGGATTACATCAAGCCCACGCCCGATTTTCACCCGACATTGTCATTCAATTTCGACGAAGCCTTCGACGTCATTGGCGCAGAAGTCAAAAACGTTCAGGAAAACGTTGGCCTGTGCGAGGTTAACGGCTTTAACCGGTTTGAAATCACTGGTGCGGATCGCCACAGCTTCCTTGATCGCATGTTCTGCGGCCACGTAACCAAACGCGATGGCCGAGTTGGCCTTGGCTATATGCTGAATGACCATGGCATGGTCAAAGGCGAAGCCACGGTGGCGAACCTGCCCAAAAGCGACCGTGGACCCGCGCGTGTCTGGTTTGGTTCAGCCGCCGCAGCCGAGTTTCACGACATGGATTGGCTGACCCAGCATCTAATCGCGGGCGAAGACGTTCAGATCAGGTCGCTGACCAACGACCAGACGATTCTGGTTCTGGCTGGCCCCAAGGCGCGGGATGTGCTTTCCGCCTGTGCGCGCGGGGGCTGGTCCAAAGAAGCATTCCCGTGGCTTTCCGTCCGCGAATGCTTTGTCGGGTTCTCACCGGCAACCGTTCTGGGCATCAGCTTTTCCGGCGAACTGGCCTATGAAATCCACGTTCCAAATGCCTCGCTTTATGCTGCTTATCTGGCCCTGCGGGCTGCGGGCGAAACATACGGTCTGAAACTGTTCGGTGCCCGCGCGGTTGACTCGATGCGCATGGAGAAGGGCTTCATGCACTGGAAAGCCGACCTGCTGACCGAATTCGACCCGTTTGAAACCGCGCTTGATCGCTTTGTGAAGCTGGACAAGGCCGCAGATTTCATCGGCAAGGAGGCCTTGAAAAAGCGCCATGCCGCTGGCCCGAACAAGATGCTGGTGCAGTTGAAAATCGACGCAACCCACGCACCCGCGCATAGCGGAGCCTCGTTGATGCGGGGCGACAAAGTGGTCGGCACTATCACCTCGGGCGACTGGGGCTATCGCGTGGGCATGAACCTTGCCTATGCCTTTGTCGAACCGGCTTTGGCAACAAAGGGCTGCACCATGGAGCTGGACCTGTGCGGAGATCGCGTTGCGGCCACGGTCATTGCGCAGTCACCCTATGACCCCACCTTCGCGTTGATGCGGAGCTGACCCATGCCGCAAGAGGTTCATTTCGCTGTTCTGGTTGCCGAAGGGGGCGTACCCAAAGTGCTGGCACAGCCCGTCGGTCAGGTCTTGCGCTTGGATCGCATCCGGGAAGACGATGACGGCCAACCGCGCACCGTTGTGGATGTTGAAGCATTTCCTCTTTCCCGGTTGGAACCGGGGGGCGCGGTGACAGACCAGAACATGGATGCACCAGCCCATACCTCTGAACCGGCCAAGACTTTGGGTGTCACAACCCGCCAGCTGGAACGCAAGTTCCAAAACACTGACGGCCAAAGCCGTGATCGGCGGCGTGCCCAGCTGTCCGGTACAGTGTCTCACGGAAAACCCATGACAATTACCAAAGGATTTCAATATGCACCTGTCTCGTTTCCCGCGCGTCCACCTTGCCCACTTGTCCACGCCGCTCGAACCGATGAAGCGGCTGTCAGAAAAGCTTGGCGTTGATCTGTGGATCAAGCGCGACGACTGCACCGGTATGTCGACAGGCGGAAACAAGACGCGCAAGCTTGAATTTCTGATGGCCGAGGCGCTGGAACAGGGTGCCGATATGGTGATGACACAGGGCGCCACCCAAACCAACCACGGTCGCCAGACCGCCGCGTTTGCCGCCAGGCTTGGCCTCAGGTGTCATATACTGTTGGAAGATCGCACCGGTTACGAGGATGCGAATTACAACAACAACGGCAACGTTCTTTTGGATCACCTGCACGGCGCCACCACCGAAAAATTCCCCGGTGGTCACGATATGCCCGGCGAGATGGAACATGCAGCAGAGAAGATGCGTGCCAAGGGCCACAAGGTTTACGTCATACCGGGTGGCGGCTCTAACCCGACCGGTGCACTTGGCTATGTGAACTGTGCCTTTGAACTTTTGGCGCAGGCCAATGATGCCGGGCTAAAGATCGACAGGGTTGTGCATGCCACCGGATCTTCGGGTACTCAGGCCGGGCTTGTCACGGGGTTCTGCGCAATGAATTCTGGCATTCCGGTTCTGGGTATCGGCACCCGCGCACCGCAGCCCAAGCAGGAACAGATGGTCTATGACCTGGCATGCAGGACCGCAGAAAAGCTTGGCTGTCCGGGCGTGGTGGCGCGCGACGACGTCATGGCCAACACCGACTATGTCGGCGAGGGGTACGGCCTCCCTACCGAAAGCGGTATCGAGGCGATACGGATGTTCGCCGAGTTCGAGGGCATCCTGCTTGATCCCTGTTATTCCGCCAAAGGCGCGGCGGGTTTGATCGACTTGGCCCGCAAAGGCGAATTCAAGGGCGAAACCATCGTGTTCGTGCACACGGGCGGCTCGGCATCACTGGGCGGCTATGATTTCGCTTTCGACAACGCTGATCGCTGGGTCAACCTTTAGGGAAATGGTCACCGTGGCATTGAAATTCACCGAACCGTTCGCTCAGCAGGATACAGGTCCGGACTGCGTATCCGATGCCGCAATGGCCGTTTTGCAGAGCGGCCGACCGCATCGGTCCACCCGTGCCGAAGCGGAGGGTGGCGATGTTTCCGCGCTTGCATCCGGGTGCCGCGATTGGCACGGCTGCGACGTTTGTCTCGCGGTTGTATCCGGTGGTGGCCAGCCGGTTCCTGAGAAGATCGACGAAAACCTGCGTCTGGATCGAAAAATCGGGACAAACGGTGCCCGCGTCCTGCTGTTGTCACAAATGTGCGGGCATCCTTGTGACATGAACCGCTTCATACAGACCTGTGACGCCCGCGACGTTGTTGTGATCTTGGGGTGCGCCCCATCGATGGGCGCCAGATGGAACGGCACTTGGTCAGGCTTGTTCGGCAGGATGGCGTGTTCTTCGACCCAGACCCACAAGCATTTGAATTCCAAAGCGCGAGGGTTTCCGACACCCGGTGACCCAACCCTTGCAGCGCGGGCAACGATCTTGTCAGGCTGCTTTATGCCGTTTGACATGCGCCTGCCTGTGACCTGGTCGAACAAAGACTGCGCCCGGGGTGCCGCGAACAGTTGCGACATCGTTCAATCGGTGGCCGCATGACGCGATCCGGTGCAAAACCCGTCGTGGGCATCCTTGGCGGTATGGGGCCCGAGGCAACGATCCTGTTGCAACAGCGCGTTCTGGCAACGGTCGAGGCCAGAGATGACAGTGATCACCTGCCTCTGCTGATTGATATGAACCCGCAAGTCCCCTCGCGCATCGCTCATTTGATCGAAGGCACGGGCCCCACGCCGGCACCAACCCTGGCGGCAATGGCCAGGCGGCTGGAACAGTTGGGCGCGACGGCTCTGGCAATGCCCTGCAACACGGCACATCACTATGCGCAGGCGATCACCCAGGCCACCACGATCCCTTTTCTGAACATGGTGGACCTGTCCGTCGCCCAGGCGGCACAATCCCTGATCCCCGGCGGCCGGATCGGTTTCCTGGCCTCGCCTGCGGTGCGGAAAGCAAAGGTTTTTACCCCTGCGTTGGACAGGGCCGGGGTAACGGAATTGTGGCCCGAAGACATGGACCGATTGCTGGAAACGATCAGACTGATCAAGGCGCAAGGTCCTGCACCCGAGGCCTTGCAGGCGCTGACACAGCTGGGCCACGAACTGGACCAGGCCGGCGCAGACATTCTGTTCATCGCCTGTTCCGAATTTTCCCTTCTTGCGCAAGACCTGCAAACCTCGCTTCCGGTCGTCGATACGCTCGACGTGCTTGCCCGTGCGATTTTCAAACACACGCAAACCCAAGAGGTGTCCCCGTGACTGTGACCTACCTGAAAAAGGCCGCCCCCCGTCCGACCGCAGAAAACAACGACATCCGTGACATCGTGCGGGTCATGTTGGCAAATATCGAACGTGGCGGCGAAGCGGCGGTCAGGGATTACGCCCAAAAACTGGACGGGTTTACCGGCGAAATCGTTCTGTCGGACGAAGCTCGCGCGGCCGCCTGTGCCCGCGTTTCGGACGTGCTAAAGGCGGATATCCAGTTTGCCCATGCCAACATCCGCCGTTTCGCCGAGGCTCAGCAAGCCACGGTGCTGGACTGCGAGATCGAGGTCATGCCGGGCCTGATGGCGGGGCAAAAGCAGATCCCGGTCTCAAGCGCCGGGTGCTATGTGCCCGGTGGGCGTTACAGCCATATCGCCAGCGCCCTGATGACGATTACCACTGCCAAGGTCGCAGGTGTCGGCCACATAACCGCCGTTTCGCCGCCGCGCGATGGCGGCATCCCCGATGCCATCGTCTATGCGATGGACCTGAGCGGAGCGGACCTGATCCTGAACCTGGGCGGGGTACAGGGCATCGCCGCGATGGCACAGGGGCTGTTCGGCGCAAAGCCCGCCGACATCCTGGTAGGCCCCGGAAACTCATATGTCGCCGAGGCAAAACGCATGCTGTTCGGCGCGGTGGGCATCGACATGTTCGCGGGCCCCACGGACTCATTGGTGATCGCAGATCACACGGCCTCGGTTGAAACCGTGGCCTGGGACCTCGTCAGCCAGGCCGAACATGGTGCCGACAGCCCGGTCTGGCTGATCGCAACCGACCGCAATTTGGCCGAAGGCGTTCTTGAACGCGTGCATGCGCTGATTTCCAAGTTGCCGGAACCCAATGCCTCGGCCGCCCGAACGTCCTGGGAAGACCGGGCCGAAGTTGTCCTTTGCGACACCCGCGAAGAAGCCGCGACCATGTCCGACCGCTATGCGCCCGAGCATCTTCAGGTTCAGGCGAACGACCTTGACTGGTGGCTGAATCGGCTCAGCGCCTATGGTTCACTGTTTCTGGGCGAAGAAACAACGGTCTCGTTCGGGGATAAAACTTCCGGGCCGAACCATGTTCTGCCGACAAGCGGAGCCGCGCGTTACACCGGCGGGCTGTCGGTCCACAAGTTCACCAAAACGGTGACCTGGCAGCGTTGCAGCCCCGACGCAGCGCATGAACTGGCGCAGCGGACCGCCCGCATCAGCCGGATGGAAGGCATGGAAGGCCATGCCCGCGCCGCCGAGATACGGCTGGTTGCCTCCCTTTCGATCCCATAGCCCCTTCAGTGCGAGGGGAACAGGGATTGCGCTGCATGCAGACCCACCAACACAGCAAAAACCCGCAAGGGACAAGCGTTTTGGGTCCCTTGGCGTCACGCTATCCTTGAACCTGTCCGCAGCAAGCCCTGGACCCTGATCTTGCCCGCCGATGGAAAAGGCCGGCCTTTCCGCGCCTTGCAAAACCCTGACAGTCCAGACCCGATCCCCTTCATCTGGCCAAAAATATCCCGGAGAGCGCGAGAGGCTGGCCTCTCGCTCCCCCGCGCTCAGCTCGCGATGCGGGCGCTCAGGCTTCGACCAGGTCGTAATGCCGGATCAGACGGCTTTCGACCAACTCGGCCTCGGCCGGGTCGACATGCGGGCTTGCATAATCCTCTCCGACAAAGGCTTTCAGGGCGTCCAGAGATTCCCATATCATCACGAAACTGAACTCGCGCGGGGTATCCTTGCGCGGTGCCCCCGGCAGCACGCTGACGATCCCTTTCGTGTTTTTCATCAGCGGTATGGCCGATTCGTGAAAGAACCGGCTGAACTCGGCCTCTTTTCCTGGCCGCGTCACAACCTGGAATATGCGCATGATCATGGTGCTTTCCCCCGGTTTTCGTGTGAACCCCTATGATAGCACAGGTTTCCCGGGTGGGGGTGGCGGGTGGCCTTACCGCGTCAGGTCGCGCATACCCTGTTCAAGGCCCGCCAGCGTCATCGGCACCATGCGGTTCTCGAAAATCTCGCGGATCATGCCGATGGAATGGGTGTATTCCCAGTATTTCTCGGGCACCGGATTGATCCACAGGTTCGACGCCCACTGATCCCGCGCGCGCTGCAGCCAGACCTGGCCTGCCTCGGGGTTCCAATGCTCGTTCGCGCCGCCGGGATAGGCGATCTCGTAGGGGCTCATCGACGCGTCGCCGACGAAGATGCATTTATAATCCGATCCATAGGTGCACAGCACCTCATGCGTGGGGGTCTGCTGGTCCCAGCGGCGGCGGTTGTCGCGCCAGACGCCTTCGTAAAGGCAATTGTGGAAATAGTAATATTCCAGGTGCTTGAACTCGGTCCGCGCCGCCGAGAACAGTTCCTCGACCACCTTGATATGCGGGTCCATCGACCCGCCGATGTCGAGAAACAGCAATACCTTGACGGCGTTGTGGCGTTCGGGCCGTGTCTTGACGTCCAGATAGCCATGCTCGGCGGTGGCGCGGATGGTGCCGTCCAGATCCAGTTCCTCGGCCGCACCCTCGCGCGCCCAGCGGCGCAGGCGCTTCAGCGCCACCTTGATGTTGCGGGTTCCCAGTTCGACCGTGTCGTCCAGGTTCTTGAATTCACGCTTGTCCCAGACCTTGACCGCGCGTTGGTGGCGGCTTTCCTTCTGGCCGATCCGCACGCCTTCGGGGTTATAGCCATAGGCCCCGAACGGAGAGGTCCCCGCGGTGCCGATCCACTTGTTTCCGCCCTGATGGCGGCCCTGCTGGTCCTTCAGGCGTTCGCGCAGGGTTTCCATCAGCTTGTCAAAGCCGCCCATGGCCTCGATCTCGGCCTTTTCTTCGTCCGACAGGTGCTTTTCAGCCATCTTGGCCAACCATTCCGCCGGAATGTCCACCGCGTCCAGAACCTGTTCGAACCCGATTTCGGCAAGCCCGTCGAAACTGGCGGCGAAGGCGCGGTCGAACTTGTCGATATTGCGTTCATCCTTCACCATCGACACGCGGGCGAGGTAATAAAACGCCTCGACATCATAGGTGGCCAGCCCCTTTTTCATACCCTCCAGAAAGGTCAGGTATTCGCGCAAGGAAACGGGAATGCCCGCATTGCGGAGGTTTTCGAAAAAAGGCAGGAACATCGGTCTAGACTACCAGGCGAACAAGGATCAGGGAAATCACAAGGCCCACCAGCGCAAAGGCAATGCCATACCCGGCCGCATATTGCGCCATGTCGGCGTGGCTGCCATTGCGTTTGCGCGCGGTTACCGCACCCAGTGCCGCGCCAAGCGCGGCCATTGCCAGAACAACTAACATGCGTCGATCATCCGCCTCTGCTGCTTTGCGGGGTCTGCTGCGCGACGTCCTGCATCAACGAGCGCACCACCAGATCCGAACCAAAGCCGTACCGCGCCCATCCCAGACTGTCCAGCCTGACCGCGCGCGCCTGGTCCTGGCGCCCGGCCTGTTTCAGCGCCTCGGATTTCAGCAGCATCAATGTCGCCAGCATCGAGGCATTTTCGGCCCGTCGCGCGACCCCGATGGCGGTATCCAGATCAGGCAGCACCTCGGGGCCCTTGCCACGGGCCAGGGCATAGGCGGCGGTTTGCGTGGTCACATGCGCCCGGTGCAGTTCGGTGCCGGGCGCGGCCCTGAGAAAACCCAGCGCGGTTGCGTATTGGGCTTGCGCCGCCTCGGGGGCGTCAAACTGGCCCAACCGGCCCAAAAGGTAGTGCGGATAGGCGCGCCGGTGGTCGGTCCAGCCCATTTGCGCGCCGATCCGTGCAGCTTGCTGGGCGGCCCGGATCTGCCGGGGCGATGGGGTGCCGCCGCCCAGCGATTTCTGCACCGCGTCGATCCATGCGCGGGGCGTGTCCGAAACCGATTGCGCAGGCACCGTGTTCCCGCGCGGGTTCAACCGGCTGAGAATGCCGGGGATGACTGCGGCGACTTGTTCGCGGGTCATGCCGTTTTGCAGTTCGGGCGCGTAAGAGGCGCGCAGCATCAACATGTCGAACCCGGTCAGGACGGTGTGGAAATTGTCATCGTTGAAAACCGAATCCGGCAGCCGGTACAGGTCGTTCAACGGCCCCAGCGCCTGTGCCAGCTCTTCGTTCAGGCAATCCCGGACTTCTTGCGGATTGACGTCATTGGGGATGAAAATCCCCAACCGGTCGCGGCGGCGCAGCTCTGTCCAGTTGCTTTTGCGCTTGCGCCGGTCGCGGCGGTATTCCTCAAGGCTTGAGGCGTTGGGGACGACGAAACAGGCGGCCTGGGGCAGGATGCGCTGTATCTGTTTCTGGCTCACGGCCTGGATGGTGATATTGGCCTGCCCTGATGTGACCTGGCGAATGTCGATGCGCGCCTCGTTGCGCAACCGTTGCAGAACCCGCGCCAGGTCGGGCTGCATCGTCGGCGGCGGCGTTCCGGTCAGGCGCACCGTGATCGGCATGTCGAACCGGGTAAAGACCGGCAGGGGGGTTCCGCTTTCCAGTTGGAAATGCAGGTCCAGAAAATCCCTGGCCATATCCGTATTGGCACGCGCCGGGGGAACGGGGCGGGGCGTGCCAAAGGCCTTGGCCGCCGGCAAGGCGATCTCGGTCGCCTTTACCTCGTCGGGCAGGGTGATCGTTTCAACGCCCGGGCTGCACCCGGTCAGCACCAACAGGACAAGGGCGGGCCACCATCGCATCACGACCGCTGGTATTTGACAAAGGGGGTCAGCGTGCCGATCCGGTCATACAGCTTGCGGGCGGTGTGATTGAAATCCTGCGTCAGCCAATAGACCGTGGGCGCGCCCCGCCGGTCGGCTTCGGCGTAAACGGCCTGGATCAGGGCGCGGCCAATGCCGGTTCCCCGGACAGAAGGTTTGGCAAAAAGATCCTGCAGGTAACACACATCCTCGGTTTTCCAGGCATGGCGATGAAACAGGAAATGGGTCAGCCCGACCAGTTGACCGTCGACCTCAGCCACGAAACAGGAAAAATCGCGCGGATCATCCCCCAGCAACCGGTCGAATGTCGACCCGTACACGTCATCAGGCAGTTGCGTTTCGTAGAACGCAAGATAGGCGCGCCACAACTCGGACCACGCGGCGCGGTCGTTCTTTGTCAACGGGCGGATAGTTGGGGATTGCGTCACGCGGGCATCCTGTTCTTGTCGGTGTGGTCTTGCTCGACTGCGGATTTGGCCCAATGCTGTCACCGGCCCCGGCCCATGGCAAGCCGCAATCACGATCTGTTCAAACCGGGCCGATCACCGCTTGCTGCGGGCCAGAAAGGCCAGCCGTTCGAACAGGTGAACATCCTGTTCGTTCTTCAGCAACGCGCCATGCAGCTTGGGCAACGCATCGGCACCGTCCCGCTTGAGGTCTTCGGCGCTCAGGTCCTCGGCCAGCAGCAGTTTCAACCAGTCCAGCACCTCCGAGGTCGATGGCTTTTTCTTGAGCCCCTGCGTTTCGCGGATTTCGTAGAACTGGGTCAGCGCCGTGGTCAAAAGCGCGTCCTTGATACCGGGGTGATGCACCTCGACGATGCGGCGCATCGTGGCCTCATCGGGGAAGCGGATATAGTGAAAGAAACACCGCCGCAGGAACGCGTCGGGCAGTTCTTTTTCATTGTTCGACGTGATGATCACGATGGGGCGGTGCCTGGCCCGGATCGTCGCGCCGGTTTCGTAGACATGGAACTCCATCTTGTCGAGTTCCTGCAGCAGGTCATTGGGAAACTCGATATCGGCCTTGTCGATCTCGTCAATCAGCAGAACGACCTTTTCGTCCGCCTCGAAGGCCTGCCACAGCTTGCCCTTGCGAATATAGTTCGCCACGTCATGTACACGTTCGTCACCCAACTGGCTGTCGCGCAACCGGCTGACCGCATCGTATTCATAAAGGCCCTGCTGCGCGCGGGTGGTCGATTTGACGTTCCACTCGATCATCTTAAGACCCAGCGCGCCCGCCACCTGCTTGGCCAGCTCGGTCTTGCCGGTGCCCGGCTCACCCTTGACCAGCAGCGGGCGTTCCAGCGTCACGGCAGCGTTCACGGCAATGGTCAGGTCATCGGTGGCGACATATTCTGCGGTGCCTTGGAAACGTGCGGTCATCTTGCTCTCATCCGGTTGCAGTTCGTTCTGCGGGTTGCGGTGCAGCCCTTGGGTTACAGAGCAGCGTCGCCTTTTACAACCCGCGCCCCCGCGTCGACTGGCGGCGAGCCCCGTAAGACCCGCGCGATTCGCCCATTGCCGGGGCCAAACACAGGCGCCGCCTGCCCGAAAATCGCCATGTAAATTACATATTAAAACAAGGTTTTGCCGATAAAAGTCTCACAATTAGGCCGGGTTGCGTGACGCTGCGCAGGATCGACGTTTGTGTAGTGACATTCCGGTCTCGGTCAGTTACACGCTGCGCAAAAGGGGGTGCCAAATGTCAGGTGAAACAACCGCAACCGACGTTACTGGCCATGCCAAGGGAGCAGAAATGAAACAGGAAGTTTTTCTGCCGGAAGACTATCGCCCGGCCGAAGATGAACCTTTCATGAATGACCGGCAGCTTGAGTATTTTCGCCGCAAGCTGCTGGATTGGAAGAATGAACTGTTGGCGGGCAGCCGCGACACGATCGAAGGGCTGCAGGACAACACCCGCAACATTCCCGACGTCGCTGACCGCGCAAGCGAGGAAACCGACCGGGCGCTGGAACTTCGGACCCGGGACCGTCAGCGCAAATTGGTCGCCAAGATCGACTCGGCCCTGCGCCGGATTGACGAAGGCGAATACGGCTATTGCGAAAAAACCGGTGACCCGATCTCGTTGAAACGTCTGGATGCGCGGCCGATCGCCACCATGACGCTTGAGGCACAAGAGCGCCACGAGCGCCGCGAGAAGGTGCACCGCGACGATTGATCGCTACACCATCCCAAGGGATACACGCCAGGGCCTGTGGCTCTGGCGTTTTTTATGGGATAAGCCATACCCATGTGTCTGAACGGTCAAAAATTCTGTGTGATCGGCGCGGGGATCGGTGGTCTGGCGGCCTCTATCGCGTTGCGGAAACAGGGTGCCGACATCCTGGTTCTGGAACAGGCCCGCGAAATTACCGAAGTTGGTGCCGGTCTTCAGATCAGCGAAAACGGCATGACCATCCTGCGCGCGCTGGGCGTTGTCGGAGAGGTGCCCGAAGCCGGGCAGCGCTCTTACGGGACCGTGATCCGCGATTACAGGTCGGGCCGTTTCATCAGCATGATCCGGGAACCTGCGGCCGGGCCAACCTATTACTACCACCGCGCGGACCTGATCGCGCTGTTGCGCCGGGCCGCTGTGGATGCGGGGGTGGACATCCGGCTGGCCACCCAGGTTGCCGGGGTTGAGGATCACGCCGACCACGCGCGCGTTCTTCTGGCCGATGGCAGCAGCCTGCAGGCAGATTGGGTTGTCGCTGCCGATGGGGGGCGCAGCGCCGTGCGCCCGCTTCTCAACGGTGAAGAGCTGCTGGGTTTTACCCATCAGGTCGCATGGCGCGCCACCATCCCCTGGAACCGCAACCTGGAGACGCCCCGGGCACATCTGACCATGGGTCCGGGCCGGCACGTCGTCACCTATCCGCTGCGCGATCAGCGTCTGCTCAACATCGTTGCGGTCGAGGAACGGTCCGACTGGCAAGAGGAAGGCTGGCGGCTGACGGGTGATCCAGATGACCTTAGGTCCCGGTTTTCAGAGTTCGGCGGCAAGGTGCACGACGTTTTGCAGCAGGTCACACAGACACATCTGTGGGCCCTGTTTCTGCGTCCCGTCGCGCGAAAATGGCAAAGCGGGCGTATCGCGCTTTTGGGCGATGCCGCGCACCCGACACTTCCGTTCATGGCGCAAGGGGCCTGTCTTGCGCTCGAAGATGCGTGGATCTTGGCGCGCGCATTCTCGGAACAGAGCCTGGATGCCGCATTGCCGGGCTACGAGGCAACCCGCGCGCCCAGGGCGCGGCAGGTGGTCGAGGCGGCCTCGGCCAACGCCCGGAATTTCCACCTCAGGGGCCCCGCGCGGATTGCCGCGCAGATGGCGCTGACGGCGCTGGGGCCACGCCTTGGTCGGCGGTATGACTGGATCTACAGCTACGACGCGACGGCCTGAAAGGGCTAGATGTCCAGATCGACCCAAACCGGCACATGATCTGACGGTTTCTCGTGCCCGCGTATCTCGGCGTCAATTCGGCAGTCACGCAAAAGATCCGCCGCCTGGGGCGTCAGCAGGAAATGGTCGATGCGGATCCCGTCATCCTTGTTCCACGCACCCCCCTGATAGTCCCAGAAAGAATAGTGCCCGGGACCTTGCGTCCGCGCGCGGAAGGCATCGGTAAAGCCCAGGTTCACGATCCGGCGGAAAGCGGCCCTGCTTTGCGGGCGAAACAGGGCGTCCTCGCGCCAGTCATCGGGTCGGCGGGCATCTTCGGCCTGGGGGATGATGTTGTAATCCCCCGCCATCAGCGCGGGCTCTTCACAGGCCATCAAGGCGCGCGCGCGGTCATACAGGCGTTCCATCCAGGCAAGCTTGTAGTCATATTTCGGCCCCGGCGCAGGGTTGCCGTTGGGCAGGTACAGCCCGCAGATGCGCAGGGCCTTTTCCCGGCCGAGAACAGTCGCCTCGATCCAGCGGGCCTGTTCATCCGCATCATCGCCGGGCAAACCGCGTGATACGTCTTCCAGGGGCAGCTTGGACAGGATCGCAACGCCGTTAAAGCTCTTTTGACCATGTGTTTCGACGCTGTAGCCCCGGTTTTCAAATAGCTCGACCGGAAAATTCTCGTCGACCGACTTGATCTCCTGCAGGATGACGACATCGGGCTGGGCGTCGTCCAGCCACCGGGGGAGCGCCTCGATCCGCGCCTTGATGCCGTTGATGTTGAACGTGGCGACCTTCATGCGCGTTCCTCCGTATCCTCTCGGCAACCTATCGCGCAGAACAGGTCCAACGGCAAGGGACGTACCGGGGGATTGCGAGGCTCTGCCTCGCGCTCCGGGATATTAATGGCCAGATGAAGAAACGGATTGTTAACCGGTTTGATCCAACTTGGTCTGGCGGTACAGGCGGGGACGCCGATGACCGCGCCAGGTGAAGCTCTCCGGCTTCCTCCCGGAGAGCGGATCCCTCTTCATCTGGCTGAAAATATCCTGGGGGTGTGGGGGCAAAGCCCCCACCTGAAACCCGTTTGCGTTACATCGAAAACGACGTACCGCAGCCGCAGGAAGCGGTGGCATTGGGGTTTTCGATAACGAAGCGCGCGCCGATAAGCTCTTGCGTAAAGTCAATCACCGCGTTTTCCAGAAACGGCAGCGAGATCGCGTCGACCACGACTTTCTGACCTTTACCCTCGAGAACAAGATCGTCATCCCGCGGGGCGTCCAGTGCGATTTCATACTGAAACCCCGAACACCCGCCGCCTTCGACGGCGACGCGCAGCGCCTGGCCCAGTTTGGCCGCACCGATCTCGGCAAGGCGGTCAAAGGCGCGCTCGGTGACTGATGGGGGCAGATTCATCCCAAACTCCAAAGGTTTATTTCCTTTACGCCTTACAATATAGAAAGTGCAAGGACAGGCGACAAGGACATCACCATTGCAAAGAGCGGGTTTTGCCTCTGATCCGGAGCGGGCGCGGGGGCGGCTGGTCCACGAGGAAGAGAGCAGTTTTCGGTCTTGTTTTCAACGAGACCGCGACAGGATTATTCACGCCAGTGCGTTTCGGCGCCTGAAACACAAGACACAGGTGTTTGTCGAGCATGAGGGCGATAATTACCGGACCCGGCTCACCCATTCGATCGAGGTTGCCCAGGTGGCGCGGACCATTGCGGGGGCGTTGGGCCTCAACCCCGAACTGACCGAGGCCGTGGCCCTGGCCCATGATCTTGGGCATACGCCTTTTGGGCATACGGGCGAGGATGCCATGCATGCACTGATGGCGCCTTATGGCGGGTTCGATCACAACGCGCAGGCCATTCGGATCGTTACCAAGCTTGAACGGCATTATGCCGAATTTGACGGGTGCAACCTGACCTGGGAATGCCTGGAGGGGATTGCCAAGCATAACGGGCCCGTCGTGGGCGATCTGCCTTGGGCGCTGGCAGAATGTGATGCGGGGTTTGACCTGGAATTGCACACCCATGCCAGCGGCGAGGCGCAGGTTGCGGCCTTGTCGGATGACATTGCCTATAACAATCACGATCTGTTGGATGGGTTGCGCGCCGGTCTGTTCGACGATGACGATATCGCGCAGCTGCCCATCGTCGGGGACTGTTACGATGCGGTTGACCGGCGCTACCCGGGGCTGGACGCTTACCGGCGCCGGCACGAGGCGCTGCGGCGGGTGTTTGGCGTCATGGTCTCCGATGTCATTGATACGTCGCGCGACCGGCTTGCGGGGTCGGGGGCGCACACGGTCGAAGACATCCGGGCGCTGGGATATCCGGTTATCCGGTTCTCGGACACACTTTGGGGACAGCTCCGGGATATTCGGGCGTTTCTGTTTACGCGGATGTACCGCGCGCCCAGCGTCATGGAGGTGCGGGCCGAGGTCGGCAAAGTGGTCGAGGACCTGTTTCCGATCTATCTGGGCGATCCCTTGCAAATGCCCGCTCGGTGGCATGCTGATATCGAGGCGGCAAGCGACACAACCGCCCTGGCGCGGATCGTTTCAGACTATATCGCCGGAATGACCGATCGTTTCGCGCTGCAGGAACATGCACGGCTGACCGCGGCCTGATCGCCGCGCCCCAAAGCGGACCGGCGATTGCATTCTGACCTGTCGCTTCCATTGACCTTGTCGCCTTGCGTGGTAAACCGCCGGGCAAGCAAAAGGACATCCGAAATGAACCTGTTTTCCGAGATCCGCGGCCTTGTACTGGACGCGCTGGCGCAGATGCAGTCCGAAGGCGCTCTGGCGCAGGGGCTGAGCTTTGACAATGTGGCCGTTGAGCCGCCGCGTGACGCTGCACATGGCGACATGGCAACCAACGCGGCGATGGTGCTGGCCAAACCCGCCAAGATGAAGCCGCGCGACATTGCGGATGTGCTGGCCGCCAAGCTGGCCGCAGATGACCGGATCACCAGCGCCGAAGTCGCAGGCCCCGGTTTTCTGAACCTGCGCCTTGCGCCATCGGTCTGGCAGGGTGTTCTGGCGGCGGTGCTAGAGAAGGGCACCGATTATGGCCGTTCGGACATGGGGCAGGGGCAGAAGGTCAACGTGGAATATGTCTCGGCCAACCCGACCGGACCGCTGCATGTGGGCCATACGCGGGGGGCTGTGTTCGGGGACGCTCTGGCAAGCCTGCTGGCCTATTCCGGCCATGATGTGACGCGCGAGTATTACATCAACGATGGTGGGGCGCAGGTGGATGTTCTGGCGCGTTCCGCATTCGAGCGGTATCGCGAGGCCAATGGCCTCAGCCCCGAGATTGCCGAAGGCCTGTATCCGGGCGATTACCTGATCCCAATCGGTGAGGCGCTGAAGGCGAAATACGGCGACAGCCTGATCGACCAGCCCGAAAGCGAGTGGCTGGAAGACCTGCGCGAATTCGCCACCGACGCGATGATGGACCTGATCCGCGCGGACCTAAAGGCGCTGGGCGTCGAGATGGACGTGTTCTTCTCGGAAAAATCGCTTTATGGCACGGGCCGGATCGAGGCCGCGCTGCAATCGCTGACCGACAAGGGCCTGATCTATGAGGGCGTGCTGGAACCGCCAAAGGGCAAAAAACCCGAAGATTGGGAACCGCGCGAGCAGACCCTGTTCAAATCGACCGAACATGGGGATGACGTAGATCGGCCGGTGAAAAAGTCCGACGGCAGCTGGACCTATTTCGCCCCGGATATCGCCTATCACTATGACAAGGTCAGCCGTGGTTTTGACGCGCTGATCGACGTGTTCGGCGCCGACCATGGCGGGTATGTCAAGCGGATGAAGGCGGCTGTTTCGGCATTGTCCGATGGCAAGGTGCCGCTGGATATCAAGCTGACGCAGCTGGTGAAGCTGTGGAAAAACGGCGAGCCGTTCAAGATGTCCAAACGGGCAGGGAACTTTGTCACCCTGCGTGATGTGGTCGATCAGGTCGGGCCAGATGTCACCCGTTTTGTCATGCTGACCCGCAAGAATGACGCGACGCTTGATTTCGACTTTGACAAGGTGCTGGAACAAAGCCGCGAGAACCCGGTTTTCTATGTCCAGTATGCCCATGCCCGCGTCATGAGCGTGCTGCGCCGCGCCGCCGAGGCGGGGATCGCGGCCGAAGATGCCGCCCTGAAAAGTGCCGATCTGGGCAAGATCGATCACCCGTCGGAACTGACCGTGGCCAAAAAGCTGGCAGAATGGCCGCGTCTGGTCGAGATCGCCGCGCGCACCAATGAACCGCATCGCGTTGCCTTCTATCTGTATGAACTTGCAGGGGATTTTCACGCGCTCTGGAACAAGGGTAACGACGAGACCCAGTTGCGTTTCATCCAGGATGGCGATGTTGCCACAAGCCAGTCAAAAATCGCATTGGCCCGGTCCGTTTCTGTTGTGATTTCAGCGGGCTTGGGTATTCTTGGCGTTACTCCGGCGCAGGAGATGCGGTAAACAATACCGTCCGAACCGCCGGTCCGAGGCAGACAAGAAATGACCCGCGCGCCATGATTTTCGGCGCACACGGGCAGTGAGGCGGATATGGCGAGTTACGATTACTCGGGGCAGGTGCGCCCCGAGCAAGGGCATTACACGAATCAGAGCCATCCGCAGGATGGCTATGACTATTCCGATGACACCGATGTGCAGGGCCAGGCGCCGCGCGGCGCCGCCGGGCTGGGGCGCATGCTCAATGTGATGGGCGCGGTTGCCTCGCTGGCATTGGTCGCCGGTGTCGGCGTCTGGAGCTATAAGCTGGTGATGCGCGATGTCAGCGGTGTGCCGGTGGTGCGGGCCGTCGAAGGGCCGATGCGCATCCAGCCGGAAAATCCCGGCGGAACGATGGCCGACCATCAGGGCCTTGCCGTCAATACGGTTGCTGCCGAAGGATCGGCAGCGCCGCCCGCCGACCGGTTGATCCTGGCGCCGCGCCCTGTGTCGCTGGCCGAGGAAGACGCGCCGATGGGAACGTTGAAGCCGACCGCGGCTGTGCATGTGGTCGAAGAGGATATCTCGGAGCAGGAAGCGGCCCGTTTGCGGCAGGGGGCTGTCGATGCCCTCGTGGCTGGGTTGGCTGATGACGCCAAGCCCACCCAGGACCCTGAGGGCGTTCAGCTTGCCGCGCTGGCCACGCCGGAAGACGACGAACCGGCAATTGATCCCGCTGATCTGGCGGCGCTGCAACCGGATCCGGAACTGGCCGTGCTGCCCGGGGTCCGCCGGTCCTTGCGTCCGTTGAACCGTCCGGCGCGGGCCACCCCTGTGGCGCTTGCCAATAATGCGGGCTCAGAAGACGCGATCAACGCCGCCGTCAAGGCCGCGGTCGGGTTGGACGTTGATCCTGACACTTTGGCCAAGGGTACGCGGCTGGCGCAGCTTGGGGCATATGAAAGCACCGATGTGGCACAGGCCGAATGGGCGCGGCTGAGCGGTCAGTTTGGTGAATATATGGATGGAAAGCAGCGGGTTATTCAGAAAACCTCAAGTGGTGGTCGCACCTTTTACCGCTTGCGGGTTCTGGGTTTTGATGACCTAAGCGACTCGCGGCAGTTTTGCGCTGCGCTGGTTGCCCGCGGCGCCGATTGCATCCCGGTGGCCGTACGGTGACATATGGCGCGGCTATCACCGATGCCGAAGGTTTGCGCCTGACACCGGAAGAAAAGACCCTTTTTCGCGATATGAACCCGTTTGGGTTCATCCTGTTTGCGCGCAATATCGAGACCGCCGATCAGGTCCGTGCCTTGTGCGGCGATTTCCGCGAGGCCGTAGGGCGCGACTGCCCGATCACCATCGACCAGGAAGGTGGCCGGGTGCAACGGTTGCGCGGACCGCTGGCGCGGAACTGGCTGCCGCCGCTGGATCATTGCGACCGGGCCGGCAATGGGGCCGAGCGGGCCATGTACCTGCGGTATCGCCTGATCGCGGCGGAACTGTTTGCGCTGGGTATCGACAGCAATTGCGCCCCGATGGTGGATGTGGCGCGCGACAGCACACATGAATTCCTGCGCAACCGCTGTTACGGCGCCGACGCCGATCGCGTATCGGTCATCGGACGCGCCGTCGCGCAGGGGCATCTGGACGGCGGCGTTCTGCCGGTTCTCAAACATGTTCCGGGTCACGGTTTGGCGACGCTGGACAGCCACCATGACCTGCCGCATGTGGACGCACCGCTGGATGAACTGGATGCCCGGGATTTTGCCCCGTTCCGCGCCCTGAACGATCTGCCGATGGGGATGACGGCGCATCTGGTCTATGACCGGATTGACCCGCAGCCCGCGACGGTTTCGCCCACCATGATGGCGCTTATCCGCGAAAGGATCGGCTTTGACGGCCTGATCATGACCGACGATATCTCGATGAAGGCGCTGTCGGGGTCGCTGGCCGACCTGTCGCGGCAGGCGCTTGAGGCCGGGTGCGATGTCGTCTTGCATTGCAACGGCAGCTTTGCCGAAAGGGCCGCAGTGATGCAGGCCGCCGGTGCAATGTCGCAGGCGGCGCAAACCCGCGCCGACCGGGCGCTGGCGATGCGCACCCCACCCGAGGAACTTGACATCGACGCCGCCGAGGCGGAACTATCTCGCCTAATGGGCGGGCAGGTGTATGAACGATAGCCTCTTTAGCGAAGACGCGGTTTCGGTTGCGGATCGGCTTGCAGCCGAGGCGCTGATTGTCGACGTCGACGGGTTCGAAGGCCCGCTGGACGTTTTGCTGACCCTGTCGCGCACGCAAAAGGTGGACCTGCGCAAAATCTCGGTTCTGGCGCTGGCACAGCAATACCTGACTTTTGTCGAAAAGGCGCGCGCGCTGCGGATTGAACTGGCCGCCGACTATCTGGTCATGGCGGCCTGGCTGGCCTTTTTGAAATCGCGCCTGCTGCTGCCGCCGGACCCCGACGATGAGGGGCCGTCGGGCGAGGAACTGGCCGCGCATCTGGCCTTTCAGCTTGAGCGTCTGCAGGCGATGCGCGATGCCGCTGCACGGCTGATGGCGCGCGACCAACTGGGGCGCGACTTTTTCAAGCGCGGGCAGGGCGAGGATGTCACGCGCATTCGCACCGTGACCTATTCGGCCACCTTGCTGGACCTGATGCAGGGCTATGCCCGCATTCGCACGCGTGACGAATTCCGGCCCTTTGTAATGGACCGGGACGCGGTGTTCACGATGGAACAGGCATTGGAACGCATGCGCCCGCTGATCGGCTTTGCCGGGGCGTGGACCGATATGGAAACCTATCTGCCCGATGGCTGGGATGCCGATCCCGTCCGCAGGCGTTCGGCCACGGCGGCGACATTTGCGGCCTCGTTGGAATTGGTGAAAGAAGGACATATGGAAATCAAGCAAAGCGAAACCTTTGCCCCGATCCACCTGCGCAAAAGGACCGATGACCGTGACTGACGCCCCCCAGGAAGATGGCTCTGGCACGCTGTTCGAGGCACCGCCCCTGGCCGAACAGGAACGCATGGTCGAAGCGGTTCTGTTCGCCAGCGCCGAGCCGGTGACACTCGCCGATCTCGAAGCCCGGATGCCCCATGGCAGCAATGCGGCGCAGGCCGTTGACCTGCTTAGGAAAAGATACGAGGGGCGCGGTGTTCGCGTGGTCCAGGTTGGCGAGGCCTGGGCAATCCGCACGGCCCCTGACCTGGGTTTCCTGATGCAAAAGGAAACGGTCGAGACCCGTAAACTCAGCCGCGCCGCAATCGAAACGCTTGCCATCGTGGCCTATCATCAGCCCTGCACGCGGGCCGAGATCGAGGAAATCCGGGGCGTATCAGTGTCCCGCGGAACCATCGATCAGTTGCTGGAGATGGAGTGGATCAGGCTGGGCCGCCGCCGCATGACGCCGGGCCGCCCCGTGACATTCGTCGTGACCCCGCAATTCCTTGATCATTTCGGGCTGGAAAACGCGCGCGATCTGCCGGGCCTCAAGGAACTGCGCGCGGCCGGGTTGCTGGAAAACCGCCCGCCGCCGGGCGCGATGCCGATGGGCGAGGGGGCATCAGGCGAAGACGAGGATGACGAGCAGACAGAACTGTTCGAGGATGAGTAATCGCCCGACCCCTTTCATCCGGGCAAACAGGGCCTATCTTGGGGTGCGAAATCGGAGATATCCATGAACGCCAACCGGATCATCAACATGATTATGCGCCAGATCATGCGCCGCGTTGTGACGCGTGGCATTGGCGCGGGGTTGGATATGGCGGGCCGGTTGCGCGACACGGACGGCACCACCGGATCACGGGGCGGCAGCGACACAAAGGACGGCGCGCCCGGTCCGAAACTCGATACACGGCAGGCGCAGCGCATAACCCGGCAGATGCGGCGGTTCATGCGCTTTTGACCTAGCCCACCGCCTTGAAATGTTTGGAAAGTTTCAGGCCTTGCCCCTGGTAATTCGACGCGATTCCGGCGCCGTAAAGCTGCGTCGGCAACTCGGCCATTCGTTCATAGACCAAACGTCCTACGACCTGACCATGCTCAAGCACGAAAGGCGCCTCGTGGCAGCGCACCTCAAGCACGCCGCGTGATCCGGCGCCACCCGCATCGGCATGGCCGAAGCCGGGATCGAAGAAACCGGCGTAATGCACGCGAAACTCGCCGACCATGGCCAGATAGGGCGCCATTTCGGCGGCGTATAGGGGCGGGATATGCACCGCCTCGCGGCTGACAAGAATGTAAAAGGCGCCGGGGTCCAGGATGATGCGCCCATCCTTGGTGTGCACCTCTTCCCAGTATTCCTGCGGGTCGTATTCACCGATCCGGTCCAGGTCGATCACCCCGGTATGGGGTTTCGCGCGGTAACCGACAAGATCGGTGTCGGGCAATTGCAGGTCGACCGAAAAGCCCAGCCCGTCCTGGATCACCGCCGGACCATCCACCAGCGGCGAGGCGTTGTGCAGCGCGGTCAGTTCCGCGTCGCTCAGGACCGCTTGGCCCTTGCGGAAACGGATCTGATTCAGCCGCATGCCCGGACGCACCAGAACGGAAAACGAGCGTGGGCAGATCTCGGCGAAAAGCGGACCGGCATAGCCTGCCGGAACGCGGTCAAACTCGGTGCCGCCATCGGTGATGGTGCGGGTCAGCAAATCCAGCCGCCCGGTCGAGCTTTTGGCATTGGCAACCGCGCTGATGTCCTGCGGCAGGGCCAAAGTCTCCATCAAAGGCACCAAGTACACGCAGCCTTTTTCAAGAACGGCACCGTCGCTGATGTCGATGCGGTGCATTTCGAATTCGGACAGACGTTCGGAAACGGATCGGCCTTCGCCCGCCAGGAACGAGGCTCGAACGCGGTAAGCGACTGTTCCCAAACGCAAATCAAGACTGGCGGGTTGGACCTGCTCGGTCAGAATATCGAGGGTGGCGGTGATTTCACCGCGGGCAATCATCGCTTCGATTTGCTGGTTTGGGCATACGCCGGTCATTCCGATCCCCCCTGATGCCAAGGCGGGATCAGGCCGGCCTGCCATGAACGTCGGTGTGATTTGGTCGGGCTAGCAGGACTCGAACCTGCGACCTTCCGTCCCCCAGACGGACGCGCTACCAGGCTGCGCCATAGCCCGACGTTGGGGTGTTCATAAAGGTTTTCCCGGCAGGGGCAAGAGCAAAACATTGCCTTTTTTGTTATCCCGCAGCCCGGGGTTCGACGCGGTTCATCCAATCGCGAAGCTCTTTCGCGATGGGTGCGATTTCACGCAACAGGTCGGCGTCAAACTCGGTTCGGTTCCAGGCCAGCGAGGCAACCCCGCCCAGCAGGGGCGCGGCATCCACGGGCGCGGGTTCTGACGATGCGGGCGCATCGCGCGCCGGCTGCGGCTGAGGCGCAGCGGCGGGTGCATCGGCCCGGTCGTCGGGCCGCTGTTGCGGCACATCCCCCAGATCCATCCCGATCTGTGTGGATTCGGCGGCGGGTTTCGCGGCAAAGGGCACAACCGTGTCGTCCTTCGGCACTTCGGGCTCGGCCATCTCGTCCAGCCCTTGCGACAGCGACGCGACATGCGCAACGCCTTGTTCGCGCAGGATTCTCTGGACGCCCTTGATGGTTATTCCGTCTTCGTGCAGCAGTTTCTTGATGCCGCCCAGCAGGCGCATGTCATTGGGGCGGTAATACCGCCTGCCGCCAGCGCGTTTGACCGGTTTGACCTGATTGAATCGGCTTTCCCAGAATCGCAGCACATGGGCCTGAACACCGAGCCAATCCGCGACCTCGCTGATCGTGCGAAATGCGTCGGGGGATTTGCTCATCTCTGCCTGTTCCTGAACTTACTTGCGGTTCCCGGCGGCGACGCGATCCTTCATCAGGTGCGACGGGCGAAAGGTCAGCACGCGACGCGGCTGAATCGGAACTTCTTCGCCGGTTTTCGGATTGCGGCCAATGCGGGCGGTCTTGTCGCGCACGCTGAAAGTGCCGAAAGACGAAATCTTGACCTGCTCGCCACGCACAAGCGCGTCGGACATGTGGTTCAGTACGCTTTCGACCAGCTGCGCGCTTTCGTTACGTGACAAACCGACTTCACGAAAGACGGCCTCGCTCAGATCCATGCGGGTCAGTGTTTTGTCGCCCATGCTTTTTTCCCCTGTTGATGTCAAAGCATAGGGCGAGGGGAAATTCACTGTCAATATCAATGAATTGCACGCGGCGGTGTAAGCTGGAATGCGCCGGTTACCAGCGCAGGACCACCGCGCCCCAGGCCAGCCCGCCGCCGATCGCCTCGGTAACGATCAGGTCGCCCTGTTTGATCTGGCCGCGTTCCTTGCCCACCGACAACGCCAGAGGGATCGACGCTGCCGACGTATTGCCGTGATCCTGAACGGTGACGACTACGCGTTCCATCGGCAAACCCATTTTCTTGGCGGTGCCCTGAATGATGCGGATATTGGCCTGATGCGGCACGATCCAGTTCACATCCGCGCTGTTCAGCCCCGCACGCCCTAACGCGGTCTCGGCGGTTTTTGCCAGCTTTTCAACGGCATGGCGGAAAACCTGGTTGCCTTGCATCCGCAGGTAGCCGGTCGTTTGCGTGGATACGCCACCATCGACATAAAGCAGATCCTTGAACCGCCCGTCAGAGTTCAGGTCGGTTGCCAGGATGCCGCGGTCGTCGGGTGTTCCGGCGCCGTCCTGCAATTCCAGGACCAGCGCGCCGGCACCGTCGCCAAACAGGACGCAGGTCGAGCGGTCGCTCCAATCCATGATTCGCGAAAATGTCTCGGCGCCGATCACCAGCACGCGGCGCGCCTGTCCCGACAGGATCAGCGCATTGGCGTTGCTCAGCGCAAAAACGAATCCGGCGCAGACGGCCTGAACGTCAAAGGCAAACCCCTTGGTCATGCCCAGGCGGGCCTGAACCATGGTCGCAGCCGACGGGAAGGTCAGGTCAGCGGTCGAGGTCGCGACGATGATTGCGTCGATATCATCGGCCTCTAGCCCCGCATCCTTCAGTGCGGCCTGGGCCGCGTTGGTGGCAAGATCGGATGTCGTTTCGCCGTCAGCGGCAAAATGGCGCCGCTCGATCCCCGACCGGGTACGAATCCATTCATCCGATGTATCTAAGGTCTGTTCAAACTCGGAATTCGGGACAACGCGGCTGGGCAAATAATGTCCGACACCTACAACAACTGAACGGCCTGCCATGTGGGGTTACTGCCTTCTAAGTTATTTTTCGGTCTGCGGTGCAGACTGCGCGGCATCTTGTGCAAGCTCGACCGTGGATGCAACCCGTGCCGCCAATTTTTCCGAGAAACCGGATTGCGCCAGCGTAAAGGCCAGTTTGACCGCCGCCGATACGCCGGTCGGGTCCGCGCCGCCATGCGATTTGACGACGGTTCCGTTCAGGCCCAGGAAAACCCCGCCATTCACCCGGCGCGGGTCAATCCGTTTCTTCAGGCGCTGCAACGAGGTGATCGCAAGAACCGAGGCAAGCCGCGAGAGGGGCGAGTATTTGAAGGCCTGGCGCAGCAGGTCACCGATCAGGCTGGCGGTTCCTTCGCCGGTCTTGATCGCGACATTGCCAGTGAAACCGTCCGTGACGATGACATCGGCCTTGTCGCCCGGAATGTCGCTGCCTTCGACGAAACCGACAAAATCGAAATTGGCGGGGTCGGCGAATTCGGCAATCATCCCATGGGCTTCTTTCAGCTCGGGGCGGCCCTTGTGTTCTTCGGTTCCGACATTCAGCAAGCCGATGCGCGGCCGGCTGAGCGCCATGCCGTTGCGCGCGTAAGACGCCCCCATCAGCGCATATTGCAACAAATCCTTGGCGTCGGCGCGTACATCCGCGCCCACATCCAGCATCACGTTGAACCCCTGGGGGTTGCGTGACGGCCAGAGGATTGCGATGGCAGGACGGCTCACGCCCGGCAATTTGCGCAGGCGCATCATCGACAGCGCCATCAGCGCGCCGGTATTGCCGCAGGATACGGCCCCGTGGGCCTCGCCTTTGCGCACGGCCTCAAGCGTGGACCACATCGAGGTCTGCTTGCCGTTGCGCACCACCTGGCTGGGCTTGTCTTCCATCGTGACCACGTCAGGGCAATCACGAAAAACGACGCGCCCATCAAGGACACGCCGTTTGGCAACCAGTTTGCGCAGCACATCTTCTTTGCCGTGCAGAAGAAACCCAATCTCGGGGTTCTTCTTGGCCGAAATCGCAATGCCGGAAACAACGACCGCGGGACCGGAATCCCCGCCCATTGCGTCAACCGATATGATGATCTGTCCAGTTTGCGTGGGCTGCGCCGTCATACCTGGGTCTGAGTCCGATCGCGCTTAGGCCGCGTCTTCGTCCAGGTCGATTTCATCGGCCTGTGCGACGACTTCGCGATCGTCATAGTGGCCGCAGGACGCACATACGTGGTGCGGGCGCTTCAGCTCGCCGCAGTTCGGGCATTCGTTCGGGTTTGCAGCAACCAGAGCGTCGTGTGCGCGGCGGTTGTTGCGACGCGACTTGGAAACTTTGTTTTGTTGGACGGCCATGGTCTCAACCTTTGTCTGACTGGGGCCCGCGGATTCGCCGCCGGCCGGGTTTCATTCTTCGTTTTTATCGTGGTGTGACGCGCGTTTAGGGGACCAGCCCCGCGTTGTCCAACCCAAATTCCGATGAGCGCGCGAAAATACTGCGATTCTCGACATGTTCAAGCGATTTTTCTGACCGCCTGCTATGACAGGAAATCTGCCCTATGTCACTCGTCTTTTTTCAGGCTGTCGCGCAGGGCGGCCAGCCCGGCGAACGGTTTGACGTCATCATCGGTCATCGCCTGCTGTCCCGGCTCGGTATAGATCGCCTGTTCCAGATGTGCGCCATCCTTGCGCGGATATTGTGGCAGGGCCAGCGACAGCGCCTCGATCATGACTTGCGCGGGGTCGATTTCGGGGCCCAGGGCCTCGGTCTCGTCATCTTCGGGCATTTCGAATTCCGGCTCATCGGGGTCCGACCAGTTGGCCAGAAAGACCCGGCGGACCGGGATGTCGATCCGGGTTGTCACCGGGTCCAGCGTGATCACGCAGGGCTGCACCACGGTCGCCCCCAAAACGCCGGACAGCAGCCAGTCACGCTTGGCCTGCGCGCGCAGGTCACCCGAAAAGCTGAGCTTGCGCAGGCCCTCAAGGCCCAGCTCTTGGCGGATCGCCTCCTGCTGTTGCGCGGTGGGGCGCAATTCGAACCGGGTCGGGGCGTTTTGCGGCAGGTCGCTCACCCGTAGAGGGGATTGATAGGTCATTGGAACCCTTTCCTGTGTTGAACCGGGGCAACGGTTTCTGTAATCGGATAGAAGCCGGACGGTGCCAAGGCAAGAGGGTGAAGATGGTGATGGTAACGAACAAGCTGACCAAAGCGTCAAGGATGTTTGCCTGCGGCGTTGTTTTGGCGGCTGCCTGTGCCTGCACGCCGATCTACAAGAATCACGGCTATATTCCGACGCCGGAAGACCTGGCCGAGGTCAAAGTCGGTGTCGATACGCGCGAAACGGTCATCGAAACCATCGGCGCCCCCAGCTCTTCGGGCGTTCTAAGGGATTCGGGGTTCTACTACGTGTCGTCGCGCGTGCGCCATTATGGCCCCAAACGCCCCAAGGTCGTTTCGCGCGAACTGGTCGCCGTGAGTTTTGATCAGCGTGGCGTGGTCCGCAACATCGAGCGGTTCGGACTGGAAGACGGGCTGGTGATCCCGCTGGAGCGCCGCGTGACGGATTCCAGCGTTCAGGACAAGGGCTTCCTGCGGCAGCTGCTGGGCAATATCGGGAACTTCAACCCGGCCAATATCCCGGGCGCCAACTAAGGCGGTTTTCGCGGCGCGGGGCTTCACACGGCGGTCACATTCCCCATGTTAGTCACCGGGCATCGAGTGTCGGTCGGCGACCGTGGAGGGTGTGACCATGGCCAATGCAATATTGCTGAGCAAGGGGCGGTATCGCGCACGGATCGCGCAGTCGGGGCAGGATGTGGCGGCGGCGCAGCAGCTGCGCACCCTGGCCTTTGGGACACCCGCGCTGGATCGTGACGCATTTGATGAGACCTGCGTGCATATCCTGGTCGAGGATGTGCGGGCCGATGGTCGCCTGGTGTGCTGTTTCCGCATGTTGACCATGGGCGATGGCGCCGAGATCGGGCGCAGCTATTCGGCACAGTTCTACGATCTGTCGGCGCTGGAGGGTTTCAGAGGACGCATGGTCGAGATGGGCCGGTTCTGCATTCATCCCGATTGCGCCGACCCAGATATCCTGCGGGTCGCATGGGGGGCAATGACCGCCTATGTGGACCGCAACCAAGTCGAGATGCTGTTTGGCTGTTCTTCTTTCGCCGGAACCGCGACCGAGGATTACCTGGACGCTTTTGCCATGCTGAAGCACCGCCACCTTGCACCAAAGCGCTGGTTGCCTCGGGTCAAGGCACCCGACGTGTTCCGCTTTGCCGCGCGGCTGCGGCGCAGGCCGGATGCCAAGCAGGCGATGCTGCGGATGCCGCCCCTGCTGCGCACCTACCTGATGATGGGGGGATGGGTCAGCGATCATGCGGTCGTTGATCGGCAGATGAATACGCTTCATGTGTTCACGGGGTTGGAAATCGGGTCGATTCCCCCGGCACGAAAACGGCTGCTACGGGCGGTGGCGGGGTGATATGAGTATTTTCGAAAAGGTGAAGCAGGGGCGTTGACGCCTTGTGCCTGCCGGTTTAGCTGGCGGCATGGCGAGAATTCCATTGTTGCAGATGACCGGCATTTCCCTGACATTCGGGGGTGATCCGGTATTTTCCGAGCTTGATTTGGTGGTGCAGCCCGGCGACCGCGTGGCGCTGGTCGGGCGCAACGGGTCGGGCAAATCGACCTTGATGAAGGTGATGGCGGGGTTGGTTGAGGCTGATCGCGGCGGGCTGGTGGTGCCTCCGGGCAAATCCGTGGGCTATATGGAGCAGGACCCCGGGATGGAGGGGTTCGCGACGTTGGGCGACTATGCCGCCAGCGGTCTGGAGCCCGGAGAGATGTACAAGGTCGAGCGGGCAGGCGAGGGATTGAAGTTTGACCCGTCGCGCCCGGTGGACACGGCCTCGGGCGGCGAGCGGCGGCGTGCGGCGCTGGCCAAGCTGATGGCCGAGGCGCCGGACCTGATGTTGCTGGATGAGCCTACGAACCATCTGGACATTGAAGCGATTGCCTGGCTGGAGCGAGAGCTGGGGTCGACCCGGGCGGCCTATGTTCTGATCTCGCATGACCGGGCGTTTCTGCGGGCGCTGACACGGGCCACGCTGTGGATCGACAGGGGCATGGTGCGGCGGCAGGAACAGGGGTTCGAGGCCTTTGAGGCATGGCGCGACAAGGTCTGGGACGAGGAAGATCAGCAGCGTCACAAGCTGAACCGGTTGATCAAGGCCGAAGCCCGCTGGGCCGTGGAGGGCATCAGCGCCCGCCGCAAGCGCAACCAGGGCCGGGTGCGCGCCCTGCAGGCGTTGCGGGCCGAGCGTGCGGCGCAGATTGCCCGGCAGGGATCGGCGGCGCTGGCGCTGGATTCCGGTCCGAAATCCGGTCGCAAGGTTATCGAGGCGAAGGGCCTGTCCAAGACCTATGGTGACAAGCGGATCGTGCGGAACCTGGACCTTTTGGTTCAGCGCGGGGATCGGGTGGCGTTTGTCGGGCCAAACGGCGTGGGCAAGACGACGCTGCTGAAGATGTTGTTGGGGCAGGAGGCCCCGGATGCAGGAACCGTGACGCTGGGCACCAACCTTGAGATTGCGTTTTTCGATCAGGCCCGTGCGCAGCTGGACCCGGAAATGAGCCTGTGGGACAGCCTGACCGGTGACCCCGAGATGCGGGTGTCGGGTAAGGCGGACCAGGTGATGGTGGGTGGTCAGCCCAAGCATGTGGTTGGTTACCTCAAGGAGTTTCTGTTCGACGACGCGCAGGCAAGAGCGGCTGTTAAGTCATTGTCCGGAGGGGAAAAAGCGCGGTTATTGCTGGCCAAGCTGATGGCGAAGCCATCGAATGTATTGGTGCTGGACGAACCCACCAATGACCTGGATGTCGAAACGCTGGACCTGTTGCAGGAACTGCTGGGCGATTATGACGGCACCGTTCTTTTGGTCAGTCACGACCGCGATTTCCTGGACCGTATCGCCACCACGACCATCGCGATGGAAGGGGACGGCCGGGCCACGGTTTATGCGGGGGGCTGGTCAGACTATATGTCTCAGCGCGCCCAGGTCGATGAGAAAAAGCAGGAAAAGACAAAGCCTTCCAAGCCAAAGGTAAAGCATGACGCCAAGCCGAAATCGGGATTGTCGTTCTCGGAAAAGCACCGGCTGGAAAAGCTGCCTGGCGAAATGGAACGGCTTGCCGCCGAGATTGCCAAGCTTGAAGAGTTGCTGTCGGACCCGGACCTGTTCGGGCGCGAGCCGGTCAAGTTCCAGAAGGCGACCGAAGCCCTGGTCGAACGGCAGGAAAAGCTGGCGGCGGCCGAGGATGAATGGCTGGTGCTGGAAGAGAAGGCCGAGGCCGGGTGAGTATGAGTTGTACAACTTTGACGGGCGAAGTTGTATGTGTTGTACGAAACTTGAGCCGCGACTTTGGCCCCGTTTTGTCAACGGTCGGTTAACCGGTCTGCGCCACCGTGTTCAGCCTGATGACGTGACACGCTGGTCCGTACAATCGGCGAGGCGGTGGGATGTTAGGGTTTTGGTAATACAGGGTTAATGGTGCGGGCGTATGGGTCGGGCGGGATTGCCGACAACGGTCGCGCCGGTCGGGACGTCTTTGGTGACGACACTGCCTGCGCCGATGATTGCGTCATCGCCGATGGTCACGCCGGGCAGGACGATGGCGCCGCCTCCGATCCAGACGTTATGTCCGATCGTGACGGGCAGGGCGATTTCCAACCCCTGTTGGCGCGCGTCCGGGTCCGTGGCGTGCTGGGCGCAGTATATGTGAACGCCCGGTCCGATCAGGGTGCGGTTTCCGACCCGGACCGCGGCAGTATCCAGGACCGTGCAGCCCGCGTTGAAGTAGACGCCATCGCCGAGATGGATGTTGATGCCATAGGCACAGTGGAACGGCGCTTCGAGAAAGCACCCTTTGCCGGTGGATGCAAACAGCGCGTGCAGGTCCGGGGCCATCGCGCCGCGCCTGTCCGGGGGGCAGGTGTTGTGCGCGTGAACGGCAAGCCGGGCGCGGGCGCGCAGGGCTTCAAGCTCGGCGTCCAGGCAGGAATACCACTGCCCGGACTGCATCTTTTCACGTTCAGACATGCGCGCAGGCTATCGCATCCGCAGGGCACCGTCGATGCGGATGACCTCGCCGTTCAGATAGCCCATTTCGACGATGAACCCGGCCAGCCGCCCGTATTCGCGCGGATCGCCCAGGCGCGCGGGGTTTGGCACATCGGCGGCAAGCTGTTGTTGTACGTCTTCGGGCAGGCCAGCCAGCATCGGGGTCATGAAAATGCCCGGCGCAATGGCCATTACGCGGATGCCGGTCGCGGCCAGGTCGCGTGCCATGGGCAGGGTCATTCCGACCACGCCCCCCTTGGACGCGGCATAGGCGGCCTGGCCTTTCTGGCCGTCAAAGGCCGCGATCGAGGCGGTGTTGATGATCACGCCCCGCGCGCCGTCGGGTTCGGGATCGTTCCCGGCCATCTCGGCGGCGGCCAGGCGCGAGACATTGAAGGTGCCGATCAGGTTGATGTCGATCGTGCGCTGGAATGCGTCCAGCGGGTGCGGGCCGTCTTTGCCGACGGTTTTGGCCCCGATGGCGATACCTGCACAGTTCACGGCAGCCGTAATCTTGCCCATCCGATCCTTGGCCAGCGCGATGGCCGACGCGACCGAGCCTTCGTCCGTGACATCGGTTTGCGCGAAATGCCCGCCGATTTCGGCGGCGACACTGGCCCCGCGTTCGGCATCGCGGTCAAGGATGGTAACCTGCGCGCCTTGCTCGGCAAAGTGGCGGGCGGTGGCCTCGCCCAGACCCGATGCGCCCCCGGTTATGACGGCTGCGGTGGTGGATAGCTGCATGGCGGGTTCCCTCTGCGTGATATGAACATGTGTTCATTTAAATCACGCCCCCCGCCGCTGTCCAGTCATGAGATGGGGCCGAAACAGGGAATTCCGGCAAAGTCTGACACGCGGCCTGGGGTGATGAAATGAATACGGGCCCGGAAACTGTCAGAGTTTCCGGGCCCGTTTGGCAGGGGGAAAGGGCGACTGACCGCCGTGGCGGTTACGCGTTACCCCAGTTGCACCAGCGCGTGGCGTTTCTTGCCCGCGCTCAGTTTGATCGGAGAGGACAAGGCGCCTGCGTCGATCATCAGGCCTGCATCGGTCAGCGGCGCGTCGTCCAGCTTGGCGCCGTTTTCCGAAATCAGGCGCTTGGCTTCTTTGCCGGACTTGGCGAGACCGGATTTCACGATCAACTGCACGATCGACATGCCATCGCCCAACTCATCCGCGCTGAGCGTGAGGGTCGGAAGGTCTCCGCCAACACCACCTTTTTCGAACACTTCGCGGGCGGTGGCCTCGGCGGTTGCGGCGGCTTCGGCCCCGTGCAGCAGGGTGGTCACCTCATTGGCGAGGCGGATTTTGGCCTCGTTGATCTCGGACCCCTGCAACGTGCCCATGCGGTCGCATTCATCCACCGGCAGTTCGGTAAAGATTTTCAGGAACCGGCCCACATCGGCGTCGGTGGTGTTGCGCCAGAACTGCCAGAATTCATATGGCGACAGCATATCGCCGTTCAGCCACACCGCGCCGCCCTGCGATTTGCCCATCTTGCGGCCATCGCTGGTGGTCAGCAGGGGCGTGGTCAGGCCATAGATCTCGTGATCCAGCACGCGGCGGGTCAGGTCGATACCGTTGACGATATTGCCCCATTGGTCGGAACCGCCCATCTGCAACACGCATTTATACCGGCGGTTCAGTTCCAGGAAGTCATAGGCCTGCAGGATCATGTAGTTGAATTCAAGGAAGCTGAGCGATTGTTCGCGGTCCAGCCGCGATTTTACCGACTCGAAGGACAGCATCCGGTTGACCGAGAAATGCCGCCCGATATCGCGCAGGAAATCGAGGTAGTTCAGGCTGTCCAGCCATTCGGCATTGTTCAGCATCAGCGCGCCGGTGTCGCTGTCATCATAGGACAGGTACTTGGCAAAGACCTTTTGCATCCCGGCGATATTGGCGTCGATCTGTTCCGGCCCCAGCAGGGGGCGTTCATCCGAGCGGAAAGACGGATCGCCCACCTTGGTGGTGCCGCCGCCCATCAGGGTGATCGGCTTGTGCCCGGTCTTTTGCAGCCAGCGCAGCACCATGATGTTCATCAGGTGACCCACATGCAGTGACTGCGCCGTGGCGTCATAGCCGATATAAGCCGTCTGCACCCCAGAGATCAGCGCGTCGTCAAGGCCCTGATAATCGGTGCAATCGGCGAGAAAGCCGCGCTCGATCATCGTGGCGATGAAATCCGATTTGGGGTGGTAGGTCATATCGTGCCCTTTGGGTTGAAGTTGCGGGGCACTGTATAGGCGGCTCACCGGTCGAGGAAAAGGCACGAAATGGCCGGGTCAGGCCGCCAGGCTTCTGTCGGGGTCGGTTCGGGGCAGGCGAAAGGCAAGGGCCATCGCCGCGACGTTCAGGGCGGCCAGGATAATGATCGGGGTGACCGGGTCATGCAGATGGGCCACCGCGCCCAGGATTGCGGCGAACACGATACCGGCCAGGCCCGCAGCGACGTCGCCGAACGCGACAAGAAAGGCGCGCTCGGCCTTTTTGGTCATCTCGATGACATAGAGGTAGCGGCCGTAGATCACGCCATTTCCGCCAAGCGACAACAGCAATATGACCAGCGTGTAAAGCCAGATGTTCTGGGCATACCCCATCAGTGTGAACGCAAGCGCCAATACTGCCGACATGGCCGAGACCAGGCATCCCAGATACATCACCGGCCGCACCGACCGCCAGCCGCTGAGCCTGCCCCAGATGACCGAGCCGATGACCACCCCGGCGCTGGCGCCAATCACGAAATAGCTGAGCGAATGCTTGGTGCCCACGTGAAACGTTGCTGCATGGATCGTATAGAACGGCATCGCCAGTTCGACCGAGATGAACAGAAGCCGGGCCAGCAGAAACTTGCGGTACCACCTATAGGTCATCCCCGTCCTGAAACCGGCGACCAGTTCGTTCAGGGGTTTGGTCCGGGTCGGGACCGGCGCGGTTCGGAGGCCGTGTTCCTCTTCGAAAATCCGGACACCGGCAAAGCTGATGCCAGCGGCAAACAGGGCCACGACGCCACACCACATGACGACGATATGGCGCTGCATCGGCTGATCGGACACCAACAGGTCCTTGGTAACCCATACCACGACAATCGCCAGAATGCCCGATATGGTCGCCTGTGCGAACAGCATCCGGTTGCGTTTCGCATCCGGTACCGAAACGCCATAGACCTGGCTGACACCCAGGCTGTTGATGCCCCGGCACAGGCCCATGACGATCGCCGTCGTCAAAAACAGAAGCACCACCAATGCCTGCGGCAATTGGGTTGCGAACAGGGCGACAAGCGCCAGAACCGCGCCGGTCAGGATGTTCGGAACGTAAACCGCCAGTTTGGCGCGGGTGATGCGGTTGATAAACGGAGACACGAATATCTCGGCAATCAGGCGGGCTCCGGTCACACATGGCAAAAGCAGGCCAGCCACAAAGGTCGGGGCCCCAAGCGCGAGGTACAGAAACGGTAGGACGAGGCGCGGATTGACCAACTGACCGCCGATCGTCGCCAGCGCTCCGGACCAGAAAATAATCTGATAGTTCCGGCCTTGGCTTTGGTCCATTGTATCCGTCGGGTCCTGCTGGGGCATCTGATGCTCTGGTCTGTCTGGTCCTTGGTCCGGTTGCGTGCGGTGCGGTGATGCTTGCCCGAAACGCCCGATGTTGCAATGCCCGCGTTTCAGGTTCGGGCGTCCGGGTGCCGAGGCAGGGCAAAGCGGCCCTCAGGGGGCGCAGGTGTTGATCCCGGGTACCGTCGCCGGAAATTCGACACGCATGACTTGCGCCGCGAGCGAAATGAGGGGCAATTTGGCCCTGCCGCACAGCAGGAGAATTTACGGGTGGTCCAGAACAATATCCGAACCGGGACAATCCGGGCGCTGGGCGCGATGTCCGGCACGTCGCTGGACGGGGTCGATACGGCCGTTGTCGAAACCGACGGGCACAGGATCATGGGGTTCGGCCCGACCGCGTATCGCGCGTATTCGCCGCAGGAACGCACCATATTGCAAGGCGCGCTTGGGCAGTGGAGCGGCGCGCAGGTGGACGCCGCGCAGGACCTTGTGACGCAGGCCCATGCCGAGGCGCTTTGCGCCTATGAGGACGTGGATCTTGTCGGATTTCACGGCCAGACGCTGGCGCATGAGCCGCGCGGGCGCGGCACGTTGCAGGTTGGCGACGGGGAATGGCTGTCTCAGGCGCTGGGTTTGCCGGTGGTCTGGGATTTCCGCAGCGATGACGTGGCGATGGGGGGCGAAGGGGCGCCGCTTGCGCCTTTTTTCCATTTCGCCTGTGCCAAGTGGATCGGGGCCGATCAGCCGGTCTGTTTCCTGAACCTGGGCGGGGTCGGGAACCTGACCTATGTGGACCCGTCCTTTGACGGGCCGGAAGAGCCCGGTGCCTTGCTGGCCTTTGATACCGGGCCGGCCAATGCCCCGGTGGATGACCTGATGCAGGCGCGGCTGGGTCTGCCGATGGACCGGGATGGCCGGGTGGCACGCGGCGGGCAGGTCGAGGCCGGGGCGCTGGAACTGTTCCTGGCCGAGCCGTTTTTTGCCCGGATGCCGCCCAAGTCGCTGGACCGGAACGACTTTTCCGAGATGATCGGCCTGGTCCGCGAACTGAGCGATTCAGATGCCGTGGCGACCCTGACCGCGATGTGTGCCGCCGGGGTGGCGCAGGGGATGGAACATTGCCCGAAGGCCCCGTCGCGGGTTCTTGTCACCGGTGGCGGACGCCGTAACCCGGTGTTGATGCAGATGCTGTCGGTTTCGCTGGATTGTCCGGTCGAGCCGGTCGAAACCGTGGGGCTGGACGGCGATATGCTAGAGGCCCAAGCCTTTGCCTATCTGGCGGTGCGCGTGGCGCGACGCCTGCCGACCTCGTGCCCCGGAACGACCGGCGTCAAGGCCCTGGTCGGGGGTGGCGTGCTCAGCTCGCCGGTTCGAAATGGCACGTAAGACCGGGTGATCAACCGTCCGGGGGGATGTCGAAACCGGGCGCGGCCAGTTCAAACCCTTCGAACAGAAACCCCGGCGACACGGTGCAACTGACCAGCGTATATGCGCCGGTGCTGTGGGCGGCCTGCCAATGGCCGCTGGGCACGATGACCTGCGGCGCGCCCTGGGCCAGGTCGGGGGTCAGCAGGTGCCGCGAGGCCGGGCCGGCATCCGTGGCGCTGGTTGCAAGGACAAGCGGCGCGCCCGCGTGGTAAAGCCAGATCTCGGTCGCGTCGACGCGGTGCCAATGGCTGCGTTCGCCCGCGCAAAGCAGGAAGTAGATGCAGGTGCCCGTCGGACGGCCGGCATTTTCGGCACGCCAGGTTTCGGCAAACCAGCCGCCTTCGGGGTGACGCCTGAGGTTGAGCCGGTCGATGATCTCTTGCGCGGTCATGTGGTCCTGTGATCCTCGGGCTGGAAAGGGGTGGGTGCGATTATGCCGGGGATGGGCCGCATCCGCTATGGCAATTGCGGGAACAGGTCATATGTTTGCCCCATGACCCTGACGATCCCTTTTGACAATTCCTATGCCCGCCTGCCGGATGGCTTTTTTGCCCGCCAGGCCCCCGAGCCGGTGCGCGCGCCGGCGCTGATTGCCTTCAATACCGACCTGGCGCGATTGCTGAACATCTCGCCCGGCGAGGCGCAAGAGATGGCGCAGGCCTTTTCCGGCAACCACCTGCCAGAAGGCGCAGACCCGCTGGCGCAGCTGTATTCGGGGCATCAGTTCGGTCATTACAACCCGCAATTGGGCGACGGGCGCGCGGTGCTTTTGGGCGAAACCGTCGGGGCCGACGGGGTTCGGCGCGACATACAGCTCAAGGGATCGGGCCGCACGCCCTTTTCCCGGCAGGGTGACGGGCGGGCGTGGCTGGGACCTGTCCTGCGCGAATACGTGGTGTCCGAGGCGATGCACGGGCTGGGGATACCGACGACGCGCGCATTGGCAGCTGTCGAAACCGGCGAGACGGTTTTGCGCGAAGGTCCGATGCCCGGCGCGGTGCTGACCCGCGTGGCGCAAAGCCATCTGCGCGTGGGGACATTCCAAGTCTTCGCGTCGCGGGGCCAGACCGACAGCCTGCGCCGCCTGACCGAATACGCGCTGCATCGGCATTATCCCCAGGCCGGTGGTCCGATGGGGCTGTTGCGGGCGGTGCGTGACGCCCAGGCCGCCTTGATCGCGGGCTGGATGAGCGTGGGCTTCATCCACGGGGTGATGAACACAGACAATTGTTCCGTCGCAGGCGAGACCATAGATTACGGCCCCTGTGCGTTCATGGACACCTATCACCCCAACACTGTCTACAGTTCGATTGACCGGATGGGGCGCTATGCCTATTCGAACCAGCCCGAGATTGCGGTTTGGAATATTGCGCAACTTGCGACCGCGCTGATCCAGCAGATGGATGACAAGGACGTAGCCGTGGAAGAGGCAACCGAAATCGTTCACGCGATGCCGGAGCTGATGCAAAACCACTGGCTGGACAGGTTCCGCGCCAAGATCGGGCTGGCGAGTGCGGAACAGGGTGATTTGCAGCTGATCTCGGACTTGCTGACGCGGATGGCGCAGAACCAGGCCGATTTCACCAACACGTTTCGCGCGCTGGGCACGGGTGCGGCCCGCGACCAGTTCACCGACCCGCAAGCCTTTGATATCTGGCAGGATGGCTGGCAAGCGCGCCTGCAGCGCGAGGCCTCGGCCCCGTCCGTCATGGCTGCGGCGAACCCGGCCTATATCCCGCGCAATCACCGGGTCGAGCAGATGATCCAGGCCGCGGTTCAGGGCGATTTTGCCCCGTTTCACAGGCTGAACGCGGTTCTGGCGGCCCCTTATCAGGAACAGGCCGGGTGTTCGGACCTGGCGCGCGCGCCCAGCGAAGCCGAGGTGGTGCACGCAACCTTTTGCGGCACATGATCCAGCGGTCGTTCCAAAGCCGCCGCGCAAGCGGTGAACGGGCGCCTGCGTCAGGCGCCGGGTGCCGCAATTGCGCGTGTTCCCATGGGTTCGGGGTTGCCATGAGGGGCGCAGACAACAATTCTGGGTCGCGAACAACCCGTGGACCGTTATGACCCAGACGTCGCACCTGCGCATTGCCAGCTACAACATCCAGAAATGTGTCGGGCTGGACTTTCGGCGGCAACCGCAACGCATTCTTCAGGTGCTGGACCGGTTGCAGGCCGATATCGTCGTGCTGCAAGAGGCCGACAAGCGCCTGCCGCCCCGGCCTGCGGCGCTGCCTGCTTTCATGCTGCTTGAGGCCGGGTGGCAGGTCGTTGACCTGGGCGGCGCGGGCAGTCTGGGCTGGCACGGCAATGCCGTGATCTGGCGCGGCGCGGACATCCGGGTTCACGAGGTCGGGCATCACGACTTGCCGGGGTTCGAACCGCGCGGTGCCGTGCGCGTCGAATTCGAGACCCGCATCGGCGCCTTGCGGGTCATGGGCATGCATCTGGGCCTGTTGCCAGCGTCGCGTCGACGTCAGATCACCCATATCCGCCAGGATGGCAGTGGCCTGTCGGACATGCCGACAGTCTGGGCCGGAGATTTCAACGAATGGTCGCGCCAACCGGTGCTGGACCATCTTGCGCCCGAAATGCGGTTTCTGCCGCCGATGCCCAGCTTTCCGGCGGCGCAACCGCTGGGCGCGCTGGACCGGATCGCGCTGGGCGCGGGGCTCGAAGCGGTCGGTCACGGCGTGCATGACGAACGCCCGGCCCATATCGCCTCGGACCATCTGCCGGTCTGGGCCGACCTGCGCCGCGCCGCATGACAAAGTCGAAATCCGCTGTGGCGCAGTCGGCGCAGACATATTATGACGGAAACCCGAAGAACCGTGGGGGGCACCATGTCGGATACCATCATCGCGCGCTGCGAGGCCAAGGGCCTGCGTATGACCGGCCAGCGCCGGACCATTGCGCAGGTCTTGCAGCAAAGCGATGACCACCCCGATGTCGAGGAATTGTATGCCCGCGCGTCCTCGCTCGATTCGGGGATCTCGATTGCCACGGTCTATCGCACCGTCAAACTGTTCGAAGAGGCCGGGATTCTGGAACGCCTTGAATTTGGCGACGGGCGTGCGCGGTACGAAGATGCCGAGCGTGACCACCACGATCACCTGATCGACATGCAATCAGGCAAGGTGATCGAATTCGTCGACCCCGAGATCGAGGCGCTGCAGGAAAAGATTGCCGCCAAGCTGGGATACGAGCTGAAAGGGCATCGGCTGGAGCTGTATGGCGTGCCGCGCAAGCGCGACTGACCCATCAGCATCCGCGATTGGGTGCCCAACGGCATTTCATCAATCCGCGTCGGATAGGGCTTGCCAGACAGCAGGGCATGCGGTTTCAGTGCGCATGCAGGCGGGCCTTTCAGACGCCTGGATCAACGGACGCGCATATGAACAACGTAAACGGCATCTTGCTGGTCATCGGGTCGATGGCCGCTTTTACGCTTGAGGACATGTTCATCAAGCACCTGTCGGCAACCGTGCCGACCGGGCAGATCATGGCCGTTCTGGGCCTGGTCTGCGCGCTTGTCTTTGCCGCACTGGCCCTAGCGACGCGCAAACGCATGTTCGACCCGGCCGCCTGGCGCCCGCTGCCCTTGCTGCGCGCGGGCACCGAGGCAATCGGCGCGCTGAGCTTCGTGACCGCCCTGTCGCTGGTGGACCTGTCGACGGTGGCGGCGGTATTTCAGGCCATGCCGCTGGTCGTGACGATGGGGGCCGCCCTGTTTCTGCGCGAACAGGTCGGGTGGCGCCGCTGGAGCGCAATCGGCGTCGGTTTCATCGGCGTTCTGATGATCATCCGCCCCGGCCTGGATGGGTTTCGCCCCGAGGCGCTGTTCGTGGTTGCCAGTGTCATTGCCATTGCCGCGCGCGACCTGATCACGCGCCGCCTGGAGGCCCGCGTCGCCTCGGCCGTTGTGGCAATGCAGGCCTATGTGGCGGTGGCGCTGGCCGGGGCCATCCTGATGGCCGTGACCGCGCAGCCGATCACCCCGATGCAACCGGGTCAGTTCGGCCCCTATACGGGCGCTGTGGTGTTTGGGGTCCTGGGGTATTTCGGCATCGTGACCGCCATGCGGGTGGGCGAGGCCTCGGCCCTGACGCCTTTTCGGTATACGCGCCTTTTGTTCTCGATCCTGGCGGGGATGTGGATGTTCAACGAACGGCCTGATCACATGACCCTGATCGGGGCCTCGCTGATCATCGGGTCCGGCATGTACACGTTCATTCGTGAACAGCGGCTGGCGCGCAGGCTGGCCATGGCCGCGGCCTGATCGGCACCTTTTGGCGCAATCATCGCCCGGTTGGGCCGGCCGTCACCGCGTTTTGCGTGTTAGCGATAACAGAAGCGGTTTACTTTTCGGCGCGTGCTGCTATGAGGCATGCAACCGAATGTATCTGTAGGGGCATCCAACATGAGCACCATCATCGACATCCACGCACGCGAAATCCTGGACAGCCGGGGCAACCCGACCGTCGAAGTCGACGTGATCCTGGAGGACGGAACGATGGGCCGCGCGGCGGTACCCTCGGGTGCGTCGACCGGTGCCTATGAAGCCGTCGAAAAGCGCGACAACGATTCCGAGCGTTACCTGGGCAAGGGCGTGCTTGAGGCGGTCGCCGCCGTGAATGGCGAAATCGCCGAAGAGCTGGCGGGTTTTGACGCGACCGAGCAGGTCGCGATCGACGCCGCCATGATCGAGCTGGACGGGACCGAGAACAAAGGCCGCCTGGGCGCCAATGCCATCCTGGGCGTGTCGCTGGCGGCGGCCAAGGCTGCGGCGGATTTCACGACCCAGCCGCTCTATCGCTATGTGGGCGGGACCTCGGCGCGGGTGCTGCCGGTTCCGATGATGAATATCATCAACGGCGGCGAACATGCCGACAACCCGATCGACATTCAGGAATTCATGATCATGCCGGTCGCGGCCAGCAACATCCGCGATGCGGTCCGCATGGGGTCCGAGGTGTTCCACACGCTGAAAAAGGAACTGTCAGCCGCCGGCCTGGCCACCGGGGTGGGCGACGAGGGCGGTTTTGCGCCCAATATCGCCAGCACCCGCGAGGCCCTGGATTTCATCCTGAAATCCATCGAAAAGGCAGGTTACAAGCCGGGTGACGAGATCCATCTGGCGTTGGATTGCGCGGCGACCGAATATTACAAGGACGGCAAATATGTCCTGTCGGGTGAGGGCAAGACCCTGACATCCGAGGAAAACGCCGATTACCTGGCCGCCCTGGTCAACGACTATCCGATCATCTCGATCGAGGACGGCATGTCGGAAGACGACTGGGACGGCTGGAAGGCGCTGACCGACGCCATCGGCGACAAGGTGCAACTGGTGGGTGACGACCTGTTCGTGACCAACCCCGCACGCCTTGCAACCGGGATCAAGCGCGGGTGCGCCAACTCGATGCTGGTCAAGGTGAACCAGATCGGGTCGCTGACCGAGACCCTACGCGCGGTCGATATGGCCCACCGTGCCGGATACACCAACGTGATGTCGCACCGCTCGGGCGAGACCGAGGATGCCACCATCGCAGACCTGGCCGTGGCCACCAATTGCGGGCAGATCAAAACCGGCTCGTTGGCGCGGTCGGACCGGTTGGCCAAGTACAACCAGTTGATCCGTATCGAAGAAAGCCTGGGCGAAATCGCCGAATACGCAGGTCGATCGATCCTTCGCTGAGCGAAGTGTTCATGCTATAGTCATCGCCGCGACCAAGGGAACGGCGATGCTTGCCATCATAGAACCGGAAACACCGCAACAGTTTGATGATGTCAGGCAGTTGTGCTGGGAATACAGGGATTTCCTGATCGGGCTGGGCGGGAAAAGCGCGCAGGTCTGTCTGCGTGCCTATCCGCATGACCAGTATGACGCCTTGATGCAGACGCTTGAGACCTATCACGCCCGGCCTGATGGCGGGTTGCGGCTTGCGATATACCGCGGTGAACCGGTCGGCTGCGGAATGTTCCAGAAATTCGATCCGGACACTGCAGAGATAAAACGCGTCTTTGTCCGCGAATCCGCGCGCGGTACGGGTGCGGGCCGGGGCATCATGAATGCGCTGATTCGCGATTGCCGGGACCGTGGCTATGACCGGATTCTGATGGATACCGGCAAGATCCTGACGGCCGCACGCGGGCTGTACAGTTCGCTGGGGTTTGCACAGCGCGGCCCCTATCAGGAATTTCACAAGAACGCGTTCAACCTGCTGACTTATTTCGAGATGGACCTCAGGGCCTCTCCGTAAGTCCGGCCGGGGCTGTGCCCTGCAAAAAGAATGTCAATAAAATATGCATAACGCCCGATATGTGTGAACTAGTTACTGGTTCCCCAGCGGGCCGCCCCGTATTGTTGAGAAATTCAGCAAAAGGGGGATGTCATGCAAAAGCGTATTACCTTGACTGCTATGGCCGCAATTGTCGCGGGTTTCCTGTCAGCCTGTGCGCAGGAAAACACCTATCCGATATCCGGGGACCCGGTATCGTCGGACGATCCGGTTCAAGAGATGTATAACCCAAGCCTGATCTTTAGGGGCGAGTGGCGCTAGAGCTTCTTGCTCATCAGCATGTAACGCTCGCGCGCCTCGAACCCGGTCCGCAGATACAGTTTCTGCGCGGCCTCGTTGGTTCGGTCGACCTCAAGATGCAGCGCCGTCAAACCGGCACCGGCAAGGGCCTTGGGCAGGTCCAGAAGGACCTCGGTCGCGATTCCGCGGCCCCGGATGGCGGGGCGGATGTAGATTTCATCGACAAAGGCATCCATGCCGCCGAATTCGACAGACCACCCGAAGGTCAGGATCAGATAGCCCAGCGGCGCGCGCGACGGGCCGATCAGGTAGACACAGCCATGCGGGATACCCTGCAACAAGGGCAACAAGGCGTCGCGCCGCTTGTCGCTGTCCTGCGCGATCCCGGCCTCGGTGTGAAACGCCGCCACAAGGCTCATCAGGCGGTCCAGGTCATCGGGGCGGGCCAGTCGAAGGGATGCGCTCATAGCCGGGCCAGCCTTTCCGACAGCAGGTCAAAGAAGCCGTCCGCGTCCAAATCGCCGATGAACATCGCGTTGGGCGGGCGGTCAGTCACGCCCCACCAGTCGGCGACTGTCATGCCCAGGGTCAGTTCGGACCCGGTTTCGATCTCGACATTGACGTGACGGCCCGAAAACAGCGCGGGCCGTATCAGATAGGCCGTCACGCAAGGGTCGTGCAGCGGCGCGCCCGAACTGCCGTATTTGGTCTTGTCGAACCGTTCAAAGAAATCGGTCATCTCGGCCACGGCGATGCCGACCTTGCTGCCCAATGCGCGAAAGGCGTCGTTGCGCGGTTTCGTGACAAGCGCCTTGTGGGTGACGTCCAGCGGCATCACCACAATGGGAACTTTGGATTTGAACACGATATCAGCGGCTTCGGGGTCGACGTAGATGTTGAACTCTGCCGCCGGGGTGATGTTTCCGACCTCGAAATACGCGCCGCCCATCAGCACGATTTCCTGAACCCGGTCGACAATGTCGGGCGCTTTGAGGAAGGCGGATGCAATATTGGTCAGCGGGCCCAGCGGGCACAGCGTGACGGTTCCGGGATCATGGGCGCGCAGGGTGTCGATGATGAAGTCGACGGCGTGGCCGTCGGTCAGCGGCATCTGCGGGTCGGGCAGAACCGGGCCATCAAGCCCTGTCTTGCCATGCACATGCTCGGCCGTGATCAGAGGGCGGCGCAGGGGGCGGTCACATCCGGCATGGACCGGTACATCTGTATGACCGGCCAGTTCGCAGACGATGCGCGCGTTCTTGGCCGTCAGTTCCAGCGGCACGTTCCCGGCAACAGCCGTGATGCCCAGCACGTCGATCTCGTCGGGGCTGGCAAGCGCCAGCAGGATGGCCACGGCGTCGTCCTGACCGGGATCGGTGTCGATGATGATCTTGCGCGGTGCCATGGGTGCCTCTTGTCTGTGCGAAGCCGGACACTGGCAAGTGCCGCCAGTCTTGTCCAGTTGTTTCAGGCGCCGCTGGCGGTATCGACCGGCGGGAGTTTGCCGTTGGCGCGGTGTTCCTCGGTCTTCACCTCGTCCCACAGCGCGTCCATCTCGGCCAGATCGCTTTGCGCGGGCGTTTTGCCGCGCGCCGCCAGCCGGGATTCAACCTGTTCAAAGCGGCGGGTGAACTTGGCATTGGCGCGGCGCAGGGCGGCCTCGGGCTCGATGCCCAAATGGCGGCCCAGATTGACGATGACGAACAGCAGGTCGCCGAACTCGTCCTCAAGCGCGTCGGCATCCATGCTGTCGCGGGCCTCTTCCAGTTCGGCGGCTTCTTCGGTGATCTTGGCCAGCACATGGCTGGCATCGGGCCAGTCAAAGCCGACGCGCGCGGCGCGTTTCTGCAGCTTGTGGGCGCGCAGCAGGGCGGGCAGGTTGGCGGCCACGCCGTCCAGCGCGCCTTTTTGTTCCTTGCCTGCGCGTTCGGCGGCTTTGATCGCCTCCCAATCCACGGTTTGCTGCTCGGCCGATTTGTCGCGGGATTCGTCGCCGAACACATGCGGGTGGCGGGAAACCATCTTGTCGGACATGGTGCGCACCACGTCCTGAAAGGTGAAATGCCCAGCCTCGTCAGCCATCTGCGCGTGAAAGACCGATTGGAACAGCAGGTCGCCCAGCTCTCCTTTCAGTTCATCCCAGGCCTTGCGCTCGATGGCGTCGGCGACCTCATAGGCTTCTTCGATCGTATAGGGGGCGATGGTGGCGAAATCCTGTTCGATATCCCACGGGCAGCCCGATTGCGGGTCGCGCAGGCGGCGCATAATTTCCAGCAGACGTTCGATTCCGGCGTCTGGATCATGGATCAGCGTGTTTTCTGCCATTGCGAAGCCCCTTTTTCCGGTGTCTGATGCAGACATCCCGCAGTCCCGATCAGGAGTCCACCCCATATGCCCGTCGTGAACCGAATTGCCGATTTCGCCGCCGACATGGCCCGGTGGCGCCAGCACCTGCATACGATCCCTGAGCTTGAGTTCGAATGTTACGAGACCGCCGCCTTTGTGGCCGAGCGTCTGCGCGAGTTCGGGGTGGATGAACTGCATGAAGGGATTGCCAAGACCGGTATGGTCGCGATCATCAACGGGCAGGGCGACGGGCCGACAATCGGGTTGCGCGCCGATATGGACGCGCTGCCGATTACCGAGGAAACGGGTGTGGATTACGCGTCAAAGAACCCCGGCAAGATGCATGCCTGCGGTCATGACGGCCATACCACGATGCTGCTGGGGGCTGCGCGCTATTTGGCAGAAACACGGAATTTCGCGGGCCGCGTGGCGCTGATCTTTCAACCGGCCGAGGAAGAGGGCGGCGGCGCGGGCGTGATGGTCCAAGAGGGCATCATGGAGCGGTTCGGCATCTCTCAGGTCTATGGCATCCACAACACGCCGGGGCGGCCCGAGGGCAGTTTCCAGACCACGCCGGGGCCGATCATGGCGGCGGTCGATACGTTCGAAATCCATGTGCAGGGCGTCGGCGGCCACGGGGCAATGCCGCATGAAACCCGCGACCCGGTCATGGCGGCCTGCGGTATGGCGCAGGCTTTGCAGACCATTGTCAGCCGCAACAATTACGCGCTGGACGACCTTGTCGTGTCGGTCACGCAGATCCATGCCGGGACCGTGAACAATGTCATTCCCGACACCGCCTATCTGAACGGCACGGTGCGCACCTTTGACCCGGCGGTGCAACAGATGGTGCGCGAACGGATGGCGCAGATCGTCGAGGGGCAGGCGGCGTCCTACGGGGTGACGGCGCGGCTGGATTACGAGGTTGGCTATCCCGCAACGATCAACGATCCCGAAAGCACGGCTTTTGCCGCAGAGACCGCGCGCGAGGTATCCGGGGCCGACCGGGTGACTGACCGGGCCGGGCGCGAAATGGGCGCCGAGGATTTCTCGTACATGTTGCAGGCACGGCCCGGCGCCTATCTGTTCCTGGGCCAGGGCGACGGCGCGGGCCTGCATCATCCCAAATACAACTTCAATGACGATATCGCCCCCGTCGGCGCGTCCTTCTTTGCCCGGATCGTCGAACGGGCACAGCCGGTCGGCTGAGGGCGAGCACAACAGGATCACAAGGACCAAGACACAAGACATGGCACTGGAAGATGCAAAGAACCAGGTGGACGAGGCGTTCACCAATCCCGACCTCAAGGGGCTGTCTTACGAGAACACCTTTGGCGGGGCGACCTCGTTCCTGCGGCGGCTTTATACCAAGGACCTGAAGGGCGTTGATATTGCCGTGACCGGCGTGCCGTTTGACCAGGCGGTGACCAACCGCCCCGGCACCCGTCTTGGTCCGCGTGCCATCCGCGAGGCCAGCGCCCTGCAATCGCCCGACGCGCCCTATGGCTGGCCGTTTGATGCGCTCAGCGAGCTGGCCATCATCGACTATGGCGACATGGCCTATGATTATGCGAATATCCCCGCTTTCCCCGACACGCTGACCGATCATATCCGCACGATCCTGAAGGCCGACGTGGCCTCGGTCACGTTGGGGGGCGACCACTATATCAGTTTTCCGATCCTGAAAGCCTATGCCGAGAAATACGGGCCGATGTCGCTGTTGCAATTCGATGCGCATACCGACACCTGGGCCGATGACGACATGAGCCGGGTGGACCACGGAACGATGTTCTACAAGGCGGTGAAATCGGGGATTGTTGACCCCAAACGCTCGGTCCAGGTGGGTATTCGCACGCATAACGAGGATACGTTGGGCGTCAATATCATCGACGCACGCGAGGTCTATGAATCCGGCCCGGCTGTCGTTGCGCAAAAGATCAAGGGCATATTGGGTGATCGCCCGGTTTACCTGAGCTTCGACATTGACGGGCTGGACCCGGCCTTTGCCCCCGGCACCGGCACGCCGGTCTGGGGCGGGCTAAGCTCGATCCAGGCGCAGATCATCCTGCGCGACATTGCCGGGATCAATATCAAGGGCGGGGATGTGGTCGAGGTCTCGCCACCCTTTGACACGTCGGGGGCAACGGCCATTGCGGGGGCCCATGTCGCAACCCAGATCATCTGCCTGTTGGGCTGGAACCAGCTGAAATAGACAAAACCGCCCGCGAATGTCGCGGCTTTAACCTTTGGTTAGCCATGTTTTTGCAGGGTACGCGCAGGGAATTATGACGGGATGGGGTTCAGCACATGACCGAATTCAACCAGCCGATCGGCGGCAATGACCTGGCGCGGTTTTCCGGGCCGAACACGTTCATGCGCTTGCCGCAGGCGTCCTCGCTGGACGGGCTGGATGTGGCGGTGCTGGGTATCCCGATGGATATCGGCACCTCGTGGCGATCGGGCACACGGTTCGGGCCCAAGCAGATCCGTGCCGAAAGCGCGATGATCCGGCCCTATAACATGGCAACGCTTGCGGCCCCGTTTGACAGCTTGCAGGTTGCCGATATCGGGGACCTGGCGATCAACACGTTTTCCCTGTCGGACAGCCTGTCGATCATCAAGGACAGCTATGACGGTATCCTGGCCCAGGGCGTGACGCCGCTGGCGATGGGGGGGGACCATTCCATCACCTTGCCGATTCTGCGGGCGATGGCCGGAAAACACGGCCCGGTGGCGCTGGTTCACGTCGATGCCCACGCGGACGTCAATGACGAGATGTTCGGCGAGCGCGAGACCCACGGCACCGTGTTTCGCCGCGCCTACGAAGAAGGGCTGATCGTCGCCGACAAGACCTTTCAGGTCGGCATTCGCGGGTCCGGCTATGCGGCCAGCGATTTTACCGAGGCACAGGGCTGGGGCTTTACCCAATTTCCCGCCTGGGACCTGTGGCAGCAGAACCTGACCGAGATCGGATCGCGCATTCGCAAGACGATCGGGGATCATCCTGTCTATGTCACCTATGACATCGACAGTCTTGACCCGGCCTATGCGCCGGGTACGGGCACGCCTGAGATTGGCGGGTTGACCACGCCGCAGGCGCTGCAACTGATCCACGCGCTGCAGGGGATGAACGTTGTGGGATGCGACCTGGTCGAGGTGTCGCCCCCTTATGACCCTTCGGGAAACACGGCCCTGACGGCGGCAAACCTGCTGTTTGAATTGCTGTGCATCCTGCCGGGTGTAACGTCCCGGTAGTCGGGTGCGGGGCGCGCGGTTTTCAGGCTTTGGCCGGCTGTCCGTGGCATCCGAAGCGGGTGGGGCATGAAGCTGTTTGCCGTGGTGTGCCTGGTCGGCCTGCCGGTTCTGGCCGGGGTCTATGTGCGCGTGGCGCCCTCGGACCCGGCCCGATGGCATGTCAGCCCGCAAGGCGCGCACCGGGACATGGCGACAGGGGTGGTGCGGGTGGTTGAAACCGGGCCCGGCGGGCTTGCGCGGCTGGACCGGATCGCGCGCGGCGCGCCCCGCACGCATGTTCTGGCCGGGTCGGTGGATGAGGGGATGATCACCTATGTCACGCGCAGCAGGGTATTTGGGTTTCCGGACTATACGACCGCCCAGCAGGTCGGCGGCAGCCTGCACATCCATGGCCGGTTACGATTTGGCCGCGCCGATTTCGGTGTCAACCGCGCCCGCGTCGATGGCTGGCTGAGCCGGTTGCAACCCTGACGACAGGCACCCGTCCTGTACCTCGCGCCACATCGGTACGTTCAGCGACATCTGGCACTGCGCCATGAACATGCGCCCGTCGACCTGCAGGCAGATCATCTGACCCAGTTCCACGCGGGTCCCGGATTTGTCGGTGCAATAGCAGTCCTGCAGCTTGCCCCCCGGTCCGATCACATCGGCCAGGCCGGGTGCGGCGCAGACTGTCAGGACTAGGATCAAACGTTTCATACCCCAAGACTAGCACAAGCCGGGGCCTTGACCAAAGCCCCCGGATGAGAGACACCGCCCGGATGATCCCCGAAGAACGACTTGAACAGATCACCCAGCGTTTCCAGTATCTCGAAGCTGCCATGGCCGATGGCGCCTCGGGCGGGGATATCGCCGCGCTGGCCAAGGAATATTCCGACCTCAAACCGGTGGTCGACCAGATCACCGAGTGGCGGCACCTGGTGGCCGATCTGGCCGAGGCCCAGGCGATGTTGTCCGACCCGGACATGAAGGAACTGGCCGAAGAAGAGATCCCCGCGCTCAGATCCCGCATCCCCGAGGCCGAACACGCGCTGCAACTTGCGCTGTTGCCCAAGGACGCCGCCGATGCGCGCCCTGCGATGCTGGAAATTCGCCCCGGCACCGGCGGGGATGAGGCCGCGCTGTTCGCGGGCGACCTGCTGCGCATGTACCAGCGCTATGCGGAAGGTCGGGGCTGGCAGTTTGAAATCATCGAGGAACAGGCCTCGGATCTGGGCGGCATCAAAGAGGTCGTGGCCCATATCAAGGGCGACAACGTCTTTGCGCGGATGAAATACGAATCCGGCGTTCACCGGGTGCAGCGTGTGCCCGAAACCGAAAGCGGCGGGCGCATCCATACCTCGGCGGCGACAGTGGCGGTTCTGCCCGAGGCCGAGGATGTCGACATCCAGATCGACGCGGGCGATATCCGCATCGACACAATGCGGTCATCTGGGGCAGGGGGGCAGCACGTCAACACCACCGACTCGGCCGTGCGGATCACGCATTTGCCGACCGGCCTTGTCGTGACCAGTTCCGAGAAATCCCAGCACCGCAACCGCGAGATCGCGATGCAGGTGCTGAAGACGCGGCTGTATGACCTTGAACGTCAACGCATCGACAGTGAACGCTCGGCGGATCGTGCCAGCCAGGTCGGCTCGGGCGACCGGTCCGAACGCATCCGGACGTATAATTTCCCGCAAGGGCGCATGACCGATCACCGCATCAACCTGACGCTTTATAAGCTGGATCAGGTCATGCAGGGCGACTTGGATGAGGTCATCGACGCCCTGACCGCCGATGACCAGGCGCGCCTGCTAGCCGAGATGGCGCAATGAATGGCGCGCTGACCGCCGCACAGGCCATGGCGGCCGCGACGGCGCGGTTGCGGGCTGCGGGTGTTGCCGATCCGGCGCGGGATGCGCGGCTGCTGCTGGCCCATGCGGCGCGGATCGAAGCCAGCCGCGTTACGCTGATCGCCCCCGAGGACCTGCCGCCTGAAATTGCCGAACGCTATGATCATCTGATCGCGCTGCGGGCCATCCGTGTGCCCGTGTCGCACCTGCTGGGCGAGCGCGAGTTCTATGGGCGCAGGTTTCGCGTCAGCGGCGATGTCCTTGACCCGCGCCCCGAAACCGAGGCGCTGATCGAAGCGGCGTTAAGCGAGCCGTTTGATCATGTTCTGGACCTTGGCGTCGGGTCCGGCTGCATCCTGATCACCTTGCTGGCCGAGCGGCGCAGCGCCTCGGGGCTGGGCGTTGACCTGAGCGAGGCGGCCTGCTTGCAGGCCAGCGCAAATGCCGTTCTGCACAAGGTTCAGGACCGTGCGGAAATCGTGCAGTCGAACTGGTTCGGCAATGTGGACGGGCATTTCGACCTGATCGTGTCAAACCCGCCCTACATCGCGCGCGACGAGATGGACGCCCTTAGCCCCGAGGTCCGCGAACACGAGCCACGCATGGCGCTGACCGATGAAGGCGACGGGCTGGATGCCTATCGCCGCATCGCGGCATCCGCACCGGACCACCTGGCGCCGGGCGGGCGCATCCTGGTCGAGATCGGCCCGACCCAGGCCCGTGATGTATGTGCGCTTTTCGATGCGACCGGTCTGGTCAGGACGACGGTTATTCCCGATCTGGATGGCCGCGACAGGGTCGTTGGCGCCAAATTGCCGCGATAAGGTCGGGGCTGAGGCCAAAAAGCGCCGCTTGATGTAAAAAAGCTGCGAAAATATGGATAAACCTCTTGTCTGCGCGGTCAGGACATGTTTACTCAGACTTAGTCGGCGAGGTTGACGCTGTTCCAGCGCGCCCCTGACGCCAAGCCCAAAAAAGTCGATGACGCGTAACGGCACAAGCTTCTGAGCGGCGCAAGGTACGGGTTGATCGACAGCGAATGACAAGGCTGACGTAAAGTAAGATGAGATCATCCAAATCCCGCTCGCGGGCCAAGAACAACCGCAATCGTCCTTCCGGCGGCAACGTCGTAAACCGGGTCTTTGACAGTTCAGGACCCGAAGGCAAGGTGCGCGGAACGCCGCAGCAGATCATTGACAAGTACAACCAACTGGCGCGGGACGCGCAGTTGGCCAATGACCGTGTGGCCGCCGAGAACTTTCAGCAGCATGCCGAACATTACCTGCGCCTTCTGAGCGAAGCGCAGCGCGAGATGGAGGCCAAGCGCGAAGAGCAGGAACGCCAGAACCGCGAGCGCCAGGCGGAACGGGACCGCGAGCGTGCCGAACGGCAGGAACGCGAGGCGGCCCGCCAGTCTGACCCCGCCGAGGCGCCACAGCCTGACGTGCTGGATTTCGGCAACGAAGCGGCCGCGCCCGGATCGGGTCTGGTCGAAACCCCTGAAAGCAAGGGCGGCGAAGGCGGCACCGAATCCGCCGAGCCCCGCAAGGAAAAGGCGCCACGTCGCCCCCGGTCGCGCAAGCCCAAACCGGCGGCAGAACCGGCCAAGTCGCCCTCGGGTGATGGCGATGCGCCCGAAGCGGCGGAATAACGCGGCCTTCACAGTCGAATTGAATTCAACCCCGGTGCGCCTGCATCGGGGTTTTTTTTCATGTGGGTTTTTCATGGGTTTTGCGCGCGGATCGCCCGGTCAGGGCGCCGGCTTGATCTGGCGGGAGAGGGCGCAGAATGCCTCGAGCGGGATCTGCTCGGCCCGGTCGGTCGGCTTGATCCCGGCGGCGAGCAGCCGGTCCTCGATGTCGGGCGCGATACCTTTGAGCGAGGCCCGAAGCATTTTTCGACGCTGGTTGAAGGCCGTCGCAACGACGCGGGACAGGGTGGCGGCGTCTGCGGGAAAGCGGGGCTTTGGCAGGGCGATCAGGTGCACCACCGCGCTGGAGACCTTGGGCGGCGGCGTAAAGGCACCGGGCGGCAAGGACATGGCGATGCGGGCATCCGATCTCCATTGTGCAAGAATGGCCAGCCGCCCATAGGCTTTGCTGCCGGGGCGCGCGACGATACGTTCGGCAACTTCGCGCTGGAACATCAGCGTCAGGCTTTGCCAGAAAGGCGGCCAGTCGGGGGGTGTCAGCCAACGCACCAGCAACTCGGTCCCCACGTTGTAGGGCAGGTTGGCGGCGATGCGGATCGGGGGCGTCAGATGCGTCAACGGGTCGATTTCCAGCGCGTCACCGTTGATCACCTCAAGCCGACCGGGATAGGCGGCGGCGATGTCATTCAGGGCGGCGATACAGCGATTGTCTTTTTCGACGGCCACAACCCGGCGCGCGCCTTCCGACAGCAATCCGCGGGTCAGGCCGCCGGGTCCAGGGCCGATTTCAAGAACATCGCATTGGGTCAGATCCCCGGCCTGGCGTGCAATCTTGGCGGTCAGGTTGAGGTCCAGCAGAAAGTTCTGGCCCAGGGATTTGCGCGCCGAGAGCTGATGTGTCGCTATGACCTCGCGCAGCGGCGGAAGGGTGTCGATTGCGCTCATGTCGCGGTTCCGATTGCATGGGGGCGCAGAGAATGCGTTGCGGACATTTTGCCTCCGGCGGGGATATTTTCAGCCAGGTGAAGCATCAGGACGCGTGGGCCATGCGGTGCGCCAGTTTGAGGGCCTCGATCAGGCTGGTGGCCGAGGCCTGCCCCTGTCCGGCAATGTCCAGTGCTGTGCCGTGATCGGGCGAGGTGCGGATGAAAGGCAGGCCCAGTGTCACGTTCACGCCGCGGTCGAAATCCAGTGTCTTGATCGGGATAAGGGCCTGATCGTGGTACATGGCGATGGCCGCGTCATAGCGGGCGCGGGCCTGGGGGTGGAACATCGTATCTGCCGGGTGCGGGCCTGTCACGCTGTGATCGGCGGGGTCCAGCGAAGACAGGAAGGGGGCGATCCAGTCCAGTTCCTCGGTGCCCATCTTGCCGCCTTCGCCCGCATGCGGGTTGAGACCGGCAACGGCCAGGCGCGGGTGGTCGATGCCGAACCGGGTCCGCAGCCCCTGGGCGGTGATTTCGATCGTTTCGCGCAGCAGATCGGGTGTCAGTGCGGCGGGGACCTGCGACAGGGCGATGTGGATCGTGGCGGGGACGACGCGCAGCTGATCGCTGGCCAGCATCATCACCACGCGCTCGCATCCGGCAAGTGCTGCCAGAAACTCGGTATGGCCGGGAAAGGAAAACCCGGCCCCGTCAATCAGCGCCTTTTTGTGGATCGGGCCGGTGCACAGCGCCGAGGCGGTCCCGGAGCGGACCAGCGAAACGCCCCGTTCGATGGCGTCGATCACCGACGGGGCATTGGCCGGGTCAGGCTGGCCGGGCCGGTTTGGGGCCGGAAAGGGCAGGTGCAGCACCGGCAGCGCATCGGCGCAGACGGTCTGCGCCTGCGCCGGATCGTCGATGGCGGCGGTCGGGACATCGTCGGGAAGGTGGGTTACGTCGCCGATATAGAAAAACGGGCAGGTGTCGCGCAGGCTCTGCCACGCCCGGCCTGCGATTTCCGGTCCGATTCCGGCCGGTTCACCGCAGCTGAGCGCGATGGGGGCTGTCATGGCTCGATGATTGTCGCATCGGCCCGCAGCTGTTCCAGCAGGCTTTCCGAGAAGGCCTGAAGTCTTTGCTGGGTCAACGCGTTGGCCACGTCCACGCGGGTGGTTTCCTCGCCCAGGTCGCGTGTCCGTTTGCACAGCATCAGGAACATCAGGGTCTGACCGTTGTTCCGGGTCAGCGCGGTCGAGACTTCGCCGGAATCGAGCTTGGCCAGTTCTACCGCCACGTCCTGCGGAATTTCGGATGGTTTGGCGGAGATACGGTCAAGCACCTCGGGGGGCTGGCCCTTGGCAACGCCATAGAGGTCTTCGCAGCCATCGACATTTTCGCGCAGCTCTGCGGCGGCTTTCAGGGTCTCGGGGCTGCGCCCGCCTGCCATGTAATAGACCGCATAGTCGATTTCCGAATAGCGCGGCGTGCCGGTCGACACTTCGCGCAGCCCGCGCATCTGGAACAGGGCGACCGCGTTGGGCAGGGACAGCGGCTTGGTGACCTCGCCGTTCTTGAGGCCCAGGATGACCGGTTGCAGAGCGGGCGGAAGGTTGGCGATTGGCAACCAGTCCAGGCGGCCGCCATTTTCGCGGGTGGCGGCGGCCGAATATTGCGTCGCCGCCGAGGAAAACGCGTCAACGGTTTGCAATTGCGCGATTTCGTCGGCCAGCGCTTCGGCCTGGGCCAGGGTTTGGGGTGTCACCGGGATGATGACCTCGGACAGCAGAACCTGCAGCCCGCCGCCACCGGCCTGTCCCATGGCCCGGTCGATTTCTTCGTCTGTCGGGCGGGCCTGCGATATGAACCGCGCGCTGATATAGTCGCGCCAGGACATCTGGTTTGCCACGAAGTCGCGCACTGTTTCCTTGTCGACACCGGCATCGCCCAGAAGCTTGATGAATTCTTCGGGGGACAAACGCCCGCGGGCGGCAAATTCGTCGATCCCGACCTGAATATCCTCGGGTGCGGTTTCAATGCCGGCTTTCTTCATCTCTTGCTTGCGCAGGCGGTCGTCGATCAGGGCCTGGCGCACTTCGGCCTCGGAACTGCCGGGAATTCCCAGCAGGTCAAGGAATTGCTGGCGCTGTTGCAGTTCGTACCAGGTCACAACGTCCTGATTGACGCGCACGGCGGGCGAAAACAGGCTTTGCCCATTGGCCAGGGGCGGGACGAGCGCCACCAGCAGGGCGGTTGCGGCCGAAAGGACCGTGCGGCGTTGCGGGGGGCGAATAAACCTGGAAAAAACTGATATCAGCTGCATGCTCTTTTGTACTTTTTGCCACCGCCTTCGACGGCGTATCCTGTCAGTGCAACGGTAAAGCCGAATTCTGTCGAAGGCTCAATACTTGATGTTGAGGTATAGCGCCGTCTGATGGACATGTTCACCTGCACACACTCGTTCTCATAGGTCACCCCCAGCCCCAGCCGGATCGGTTCGGATTCGCTCAGATCATACCGCGCGACGGCCTGGGTCAGCCAGTTCTGGTCGATCCGGTAGCGTCCGGTCAACCAGATCTCGGAAATTTCGTCACCCGCGTTTTCGGCCGGATCTGCCTCTTGCCAGATATAGCTGCCGGTCAGCCGGGTGTCACCCTGGGTCCAGGCGCCGCGAAATTCGGCCTTGGTAAAGCTCAGATCACCATCCAGCAGACCGCGTGCGGCCAGCGACAGGCCCTTGTCGGTTTTCAGCTGGCCTGCCAGCAGAAGGTCCGAGGATGTGCCCTGCAGGCCCGATGTCAGGGTGAAGTCGGGATCGGCATCGGCGCGAAACACCTGTCCGATCGTGGCCAGCGCCTGCCAGCCGCCGGGCGCGTAGCGCGCCCAGTTCAGGCCCATCACCGCTGTGGCGCCATCCTCGCGGCGGTCTTCGGCGGGGAAGCGCGACAGCGACAGCAGGTTGCCCTGGTCGAATTCCTGAAAGGTGCTTTCGTCATTGGGCACATCCGTGTCGGACACATGGGTCCATCCGACCTGCGCGATCGGCTCCAGGAACTGGGTGGCCCCGCCTTGTTCGCGGCGCAGCATCGGATAACGCAACGTCATGGCGGCGCGCGGCGTGGACCGGGTGACCTGGTTGGGATAGGCGGTGTCATCGCGGATGTCGAACGTGTCGATCGAGGCGCCAATCTGCGCATCCGCGCGCAGGCCCGATGCAAAGGTCCAGCTGCGCAGCCATTGGGCGTCGAAAGTGGCGCGCGCCACGTCGCGGCCGATGCTGTCCTCGTTGCTGGTGCGCGTGTGGGTGTGGCCCACGAGGCCCAGCCGCACCTCGCCGCCCAGCGCGCCGGGAAAGAACCGCTTTTGATAGTTGATGTCGAATACGCGCGACGGGATTTCATCCTGGTCTTCGCTGTCGCGCAATGTCTTGTAGTGGATAAAGCTGGTCTTGAAGGCCGTGTCGCGCTTGATCCGCTGCAGGGCGATTTCGCTGCGCAGCCGGTCAAGATCGGGCAGGCCGTAATCGGCCAGATAGGCATCATCCGAGGCGGCCTGAACGTCGAAGGTCAGTTTGAAATCGTTGCGCAGGTCAAACCAGCCCTCGGCAAACAGGTAACCCCGGTCCTGATCCGCCTGCACGTCATCGCGGGTAAAGGCGCCTTCGAACTGGATGCGGCCATTTCTGAACGCCTGCCGATAGCGATACCCAAGGGTCGTTGTCTTGGACGACAGATAGGGGGTCAGCGTCAGGTCCTTGTGATCGCCCAGCTTGAAGAAATACGGAACCTGGACACCTGTTCCCAGCTGCGACGTCGTGCGGATGGAAGGCACCAGGAAACCGGTCGCGCGTTCCAGCGTCGGGTCGGGCAGACGCAGGGCCGGGAAATAAAAGACCGGGAAATCGAGGATGCGGAACTGGGCGCCTTCGAAATACAATTGCCGTTCCAGCTGGTCATGGGTGACCTTGCGCGCCCGGATCTGCCAGAGCGGCGGCTTGCCGTTGGCGCAGACATGGCACGAGGTCGCCGAGACCTTGCTGAACTGCGTATACCGCCCGGTCGAGCGGGTGGCCTGAACCGAGGCGATCTGGACCTGCTGATCGAAGACCAGCCGCGCGCCGCTGAGCAGGCCGTTCTGAAATCCACCGTCCAGTTGCGCAGAATCGGCCAGCACGGTCGACCGGCCGCCCTGGTCGATGCGGATCGGGCCGTCCAGTGTCAGCTCTCCGGTTTCGCGGTCATAGGTGATGCGCCGGGCCGACAGTTTGACGTCGCCCTGGAAGGCTTCGACATTGCCCTCGGCGATCAGCTTTCGGTCCGGGGTGATAAAGATCTTGTCCGCCACCAGAAGGGCGGGCTGATCCTGCTGCTCGGCCGATCCTTCGGCCGGTTGCTGGTTCGGGCCGGGCTGCGGCCCGGTCTGGGATGCGGCCGAAACCGGCAGGCACAGAACAAGCGCGGTCGAGACAAGGACGGGAACCAGGGACCGCATCAGCCATCCTCCGCATGCAGCAGCAGGCCAAGCGCAAGCAAGATCGCCGCAAAGGGCGGGGCCCAGGCCGCGACATAGATCGGCAGCTGTCCGTTCTCACCAAGGATCTGTGCAAAGTTGCGCACGAAATAGATGACGAAACCCAAAAGAACCGCGGTCAGAACCGCGATGCCGGTACCGCCGAACCGGACGTGGCGCATGGTGAAGGCCGCGCCGATCAGGACCATCGAGACCAGGAAGAAGGGGCGTGCCAGCTGCACCTGAAGCCAGACCTCGTATTGCTTGGTCGAGAAACCGGCTTCGCGCAGGTCCCGTATCAGCTGGGGCAGGTCATAGACGGACACCGAATCCTGCTGTCCCAGCGTATCCAGTATCCGTTCGCGCGTCAGCGTTGTCGGCAGTTTCAGGACTTCGTGCTCGACCGCGCTGGCCTCGGGCGGGGTATCCTGCTCCAGCGGCCAGACCTTGGCGTTGTAAAGCGCCCAGTTTCCATTTTCCAACTGCGCCCGCTCGGCCTGGATCTGTTCGGTCGGCATGCCTTGGGGCGAAAAGGTGATGATGGTAACGTCGCGCAGCCCGAAATCGTCCTCGGTGCTGGTGCCGCTGGCGTGGATAACGGCCTGACCGGTTGGCGAGCCCTGGCGCAGCCACAGCCCCTCGCGGCTGATCGACAGGGTCGAGTTGCCGTTGTTGCGATAGCCGTCGGCGAGGCGCTGGAACTCTTCCGAGGTGGCCGCCGAAATCGGGTTGAGCAGCGCAACCGCAAGCGCCCCGATGACAAGAGCCAGCAAAACCGGCGCGACCAGCGCCCGGATGCCGGACCGGCCAATCGCCCGGGTCACCACCAGCTCAGAGCTGCGGGCCAGCCCGATGAACAGCGCGATGGTGGCAAGGATCATCAGCAGCGGCAGCATCTCGCTGATGGCGGCCGGTGTGTTCAGCAGCGTCAGCTGCAACAGCTGGCCAAAGGACAGGTCCACGTCTTCGAACCGACGCACCTGCTCGATCAGGTCGATCAGGATCATCAGCGTCAGAAAGATGCCGCCGATCACGACAAAGCTCTGCAGGAACCTGCGGGCGAAATACCGGTCAAGGATCACCGCGCCAACCCCGGCTTGTCGCCTTGGGGCGGGGTCAGGTCAGAATCGCTCTGGCTTTTTGTGATGCGCGACGGCTTATGCCTGCCGTGTGGTGCCAAGTCTTCTCCCCCGAGCCTGCCGGTTATTTTCGCGCGACCTTAATGCAATTGCGTGGCGGGGAAAACTGCTATCTGGTCAAGATCGGCAGGCCGCGTTAGGTCTTGGGAAAGCGCAATTCAGGAGCAAGCGATGAGCAGTCTGGTATCGATCCGTTTTCAGGCCTTTGATCTGGAGGAAATGGCCCAGGCCGAAGGCCGTGTCGTGATCATCATTCCCGCCGAGGGCAAGATGGGCCCCGCGGCACGGCGGGCCAACAGGCTGACACGCGGCGCCGTGGCGCGATTGGTGGAAAGCGACCGTTTCGCCAAGGCCAAATCGGGCGACGTAGTCTCGCTGGCCTGGCCCGCCGGAATGGCGGCCGAGGCGCTTGATGTCCTGGTCCTGCCGCGACGCCCCGATACGGACGAGGCCCGCAAGGCCGGTGCCGCGATTGCCAAATGCGCCGCGGGCAAGCCGGTTCTGGTGATGGCGGCCAACCAGGTCCGGACCGAAGATCTGGCCATGGGCATTGCGCTGCGCAGCTATGATTTCGATGCGCACAAGACCAAGGAATCGGACGCGCCCGGCGGGGTTGTCATTGCCCATTCCAAACATGCCGAGGTCGAGGCCGGGTTTGCCCCGCTTTATGCGGTTGCCGATGGCGTGCGCATGACGCGGGACCTGACCAACGAGCCTGCCAATGTGCTGACGACAACCGCATTCGCCGATCGCCTGGCCGAGATGGAATCGCTGGGCCTGACCGTCGAGGTGCTGGACGAGGACAAGCTGGCCGAACTGGGCATGCGCACCTTGCTGAGCGTCGGCCAGGGGTCGGACAGCCCGTCCAAGGTGGTGGTCATGCACTGGAATGGCGGCGACAAGGACGACGCGCCGCTGGCGCTGGTCGGCAAGGGCGTTGTCTTTGATACGGGTGGAATATCGCTGAAGCCTGCCGCAGGCATGGAAGACATGACCATGGATATGGGCGGCGCGGGTGTCGTTGCAGGCACCATGCGGGCGCTGGCCAAACGCAAGGCACAGGCCAACGTGGTGGGGCTGGTCGGCCTGGTCGAGAACATGCCGTCGGGCAATGCCACGCGGCCGGGCGACGTGGTCCGCTCGATGAAGGGGGACACGGTTGAAATTATCAATACGGATGCCGAGGGGCGGTTGGTTCTGTGTGACGTGATGTGGTACGCGCAGGAACGGTTCAACCCTGTCGGCATGGTTGATCTGGCCACGCTGACCGGGGCGGTGATCATCGGGCTGGGGCACGAGAATGCCGGTGTCTTTTCCAACAACGATACGTTCTGTGATGCCTTCCTCAAGGCCGCCCGGGCCGAGGACGAGGGCGCATGGCGTCTGCCGCTGGGCAAGAAATACGACGATATGCTGAAATCGCGGATTGCCGATATGAAGAATGTCGGGGGACGGCCTGCGGGCTCGATCACGGCGGCGCAGTTCCTGCAACGGTTCGTCAAGGACGGCACGCCGTGGATTCACCTGGATATCGCGGGGGTGGCCTCGGTCGCGGCCGAGACTTCCTATGCGCCCAAGGGGGCGACCGGGTGGGGCGTGCGTGCGCTGAGCCGGTTTGTGGCGGATAATTTCGAGTAGGTTTCGTGGGCGCCGTCTATTTCTATCATCTGACCCGGCAGCCGTTGGAACGGACTCTGCCGGTGCTGCTGGACAAGGCCCGGCAGGCCGGGTGGCGCATCGCGGTGCGCGGAACCGACGCGGCGCGGCTGGACTGGCTGGATGAAAGGCTGTGGTCAGAGCCCGCAGACGGGTTTTTGCCGCATGGTTGCGCAGGTGGGCCCCATGACGCGGATCAGCCGATTTTGCTGACCACGGGGGCTGCGGCCAATGACCCGGCCTGTGTGATGGCGATTGACGGCGCGCCCGTTGACCCGGACGAGGTGGCGGGGCTGGAACGCGTCTGCATCCTGTTTGACGGCAACGATGACGCGGCCGTGCAGCATGCTCGTGGCCAGTGGAAGACACTGACCGGCGCCGGGTGCGCGGCGCAATACTGGTCCGAGGAAAGCGGGCGCTGGGAAAAGAAAGCCGAGGCATGAGCCGCGGCATTGACCAAATTCAGGAGATTTCGGAATGGAAATGAAGCCTTTGGGCCGAACGGGGATCATGGTGTCGGACCTGTGTCTTGGAACCATGACCTTTGGAACGCAGACCACCGAAGCGGACGGGCATCGCCAGATCGAGATGGCGCTGGAGGCGGGGGTCAACTTCCTAGACGCCGCCGAGATGTATCCGGTCAACCCGATCTCGAAAGAGACCGTGGGGCGTACCGAAGAGATCCTGGGGAACTGGAATGCGGCCAACCCGTCGCGGCGGGGTGACTATGTTCTGGCGACCAAGCATTCGGGGGCAGGGTTTGCTCATGTTCGTGACGGGGCCCCGATCTCGGCGCAGACAATCCCGCAGGCCGTCGAGGGGTCGCTGAAGCGGTTGCAGACGGAATATATCGATCTGTACCAGTTCCACTGGCCCAATCGCGGAAGCTATATGTTCCGCCAGAACTGGGATTACGCGCCCTCGGGCGACAATTCGCAGGATGTTTTGGACAATATGCAGGCCTGTCTTGAGGCGCTGGCCGCGCAGGTGGACAAGGGCAACATCCGCGCGTTCGGCCTGTCGAATGAAAGCGCCTGGGGCACTGCGCAATGGCTTAGGCTGGCGCAGGAAACCGGCGGCCCGCGCGTGGCGTCGGTTCAGAACGAGTATTCGTTGCTGTGCCGCCTTTACGATACGGACATGGCCGAGCTGAGCATGCATGAAGATGTGGGCCTGCTGGCGTTTTCGCCATTGGCGGCGGGTTTCCTGACCGGGAAATACCAGGATGGCGCCGTGCCGGGGGCCTCGCGCATGTCGATCGTGCCGCAAATGGGCGGGCGGAATACGGATCGGACATACCAGGCAGTTGCAGCCTATCTGGATATCGCCGAGCGTCACGGCCTGGACCCGGTCCACATGGCGCTTGCGTGGTGCCAGGCGCGGCCTTTCATGCTGTCGGCCATATTCGGGGCGACCACGGTGGCGCAGCTGGAGCATATCCTGGCGGGCAAGGATATTGTCCTGTCCGAGGCTGTGATGTCCGAGATCGCGGCCGCGCATCGCGCCTTTCCGATGCCGTATTGATGTGGCCAAGGGGTGCAGGGGGCGCTACCCCCGACGCCTGCGGCGTCTCCCCCGGGATATTTTTGGCCAGATGAAGCGGGATCCCGTCAGTGATGGGTGGGATGGGCGCGTTCCTGCCTGAGGTCGCGCGCCGAAAGCCCGTGGGCGGTGCGGAAGGCGCGGGCAAAGCTGGATTGCGACCCGAATCCTGTGGCCAGCGCCACGTCCAACAGAGACATGTCCGTATCGGTTACCAGGCGGCGCGCCTCGGCCAGGCGCAGTTGCAGGTAGTGATCCTGAGGCGTGGTGTCGAGGCGCAGCCGGAACTGTTGTTGCAGGGTGCGCGGGCTGGTGCCCAGCGTATCGGCGATCTGGGCCAGCGGCAGCGGGTCGTCCAGCGCGGCCTGCATCAAGGCATTGGCCCTGGCGGTCAGTGCAGTGTGGCGGTGCGGCGCGCCGGTGCGGCTTTGCGGTTTGCCGGGATCGGATGTGCCGTCATAGAGGAACAGGCCCGAGACGCGGGCGGCAAACCCCGCCCCGTGGCGGGCTGCGATGATGTGCAGCATCATATCGACCGCGGGGATCGCGCCGCCTGAGGTCAGGCGGCGGTCGGATACTGTGAACCGGTCGGGGCGGACATCCACATTCGGAAAGCGGGCGGCGAAGTTTTCGAGGTCTTCCCAATGGGTTGTGGCGGGGTGGTGGTCCAGCAGCCCAGCCTCAGCCAGCAACCAGGGGCCGCCGTCAATCCCGGCCAGGGTGGCGCCGGTGGCCGCAATGCGGCGCAGCCCGGCCAGCAGGCTGGGCGTGGCGTGGCGGGCCAGTTGGAACCCGGCGACGACGATCAGCAGGTCGCAGGTTTGCAACCGCGCCAGCGGGGTGCCCGGCACCTGCAAGGCGCTGGTCAGCACGGCCGGTTCGGCCGTCGCGGTGATATAGTCCCAGTCAAAAGCCGGGCGGTCGGCCAGGCGGTTGGCCGCGCGCATCGGGTCGACCGCAGAGGCGAAGCTGAGCGTGTTGCAGTCATCCAGCACCAGCACAGCGGTTTTCAGGGCGCGGTGTTCGGGCTGTAGTATGTTTTTTGCGGATTGCATCAAGTTCGATTCGTATTTTGCCAAGTTCTTTGGCCAAGGCTGCGTCAGAGTCGGGGCGAAACGCAAACCGATATCGGGGGACAAGCCTGGGGAAAACAGGCCGCGAAACCGGGTATAACTTGGGGAAAACATGATGCCTCTGGAAATGAACCGCGACGTTTTCATCACCTGCGCCGTGACCGGATCGGGGGGGACGCAGGAGCGCAGTCCGCATGTGCCGCGCTCGCCCGCGCAGATTGCCGAAAGCGCGATTGCCGCCGCCAAGGCGGGGGCGGCGGTGGTGCATTGCCATGTGCGTGACCCCGAGACCGGGGTGCCGAGCCGCCGGCTGGATTTGTACCGGGAGGTCACGGACCGGATTCGGGATGCGGAAGTGGATGTGGTTCTGAACCTGACGGCTGGCATGGGGGGCGACATCGTTTTTGGGGGCGTCGAGAGCCCGTTTCCGGTGAACGCGGCCGGGACCGATATGGTCGGCGCGAGCGAACGGGTGGCGCATATTGCCGAATGCCTGCCCGAGATCTGTACCCTGGATTGCGGCACCATGAACTTTGCCGAGGCAGATTATGTGATGACCAACACGCCCGGTGCATTGCGGGCGATGGGGCAGATGATGACCGATCTGGGGGTGAAGCCCGAGATCGAGGCCTTTGACACCGGCCACCTTTGGTTTGCCAGGCAATTGGTGAAAGAGGGTATTTTGGAGCCCGACGCCCTGGTGCAGCTTTGCATGGGTGTTCCCTGGGGCGCGCCGGATGATCTGAATACTTTCTTGGCGATGGTGAACAACGTGCCTGAGGATTGGACCTTTAGCGCCTTTGCCCTGGGGCGGCACCAGATGGCATTCGTGGCCGCTTCGGTGTTGGCGGGGGGGAATGTGCGTGTCGGACTGGAGGATAACCTGTGGTTGGACAAGGGGGTGCTGGCCGAGAACTGGCAGTTGGTCGAGCGCGCGGGCAGTATCATCGAAAACATGGGTGCGCGCGTGATTGGACCGCAGGAGGTGCGCGAGAAGCTGCGCCTGGAAAAGCGGGCGCCGGTGTCGAAGGGGTGATTGGTGGTGCCTTGGGGGCCAGCCCCCAAACCCCCGGAGTATTTTGCAAAAGATGAAGCAGCGATGGCGGGTGGGGTTTCAGACTGCGCCTGTCAGGAGGTTTGATGATGAAGACAGCAGCAATCATTGGCGGCGGGGTGATCGGTGGCGGATGGGCTGCCCGGTTTTTGTTGAATGGCTGGGATGTGCGGGTTTTTGACCCTGACCCCGAGGCTGAACGCAAGATCGGAGAGGTTCTGGACAATGCGCGGCGGTCGTTGCCCGGTCTGAGTGATGTGCCGATGCCGCCCGAGGGCAGGTTGAGTTTTCATGGCGACATGGGGGAGGCTGTCCGCGGCGCGGCATGGATTCAGGAGAGCGTTCCCGAGCGGTTGGATTTGAAGCGCAAGGTCTATGCCGGGGTGCAGGCGGCATGTGATCCGGGCGCGATCATCGGGTCATCGACCAGCGGGTTCAAGCCGTCCGAGTTGCAGGACGGTGCGTTGCGGGCAGGGCAGATCCTGGTGACCCATCCATTCAACCCGGTCTATTTGCTGCCCCTGGTCGAGTTGGTGCCGACGCAGGCGAACGCGCCCGAACTGGTGGCGCGGGCGCGGGAGGTTTTGACATCGGTCGGGTTTTTCCCGCTGCAGGTCAGGAAAGAGATCGATGCCCATATTGCCGACCGGTTTCTTGAGGCCGTCTGGCGCGAGGCGTTGTGGCTGGTCAAGGACGGGGTCGCCACGACCGAGGAGGTCGACGAGGCGATCCGTATGGGGTTTGGTATCCGCTGGGCGCAGATGGGGCTGTTCGAGACCTATCGCGTGGCCGGTGGCGAGGCCGGGATGCGGCATTTCATGGCGCAGTTCGGCCCGGCGCTGAAATGGCCGTGGACCAGGCTGATGGATGTGCCCGAGTTTACCGACGCGTTGGTCGACATGATTGCCGATCAGTCGGATGCGCAGTCCGGCATGCATTCGATCCGCGAGTTGGAGCGCATTCGCGACAACAACCTTGTGGGCATGATGCGGGCGCTCAAGGTGCAGAACTATGGCGCCGGGGCGGTGCTGAACCAGCAGGATGAACGTCTGAAACCCGGTGCGCTGCCGACGCTGGACCAGGCGGATCTGAGCCAGCCGATCCTGACGCTGGCCCGTGCCGTTCCGTTGGACTGGACCGATTACAACGGCCACATGAACGAGGCGAAATACCTTGAGGCTTTTGCGGCGGCGACTGACCGGTTCATGGAAATCATCGGCTGCGATATGGAATATATCGCCACGGGTGGCAGCTATTTCACCGCCGAGAACCATATTCGTTACATGAATGAGGTTCATGCCGGTGCCAGGATCGAAATCCGGACCCAGATGCTGTTGGGGCAGGGCAAGAAGCTGCACGTGTTTCACAGCATGTATTCCGGCGATGTGCTGTTGGCGACGGGCGAGAGTTTTTTGCTGCATGTCAGCCTTGAGACCCGCCGCCCCAGTGCGCCGTCACCGCAGATCGAGGCCGCGATGGCGCGGGTTGCCGAGGCGCAGGGTGATTTGCCCTATCCGGACGGGGCGGGCGCGGCGATCCGCATGCCGTCATGACGGGGCGGGTTCTGATAACGGCCGGGGCCTCGGGGGTTGGGCGCGCCATGGCCGACGCCTTTGATGCGGCCGGGGCCCGCGTCTGGGTTGCGGATGTTGACGCCAAGGCACTGGCCGATTGTCCGGCGCAGTGGCGCAGGTCCGTGGTCGACGTGACGGACGAGGCTGCGGTGGCCGGCCTGTTTCAACAGCTTGAGGCCGATTGGGGCGGGTTGGATACCCTATGCGCCAATGCGGGCATTGCGGGACCGACCGCGGCGGTTGAGGATGTTCTCTTAAGCGACTGGAAAGACTGCGTTGCCGTCAATCTTGAGGGCGCGTTCCTTTGTGCGAAACATGCGGTTCCCCTTTTCAAGAGGCAGGCGAGCGGCGCGATCGTTATCACCGCGTCCACGGCCGGTCAGTTTGGCTATCCGAACCGGGCGCCTTATGCGGCTGCGAAATGGGGGGTGATCGGGCTGGGCAAGACCCTGGCGATGGAGCTGGGGCCGCACGGGATACGGTGCAACATTATCTGCCCCGGTGCCGTCGAGGGCGCGCGCATGGAAGGCGTGTTGCAACGCGAGGCGCAGGCCAAGGGCATGACCCGTGATCAGGTTTACGCGGGCTATGCCTCGGGCACGTCGATGGGCCGATTTGTAGAGGCGCGCGACATCGCGAATATGGCGGTCTTCCTGGCCTCGGACGCGGCGCGGCTTGTGTCGGGGCAGGTGATCGCGGTCGATGGGCACACGGTCAACCCCGACCCCAAGCTCTGAGCGCTGGTTGGCCCCCGGGCCGCATCGCAGTTATTACCCTTGATTGGGGCCGCGAATCTGCCGGATCGTACGGCGCACGGCCAGCCAGTCCTGGGCTTGCCGGGCCTCGCCTGCGGCTTCGCATTCGCGCATTTTCCGGGCGGCTTCGGCCTCGGCCTGGTCGCCGTGGACCGAGTACAGGGCGCGTGCATATTGGGCGGTTTTGAGTGCATCCATTGGTATCATCCTCCGTTCATGGTCGGATCGTCCGAATGTTCGTGCAGGGTGATTATATCATTGGATCGCCAAAATGACACCTTTCGCAGCCAAAGCGGTCACATCTCGGCATCGGTGATGGCTGCGCGCAATTGCTGCAGATACGCCGGAAAATGCCTGGCCGTCATGTCCGCCTGGCGCACCAGCGTGTCGAAATGCCTACTGAACAGCTCGATCCGGTCCCGGTCGCGAAAGGCCATATAGTGACTTCCGGCATAGAACACGCACAGCAACGGGCCAAAGATCGTCATCGGCGCGCAATAAAGCCGTTTGGCATCGTACAGGTATATCCGCAGACGGGGATAAAGCTGGTCGCACAGGTCCAAAAGGTGATCTATCTGGTCCAGCCGGACCTGCCTGTCCAGCCCCGCGTAATAGCCCGAGGCATGGGCAAAGCTGTCGACTTCATACAGGGGAAGGGCGATTTCGTAATCGGATTGGGCGCTGCGCATCCATGTCAGCCGGTCTGCTGAGGCCCCGATCGCCTGGTCTGCGGTCCGGCCCAGATGGGGGGCATATTCCCATTCCAGAACGGCGCGGGTTTTCAACATGTCCGGCAGCGCCGCAGGTACATAGCGGATCTTGTAGCCCGCGGCCTGTTGGTGCCATTCGAAAATGCGTTCATCGACAAGGGCGCGGGGGGCTTCGGTCATGGTCAGGGAACTGGCCAGCAACTCGGCCGCGCTTTCGGGCCTGTCTGACAGGCTGAGCAGCCAGTCCGCCGACACCCCAAGGGCCGAGGCGCAACTGCCGATGACATGGGCGTTGGGCAACCGGGCCCCGTCATCGGTCAGCAGCTGCGAAACCGTGGACCGGTCGACCCCGATCATCCGGGCCAGGGCGCTTTGACTGACGCTGCGGTCTTGCATTGCGCGCGCCAGGCGCAGCCGGAACTGCGCAGCGCGGTCTCGTTTGTCCAGTTTTTCCTGCATGTGGTGGTAAATATCACAGATGTAGAATTTTGTTAATCATTTACCGAATGTCCCCCTGTGCTGTTCGAAAGTAACTCTTGGGAAACAAAAACGAATATGGGGTTCGGAATGGAGACACGTCACAGGTCAGTCGTGAAGGCCGTCATCTGGAATGCGATGGGGCTTGCCGTGATGGCGCTTGTCGGGCGTATCGCCACGGGATCGGCGGCGATGGGCGGGGCGCTGGCTGTGGTCAATACCGGCATCGGGCTGACGATGTACGTGATCTATGAGCGCATCTGGGCCGGTATTTCCTGGGGGCGCAATGGCTGATCCCCTACGCATGCCCGACAAGCCCGAATGGGGCACATTTGCCCTGATCATTGGCTGCTATGTCGTCTGGTTGGTCGTGATCCACTGGGGCGCAGACTGGTCGGTCGGGGCTGCGATCCCGGCCATGGCCCTTGTTGCGGCATTGCATTCCTCGCTGACGCATGAAGCGCTGCACGGTCACCCGTTCCGGGCCAAATGGCTAAACGAAGCTCTGGTGGCGTTGCCGCTGACGTTGTTCATTCCCTACAACCGGTTTCGCGATCTGCATCTTGCGCATCACATGGATGCGACTCTGACCGACCCCTATGACGACCCGGAATCCAACTATCTTGATCCCGCCGTGTTTCAGGCGCTGCCGGGGTGGCAGCGGACCGTTCTGTCGGCGAATAACACGTTGCTGGGGCGGATGGTTCTGGGGCCGGCAATCGGGCAGGTGGCATTCCTGCGCGATGAATGGCGGGGGCTGCGGCGTGGCGACCGCGCCATATTGCTGGCATGGGCGTTGCATCTTCCTGCGCTTGGGGTCGTTTTGTGGATCGTGGCACAGTCGCCGATGCCGGTCTGGGCCTTTGTCATCGCGGCCTATTCGGGGCTGGGGCTGGTCAAGATCCGCACCTTTCTGGAACATCGCGCCCATGAAAAGTCCCGCGCAAGAACCGTCATCGTCGAAGATCGCGGAGTTCTGTCTTTTCTGTTTCTCAACAATAACCTGCACGTCGTTCATCACATGAACCCCTCGGCCCCGTGGTACCGTTTGCCCGGGCTGTACCGGGCGGACAGGGACAGGTATCTGTCTTGCAACGAGGCCTATGTCTATCGCTCGTATGCCGAGGTGTTTCGCCGGTATTTCTGGCGGGCCAAGGACCCTGTCGCGCATCCACTCTGGCCAAAGCCCTGAATTGCGGACAAAAGGGAGCCCATGAGCTTGTGGATTCCCGTCACTCTGGCTGCGGCGACCTTTCAGACGGTCCGTTTTATGCTGCAAAAATCCCTGAGCAGCATCAGGCTGACCGCATCCGGGGCGACCTTTGCCCGGTTTGCCTATTCGGCACCGCTGGCCGTCGCGGCGCTGTGTGCGGTTCTTTTGCTGGGCGACCGGGACCTGCCGCAGATGAACATGCTGTTTGGCGTGTTCGTCGTGGTTGGCGGCATCGCGCAGATACTGGCAACGATCTGTGTCGTGGCCCTGTTCAAACAGCGCAATTTTGCCGTGGGGATCACGTTCGCCAAGACCGAGGTGATCCAGACGGCGCTTGTCGGGTTCGTGGTGCTGGGCGATACGATCTCGGGCGGGGCAGTGATTGCGATCGGGCTTGGGCTGTGGGCGGTTCTGCTGCTGTCAAAGGTGCCGGGCGGGTCGGGGGTCTGGTGGCGGCACCTGACGAACCGGGCATCGCAACTGGGGCTGGGGTCAGGCCTTTTGTTTGCCTTTTCCGCCGTCAGTTACCGGGGCGCGTCATTGCAATTGGCGGATGGTGACGCCTGGTTTCGGGCGCTGGTCACGCTGGCCTGCGTGACCGCGTTTCAACTGCTCGGCATGTGGGTCTGGCTGATGTGGCGCGACCGGGGGGAATTGCGGGCCGTTTGGGAAACGCGCCGCACCGGCATCTTTGTCGGCCTGACCAGCCTGAGCGGATCGTTCTGCTGGTTCCTGGCCTTCACGTTGCAGAATGCGGCCTATGTCAAGGCGGTCGGACAGGTCGAGCTTGTCCTCAGCCTGCTGGCCTCGACCCTGGTCTTCCACGAGACCATAACCCGGCGCGAAATCGCCGGGATCACGATATTGGGGCTGTCGATACTGGTGCTGGTCCTGACGATCTGAACCGCCCGGACCGGCTGTCGCCAGCCCGGAGGCAAGAGGGCAGGTGAGGCGTCCGGCGTTACCCGGCGCGGCGTTCATCAAAGCTGAGCGCGATAAAGCTGGGCAGGTGGTCACCCATGCCGACAACCGCCGGACCCTTGTCATCCTTGCGATTGCGTCCGCGGCCCCGAGGCTCTTTGTCCTTTTTCCCGTCGCCTTTCCTGGCGTCAGATTTCGGCTCGGGCTTGTCATCGGCCGGTTTGGAGCGGGATTTGCGGTCAGATTTGGGCGCGTCTTCGGTGCGTTCCTCGATCTTGACCGGGTTTTCCAGGCGCGGGATCTCTTTCTGGATCAGCTTTTCGATGGCATCCAACGCCTTGTCGTCGCGGGGCACGCAGATGGTGATCGCCTTGCCCTCGCGTCCGGCGCGGCCGGTTCGACCGATGCGGTGAACGTAATCCTCGGCATGGCTGGGGACGTCAAAGTTGAAGACATGGCTGACCGAGGGCACATCAAGCCCGCGCGCGGCCACGTCGGACGCCACCAGCAACCGCAAGCTGCCATCGCGGAATCCGTCCAAAGTTCGCATGCGCTGCGACTGGTCCAGGTCGCCATGAATAGCGGCCGCGTCATAGCCATATTTCTTGAGCGATTTCGCGCAGATATCCACATCCGTCTTGCGGTTGCAGAAGATGATTGCGTTGGTGCAGCTTTCGCCTTCGGCGTCGATCAGCGCCCGCAGAACCTTGCGCTTCATGCTGGCTTCGCGGTCGCGGCGGCCTGCCTTGAACTGGACCACACCCTGTTCAATGGTCTCTGACGCGGTGGCCTGGCGGGCAACTTCGATCCGGGCAGGGGCCGACAGGAACGTGTCGGTGATCCGCTCGATCTCGGGCGCCATGGTGGCCGAAAAGAACAGGGTCTGGCGGGTAAAGGGCGTCAGCGAGAAAATACGTTCGATATCGGGGATGAACCCCATATCCAGCATCCGGTCGGCCTCATCGACGACCATGATCTGCACACCGGTCAGCAGCAGCTTGCCGCGTTCGAAATGGTCCAGCAACCGGCCCGGCGTGGCGATCAGAACATCGACGCCGCGATCGATCAGGGCCTCTTGTTCCTTGAAGCTGACGCCGCCGATTAGCAGCGCCTTGGTCAGCTTGAGATGCTTGGTGTAGGTGTCGAAATTCTCGGCCACCTGCGCGGCCAGTTCCCGTGTCGGGCACAGCACGAGCGAGCGCGGCATGCGTGCGCGTGCGCGGCCACGGGCCAGCAGGGTGATCATGGGCAGGGTGAAACTGGCGGTTTTGCCGGTCCCGGTCTGCGCAATACCCAGGACATCGCGCCCTTCCAGCGCATGCGGAATAGCGCCTTCCTGAATCGGGGTAGGGGTTTCGTATCCGGCTTCCTCAATGGCTTTGAGGACCTTCGGGTTCAGGTTCAGTTCGTTGAATTTTGTCATTTATGTCCGGTTCATGCGGACACTAGACCTGGCCCGCGCGTCTGAAAAATGCCGGGCCCGGATGGCCATGCGCCTCATGCGCGTTTCGGCTTGAACGCGGACATAACAAAATCGTGCGGCCCGGTCAAATGAACTTGGCTTAACCATTTCTATCCGGGATTTCGTGCAACAATTCAGCAGCTTCCGGGGAAGTGTTTCGCAAGTTTCCGGTCCAGGTCTAGCGGGCGATGCAGGATCATGCCGTGTTCCTGCAGCCTGGCGCGAACCCGGGAGTCGACGGCGCTCAACTCATCGTAGAATTCGCGCAGTCCTGCCTCGCCCTGATCGGCTTCGATCCAGCTGAGCAGCTCGTGCATGTTCAGCCCGCCAATCTCGCGCGGGACATTGGGGGCCATGCCGGGCTGGTACGATCCCTGTTTCAACCGGAACCGATAGTGGCGCAGCCAGTGGTCCCAATCCGGGGCATGCCGGTGGCACAGTTCGGTTTCGGGCAGTTGATAGCGGTGTCTGAGCATCTCGCCGTCCTGAAAGACGTTGTGGATGCGAAAGCTGACATGCGTCATCCCGGTGCGCAGGAACAGCTTGCCCTGAACGTGGCTCAGGAATCCGCCCAGAACAAAAGCGCCATAGGTGGGATATAGCGCCTGCACGATGCTGTCGCGGTCGGGACCGATGGGAATGAACGCCTTGTACAGGTCCGCGTTGCCGTCGATGGCCTCGACCGGGCGAACGCGGGCAAGAGGCATGTCCGGGGGCACCGCCGCAAGCAGGTCGGCAATCGGCCGCGCGGGCCACAGGAATTCGTCGATGTCGATATGGGCCAGCCAGTCCAGATCGGTGCGGCGGTACATGAACGAGGCGTTGGCCGTCTGCCGGACCTGGTGCTTGTCGGGCCGTTGCCTTTTGCGCCAGCTCCAATGCGCCGCGTCGCAGGTCCAGACCTGAATGCGCGGGTGGCTGCTCAGCGCGTCAAAGGCCTGGGGGTTTTCCTCGTCCAGGAACAGGTACAGCGCATCGGCCCCCAGATCGAGGTGATGGGCCGCAAACCCCAGAATGTCGCGGGCGGAGCCGCGCAGGGTGGAAACAACGCCCCAGCGGGTCATTTGCGCCCTTGGCGTTCGGCCCGAAGGTCGCGCATGGTTTTCAAGCGGCGGAACACCCCGCCGGGGTCGCGATTCAGCTGATCCAGCAGGTGGTCGGCCAGCGGGCCGATTGTTTCGTCCGATCTGGCCGCCTGCCAGACCGGCGCAATCAGGTTGATGTCCAGCCCGCCGGATTTCAGAGAATAAGACGCCATGTCCAGCGGCAGCGGCGCATCCGCCTTGCGCCCGAACGGGTAGGCCAGATCAGGCGTGCGCCCCGAAAACAGACGCTCGAACTCGTACAGTTTCATCATGCCGAACAGCATGCGCAGGGCCTGTCCGACTTCGCGTTGGGTCTGGGTCTCACCGTGATCGGCAAAGGTCTGAACCGACGAGACCAGCCAGCGCAGGTTCAGCTCGGCAATCAGGTGGGTGGCCTGCTCGGCCCAGAGGCGGCGAAACAGGGCCGGAACGTGCGCCGGTTGCGACCGCTTGCGCAGGACCGAGATCAATTGCGCGTTCAAAAAGGCCAGTTCTGATTTGCCCACGAACTCGGCGGCGATCTGGCGCCGCTTGCGCGTCCAGGCGCATTCGGCAATGTCGGGGTCTGCGAGGGTGGCGCTTTGGGGGACCGACCGGCGCGCCAACGCATCAAGGTCGATGTCGGGGGGCGGCAGCAGACCCGGACCGAAGTCAAACGGCGCGCGGCGCCCCTCGTACCGGTCCAGCATGGCCGCCAACCCGCCGGGATAGGTCAGGTCGTCATCGCTCATGCGGGCAGAATTGCACAGCCGGACTCGCCCGCGCAATCGTGCAGGTGCATCACGTCATCATTTCCTTGGTCGCGGTCAGGTTCAGGGCCGGGTAATCGCGCACAACCCGGTCGATATCCCATTGCAGGCGGGTCAGATACACGATGTCGCCGTCATGGTCATGGGCGATATGCTGCTTATTGGCGTTGACGAATTTCTCGACCTCGGCCTTGTCGCCGCTGACCCAGCGGGCCGAGGTGAATTGCGACGCCTCGAACCGCACGGGCAGGCCGTATTCCATCTCGATCCGGCTGGCCAGAACCTCGAACTGCAATGCGCCGACCACGCCCACGATAAAGCCGGAACCAATGGACGGCTTGAAGACCTTGGCCGCGCCTTCCTCGGCGAATTGCATCAGCGCCTTTTCCAGGTGCTTGGCCTTCATCGGGTCACCGGGGCGGACGGTTTGCAGCAGTTCCGGGGCAAAGGACGGGATGCCGGTCACGCGGATCGCCTCGCCCTCGGTCAGCGTGTCGCCGATACGCAATTGCCCGTGGTTGGGGATGCCGATGATGTCACCGGCCCAGGCCTCTTCGGCCAGTTCCCGGTCCGAGGCCAGAAACAGCACAGGATTCGAAATCGCCATCGGCTTTTTCGACCGCACATGGGTCAGCTTCATGCCGCGTTTGAAATGGCCTGAGGCCATGCGAACAAAAGCCACACGGTCGCGGTGCTTGGGGTCCATGTTGGCCTGCACCTTGAACACGAAACCGGCAACCTTCTTTTCGTCCGGCGCAATCTGCCGGGGCTCGGCCGACTGGACCTGCGGCTGCGGACCATAGGCGCCAATGCCTTCCATCAGTTCCTTGACACCGAACGAGTTGATGGCCGAGCCGAACCAGATCGGGGTCATGTGCCCCTCAAGCACGGCTTGCGGGTCAAGCTTGGGCAGCAATTCGCGCGCCATCTCGACCTCTTCCAGCAGCTTGTCCAGCAGATGGGCGGGCACATGATCGGCCAGCTTGGGGTCGTCGAGGCCGTTGATCTGGATGCTCTCGGCCACCTTGTTCCGGTCGGCGCGGTCCATCAGTTCCAGCCGATCGCGCAGCATGTCATAGCAGCCGATGAAATCGCGGCCCACGCCGATGGGCCACGCGGCGGGCGTGACGTCGATGGCCAGCATTTCCTGAATTTCGTCGATGATCTCGAACGTATCGCGGCTTTCGCGGTCCATCTTGTTACAGAAGGTCAGGATCGGCAGATCGCGCAGGCGGCAGACTTCGAACAGTTTCTGCGTCTGGCTTTCGACACCTTTCGCACCATCGATCACCATCACGGCGGCGTCCACGGCAGTCAGCGTACGATAGGTATCTTCCGAGAAATCGCTGTGGCCGGGGGTGTCCACCAGATTGAACCGGAAATTGTCATAGTCAAACGACATCGCCGAGGCGGATACCGAGATGCCGCGGTCCTTTTCCATCTGCATGAAGTCAGATCGCGTGCGCCGTGCCTCGCCCTTGGCGCGCACCTGTCCGGCCATCTGGATCGCGCCCCCATACAACAGGAACTTTTCGGTCAGCGTCGTCTTGCCCGCATCCGGGTGCGAGATGATGGCGAATGTTCTGCGCCGCGCGATTTCGGGCGGCAGGACGGGCTGGTTGGTGGCGGTATCAAGCATGAGGGCGCGTATAGGCGGGGAAACCTGCCGAGGCAAGACAAAGGGGCTGGTTCGAATCGATGACATGTGGCAAAAGGAACATATAGTGAACAAAATTGGTGGAGTGGATCGATGAATTTGAAAGAAATTGCCGACGAACTGGTTGCCGGATGCCGCGAAGACCGGGCCAAGGAAAACCTGGATAAGCTTTATGCGCCCGATGCCGTTTCGGTCGAGGGGCAGGATTTCGAAGGCATGGGCCGTGAAACCAAGGGTATCGACGCCATCCGTGGCAAACACGAATGGTGGGAAGGGGCGCATGAGGTGTCTGGCGCCTCGGTCAGCGACCCGCTTCCGCATGGCGAGGACCGTTTTGCCGTCATTTTCGAGGTGCAGGGCAAGGTCAAGGCGTCGGGCGAGAGCTTCGACATGAAAGAGGTGGGCGTTTACCACGTCGCCAATGGCAAGATCGTTCGGGAAGAGTTCTTTTACTGACACGGTTTGGTTTCTGGTCTTCCCTGTCTGGCCGGTGCTAGACATGCAGCAGCAACAGATGGGGAGGATCACATGGAACTGGGAATTCACGGAAAACGCGCGCTGGTCTGTGCCGGAAGCAAGGGGCTTGGTCTGGGCTGTGCCGAAGCACTGGCGGCGGCTGGTGTCGACCTTGTGCTGAACGCCCGCGGGGCCGATGCGCTGGAATCCGCGGCGGCGCAGTTGCGGTCTGACCACGGCGTCGATGTGCGCGCGGTCGCCTGTGACGTGACCACGCCCGAGGGGCAGGAACAGGTGATCGAGGCCGCGCAAGGCGTTGATATCCTGGTGACAAATGCGGGCGGCCCGCCGCCGGGCATGTGGTCGGACTGGGACCGGGACGATTTCATCAAGGCGCTGGATGCCAATATGCTGACGCCCATCACCTTTATGAAGGCTTTGCTGCCGGGGATGATGGACAAGGGATGGGGCCGGGTGGTCAATATCACTTCGCAATCCGTGCGCGCGCCGATTGCGGTGCTTGGCCTGTCGAACGCGGCCCGCACCGGCCTGACCGGCTATGTGGCCGGCACTGCGCGGCAGGTGGCGCCCAAAGGGGTGACGATCAACAATCTTCTGCCCGGTATCCATGCAACGGACCGGGCCGATGCGCTGGATGGCGGCGTGGCCGCGCAACAGGGCATCTCTCTGGACGAGGCGCGGGCCAGCCGGGCCGAAACGATCCCTGCGCGCCGCTATGGCACGCGGCAGGAATTCGGCGCTGCCTGCGCCTTTCTCTGTTCGCAACATGCCGGGTTTATCGTTGGCCAGAATATCCTGCTGGATGGCGGCGCGACCAACCTGACGATGTGATGGCCGGACCATGGCGCAGGGATATTCGCTGAAGGATCAGTTGTTCAACGCCGAAAGGACCCGGTATCTGGCGGGCCTTTTCGCGGGCGCAACCCCGTCATTCGACGCCGCCACGTTCGAGGCCGAGGTCCTGTCGCGTCTGCCCGAGCTGGAGTTGAAAGAGCGCATGACCTGGATCGCGGCCTGCCTGCAAAACGCGCTGCCGGGGCCTTTGCCCAAGGTCGCGCCTATCATCCTGCGGGCATTGCCACCGCCGCTGGACCCCACGCGCACCGACGATGATTTCGGCGACTTTATCTTTGCCCCGCTGGGGGAATGGGTGGTTGCCGTGGGTCTGGATCACCCGGATCTGGCATTGGATGTGCTGGCAGAGCTGACCCAGAGGTTTTCGATGGAATGGGCGATCAGGCCCTTTCTGAACGCGCATCCCGATCGGGTTCTGGCCCGAATGCAGGGATGGTGTGGGCATTCCAGCTATCATGTGCGCCGCCTGGTCAGCGAGGGCACCCGACCGCGTTTGCCATGGGGGCAGGCGATCGGCCTTGGCCTGTCCGATCCGCTGCCATTGCTGGACCGGTTGCATGGCGATCCTACCCGTTTCGTGACGCGCTCGGTGGCCAATCACCTTAACGATATCGCCAAGAAAGAGCCTTCGATCGTTCTGGACCGGCTGCGCCACTGGCGGGCCCAGGGCGGACAGGCGGCGCGGGAAATGGACTGGATGACCGGCCATGCGCTGCGCGGGCTGATCAAGGATGGGCACCCCGACGCGATGCGGATGCAGGGGTATGACCCCGATGCCGATATCACGGCCGATATCCGCCTTGATGGCGCCCCCCGGATCGGCGATGCGCTGGAGTTTTCGGTGACGTTGAACGGTCAGGAAGGTCAACGGGTTCTGGTCGATTATATCGTTCATTTTCAGCGTCCAACGGGAAAAACCTCATCCAAGGTATTCAAGTTGAAACAGAGCGTGTTAAAAGGCGATGGCCTGACAATGACAAAGCGTCACAAGCTGAAGGCCGACGCAACAACGTTTCAGCTGGTTCCGGGGGCGCATCGTTTGGACATCCAGGTCAACGGTGTGGTGCGCGGCGGGGTTCCGTTTGATCTTTTGGCCTGACCGTAAAACGCCGGGGCTGTCCTTGAACCTTGTCTGTATGCCTGTCGTCCGAACCGGTTTCGCACGCGCCCTCTGCGGTGGTGTGGACCTGCCATGTGGCTGATGCCTTGCACCCAAGGGGCGGGGTTGTTATCCCCGCCAAGGCCCGGTGGATGAAGTCGGGTTTTGCTACGGGATACATCGGTGACAGTGACGGCAGCCCCTCCGCGTCTGGAAATCCGCAACATGGTCTGCCGGTTTGGCGGCCGGCTTGTTGTGGACGATGTATCGCTGACCGTGCAGGCGGGGCAGGTGACTTGCCTTTTGGGGCCGTCGGGCTGCGGAAAATCGACCACGCTGCGCATGATCGCCGGGGTCGAGATGCAGGATTCGGGCGAAATCTATGTTGATGGCAAGCTGATCTGCGACACGGTGTTCCGCGTCCCTCCGGAACGGCGTCAGATCGGGCTGATGTTCCAGGATTTCGCCCTGTTTCCGCATCTGAGCGTGGCCGACAACGTGGCCTTTGGCCTGAAGGGCAGCAAGGAAGAAAAACGCGCCCGCGTCCAGGAGTTGCTGGAAAAGGTTGATCTGATCCGGTTCATCGACGGCTTTCCGCACCAGTTGTCGGGCGGCGAACAACAGCGTGTGGCGCTGGCCCGCGCGCTGGCGCCGCGTCCGCGCATCATGCTTATGGACGAGCCTTTCTCGGGGTTGGACAACCGCTTGCGCGACGGTATCCGCGACGAGACTTTGGCCATCCTGAAACAGGAAGACGCCGCCGTTCTGCTGGTCACCCACGAGCCGGAAGAGGCGATGCGCATGGCGGATGAGATTGCGCTGATGCGCCGGGGCAGGATCGTCCAGCAGGGCGCGCCCTATAACGTATATACCCGACCCGCCGACAAGGCCGCAGTGGCGTTTTTCAGTGATATCAACGTCTTGCAGGCGCAGGTAAACGGGGCCTTGGCCCAGACGCCCTTTGGCCGCTTTCTGGCGCCCGGGATCGCTGACGGAACAGATGTCGAGATTGTGTTCCGGCCACAGCATGTCAGGCTGGATTTTGATCGCAACGGCAAAGGCCCGGCCCCGACACCGGCCGATGGCGTCGCCGCGCGCGGGGTCGTTGAACGGGCCCGTTTTCTGGGCAATGAAAGCCTTGTGGAATTCCGCATGGATTACGACGGGTCGATCCTCAAGGCGACCGTGCCCAATGTCTTTGTGCCCAAGCCGGGGCGGGTCATGTGGCTGACCGTGCGCCGGGACAGGTGCTTTGTTTTCCCGGCCTGACCGGCATTTGACGCAGTTTGCGGGCAAGTGGTGCCTGAATGCCGCAGATTGCGCGCGTCCCTTGCTTGCCGCAGCGCAGGGGCGGGTCTATCAAGGGCAAAACGCGGGGGTAAGGCGAAGTCATGCGAATTCTTCTGACCAATGATGATGGTATCAACGCGCCGGGCCTTGCGGTGCTTGAGGCGATTGCCGGTGATCTGGCTGGCCCCGAGGGCGAGGTTTGGGTGGTCGCGCCTGCATTCGAGCAATCGGGCGTCGGTCATTGCATCAGCTATACCCACCCGATGATGGTCGCCAAGCTGGGCGAGAAACGCTTTGCCGCCGAAGGGTCGCCCGCGGATTGCGTGCTGGCGGGTTTGCATGACGTGATGAAGGATGCGCAGCCCGATCTGGTTCTTTCAGGTGTGAACAGGGGCAATAATTCGGCCGAGAATACGCTGTATTCGGGAACCATTGGTGGCGCGATGGAGGCCGCCCTGCAGGGCGTTCCGGCCATTGCCCTGTCGCAATATTTCGGCCCGGCAAACCTTGGGCTGGATAACCCGTTCGAAGCCGCGCAGCGCTTTGGCGCGGACCTGGTGCGGCGCATCCTGGCGGCGATGCCGGAAACCCAGGGCGATTACCGGCTGTTCTACAACGTGAATTTCCCGCCGGTATCAGCGGATGCCGTGCGCGGAACGCGGGTTGCCGCGCAGGGGTTCCGGCGCGACACGCATTTCGGGGTCGAGCCGCACAGCTCGCCTTCGGGGCGGCGGTTCCTGTGGATCAAGGGCGGGTATCAGCACAATCCGACCGCGCCGGGGACGGATGCGGCGGTGAATCTGGACGGGTATATCTCGGTGACGCCGATGCGCGCCGATCTGACCGCGCATGACGCGCTGGAGGCGTTGAAGGCGATCGAATGACCGGGCCTGATCCCCAGACAATCATGCAGTTCCTGTTTGCCCTGCGTTCGCGCGGGGTGACGGATGCCCGTGTTCTTGCAGCGATGGAGCAGGTCGACCGGGGCAGGTTCGTGCGCGGGCTGTTTGCTGACCGGGCCTATGAGGATACGCCGCTGCCTATTACCTGCGGCCAGACGATCAGCCAGCCCTCGGTCGTCGGGCTGATGACGCAGGCCCTGCAGGTGCGCCCGCGCGATACGGTGCTGGAGGTCGGAACAGGCTCGGGCTATCAGGCGGCGATCCTGGCCAAGCTGGCGCGGCGGGTTTACACGGTTGAACGGCACAAGCGCCTGGTGCGGGAAACCGGGCAGCTGTTTCGTGACCTGGGGCTGACCAATGTCACCGCTATGCTGTCGGACGGGTCCTTTGGTCTGCCCGAACAGGCACCGTTTGATCGGATCATAGTCACCGCCGCCGCCGAGGACCCGCCCGGGCCGCTCTTGGCGCAGCTTAAAATCGGCGGTATCATGGTGTTGCCCGTGGGGCAGTCGGATGCGGTTCAGACCCTGATACGGGTCAGGCGAACCGAAGACGGCCTGGACTATGATGAATTGTTGCCCGTCCGTTTCGTGCCCCTTCTTGAGGGGCTTGGGAAGGACGAGGTCTGAAAGACGTTTTCGGAATTGAGCGCCGGAACCCCGGCAAACAGGGGCAGGTGCGAGGACAGTGAGTGATATGAGAGCAGTGAGCAAAACAGCCATGCGCCGCGGCACGACCGCGATTGCCGCCCTGGTGGTCCTGGCCGGGTGTAACGGCCCGTTGGATTATGACCTGCGGGGGCAGTTGGGCGGGTTTTCCACCACCCAGGCCGCGCAATCGGCAACCACCAGCCGCCCCGCCACGGATGCGCGTGGCGTGATCACCTATCCGACCTACCAGGTTGCCGTGGCACAGCGGGGCGATTCCGTCAGTGACATAGCTGCCCGTGTCGGTTTGCCGGCAAGCGAGCTGGCGACATTCAACGGTCTGAACCCCGGCGATACGTTGCGCGAAGGCGAGGTTCTGGCCCTACCGCGCTCGGTCGGCGGCAGCGGCACCGGGGTGGACATCGAATCGCTGGCCTCGAACGCCATTGACCAGGCGCCCGAGTCCGGGTCGGTAAGCACATCGACGCTGGAACCCGCCAAACCGGCCCCCGCGCCGGTGCCTGCGGGCCCAGAGCCGATCCGGCACAAGGTCAAGCGGGGCGAGACCGCCTATACCATTTCCCGACTGTACCAGGTGCCAGTGGAATCGCTGGCCGAGTGGAATGGGCTGGGGTCCGATTTCACCGTGCGCGAGGGGCAGTACCTGCTGATACCCGTCAAGGATCAGGCGGCCCCGCGCAACAGCGCGGCTGCCGGTGCCGCTGCGGGTGCGGGGGCGGCCGCGGTGACCGCGCCGGGCGAAGGGTCGCCGACCCCGACGCCGCCAAGCGCCACCCAGCCCTTGCCCGAACAGGATGTGGCGGCTGCGACGCCTGCGCCGGATGTGACGGCCGAGGCGCCCACCAATACCAGCACGGCGGCCCTGGGCCTGCCCGTAACCGGCAAGATCGTGCGCACCTATGACAAGGGCAAGAACGAAGGCATCGATATCGCAGCGGCGCCCGGTTCGGCGGTCAACGCCGCCGAGGCCGGAACGGTTGCCGCGATCACCGCGGATGCCGACCAGGTGCCGATCATCGTGGTCAAACACACCAATGACCTGCTGACGGTCTATGCCAATGTCGACGGGATCACGGTCAAGAAAGGCGATCGTGTCCGGCGCGGGCAAAAGATTGCGGCTTTGCGCGGCGGCGACAACGCCTATGTGCATTTCGAAGTGCGCAAAGGGTTCGAATCGGTTGATCCCGAGCCGTACCTGAAGTGAGGGCTGTCGGGTAGCTCGCTGGGATGGCCCGTTCCGGGCCATGCCTCCGGCGGGGATATTTTTGGCCAGATGAAGAGCGGATCAGGTCTGAGGATCATAGTCGCTTAGCCGTTTTCCCGGTTCGTCAGCAAAGATTTCAGGCAGCGGCGTGACGGATTCGATCAGGTCGATGCGAAAGACGCGGAACCCGTCGCGCAACTCGCACCACGCGGTCAGTGTCCACACCCGCCCCCAATATTCCATGTGGAGCGGGCGGATGGTGCGTTCGGTCAATCTGCCGTCTATGCGGCGGTAAGACAGGTGCAGTTTCTGGCGGGATTTTATGGCGGTGCGGATCGGCGCCATATGCGCCAGCGCGCGCGCGGCATCGGCAAAGGGGTAGACGGCGAATTTCCATGCATCGGCTTCGGCAACGACCTGTGTGGGCAGGACGGCGTCGATCTTGTCGGCCAGCGACTCGGCGGCTGTTTTCAGGGTGGGGTCGGCGGCCTGGGCCACGATGGCCATGCCGAGATTCAGCGCCTCGAGTTCGGCAGGTGTCAGGTTCAGCGGGGGCAGGGTGATCTGCTCGCGCACCAAGTATCCGACACCGCGTTCCCCTTCGACCGGCACGCCCGAGGCGGCAAGCGTGTCCATGTCGCGATAGATCGTGCGGACCGACACTTCGAGCCGGTCCGCGATGTCCTGCGCGCGGTGCAGTTTGCCGTCACGCAGGATCTGGATGATGTCGAACAGGCGATCCGTGCGGCGCATGTCACGCCGTCCGGGCCGCGCCTAGGCGGTCATGTTCCATAGCACATTCTCATGGCGCAGCCGGACGCTGTCGGGTTGAATGGCAGCCATCAGGGCAGGGGCGAAATCCTGTTGCGGGAATTGGGCTGCCACGTCCTGTGCGGCTTTCATGTCCTGCCAGATGACATAGTCGGTCCAACGCCCGTCCGCGCCCTGACTGAGCTGGCGATGAGCAAAGCCGGGTGCCGCACGGACGAAAGCTTCGGTCGCCTGGCTGAGTTTTACGAACGCATCCGGGGTTACGCCGTCCGCCAGCGAAAAGGTGACGATTTCTGCAACTTGGGTCATGTGAATCTCCGTTGACCAGGGTGTGTGGTCACGATTTAGCCGGGTCCAACTGACATAAACCTGTCAGTTGAGAAAGGCCAGTCCTGAAAAACCGGTCTTTGCAGGGGTAATTGACGGTCAATTTTGATCTACCTCTCTTTTGCGGCGCGGTGCGCGGGCGTAAACACGTCTTGAAAACGAATACCCGGTGCGCGTGGCGCCGGTGAACAAGGAGATTAAGACATGCTCAACAATATCGGCCTTCCCGGTCTGCTGCTGATTGCCGTTGTGGTGCTGGTGCTGTTTGGCCGCGGCAAGATCAGTTCCCTGATGGGCGAGGTGGGCAAAGGCATCACAGCGTTCAAAAAGGGCGTCAAGGACGGCACCGAAGAGATCGAACAGGACGTGTCCGAGCTGGCCAAGGACGTCACGCCCGACTCCGACAAGGACAAGGTCTGATCCGGTATGTTTGACCTGGGCTGGACCGAGCTTTTGGTCATCGGCGTCGTTGCCCTGATCGTGGTGGGGCCAAAGGACCTGCCGGTGCTGTTTCGCAATGTTGGCCGATGGGTCGGCAAAGCCCGCGGCATGGCCCGCGAATTTTCGAATGCCATGAACGAAGCCGCGGACGAGGCTGGCGTGAACGACATTCGCAAGGGTCTGACCGCCGCAACCAACCCGGTCGGCACTGCCATGGACGGGGTAAAACAGGCCGCGCAGGATATGGCAAAAAGCATGGACCCGACCAAGTTCGATCCTGACAGCGAAACGGGCAAGCTTGCCGCCGAACGGGCCGAGCAAGCCAAGAAGATCCAGGCGTCGACCGCCCGTGCGGCAGCCGAGCGCAAGGCCAGAGAAGCTGCTGATGCGTTGGCAAAGGCAGAAGAAGCCGAAGCCGCGCTGAATACCGAAAGCAAGACATGACCAAGACCGACGAGATCGAGGACAGCTCTGCCCCTTTGATCGAACACCTGACCGAATTGCGCACGCGCCTGATCCATTGTGTCGTGGCGTTCCTGATCGGCATGGTGATCTGCTTCACCGTGGCCACGCCGATTTTCAACTTTCTGACCCAGCCACTCTGTGATGTGCTGTCGGAACGCGGCCAGGATTGCGACCTTATTTTCATCTCGCCACAAGAAGGTTTCTTCGTGGCCATCAAGGTCTCGCTGCTGGGCGGGTTCATCCTGTCCTTTCCCTATATCGGAATGCAGATGTGGCGGTTTGTGGCGCCGGGACTTTACCGGTCGGAAAAGAACGCGTTTCTGCCATTTATGCTGGCCTCGCCTTTCATGTTTCTGTTGGGGGCCAGTTTTGCGTTTTACGTCGTGACGCCTCTGGCCTATGACTTCTTCCTTGGTTTCCAGCAATTCGGAACCGAGGGGGAAGCGGTTGCAGAGGGCGCCACCGGGGCACCCTTAAGCGTGGTGTTTCAGGGCTCGGCCCAGGAATATCTGAACCTGACGATCAAGTTCATCGTGGCCTTTGGCCTGTGCTTTCAACTGCCTGTTTTGCTGACCCTGATGGGCAAGGCCGGGTTGGTCAGCGCCGAAGGTTTGGGGGCCGTTCGAAAATATGCCGTGGTGGCAATCCTTGTGTTGGCGGCCATCGTAACCCCCCCCGACGTGATCACGCAGATCATCCTGTTTGTCGTGGTCTATGGCCTCTACGAAATCTCGATCTTCCTCGTCGCCCGTGTCGAGAAAAAGCGCGAAGAGCAATTGCGCGCCGACGGCTATTACGACGATGAAGAGGCCGAGGCGGATGCCGACATGATGCAAGATTACGAAGACGAAAAGTAACGCATCGACTATTGGTGATCAGGCGCGTAATTGGGCGCGCCTGGCACATACGCCGCCGCGCACAGCCGACCAAGACCGGAGACCCCGAATGGACGACCCAGCAGCCCTGAACCGTATCGCCGAGGCGCTAGAACGCATGGCACCGGCGCCGCGGGCAGCTCCTGATTTTGCCTCGGCCCCCGCTTTTGTCTGGCAGGTGGACCCCGATCGCCTTGCGCCGGTCGAACAGGTCAGCCGGGTCGATCTGGACCTGTTGGTCGGCATCAACAGGTCCCGCGACACGCTGCTGGACAATACCCGCCGTTTTGCAACCGGGTTCAAGGCCAACAACGCGTTGCTCTGGGGCGCCCGGGGAATGGGAAAATCCAGCCTGGTCAAGGCGGTACACGGTACATTGCAGGCCGATCACCCGGACCTCAAGCTGGTCGAGCTCCAGCGCGAGGACATGGGATCAGTCGCACGTCTGCTGAACCATCTGCGCGCCGCACCTTACCGGTTCATCCTGTTCTGCGACGACCTGTCCTTCAGCCATGATGACCAGCATTACAAATCCCTCAAGGCCGTTCTTGACGGCGGTATCGAGGGCCGTCCAGAAAACGTGGTGTTCTACGCCACGTCGAACCGCCGCCACCTGATGCCGCGGGACATGATCGAGAATGAACGCTCCAGCGCGATCAACCCCTCTGAGGCGGTCGAGGAAAAAGTCTCGCTCTCGGATCGGTTCGGCTTGTGGCTGGGCTTCCACCCTTGCGATCAGGACGAATACTTCGCAATGATCGACCGCTACTGCGCGGCATATGGCGTTACGGTCGCGGCCGATACGCTGCGTGCCGAAGCAATCGAATGGCAGGCCACCCGAGGGGCCCGTTCAGGCCGGGTTGCGTGGCAATTTTTCGTCGATCTGGCCGGGCGCAACGGCGTTCATATCGCGTAACCCGCCCGCTTCATCTGGCCAAAAATATCCCCGCCGGAGGCATGGCCCGGTACGGGCCAATTCACAGTTTGGCCAAAATCTCGGCGGCGGCATCTGCCGGGCTGGTCAGCGCTTCGCGGTCTTCGCCCGGATGGAACCGTGCGCGCACGGCGGTGGGCATCGCGGCAGGCTCGACGATCGACACGCGCGGGCCGGTGCGCTCGGTCTCCGCCGCCCAGCTTCGGGCCAACGACATTTGCGCCGCCTTGGTCGCGCCATAGATCCCATAGAATTTTTCGCCCGCGCGGGGGTCGTCAAAGAACACGGCGTGTCCCTCTTCGCCCAAAAGCAGCGCGACATAAGGGATCAGGACCGAGGTTGCCGTGGCGTTGGTCCCCAGTGCCTTGGTCCATTCCTTGGGATCAACGAAATGCGCAGGCGTCAGGGCCGAGCTGTGGATGGCCGTGTGCAACCACAGATCCACCTTGCCCCACCGATCATGGATGCCGCGGCACAGGGTGGCCATCGCATCGGGGTCGGTGATGTCCATCGGCGCCAGCGTTGCCGAGCCGCCCTTGGCCTGGATACGGTCATCCAGCTCCTCCAGCCCGCCAGTGGTCCGGGCCACGGCGACGATGTGGTAGTGCGGGGCCAGCGCCTCGGCGAGGGCAGCGCCCAATCCGCGAGAGGCCCCGGTGACAAGGGCGATTTTGGTCTGATCGGTCATGCAGGCGGTTTGAACCGACAGGCGCGGGGCGTCAAGGCAGGATCAACTGCCGGGGATCGTGATCCGGCGGGTCTGGCCGCTTTGTCGCACCATGACACCATGCTCATCAATGGCCACCACCGTACCAGACGCAACGCGGCTGCCGGTCTTGACCTCTTTTACCCGCCCCGAGGACAGGCGCATCAGGGCGCGCATATCCGCGCCTGGCCCAAAAACACCCAGGACCGAGACCGAATGTTTATGAAGCACATTTTTCTGCGTGGCCGTGCTTGCGACTGTGGTGTTCGACATAAGATACGACCCGTACCAAAGCCCGGGTCCCTTGTGATGCGTGGTTGAAGGCGGTCGGATAGCAAGGGCGCCTGCGAAACAAAAGGCTTCCGCTGGGGCAATTGTTTCGGCCCAGCGACCCAAGAACCGGAAGCCCTTGCAAACGCGCCGGGTTCTTCTTCCGGCTGTAGGCGGAAAATTACCAATCCAGGAAAGCTCGGGTCAGGTCACAACGGGGGCACCCTCGGCGGGTGCCGGAACACCGACGTGATTCGCGCTGCGCGGGCGGGCAGGGGGCGGCCCGCATTCAGGCCGTGACTTAACCCGAAGCCAGCTTGGCCGCGTTCCACGACCCGCCGACGACCTGCATGTCATCCTTTTTCTGGCTAGCGCGGCTGCTGTTTTCCAAACTGTCCAAGTAGTCTTCGCTGACGCTGCCGGTGATGTACTGGCCGTTGAAGCACGAGCAATCAAAGGCCTCGATCTCGGGATTGCCCTCTTTCGCGGCCCAGATCAGGTCATCCAGGTGCTGATAGAACAGCGCATCTGCGCCCAGTTCCTGGCGGATTTCTTCGATGTCCTTGCCGTTTGCGATCAGCTCATGCTTGGTGGGCATGTCGATGCCATAGACATTGGGGTATTTCACCGGCGGCGAGGCGCTGGCGATATAGACCTTCTTGGCGCCGGCTTCCCGGCACATTTGTACGATCTTCTTGATGGTGTTGCCCCGCACGATCGAATCGTCGATCAGCAGCACGTTGTGTCCCTCAAACTCCAGCGGAACCGCGTTCAGCTTGCGACGCACGGATTTCTGCCGTTCGGCCTGGCCGGGCATGATGAACGTGCGCCCGACATAGCGGTTCTTGACCAGGCCTTCGCGGTAGGGGATGCCGGTGATCTTTGCCGCTTCCAATGCGACAGGGCGGGCGCTGTCGGGGACTGGGATGATCCGGTCGATATCCAGCCCGGAGTCCTGGATCTGCCTGGCCAGGGTTTGCCCCATGCGCATCTGTGTCTTGTAGACCGACACGCCATCCAACAGGGAATCGGGTCGCGCCAGGTAGACATATTCAAAAATGCACGGGGTCAGCTTGCCCTCGACCGCCTGGAACGTGTGCATGTTGCCTTCGAGGTCGATCAGGATCGCCTCGCCGGGGTTCAGGTCGCGAAGCTTTTCGAACCCGTTGATACCAAAAGCCACATCCTCTGACGCAAAGGCATAATCATCGCCATTGCCATCCGTGGCGCGTTTTGCAACCGACAGGGGCCGGATGCCGAACGGGTCACGAAAGGCCAGCATGCCGACACCGGCCACCAGGCAAATGACCGAATAGGCGCCCTGGACCCGTTCCATGGTCATTTTCACCCCGGCAAACAGGTTGCGAATAGGTTCGGCGTTGCCGTTGACCTTGATCGCATCGGCAACCTTGTCGGCCAGCACATTCAGCAGAATTTCGGAATCCGAGGTGGTCCGCAGGTGGCGGCTGTATTTTCCGGTCACCTTCTCGCGCTGTTCGGCGGTGTTGGTGATATTGCCGTTGTGGACCAGGTAGATGCCGTAGGGGGCGTTTACGAAGAACGGTTGCGCCTCGGCGGCGCTGAGCGATCCCGCGGTCGGATAACGCACATGCCCCATGCCCACCTTGCCCAGCAGGGTTTCGGCATCGGCGCTGTTGAACACGTCCTTGACCAGGCCGTTGGCCTTTTTCTCGCGGAAGAATTCGCCGTTATAGGTTACAATCCCCGACGCATCCTGTCCCCGATGCTGAAGCATCAGCAAACCGTCATAGATTTCCGCAAAGACATCATGTGTCCTGCTTGCGATCCCCAATATCCCACACATGTACGGGCTCCAATACCTATGACATTGTCATGTTGAGTTTACGCGACACCCAGCGGCGGCCTGCCTGTGCAATGTGGTCCCGACTTCTGATTGCTGGCGCTGGCTGCACCTTGACCGCCAATGCGGCGGACACGGCAAAAAGCGCGAAGAAAAACAGAAATAACAAGATCGGCGGCTCCGATTCCGTGGCGGTTCGGGTCTCACATAATGCCTAACGCTGCCCCTGTCATCAAAGGATCACAAATCCTGTTTTTCCGTTGCCTGTTTTTCACAGGCCCCGCGGCCCTGGGCGCAAAAAGATGACTTTTTTCGCGCCTTGTGCTGTCATGGGGGCAAGCCCGGCAACACGGGCGAAACAGGGTTTCGGACGAGACAGCGATATGTGGCAAAACAGACCTGCACCCAACAAACAAGCCCCGGTCAAGCGGCGGTGTCACCGGTGTCGCGGGCAGGGGCGCGCGCCCTGTCAGATCTGCAAGGGGTCGGGCGAGGTGGTCAAGGGCAGGGACGTCTTGGGAAACCCGCAATCCAGCCGCTGTGACGGCTGTTTCGGTCTCAAGGCAACCCGGTGCGCCCAATGCGGCGGCGAAGGGTTCATCTGAGCCGGGCAGCGCCCCGAATGACCCGGCCCTGACGGTCAGAAAAAAGCCCGGTCCTGAGGCCGGGCTTGTTTGTTCTGTGCGATGCGGCCTGAAGGCCGTGCTTAGCCGTCTGTGCCCGCGGTGCAGCTGGCGACAAGATCCTCGTACTGGTTGGTGACCCATCCCAGTGCGGCCTCGGGGTTTTGTTCTTCGATCTTGCTGCTGAACTGGTCAAACACCTGTGCCGAACGGCTTTCGTCGACGATGGTATAGGATTGGCCGGTCATCACCGTGTCATAGACAAAAAAGGCGATTGCAACCAACAGGATGCCGCGCGCGATGCCAAAGAAGAACCCCAGCGCCTGATCCAGTCCGCCAAGCGCCGAGCGTTGCACAAGCGACGAAAACAGCGGTGTGAATATGCTGACTACGATCAGCGCAACGGCAAAAACGGCGGCAAACCCGGTGATCACCGACAATTCGCAACTGTCACGCAGGAACTCTCCGACGACCGGGATCTCCTTGACCAGCGGTACGACCTGCGGTGCGAAGATGAATGCAAGCACGGCCGCCGCGACCCAGCCTGCAATGGCCAGAACCTCGCGCATGAAGCCGCGCGAATAGGCCAGCAGGCCTGACAGCACGACGATCAGGGCAACCACCCCGTCAATTATTGTAAAACCTTCCATGGCCCTCGCCTGTTCTTTTTGCTGCCCCTCAGGGCGCGACTTTAACCTGCTCCGAAGGTTTCGCCAACAAACCCCACCAAATCAGTGTGTCGGGTGAGTGTCAGACCTGCCACAGTGCCGGTTTTGCCCCCAGCCGGAGCTATTGCGGATGTGAAACCAAGTTTTTGCGCTTCTTTCAACCTGTTTTCGGTTTGCGATGCAGGTCTAAGTGCCCCTGATAGCGAGATTTCTCCGAATACGACGGTATCGGCGGGCAGGGCGGTGTCTTCGCGGGCGCTGAGCAATGCGGCTGCAACGGCCAAGTCCGCGGCGGGTTCGCTGACTTTCAGCCCTCCGGCCACGTTCAGATAGACATCCAGCCCCGTGAAGGGAATTCCGCAGCGCGCTTCGAGCACGGCAAGGATCATCGCAAGGCGTCCGCTGTCCCAGCCGACGACCGTTCGGCGCGGTTGCGAATGGGGCGAAGGGGCCACCAGCGCCTGAAGCTCGACCAGCACGGGGCGGGTGCCTTCGATACCGGCAAATACGGCCGATCCGGGGCTGGGGGTGCCGCGTTCGGACAAAAACAGGGCCGAGGGGTTGGTGACCTGCGCCAATCCCTTGCCTGTCATCTCGAACACGCCGATCTCATCCGCTGGGCCAAAGCGGTTTTTGACCGCGCGCAGGATACGGAACTGGTGGCCGCGCTCGCCTTCGAAATACAGCACCGTGTCGACCATATGTTCGACCACGCGGGGGCCCGCGATCTGGCCGTCCTTGGTGACATGGCCGACCATGATGATCGAAACACCGTGCCGTTTCGCAAACGTGGTCAATTCATGGGCTGCGGCGCGAACTTGTGACACCGAGCCGGGCGCGCTGTCGACATTGTCGGCCCACATGGTCTGAATCGAGTCGATGATGGCCAGGCCGGGCTTTTCCGCCTCGAGCGTGGTCAGAATATCGCGCAGATTGGTTTCGGCGGCCAGGTGAACGGGCGCGTCCTGCAGGCCCAACCGGCGGGCCCGCATCCGGACCTGGGCGCTGGCTTCCTCGCCCGAGACATAGATGGTTTTGACGCCCGCGCGCGCGAAACGTGCAGCGGCTTGCAGCAACAGGGTGGATTTGCCGATGCCGGGGTCTCCGCCCACCAGCAGTGCCGAGGCGGGCACAAGGCCGCCCCCCAGGACCCGGTCCAATTCTTCGACCCCGCAAAGGGTGCGGGGCGGGGGTGTTTCCTCGGTCGCCAGGTCCGACAGCGCGATGGCCTGGCCACGTTTGCCGCCCAGCGACTTTTTGGCCGGGCCGGACGAAAGCGGCGTTTCCTGAACGATGGTGTTCCATTCGCCGCAGGCGTCGCAGCGCCCGGACCATCTTGTATGCGAGGCGCCGCAGGCCGAGCAGGTGAAGGAAGGTGTCTTTGCCATGCCGCCCTTGGTGCCCGAGGATGGGCGGTTCTTCAAGCCCTTGTGGGCTGTCTTCACCGCCGGTGGGCGGCCGTGTCCTCAGGCCCCCATGGGGCCATCGTCCGCGGCAGGCGCCGGTGGCGCCTATTCGGCGGCGCGCGGAGGTCGCGACATGGCAATGATGCTGGCGGCATCGGGGTCGCTGCCATCCGGTGGAACGGTCAGCTGCGCCGACAATTCGGGCAGAAGTTCGAACAATTCATCGCGCAGGCGTGTCAGTTGCGAACGAGCAATGGATTCCTCGATTTCGATGTCGCGGGTCCATTGCTGCAATTCATGCAGGATGGTCTGGGCGTCCTCGATCCTTTGCTGAAAGGTTTCGACCTCTTGCTGGCGCTGATGCAGAAAGCCGCGGGCCCGGCTGACATTGTCATCGCCATAGGTCTGGGCCAGTTCCTGGCTGACCTTGCTCATCTGTGCGGCCAGTTCCAGCACATCGGGTTCCAGCGCCTGCAGGTCGGGGTGATCGCGCAGAAAGGCCATGCGTTCCTTGACCGCATCGAATTCCGAGGCCAGCGCGAAGGCGCCGCTGCGGTCGGCGGCATGGGCCGTCTGGTAGGCGTCGACCACATCCTGCATCTTGAGAGAAAAGCTGCGATGCGCAGTCTCCAGCGCCATGATCCGGGCATTGGCGGGCAGGTAAAAGACCAGCATCACGATCAGGCAGGTCACGCCGATCTGGACATAGGTCCCTGCATTGGCAATGGCGACATCGCCCAACCCGGCCTGAAGAGACAGCCACGGCCAGACCCCCGTCGCCGCCAGCAGCGTGGCGGCAATGGCAAACAGCGCCGCGGCACAAATGAAATACAACGTGACGCGCAGAAAAATGGTTTGGGCTTGTAATGTAATTGCGTGGAGGGCGGCCATGGCAGTCCTTCTCCTTTCGAAACCGGTACAATCCGGGTCGGAAGCGAAGGAACCAACAACCAAGCAGGTCGGTCCGCCGCGGACCCGCAAAACTCTCAAAACACAACTGCTCGAATGGCTGTCATGATAGCAAGTTTTGCGTTTCCAATCAATTATCTCGGGGCGGTTCGTGATTTAGATTGCAGTTCGGTAACGTAGCCCAGCCCGATCGAGGCCAGAATGCAGGCCGTGAACAGGTACAGCCCCCATGCGGTTTCTATGGTGGCGTAAGAAATGCCCTTGGCCAGCGTGATATAGAGCGCGATCAGGAAAATATCGGCCATGGCGAGCTTGCCCATGATGTTCAGCGCAGGCTGAACACGCGGGTCCAGCAGGTCCCATTGAACCAAAGCGGTGCCGATGGTTTTGATATAGGGCGCAAAGAGCGCGAAAACGGTGACGACCAGCGCAAGGATGATGTCGGATTTCCACAAGGATTGGAGGCCAGTGATGACGCTGATTTCCGAAAGGCCGAAGATCGGCAGGAGGCCCGCGCGCATCAGTGGGGCGAACCACGCGATGGGGTAGAAGATCAGGAGCGAGAGGGTGGCGAGGCGTAGGGTCATGAACAAGATTTTTGGTAAGGCTATTGAATACCTAATGAGTGGAAGGATCTGCGGCAAGTTCTGAGTTGCGGCCGCTTGAGTTGAGTGTAAGTTTAAGTAAGTCTTAAATTAATCAGCTTTAGATTGCAGTGCCTGACCCTATAATAAAGATCGTAAATGGCCCATCCGCGTTGAGCAAAGGAATCGCTGCTGCGGGAACTGACGGCTTAAATGCTGTCTTTTCTGCTGGGAGTGCTGCAGCAGACAGATTACCGTTTGACCGAGAGCAGCTCTTTGGTGTTTTGCATTTCCGGCTCTACGAAACGGATCGCGCACGAAAAAGGGCCGGATGGTTTGGTGGACGTCTATTCAACAAGTTTTCTGGTGAAGACCCCGGCTACATCCCGGTTTCCGGTACACATCTTCGGCAAGTGTTTGATGCGATACGCATTCAAACCCCCGACTTTGTGATAAACGCCGGGCAGTATCTATTGCGCTATGACTACGCTAAGCGCGCGTATGATCAGCTAAAGCAGGAACGCGAGGCGGAGAGAGCTTAACGCACCGCCTCAATCGGCCCTTCTGCACTCCCGCTGATGAACTGCTCTACATAAGGATCACCCGAGGCATCCATCTGACCCACAGGCCCGGTCCATTGGATCACACCTCCGTGCAGCATCGCCACGTTGTCGGCAATCGCGCGGACGGAACTCATGTCGTGGGTGATGGTCATGGCGGTTGCGCCCATCTCGGTCACGATCTCGCGGATCAGGTCGTTGATGACGCCGGACATGATCGGGTCGAGGCCCGTGGTGGGCTCGTCGAAAAAGATGATCTCGGGCTCGGCGGCGATGGCACGGGCCAGGCCCACGCGTTTTTGCATGCCGCCTGACAGTTCGGCCGGGAACCGGTCGGCGACGTCTGCTTTCAGACCCACGCGGCGCAGTTTCTCGATGGCGATTTCGCGCGCCTCATCCGCGGGGCGTTTCAGCGAACCGCGCAGCAGGCGAAAGGCGACGTTCTGCCAGACGGTCAGCGAGTCAAACAGGGCCGCGCCCTGAAACAGCATGCCAAACCGCGCCAGAAACGCATCCCGGTCGCCTTTTCTGGCGTCTTTTCCGTCGACATAGATCAAGCCGCTGTCAGGCTGGATCAGGCCGAGGATACATTTCAGCGCAACCGATTTCCCCGTGCCAGAGCCGCCGATGATGACCATCGACGTGCCCTTTGGGATCTCAAGGTTCATACCTTGCAGGACGTGGTTTTCGTCAAAGGCCTTATGCACGTTCTCCATTCGGATCATAGCGAGAAGAACACCCCTGTCAGAACGAAGTTTGCGGCAAGGATCAGCACGGCGGCGGCCTCGACCGAACCTTTGGTGGCCCGGCCCACGCCCTGTGCGCCGCGGCCCGAATGCATGCCGAAATAGCACCCCATGATGGCCGCGATCATGCCAAAGGCCGCGCCTTTGACCAGCGACGACAGGATGTCGAGCGGTTCCAGGAAATCGACCGTGTTTTTCAGATAAGCCGCCGGGTTGAAGCCCAGGTTTTGCGTGGCCACCACATAGCCGCCCGCGATGCCGATGATGTCGCCGACCGCAACCAGAACCGGCACTGTGATCAGCGCGGCCAGAACGCGCGGGGCGGTCAGGTATTTCATCGGGTGGGTCGACAGGGTGACCAGCGCGTCAATCTGCTCGGTCACTTTCATGGTGGCGATCTCGGCCGCGATCGACGAGGTGACACGGGCCGCGATCATCAGGCCGACCATGACGGGGCCAAGTTCGCGCACCATGCCGATGGCGACGATCTGGGGGACCACGGCCTCGGCGTTGAAACGCGCGCCACCGGCATAGATCTGCAGGGCCAGCGCGCCGCCGGTAAAGATGGTGGTCAGGCCCACGACCGGCAGGGACAGCCAGCCGATATTCAGCAGCGCCATCCCGAACTCTCGCGGGTAAAAGGGCGGTCGGAAGATATGCGAAACGGCGTCCAGCGCAAACAGGGTCACACGGCCAAAGGCCGAAAACAGGCTCAGGACCGCACGGCCCAGTTCGGCAAGCCAGGCGATGGGGTTCATTCCACGTAGCCCCGCGAATAGCGGCTGCCCAGCGAGGTCAGGATTTCGTATCCGATGGTCCCGGCCGCCTCGGCCAGGTCATCCACCGTCTGATGGCCGTTGAGGATGCGCAGCCGGTCGGGCGCGTGGCTCAGGTCGGTGACGTCGACCGTGATCAGGTCCATCGAGATGCGCCCGACCACCGGGCAGGGCTGGCCGCCTGCAAACGTGTCGATGCCGCCGCCGATGGCCCGGTGCAGCCCGTCCGCATAGCCAGCCGCGACCGTGGCGATGCGCGACGGCCTGCGTGCGGTCCAGCTGTTGCCATAGCCGACGGCTTCCCCGACCTCGAGCGTGCGGATCTGGACCACCGGCAGATCGACCGTCACCACCGGTTTGGCCGCCGCAAAGGGCATGCCGCCATAGAGGCCGATGCCGGGGCGGCAAAAATCAAAGTGGAATTCTGACCCCAGCAAAACCCCCCCGGTCGCCGCCAGCGACCGCGGCGCGGAGATACCGTCGGTCATGTCGCGGAAAGCCTGCAATTGCTGATGGTTCATCGCGTGGTCGGGCTCGTCCGAGCAGGCGAGGTGGGACATGACGACCACGGGGTTAAGCGCCTCGGCCTGCGGGCGCAATTCGGCCCAGTCGGCGGGTTCCAGCCCCAGCCGGTTCATGCCGCTGTCCAGTTGAATGCCGAACGGATGGTCGGGCAGCGCCTGAACGTGGCGTTGGAACTGCTCAGGCGAATTGAGCAGCGGGGTCAGGTCATGGGCGCGCAACAGGTCGGCATCGCCCTCCATATGCCCCGAGAACACGCAGATCATCGGACCGGGGCCAATGGCCTTGCGCACGGCGGCGCCTTCCTCGGCCACGGCGACAAAGAACTTGCGCACGCCTTCTTCGGCCAACGTGTCGGCCACGGGGCCTGCGCCCAGCCCATAGGCATCGGCCTTGACCACGGCGCCGGTCTCGACCTCTGTCATCGCATCCAGTGCCCGCCAGTTGCTGGCAAGGGCCTGAAGATTGATTGTCAAACGTGCGGTACTCATGGGTCTGTTCATGACATTGCCAATCCGAAGGTCAAGAGGGAAAGCCGCATTTGCGCCCGCTATTGCAAGGCTTGTCGCCGCTATCGGCCCAAACCGGCCGCAAACCCGAGGGAAACGGGCGGGCATTCGCGGAAAGCGCCGCGCAGGCGATTGTGCGGGCCCCGGCACAAAAAGCGCGGGGCAGGGCAGATCGTCGACCGATTTCGGCTGCCCGCCATTGAGGTTGCCCCACGGCGATGCAACAGTAACGAACCGTCAGAACTGGGAAACTCGACCCAAGGGGGGCCTATGGAACTTGTCGCCGGAATGACCGACCAACCGCAACAGTTTGCACAGCTATTCGCGGATGTATTCACGGCCTCTGAAGGCGAGGACGAAGGCCGGGCCATCGGCGCATTCGTCCAAGAGATGTTGGCCGACACGCCCCCCGAGGCGCTTTATGTCTTTTCGGCCCGCACAGGTGACGCCTTGCTGGGCGGCATCCTGTTTTCCCGGCTGGAATTCGTGCAGGACCCGCGGCGGGTCTTTATCCTGTCGCCGGTTGCCGTGCGGACGGACCATCAGGCGCAGGGCGTCGGGCAAAAGCTGATCGGGTTCGGCCTGGACAGGCTGCGCGCCGACGGGGTTGATGTGGCGATGACCTATGGCGATCCGGCCTATTACGTCAAAACGGGCTTTCAGCCGCTGACCGAAGATCAGGCCAGCCCGCCATTGCCGCTGAGCCACCCGCATGGCTGGCTTGGGCAGGCGCTGAACGGGCAGCCTCTGGCACCGCTTGTCGGGCCGTCGCGCTGTGTTTCCGCACTGAACAAACCGGAATTGTGGTAGTTGGGGGTCAGTACCCTTCGATCTCGCCGCCCTGCTGCCAGGGTTTGATCAGGTTGCCAAAGCGGGTGAACTGAGCCTCGAAGGACAGCTCGACCGTGCCGATTGGGCCGTGGCGCTGCTTGCCGACGATGACCTCGGCCTTGCCATGCAGGCGCTCCATCGCCTGCTTCCACTCTTCCATCTTGTCCAGCTCGTGATCGCCGGGCTTTTCACGTTCTTTGTAATATTCCTCGCGGTAGACGAACATGACCACGTCGGCATCCTGCTCGATCGAGCCCGATTCCCGCAGGTCGGACAATTGCGGGCGCTTGTCATCGCGGCTTTCGACCTGACGCGACAGCTGTGACAGGGCGATGACGGGGATGTTCAGTTCCTTGGCAATGGCCTTCATGCCCATCGAAATCTCGGCGATCTCGTTGACGCGGTTGTCGGCCATGCCACGGCACAGCTGAAGGTAGTCGATCACCAAAAGGTCCAGCCCATGCGTCCGCTTTAGTCGCCGCGCCCGCGCGGCCAGCTGCGAAATCGGCAGGGCCGGGGTGTCGTCGATGAACAACGGGCAGGCCTCAAGCGTCTTGGCGGCATCCACAAAGCGGCGGAACTCGGCCTCGGTCATATCGCCCTGACGGATCTTGTGGGACGAGATTTCGGATGCCTCGGCCAGAACCCGGCCCGCCAGCTGTTCGGCGCTCATCTCAAGCGAGAAGAAACCCACCACGCCGCCATCAACCGCGCCCTCGGTGCCATCGGGTTTCAACCCGCGCTTATAGGCCTTGGCGACGTTGAAGGCCACGTTGGTTGCCAACGAGGTTTTCCCCATCGAGGGACGACCGGCAAGAATGATCAGGTCCGACGGGTGCAGGCCACCCAGCTGCTTGTCCAGATCGGCCAGACCGGTCGAGATGCCGGCCATCCCGCCGCCACGCTGATAGGCCTCGTTGGTAACGTTGACCGCCTCGGTCACCGCCTTGAGAAAGGACTGAAACCCCTGTTCGGTCTGACCCTGCTCGGACAGCTGGTACAGCTGCTGTTCGGCTTCGACGATCTGTTCCTTGGGCTCGCTGGCCACGTCCACGCGGGCGGCCTTGTCCGAGATATCGCGGCCCAACCGGATCAGCTCACGCCGAATGGCAAGGTCATAGATCATCTGGGCGTAGTCATGCACGGCAAAGGCGCTGATCGAGGCACCGGCCAGTTTGGCCAGATAGGCCGGGCCGCCAAGCTCTTTCAGCCCCTCATCCTCGGCCATGAAGGATTTCAGCGTCACCGGAGAGGCCAGCGCGTTCTTTGCGATACGTGCGGCCGCCACCTCGTAGATGCGGGCATGGACCGGGTCAAAGAAATGCTCGGCCCCGATGACCGAGGCGACCCTGTCATACAGATCGTTGTTGGTCAGGATCGCACCCAGAAGCTGTTGTTCGGCCTCGATGGAATGGGGCATGGTTTCGGCGTTTTGAATCTGTGCCGCCGCCTGTTCGATACTGCTGATCTCGTTCATTGCTGCTCTCACCGTCCCTTGGGACAAGGTCCATAGCCCGGCCTTGCGAGTCGTGGCAAATTGTATGTTTTCTGGGGATAGGCTGTGCATATCTCCAGTCCCCTCCATATTGACGGACGCGAAGGGGCTGCGTCAACATATTGTGGGCTGGCCCGATCCCGCAGCCTGTATCGGCAGCGGGGTCAGGCCGGTGCTGGCCTCAGGTCTTGCGGGCCTCTTGCCAGCCGCGCGGGTCGTTCAGAAACGCCTCGACCCCGCTCAGGGTTTCTTCGTCAAACGCCTGTTGCGCCTTGGCCTCGGCCAGAACGTCCCACCATGTACACAGGCTGTGCAGTTTGACCCCGTGATCACCCAGCGTTTTTTCGGTTTCGGGGAATATGCCGTAATAGAAGATCACCGCCGTGTGGCCGCAGGTGGCGCCAGTTTCGCGGATCGCGTCCACGAAAGACAGTTTCGAGCCGCCATCGGTGGTCAGGTCCTCGACCAGCAGCACACGTTCGCCTTCGCTCATTGCGCCTTCGATGCGGGCGTTGCGGCCATAGCCCTTGGGTTTCTTGCGCACATAGGTCATCGGCAGCGCCATGCGTTCGGCGACCATGGCCGCAAAGGGGATGCCCGCAGTCTCGCCGCCTGCGATGTTGTCGAAAGCTTCGAAACCGGCATCGCGCATGACGGTGACGGTCAGAAAATCCATCAGCGTGGACCGGATCCGCGGGTATGAAATCAGCTTGCGGCAGTCGATATAGGTGGGGCTGGGAAGACCCGATGCCAGCGTGAACGGCTCTCGCGCGTTGAAATGCACGGCCTTGATCTCCAGCAGCATCCGCGCGGTCAGGCGGGCGATTTCGGTGCTGTCGGGAAAGGAACTGGGGATCATGGCGCAAACCTCGGGGCTGAAAGAGTGTTGCGGGCTGATAGCCTGACGGCGGGGCCGCTGTCGAGAGGAGATGCGCCCAAACGAAAAGCGGACCCCCAAAGGGATCCGCTTTGGCCCATGCGGGCACCGAGCTGGCTGAGGTGGGCTCAGCTGCTCATATCATAGGCGCGCTCTCCGTGAACCGAGAGGTCGAGCCCGTTTGTCTCGGTCTCCGGGTCTACGCGAAGCGGCGTGATCAGTGCAACCACCTTGATCAACACAATCGTGACAACTGACGTAAAGGCACCCACGATAACCAGCCCGCCAAGCTGTGCAGTCCAGGCGCCCAGGCCGAATACGGCAATCATGATGGTGCCGAAGATGCCGCCAAGCCCGTGCACGGCAAAGACGTCCAGCGTGTCGTCGATGTTCAGCTTGTTGCGCACGATGTTGACGCCTTCCTGGCACAGAACCCCTGCGACGGCACCGATGATCAGGGCCTGCACCGGGTCGACATATCCCGACGCGGGTGTGATCGAAGCGAGGCCTGCAATCGTACCGGTCACCAGCCCCACCATCGAGGCCTTGCCGTATTTGATGCGCTCCCACAGGGCCCAGGACAGCGACGCGGTGGCGGCCGAGATATGGGTCACGGTCATCGCCATCGCGGCACCGCCATCAGCGGCCAGCTGTGACCCGCCGTTAAAGCCGAACCAGCCAACCCACAACATCGCCGCGCCGATCATCACGAAACCGGGGTTGTGCGGCGGCGTGGTGCGGTTCTGGCGCGGGCCAAGGACGACGGCGATGATCAGCGCGGCGATACCGGCGGTTTCGTGAACCACGATGCCACCGGCGAAATCGCGAACGCCGACCTCTCCGAGAATTCCGCCATCGGTCAGGATGCCGCCGCCCCAGATCCAGTGAACGACCGGTGCATAGCACAACAGCATCCACAAGGCCGAGAATGTCAGGACAAAGCCAAAGCCGACCCGTTCCACATAGGCCCCGACGATCAGGGCCGGGGTGATGATGGCAAAGGTCATCTGAAAGGCGAAAAACAGGATCTCGGGCAAATTGCCTGACAGGCTGTCCGCATCGACGCCATTCAGAAAGGCCTTGCCCAGGCCGCCCCACAGCCCCGATCCCCCATCGCCGAACGCGATGGAATAGCCCGCGACCAGCCACAGAACGCTCATCAGGCAGGCAATCGAAAAACAGTGCATGAAAACGCTCAGGACGTTTCGCGCGCGCACCAGGCCGCCGTAAAACAGGGCAAGTCCCGGTAATGTCATGAACAGGACCAATGCGGTTGCAACGATGATCCAGGCTGTATCGGCTCCGTTCATGGGCCAGTCTCCTTTTGCCGTATACTGGTGCCGGACCGCAGGGACAACCCGCAGCCCAACACGATGTGAGCGGTGGTGCGCGCTCTTGAAGCGGAGGGCGGGCGCAGAAAAAAGAGGCAAGGCCCCAAAAAGCCGCACAAAATAGGGGCTTTTTGCAAAGCGATTATAAAAAGGGCTGAAATGGGATGTGGGTGCCTAAAAGGTGGGCAGTTCCTGAATGCCGCGCAAAAGCAGGTTCAGCGCATGATCCCGTGCCGCGTGGCGCACGCGATCCCGCCCCAGCGGGCCAAATTCGACGGTTTCGGTGACAGTGGCCCGGCCCGAGGACGCCAGCCCGAAACAGACCCGCCCTTCGGGTTTGAATTCTGATCCGCCCGGCCCGGCAATGCCGGTGACCGAAACCGCCAGGGATGCATGCGAAAACCGCAGGGCACCGTCGGCCATTTCCCCGGCAACCTGTTCTGAGACGGCGCCATGGGCGGCAAGCGTGTCGGCGGCGACGCCCAACATTTCCTGCTTGGCGGTGTTCGTGTAGGTCACGAACCCCCGCTCGACCACGGCTGAGCTGCCGGGGATGTCGGTCAGGGCCGCCGCGACCATGCCGCCCGTGCAGCTTTCGGCGGTGGCGATCATGATGCCGCGGGCCTTGGCGTGTTCCAGCAGGTTTGCGGCGTTCACAGGCCCAGTACCCCATGCGAAATGCCAGCCAGGACCAGAACCCCGATGGCGGCGAAACCCCCGGCGATCACGTCGTCCAGCATGACGCCCATCGGGTCGCCCCGACGGTCTGCCCAGCCGACCGGGCCGGGCTTGGTGATGTCGAACAGGCGAAACAGGGCAAAGCCCGCGACCCAGCCGGGCCACAGCGCGGTGATGTCGATGCCATGCGCCCAGGACGGGTAGGAAATTGCCCAAAGCGCGATGAATTGCCCGGCGACCTCGTCGATCACGATTTCCGACGGGTCGTGATCATCCTTGCCGGCCGTCAGTTCGCGCGTGGCCCACAGGCCCGCCACGAAAACAAGGCCGGTGGCCAGAACCAACAGGGGAAACCCGCCGAGCATGTGCAGGGCCCAGGCCAGTGGCAGCGCGGCCAGCGACCCCCATGTGCCCGGTGCCGGTCTGATATGCCCGACACCGCAGACGGTCCCGATCAGGGATGCCGCGCTCATGATTTCACCAGGCAGGCCGTGGCGAGCGCCGCGATGCCCTCGCTGCGGCCGGTAAAACCCAGCCTCTCGGACGTGGTTGCCTTGACCGATACCTGGTCGGGACGCAGCCCCAGGATTGCCGCCAGTGTTTCGCGCATGGCCGCGGCGTGGGGGCCAATCTTGGGATATTCGCAGACCAGCGTGCAATCGACATTCGAGATGCGGTATCCCATGGTCTGGGCAAGCTGGGCGGCGTGACGCAGGAATATGTCGCTGGCCGCACCTTTCCATTGCGGGTCCGAGGGCGGGAAATGCTGGCCGATATCGCCCTGCGCCAGCGCGCCATAGATCGCGTCGGTGATTGCGTGCATGCCAACATCAGCGTCCGAGTGCCCCTGCAAGCCGCGATCATGCGCGACGGGAACGCCGCACAGTATGACGTGATCTCCGGGGCCGAACCTGTGCACGTCGTATCCGTTGCCCAGTCTTACATCCATGTCCATTCCCACTATGCGTTCTGCCCGTGCGAAATCGCCGGGCGTTGTGATCTTTAGGTTGTCCGGGTCGCCGGGCACGATGGCCACGTCTATTCCGGCGGACCGGGCGACCTCGACATCGTCGGCCGCGCCGCCGGGATGGGTGCTGTGCGCATCCAGGATCGCATCAAGGTGAAACCCCTGCGGCGTTTGCGCCGCAAACAGCCCGGCACGGTCGCGCGTGCCGGTCACGATCGCCCCGTCGCCGGTCCACAGCGCATCGGTCACCACCAGACCGGGGGCCGCGGCGCGGCTGTTGTCCAGCGCACCCAAAACGTCGCGGATGATCCGTTCACTTACACAAGGCCTGGCAACGTCATGGATCAGCACCCGCGATACGCCCAACCCGTCAAGCGCCGCCAGGCCGTTCCGGACCGACGCGGCGCGGTCGGGGCCGCCCTCGGCCAGGATCAGCCCCGTGTCGCGGTATTGTTCCCAGGCATCACAATCCTGTGCCGACACCACAAGGACGATATGGTCGACCAGGCCCCGAAAGGCACCAATGCTGCGGTCGGCGACCGAACGCCCGGCCAGTATGCGCCACTGTTTGGGCATGACCCCTCCGGCGCGCGATCCGCGTCCGGCGGCGACGATGATGGCGGCGGTGGTCATGGGGTCTGGCTCTCCTGTTTGGCCATTGTTTAGGCGGCGGTGAATGCAGAGGCAATCACCCGTGGTAACTTGCCCAAAAAATAGGCAGATGATGATTTTGCGGGCTTGAAGGCCGCCGTTTTGTTGTTCATATGCCGCGAATTCGATATCTAAAACCCAACTGCTCAAGGATTAAGCACGTTGACTCTGCATCTTGCTGACAAGGAATTGCACCCGCCGGTCTTGCTGGCACCGATGGCCGGAATCACCGATCGTCCGTTCCGCGACCTCGTCTCGCGGTTCGGCGCGGGGCTTGTGGTCAGTGAAATGGTCGCCAGCCAGGAGATGGTACAGGCCAAACCCGGCGTGCGCGAACGTGCGGAACTGTCTGCCGATGTGGAAAACACGGCGGTGCAACTGGCGGGGCGCGATGGCCACTGGATGGCCGAGGCAGCCCGGCAGGTCGTGGACCGGGGGGCGCGGGTCATTGATATCAACATGGGGTGCCCGGCCAAGAAAGTGACCAACGGGTATTCGGGATCGGCGCTGATGAAGACGCCGGACCACGCGCTGCACCTGATCGAATCGGTGGTCGGCGCGGTTGACGTTCCGGTGACGCTAAAGACGCGGCTGGGCTGGGATGATGCGGCATTGAATGCGCCCGATATCGCCCGCCGGGCGCAAGAGGCAGGGGTGCAGATGGTGACAATCCACGGCCGCACGCGGTGCCAGTTCTACAAGGGGCGCGCCGATTGGGCCGCAATTGCCGCCGTCAAGGATGCCGTTTCGATCCCGGTCGTGGCCAATGGCGACATCGTTGACACGGGCTCGGCCGACAGGGCCATGCGCCTTTCGGGGGCCGATGGCGTCATGGTGGGGCGTGGCGCGCAGGGGCGCCCTTGGATATTGGCACAGATCGGTCACGACCTGTTCGGGACCGCGCCGCCCGTTATCCCTGTGGGCCCGGACCTGATCGACATGGTGCGCGCGCATTACGAGGCGATGTTGGTATTCTACGGCATCGAACTGGGGCTGCGCGTCGCCCGCAAACACCTGGGATGGTACATGGACGCGGCGGGCACGGCCCCGTGCCTGCGCCGCACGATCCTGACCGCGCGCGACCCGGCCGAGGTTCTGCGCCTGTTGGGCGATGCCCTGGATCACACCGGAAAGGAAGCCGCATGACGCCCGATCGCGATATCTGGACATCGCTGCCAGTGCCCGCGTTCATCATTGATGACGCCGATCTCATCACCGATGTGAACTCGTCAGGCGAGGGGTTTCTGAACGCGTCGCGCAAGGCGGTTGTCGGTCAGCCCGTGTGGGACCAGATCGCGGTGGATGCGCCGCTGGAAGAGGCGCTGTTGCGGGCCAGGGCGCAGGGCACACCGTTATTCGTCAACGATGTGGATGTCGGGACGGGCAGCAGGGCACCGCTGCAATGCGCGTTGCAGATCGCGCCACTTGTGGGGCAGCCCGGTTCGATGATCATGATCATCACGCCGCGCGAACTGGCCGGGCGCATGACCCGCGGCAACACGGTCAAATCAGCCGCGCAATCTGCGATTGGCATGGCCGAGATGCTGGCCCATGAGATCAAGAACCCGCTGGCCGGGATCACCGGGGCCGCCCAGTTGCTGAGCATGAATATCTCGCAGGAAGACCTTGAACTGACCGATCTGATCGTCGCCGAAAGCCGCCGGATCGTGAAGCTGTTGGAACAGGTCGAACAATTCGGAAACCTGTCGCGCCCGGATTTCAAGCCGGTCAACATTCACGACGTTCTGGACCGTGCGCGGCGTTCGGCGCTGTTGGGCTTTGGCGCACAGATGAAAATCATCGAGGATTACGATCCCTCGCTGCCGCTGGCCTATGGCGACCCGGATCAGTTCCTTCAGGTTGTTCTGAACCTGCTCAAAAACGCATCCGAGGCCGCCGGTCCCGACGGAGGGACGATCCGCCTGCGGACCTATTTCGAACACTCGTTCCGCCTGCGCCGCAGCGACGGCTCGGGGCATTCGCTGCCCCTGCAGGTCGAGATCATTGATGACGGACCGGGCCTGCCCGAGGACATCCGGGGCGATATTTTCGACCCGTTTGTTTCAGGCAAGGAAAACGGCACCGGCCTCGGGCTGGCGCTGGTCAGCAAGATTGTCTCGGACCATGACGGCTGGATTTCTGCCGATTCCGTGCCGGGACGCACCGTATTCCGCCTGTCGCTGCGACGGGCACCCCGAGACACAGAACAAGGCCGCTAAGAGCACAAGATAGGAGACCTTCCGATGGATGGCACAGTACTGGTAGCAGATGACGACCGCACGATCCGCACGGTTCTGACGCAGGCCCTGACCCGGGCCGGGTGCAAGGTGCATGCCACCTCGTCCCTGACCACGCTCATGCGCTGGGTCGGCGAAGGCAAGGGCGACGTGGTGATCTCGGATGTGGTCATGCCCGACGGAAATGGCCTTGAGATGTTGCCCAAGATTTCGCAGGACCGACCGGGGCTGCCGGTAATCGTGATCTCGGCGCAGAACACGATCATGACGGCGATTCAGGCGGCCGAGGCCGAGGCATATGACTATTTGCCCAAGCCGTTCGACCTGCCGGACCTGATGAAACGGACCGCCCGTGCGCTTGAGCAGAAACAGCGGGTTCAGCCCGAAGCCGCGGATGACGCCGAAGACCGTCCGGACGAATTGCCCCTGGTCGGGCGGACCCCGGTCATGCAGGCACTTTACCGTCTTGTCGCCCGTGTCATGAACACGGACCTTTCGGTCATGATCTCGGGCGAAAGCGGAACCGGAAAGTCGCTGATTGCACGGGCTATTCACGATTTCTCGGACCGCCGCACCTTGCCCTTCGTGACCGCGACCGCTGCCGACCTGCGCGACCTCGAAGGCCCGGCGCGGGTGATGGCCCGTGTGCGGGGCGGCACGCTTTTGATCGACGAGATCAACGATATCGACGACGAGATTCAGGCCCGTATCGTGCGCATGATGGATACGCCGGGCGATCACATCCCGCGTTTCATGGCCACCAGCCAGTCTGACCTGACCGAAGCGATGGAAACCGGGCGCGTGCGCCAGGACCTGTATTACAGGCTGTGCGGGGCGACGATCCACGTTCCGGCGCTGCGCGAACGGGTCGACGATATCACGCTGCTGGCCGATCATTTCCTGGCTCGCGAGGAACGCGAAAACGGCGCCAAACGCTGGCTCAGCCCCGAGGCGGTGGAACTGGTGCGGCGCTATTCCTGGCCCGGCAACGTGCGCCAGCTGGAAAACGCCATTCGCCGCCTGAGCCTGACCAGCCGGTCCGACGAGATTTCCAAGATCGAAGTCGAAACGGTGCTGGGCAGCCAGCCCGAAGCCGAGCCGGTTCTGGGTGGCGGTGAGCGTGAAAAGCTGTCGGCCTCGGTCGCGCGCCATTTGCGCCGGTATTTCGACCTGCATGGCAACATGTTGCCGCCGCCGGGCCTGTATCAGCGTATCCTGCGCGAAGTCGAGGCGCCGCTGATCGAAATTGCGCTTGAGGCAACCGGCGGAAATCAGGCGAAATGCGCCGATTTGTTGGGGATCAACCGGAATACGCTGCGCAAAAAGATCACCGAACTCGATATTCAGGTGACACGCCGCCGCAAACTGATGTAATATCGCCACACAAAGCGTGGCATCCGGGTTCTGGCCCGGCAAAGATCACGAAATATGGCGGTCCGTCGCAACAGCGACACATCAGGATGAGGGCAGACAGTGGCAACCCGGGCACAGAGCGGGCCGATTTTATGGATGAATCGGTGGCGTAAATCCCGAAAACTGCGCAATTTCGGTACCTTGGGGCTGGTTGTTCTGGGGCCGGTTCTGACGCTTGCGACCTATCTGGTGATCGGTCCGTTTGATCTTGGGGCCTCGGCGCCGACCCTGCGTCTGATTCTGCTGGCCGATCTGGTCTACATCCTTGTGGTCGCCGCGCTGGTGTTCAGCCAATTGGGCAATCTTATCGTCGCGCGCCGTGCCAAATCGGCGGGGTCGCGGCTGCACTTGCGTCTGATCGGCGCGTTTACCCTGTTGGCGCTGGTTCCGACTGTCACCGTGGCGATCTTTGCCGGGTTGACGGTGAATATCGGGCTTGAGGGCTGGTTCTCGGATCGGGTGCGGCAGGTTGTTGGGTCGTCGCTGACGGCGGCCGAAGCGTACGAGCTGGAACACCGCAGCGGGCTGACCCAGGACGCCGCCGTGCTGGCCCGTTTCCTGGATAATGCGCGGTCGCTGGATTTCTATATCTCGGACGCGGAACTGCGCGAGGTTCTTGCGCAGGGGCAGGCGCAGATACAACGGGGCCTGCGTGAGGCCTATGTGATTGATGGCAGTGGTGAAATCAGGTCGCGCGGCGACCGGTCTTATCTGTTCAATTACGAGGCACCAACCCCGGAACAGATCATCGAATCCCAGGACAAGGGCCTGTTGATCATCGCGGATTGGCCCAACAACGAATTTCGGGCCCTTGTGCCGTTGCAGGCCTATCTGGACCGTTACCTGTATGTCAGCCGCGATGTTGACGGGCAGTTGCTGACGCTGCTTGATGACACCAAGGAAACCGCGCAGTTCTATCAGCAACTGGAGAACGAACGGGGTCGTGTCCTGTTCGAGTTCGGCTTGCTGTACCTTGGGTTCGCGGTCATCCTGATCCTGGCCGCCGTGTCGCTGGGTATGTGGTTTGCCGAACGCCTGTCGCGCCCGGTGGGGCGGCTGACAACGGCGGCACAGCGGGTTGGCGCGGGCGATCTGGGCGTGCAGGTCATCGAAGAGGCCAGCGATGACGAAATTGCCATGCTGGGCCGGTATTTCAACCAGATGACGCGACAGTTGAAGGGCCAGCGGGACACGCTGCTGGAAAACACCCGCCAGATCGAACGCCGGCGGCGGCTGTTCGATTCGGTTCTCAGCTCGGTCACCTCGGGCGTGGTCGGGGTCGATTCCGACGGGTGCGTTACTTTCGTGAACCGGTCCGCCGAACGTCTGCTGGACTGGTCGCGCGGCGAAGAACACCTGTCCATCGGTATTGCCGTGCCCGAGTTCCTGCCGCTGTTCGAAAGCCTTAAGGAAAGCGGGCAAGAGGCCGTGCAGGGCGAGGTCAAGGTGACCCGCAAGGGGCAGTTGGAAAACCTGCTTGTCCGCATGGCCACCCGGCGCGGCGAAGATGGCGGGCTTGAGGGATATGTGGTTGCCTTTGACGACGTGACCGATCTGGTCAGCGCGCAGCGTATGGCTGCGTGGGGCGACGTGGCCCGGCGCATCGCGCATGAGATCAAGAACCCGCTGACCCCGATCCAGCTGAGCGCCGAGCGCATCAAGCGCAAGTTTTCGCGCAAGCTGGACGAAGAGGATTGCGACAGCCTGGTGTCGATGACCGATGTGATCGTGCGTCAGACCAACGACTTGCGGCGCATTGTCGATGAGTTCTCGAAATTCGCCCGGATGCCCGAACCGGAACGCCGCGAGGAAGACATCGCCGGGCTGGTGCGCGAGGCGGTTCTGTTGCAGCAGGCCGGGCAGCCCGATGTGCGCATTGATGCAGAGCTGCCGGATCAGCCCATTCTGGCCGATGTTGATGCAACCATGCTGAGCCAGGCGCTGACGAACCTGATCAAGAACGCGGGAGAAGCCATTGAAAGCCTTAAGCAAAAAGGGGCGCCAGAAAACCTGGAGCCGCAGATACAGGTAAAGGTGGCCACAGATCAGGCCGGAACCGAGATCACCATTGCCGACAATGGCATCGGCCTGCCCGAGGACCGGGCGCGGCTGTTTGAACCTTATGTCACCACGCGGGACGAGGGCACCGGTCTGGGGCTGCCCATTGTGAAGAAGATCATCGAAGAACATGGCGGAGCGCTGACCCTGGAAGACGCGCCCACCTTTGACGGACAGGACCATTTTGGCGCGATGGCCGTTATCCGTTTGCCAGGGGCCTCAGGCGGCCCGACCAATGCGCCGGAAAAAGTGGCGATTAAAACCAACAAACTGAAAGCAGGCCAAAGATGAGCGACATTCTGATCGTAGATGACGAACGCGATATTCGCGAATTGGTGTCCGACATTCTGGAGGACGAAGGCTATTCCACCCGGCTGGCGGCGAACTCGGACGAGTGCATGTCGTCAATCAACGCAGAGCCGCCGGGGCTGTTGATCCTGGATATCTGGCTGAAGGACAGCCGCATGGACGGGATCGACATTCTCAAGGCCGTCAAGCGTGACAACCCGGATGTGCCGGTGGTGATCATTTCCGGCCATGGCAACATCGAGATTGCCGTGGCGGCGATAAAGCAGGGCGCGTATGATTTCATCGAAAAGCCCTTTAACATTGACCAGTTGATGGTCGTGATCCGCCGCGCGATGGAAACCTCGCGCCTGCGCCGCGAAAACGCCTCGCTCAAGCGCAAGGAAGTCAGCAATTCCGACATGATCGGCAAATCGGCCGCTTTCCGCACGATGCAGGGGCATCTGGACAAGGTCACGAAATCCAACGGCCGGGTCATGCTCAGCGGGCCTGCGGGGTCAGGCAAGGAAATCGCCGCGCGTTATATTCATGCGCATTCGAACCGGGCCAATGCGCCCTTTGTGACCGTGAATTGCGCCGGGATCGAACCCGAACGGGTCGAAGAGGTCCTGTTTGGCCGCGAATCCGCCGAGAGGGGCGTGGAATCGGGCCTTTTGGAAGAGGCGCATGGCGGCGTGGTCTATTTCGACGAGGTCGCGGATATGCCGCTGGGGACCCAGTCAAAGATCCTGCGCGTGCTGGTTGATCAGCAGTTCCAGCGCGTCGGCGGCTCGGACAAGGTGCGGGTCGATCTGCGGGTGATATCCTCGACCAACCGCGATCTGGAAACCGAGATTTCCGCGAACCGGTTCCGCGAAGAGCTTTATCACCGGCTGAACGTGGTGCCGATCGCGGTTCCCTCGCTTGAGGAACGCCGCGAAGACATCCCGGTTCTTGCGCAGCATTTCATTGAAATGTGCAACGAAACCCAGGGGCTGCCGGTTCGCGACCTGTCCGAGGAAGCGGTTGCGTTGTTGCAGACCATGACCTGGCCCGGCAATGTCCGACAGCTGAAGAACCTGATCGAAAGGGTGCTTATCCTGGGCGATGGTTCTGGCCCGATCGAGGCGCGCGAACTGCCGAACGAAGAAGAAAAGACCGACGATTCAGGCCGGGTGGTGCTGTCTGGCGCGCTGGCAACGCTTCCGCTGCGCGAAGCCCGCGAGGCGTTCGAGCGTGAGTACCTTCTGACGCAAATCAACCGGTTTGGCGGCAATATCAGCCGCACCGCCAGTTTCGTGGGCATGGAACGCAGCGCGCTGCACCGCAAGCTCAAGTCTTTGGGGGTTGTCACCTCGAACAAGTCGGGCGCGCGGGTTGCGCAACTGGATGAGGCCGAGCCGGTAGAATAAGGGCGCAATCGGGGCCGGTTGACGCCGCCCCGAAAAGGGCGTCCGGCACGGCGGGCCCGCCCGACCGGAGGCTGCGGCGCAGCGCGGAGCGGCCGAAACCGAGCCATGCGAAATGGTGTCGCCGCGCAATTGCCAATGTCAGGGCGCCTGCGTTTTTCGGATTTCCGCCGCCGACCGTCGGCGTTACAACCCGCCCTATGAGATTTCCGTTCATGACGTTTTTGCAGGTCATCCTGTTGTGGTTGGCCGGGCTGGGCGCGGCCACGCAATTTGCCAAGATTGCCGTGCCGTTTGCCGAGGTCGGTCTTTTTTACCCGGCCCATGCCGAGGCGCTTGGATGGCTTTTGTCCATCATCAGCCTGATGGGGGCGATACTGGGCGCTGTTTCGGGGGCGATTGCGGGCAAGATCGGCCCGCTGCGCCTTTTGGCTTTTGGACTGGTGCTTGGTGGTGCGGTCTCGCTGCTGCAGGCCATGATCCCGCCATTTCCGGTCATGCTGGCCAGCCGGATCGTCGAAGGGCTTTCGCATCTGGCAATCGTGGTGGCCGCGCCGACATTGATTGCGCAGCTGACCCGGGGCAGGGCGCGCAATGCCGCCATGGTTCTGTGGAGCTCGTTCTTTGGTGTGGCCTTTGCGCTGAATGTCTGGATCGGGTTGCCATTCGTGGACTGGTACGGCCTGCCTGCCTATTTCGCGCTGCACGGCATTTTGATGCTGGTGATCATGGCGCTGGTCCTGATGTGCCGCATCCGCGTGGTGCAGGACCAGGTCGATCACGGGGGCAGGGGTGTTGCGCTGTTTGTTCAGGCCCATCTGAACAGCTATCGGTCGGCTTATGTGTCGGCCCCGGCGATCGGGTGGTTCTTTTATACGCTGACCTTCGTGTCGCTTTTGGCGATCCTGCCGGGCCGGCTGCCTTCGGGGCTGAGCGCGCAAATCGCCGGGCTGATGCCTTTGGCCGGAATTGTCCTGTCCTGGCTGGCGGTGCCTGTATTGCTGAACGTCATGTCCGCCGTGGCGGTGGTCAATATCGGCTTTGGGCTGGGTATCATCGCCCTGGCGGCATCGTATTTCGGTGCGCCGCTGTGGATGGTCTGCATCGGTTTGTTCTCGGTTCTGGGGCTTGTTCAGGGCGGCAGCTTTGCCGCTGTCCCGCAGTTGAACCAAACGGCAGACAACCAGGCGCTGAGCTATGGGGCGCTGGCGCAGATGGGAAATGCCGGAAACCTGCTGGGCACACCGGTCCTGCTGTGGGTGCTTGGGCGCAGCGATGAGGCGGGAATGTTCGCCGCCGTCATCGGGTTTTACGCTGCTGCCATGCTGTTGCATCTCTGGCTCGGGTTCCGCCGCAGACATGACCGGAAACCGGACGGATAAGCCGACCGCGCCATCAGCCGGATTGGCCCGGCGTGATGATCTGGAACGATCCGTCGTCGAATTTCACGAAACACGAGGCCGTGCCCAACGGCGGCAGCCGGGTTGTGGCCATCGCAGGGGCGCCGGATTTCACCGCCTGCTTGCAGGGCGGCAGACTGACCGGGCGATAGCCTTTTTCGGCCATGCATTGCGCCTCGACCTTGTTGCGCAGCGGCTGGTTCACGTCGACCGTGTAGATATTGCCCTGTTGCCACCAGCCGGGCGATTGCCAGCAGCGCCCGCGACCGTCGCAATAGGTGCGCCCGGGCCAGTAAACCGGCGGGCTTTGACGGACCTGGTTGGCCACGGGGGCTTTTTCCAGCGCCAGCACCTGGCACCGGGTCGTCTCGGTCTGCATCTGCGACACGGTTTCCCCCTCGCGGTAATACAGCGAAAGCGGACCGCAGGCCGTCAGGATCGCCGGTAGAATAAGCAGGCGTGTCACTGTTTTCATATGCTTACATTGCCTCACCTTTCGAACCATGACAATTCAATTGACCCGTTTGGGGGCATCTGTCATTCAAAGCGTTCAGGCAGAAGGGCCAATACCATGAAGGTCATCATTTGCGGCGCAGGCCAGGTCGGCTGGCAGATTGCGCGTCACCTGTCGGGCGAACTGAATGACGTGACGGTGGTGGACAACAACCCCGACCTTGTCCGGCGGGCCACCGAAACGCTGGATGTACAGGGCATTGCCGGTTTTGCCAGCTACCCCGACGTGCTGGAACGCGCCGGCGCGCGGGACGCCGACATGATCATCGCGGCCACGCATTCGGACGAGGTGAACATGGTCACCTGCCAGATGGCCCATTCGGTCTTTGCCATTCAGCGCAAGATTGCGCGGCTCAGGTCGAAATCCTATCTCGAAGCCATCCACTCGGACCTGTATCGGCGCGACCACCTGCCGATCGACGTGGTCATCAGCCCCGAACGCGAGGTCGCCGCGGCGGCCATGCGGCGGCTGTCGGCGCCGTCGGCCTTTGACACCGAAATTTTCATGGACGGCAAGGCGCAGCTGCTTGGGCTTAGGGTCGACGAGGATTGCCCGATCGTGAACACGCCCCTGCGGCAGCTGACAGACCTGTTTTCCACGCTCAGTTCCATCGTCGTCGGTATCCGGCGCGAAGGAACGCTGTTTGCGCCGGAATCCGAGGATCAGCTGTTCGAAGGTGACGAATGTTATGTCTTTACCAATGTCAAAGACGTGGACCGCACGGTCGAGGTTTTTGGCAAGGCGCAGAAAAAGCAGGACCGGCTGGTCATTGTCGGCGGCGGGAATGTCGGGCTTGAGGTCGCGCGCACGCTTGAGGAACGCGAAAGCCGTGTCCGGGCCAAGATCGTGGAACGCGACCGGCGGTGTGCGGAAATGGCGGCCGAGGCGTTGGAACGCACGATTGTTCTGAACGGTGACGGGCTGGATGCGGCCCTGCTGCGCGAGGCGGGGATCGAACGGGCCGACGCCATGCTGGCGGTGACGGATGATGACCGCACCAACATGCTGGCCGCCGTGCGCGCCAAGGCCGAAGGCTGTGCGCTGGCGATTGCGTTGATCAACGATCCCAGCATGGTTGCCCTGATGGGGCCGCTGGGGATCGACGCCTATATCAACCCGCGCGCCACCACGGTCAGTTCGATCCTGCGCCATATCCGCCATGGCCGGGTCCGGCAGGTCTATTCGATCGGCGATGCCGAGGCCGAGGTGATCGAGGCCGAGGTTCTGTCGACCTCGCCCCTGGCCGGGCAGAAACTGCGCGATATCGACTTTCCCGAAGGCGTTCTGGTGGGTGCAGTGCGTAAAGGCGACGAGGTCTTGCGTCCGACGGGCAGCCTGCGGATCGACGAAAAGGATGTGGTTGCCATTTTCGCGATGGCCAAGGATGTCCCCGAAGTCGAACGCCTGATGCAGGTTTCGATAGATTTCTTCTGATGGGTGTCGCGCGCAGACAGCAGGTCGGGGTGTTGCGGCGGTTGCCGTTATTTCTGCTGATCTGGGGGATGGCATCGCTGGCGATGTGGATTCCCGCAATCTATGCGCTTGCGCTGGATGATCACCCGACGTCGCGGTCGTTCTTTTATTCGGGGTTGCTGGGCGTTTTCCTTGTCGGCCTTGTCGCGCTGGCGATGATGAACCGCCAGCCCAGATACGGAACGCTGGGGCAGCTGGCCGTCTTGCTTGCGACCTTTACCATCCTGCCGCTGTTTCTGGCAGTGCCGTTCCATGACGCGGTTGGCAATACCACGTTTCTGAACGCGTATTTCGATATGGTCAGCGCCCTGACCACGACCGGGGCCGACCTGTTTCCCGACCCGTCCCGCCTGTTGGCGCCGCTGCATCTGTGGCGCGCGCTGGTGGGGTGGCTGGGCGGATTGCTGATGTGGATTTCGGCCGCGGCGATCCTGGCTCCGCTGTCGCTGGGCGGGTTCGAGATTACCGCACGCGGACAGCCGGGTCGCCCGGTTTCGGGCGTGGCGCAAAGCGAAAAGGTGGACCCGCGCGGGCGGCTGCTGCGGGTGTCGCGCACGCTGACCCCTGTCTATGTCGGTCTGACGGCGGTGATCTGGGTTCTGCTGCTGATCGCGGGCGAGGCCGGGTTGACCGCGATCTGCCACGCGATGTCGGTGATGGCCACCTCGGGGATTTCGCCGGTCGGCGGGCTGGAAGGGGCCGCAGCCGGCGTGACGGGCGAAGCGATCCTGTTCCTGTTCATGTTCTTTGCCCTGTCCCGCCTGACGTTTTCCGCCGACACAGCCGCTTCGGGCCAGTTGCGGCTGGACCAGGACCCCGAGTTCCGGATCGGCCTGATGATCGTTGTCGCGGTGGCGCTGCTGCTGTTCTTCCGCGCTTTGGCAGGCGTCGCCGAACTGGGCGAACATGTGGATGTTTGGCAATTGCTGAATGTGATGTGGGGGATGGTGTTTACCGTCATGTCCTTTCTGACCACGGCCGGGTTTGAAAGCGCGAACTGGAATGATGCGCAGCAATTGTCGGGGCTGGGAACGCCGGGGCTGGTCCTGATGGGGCTTGCCCTGATCGGCGGTGGCGTCGCCACGACCGCCGGGGGCGTCAAGCTGCTGCGGGTCTATGCCCTGTACCTTAACGGTGCGCGCGAGATTGATCGTCTGATCTATCCGTCTTCGGTAAGCCGCGAAGGCGGCCACAATCGCCGCATCCAGAGCGACGGCGCCTTTATCGCCTGGATCTTTCTGATGATGTTTGCCATCACGCTGGGGCTGTTTGACGTGTTGCTGGCGGCCTTTGGCGTCACTTTCGAACACGCCATGGTACTGAGCGTCGCGACACTCAGCACAACCGGGCCGCTGATCGAACTGGCCACCGACGACCCGATCCGCCTGATTGACCTGGGCGGGGGGGCAAAACTTGTGCTTTGTGCCGCGATGGTGATCGGACGGCTTGAGACATTGGCAATCATCGCCCTGATCACGCCTGCGTTGTGGCGGGGTTGAACACCCGTCAGCCCTGCCGGTTTGGTGCGTGATTTTTCATCTGGAATATCTTGGCGCGCCACTCCATACTCGGCCAGAGGGAGCGCGTTGGTCCGCAGCGCGTAGCAAGAACAACGGCGAGACTATAAAAACATGGCTTCGGACAGACAGAATCTTCAGGACGCGTTCCTGAACAATGTACGCAAAGCAAAAGTCCCGGTCACGATTTTCCTGATCAACGGTGTCAAATTGCAGGGTGTGATCACCTGGTTCGATAATTTCTGCGTATTGTTGCGCCGCGACGGACAGTCGCAGTTGGTATACAAACACGCGATTTCGACCATCATGCCATCGCAACCGATCAACCTGTACGAGGGCGAAGACGCCTCTTGATGGAACATGACAGGACGCGCACCCGGGCCTGGGTGCTGCATCCCGAAATCAAATCAGACGAACAGCGCCGCGTTCCCGAACCGGCGCTGGCCGAAGCTGTGGCGCTTGCCGACGCTTTGCCTGACCTCGACGTGGTCGGGTCTGAAATCGTGCGTCTGCAACGCGCCCAGCCCGGTCTGTTGTTCGGAAGCGGCAAGATCGAAGAACTGGGTGCCCGGCTGCATGACCACGAGGTCGAGCTTGTCCTGATCGACGGTCCGGTCACCCCGGTCCAGCAACGCAATCTGGAAAAGGCCTGGAAGGTCAAGATCCTGGATCGCACCGGGCTGATCCTTGAGATCTTCAGCGACCGCGCCCGCACCCGCGAGGGTGTGTTGCAGGTCGAGATGGCCGCGCTCAGCTATCAGAGAACCCGGCTGGTGCGGGCCTGGACCCACCTGGAGCGTCAACGGGGCGGGCTGGGCTTTGTCGGCGGCCCCGGCGAAACCCAGATCGAGGCAGACCGCCGCGCGATTGACGAGCAGCTTGTCCGCTTGCGGCGGCAATTGCAGAAGGTGGTCAAGACACGCACCCTGCACCGGGCGGCGCGGGCCAAGGTACCGTATCCGATTGTTGCGCTGGTGGGCTATACCAATGCCGGAAAATCGACGCTTTTCAACCGTTTGACCGGGGCCGAGGTGATGGCCAAGGACATGCTGTTTGCCACGCTGGACCCGACAATGCGCCGGGTGCAGCTGCCCGACGGCCCCGAGGTGATCCTGTCGGACACGGTGGGGTTCATCTCGAACCTGCCAACAGAGCTGGTCGCGGCTTTTCGCGCCACGCTGGAAGAGGTGCTTGGCGCGGACCTGATCGTGCATGTGCGCGATATCAGCCACGCGGAAACCGATGCGCAGGCGCGCGATGTCGCGGCGATCCTGGCGTCGCTGGGCGTCGATGACGAACGGCCGCAGCTTGAAGTCTGGAACAAGATCGACCTGCTGACCCCGGATGAGCGTGACGCGGCGTTAGCGCGGGCCGAACGTGACGCGGATATCTTTGCCCTGTCAGCCGTTACCGGCGAGGGGCTGCCGCAATTGTTGGAACAGATTGCGACCACGATTCAGGGCGCTCGGCATCAGGCCACTTTGACGCTTGGCTTCGCCGAGGGGAACAAGCGCGCCTGGCTGTTCCGGCAGGATGTGGTGCGCGCCGAGGACCAGACAGAGACAGGGTTTGTCCTGCAGGTTCTGTGGACCGACAAGCAAGCCGCGCAATTCGCGGCGCTGTGATCCCTCTCCAGAACTGAGGTAGGCATGTCAGACGAAAAGATATTTCTGAACGGGCACATCATGGTGCCTGCCGACAGGATCGAACAGGTGCGGGCGGCCTTGCCGGACCACATCGCGCTGACCCGTGATGAACCCGGCTGCCTCGTCTTTGAAGTTCTGGAAGACCCCGATACTGCGGGCCGTTTCAATGTACGGGAAGTGTTCGAAAATCAGGCCGCCTTTGACGCCCATCAGGCCCGTATGCGGGCATCGGACTGGTTCCGGGTCACGCAAGGCCTGCCGCGCGACTATTCGATCACCCGGCAACAGGATCAAAGACCGTCGATCTGACGCTGAAAATCGTCGGCGTCGAACCAGCCCTGCGACGCGATGACTTTGTGTTCCGCGTCCAGGTCCCATTCTTCCCAGCCGCGCGTGACGACAAGGTTGCCGGTTTCGGCATGGTGCCCTTCCAGCGTCCAGACAAAGATGGCGTGGCTGCCCGCCCATCGCAACATGTCGCAGCGCAGTTCAAGGTCGGGAAACTGCGCGTGAAATCCGCGCGCCATTTCGGAAATTGCGGCGCGCCCCTGCAGGGGTTCGCCCCGGTTGATGGATATCTGACCTTCGGGGACAAAAAACGCCGCAACCGCGTCCGGATCGCCCGAGCTCCAGGCTATGGCATAGTCGCGCGCAAGATTGTTCAGGGTGTCTCGAACGCTGCCCACCGGCCTTTTCCCCCATGTCCGTACATCGGCCCTCAGGATGCTAGTCGAAAAGGGGGCAGCGCGTCCATGTAAGGCCGCCGCAAGGGGCGGGGAATTGCCGATGCCGCGCGGTCTTAGCGTGGCGTAAGGACGGTGACGCCAACCGCTGCGGCACGGGCCAGGTCGATATCCAGGGACATGGGGATGTATTCGCCGCGCCGCCACAGCTGTGCCTGGTCATCATAGTATCGCGACAGGAAATGGCCGGACTGGCCCGTTGCGGTGATAAAGACCGAGCTGTCGGGATCGGCGAAATCGTAGACGCCGCGATACCCTGCGCCATGCACGTTTTGGAACGGGTCGGGGCCATCGCCCGACGTGCGGCCCCGCAGCAAGGTGTTGTCGCCGCCGCTGGTGGATTGGCGGATATTGACGAAATACCGCAGCACCGGGATTGTCCCCAGAACCGGATGGTCATGGGTGGCCTGGTGTGCATCGCCCCAGCGCAGTGATTCCAGCGCGCCGCCATAGCGTTCCGTTATCCAGATCAGCGCATCGTCCAGCGCCAGGCGGGCCATATCGGTGCAGGTCTCAACCGGGGCGCTTTGCCGGACATCGCACCAGGCCCCGGCACCGTCGATGTTGCGGTATACGCGTTCGATGAACAACGGCTCGACATGTTTGAACTCGTTTGCCAGCGGCCCCAGCTCATCCGCGATCAGGCGGATTTGCAAGGCCCTCAGCCAGGCTGCATAGATCAGCGGCTCGGGCAGGTGCTCGTTCATCTCGCCGTTCCATTCAGCCAGCAGGGACAGGGCGATCTGGCGCTGGCGTTCGGGGGTGCCTGCCGGTGCGGCCTGGCCGGTGAACCACAGGTCGGCGCCGATCAGCGGCAGCAGGGACCGTGCGGTAAAGCTGACCGTGTCAAGCTGCGCCTCGATAAAGCTGTCGCGGGTATGTACCTCGCGCGATTGCATCAGCCGTTCCCAGCGGTGGACCCGCTGCGTATCGCCCCATTCATACGAGACATGGTCGGGAAAGGGGCGGTCGATGATCTTGTTGTTGGTATTGCCCAGAATGCCGCCCAAAGGGGCCACGAATTCAGGGTTATCGGCAAAGGGAAGCCGCCCCTGCCACAGGTTTTCGCGCAGCCATCCTTGCGTCGGGACGCGGCCCTTGCCGACATTTCGCCGGTCGCGGGCGGGCATGGCGCCGATCAGCTTTAGCCCGATGGTGTTCTGGTCGACCAGCGACAGGTTCTGCGACGGGGCGATGAACCCCTCGGCCACGCGGATCGCTTGTTGGACGGTGTCGGCATTCATCAGGGCCATCGACGCCGTCATCGACGTATCGCGCGGGCTGAGCGCGGTCCAGCTGAGCGAGGCGACATGCCCCGGCGGGGTGATACTGGCCAGGTCAAGATGCGAGCCCGGCAGAACCGGTCCGTTGTCGGTCCAGCGCAGCGTCAGCGTAACGGGGGCGGCATTCTTGATGTCGATAATGGACGGGCGCGTCTGGAACTGCTTATAGCCGTCAGGCGTCAGGTATTCTTCTGGGTTGTCGGGGTTGAGCTGTTCGATATGAACGTCCTGATCATCCAGGTAAGACGAGGTCAGCCCCCAGCCCAGCCGATCGCTGCGCCCGGTCATGATGGCCGGAACACCGGGGATCGAGGCGCCGATGACGCCCCCCTTGGCCAGTTCCAGCCGGGCCAGGTACCAGATGCCGGGGGCGGTGAAACCCAGATGCGGATCGTTGGCCAGCAGCGTGCCGCCACTGGCGGACCGGGACGGCGCGGCAGTCCATGCGTTGGATGCGCCAGCAAGCCCCCGCACGGGAATTGGCGACAACGGATGCACGGGTTCGGCGTCGCTGGCCGCGTATCGGGGCAGGCCGGGAAACAGTGCAGCATATTCCGGCAGCGCCGCGATGCCCGAACCGGGAACATCGGGCAGGATATCGGCAAGCCGCGCCGGGTCGTTCAGCATCAGCGATGTCCGCGCCCGCAGCACCTCGTCGCGCATATGGCCCGACAATTGCAGGCTCATCAGCTTGATGATCGCAAGGCTGTCGCCGGGTTGCCAGGGCGAAACCGGCGCGTTGAACAGGAACATCTCGGGCGCGCCACGTCCCAGCGCCATTTCGTTGATTTCCGTCAGCCGGGCATTTACCCCCGCGGAATAGGCCCGCAGGGCAGCCCTGGTATAATCGTCCTGAACCTCGACCGACCGGTGGGCAAGCCCATAAAGGTCCAACCGGCGCAGGAACTTGTCGACGGAAACGGTGCGCGCGCCAAAGACCTCGGACAGCCGCCCCTGGACGGTCCGGCGCAGGATGGTCATCTGCCACAACCGATCCTGGGCATGGGCATACCCCAGTCCGAAAAAGACATCCGGGTCGGTTTGCCCAAGGATATGCGGGACATTGGCGGTATCCCGGACGATTTCGACAGGCGCGTCCAGCCCGTCAACAGTCAGGGTTTGGTCATAGTCGGGCAGGGACTGGCTGGCCAGGAAATAGACCAGCCCGATGGCGCCAAGCGTCAGCAAGACAAGCCCCGACGCGACCCGCATCAACCAGCGAAAGACATGACCCATCGGTGCCGTACCACTTTGTTCAATTCAAGTTGCGCCAAGTCTATTTCATGGCGCGGGTGTCCGAAAGAGGAACCGCCCGAAAATCTGGCCGCGAAAGGAAAGACCCCGCCAGAACCGGTTGGGATCTGGCGGGGTCCAAGGGTGGGGGAGTGGTATGTGGTTTACGGAATGATCCGCGTGTATTTCTGACCCTCGACCGTTGCGCCGATCTGCAGTCCGGCCTGACCGAATATGGCCGCCAGGACCGGGGTACGCAGGGTTGTTGTATCTGTCGAAAGCTGGTCGCCCTGATCGCTGACCACGTATCCGATATCGGCCCCCGCGGTCCAACCGCTGGAGCGGCGGAAATCGTTCAGCGCGTCCTCGGTCATGAAGAACAGGACATGCGCGTATTGCTGGGCGCCGATCTGCAGGCCAGCCGTGCCCTTGACGGCCGAGTAATAGTCGACCGTTGCCCCCTGAATGCGCAGCGCGCCGCGCCCATAGCCGCCACCAAAGACGAAACCGGCTTCGGTGATCAAGGGCATGACCAGCATGCCGTTCGCCTTGTCGGCGATTTCAACCGTATTGGGATAGCGGCTGTACATTTCGTTCAGCGTGGCGTCGACGCGCGCGTCGATGGTCGCCGCGTTGGAATTGCCAATGCCGTTGCCGCAAGCGGCGGTCAGCGTCAGTCCGGCCATGCCAAAGGCAAAGCCGCGACGGCTCAATCGAGGTGTCTGGAAACTGCTCATGTTTATTTTTTCTCTGTCGATGTGCCTGAAATGCCGGGTCGTCCCGATCTTATGTGCAAGAATACGCCGATTGCGCCTGCGTGTCACGGAAAAGCTGCCCCGACTACGCAGGTCATCGGCGAAATCTTGCAAGATACCGGGGAATTAGCCTTGAAGGATACGGGCCACCTGCGGTGCGAAATAGGTCAGGATGCCGTTGCAGCCCGCGCGTTTGAACGCCAGCAGGCTTTCCAGCATGACCTGTTCGCCGTCGATCCAGCCGTTTTGCGCCGCGGCCTGTATCATCGCGTATTCGCCGGACACCTGATAGGCATAGGTCGGCGCGCCAAAGGTGTCTTTGACCCGTCGGCAGATATCCAGATAGGGCAACCCCGGTTTGATCATGACCATGTCTGCGCCTTCGGTCAGGTCGCGTTCGATCAGGCGCAGCGCCTCATCCGTGTTGGCCGGATCCATCTGATAGGTCTTCTTGTCTCCGGTCAGCGCCCCGGATGCGCCCACCGCATCGCGGAACGGGCCGTAAAAGGCGCTGGCATATTTGGCGGCATAGCTGAGGATCATCACCCGCTGGTGACCCGCCGATTCAAGCGCGCGGCGCATTTCGCCGATACGGCCATCCATCATGTCCGACGGACCGATGATGTCGGCCCCGGCCTCGGCCTGGGCCAGCGTCATCTTGACCAGCGCCTCGACCGTCCGGTCATTCACGATCTCGCCATCCACGACATAGCCGTCATGGCCGTTGATGTTGTAGGGGTCCAGCGCCACGTCCGTCATCACCGCGATATCGGGCGCCGCGGCCTTGATCGCGCGAATGGCGCGGTTCGACAGGTTGTCGGGGTTCCAGGCCTCGGCGCAGTCTTCGGTCTTCAGCGCGGTGTCGGTATAGGGAAAGATGCAGATGGCCGGAATTCCCAGCGCCTGTGCCTCGGTCGCGGCGCGGGCGATCAGGTCGACCGAGCGGCGCATGACGCCGGGCATCGAGGGCACGGGTTCTTCGATGCCTTCGCCATCGCGCACGAAAACGGGCCAGATCAGATCCTGTATGCCCAGGCTGTTTTCGCGAACCAGCCCCCGGATCGCATCGGATTGACGCGCCCTGCGAAAGCGGGCAAGTGGATAGGGGGCGACGGTCGGTTTCATGCGTGTTCTCCTTGAACATTCGCGCATTGGGTGGCATGAATTCGCCGTGGTCTCAAGGGTACCAATGGACGCGCCGCCGCGATAAACCCCCTGATGAATTGAACAAAGGTTTGGGTTTGGACTGGTACTCTTCGATCTTCGAACTCATCGACATGCGCAGCTTTTCGAATCTGTGGTTCTGGATCGCATTGGCGGTTCTGTGGTCCTCGGCCAGCCATTGGGTGATGGGTGTGCCCTATGACCTGGTCGTGCGGGCCCGTCGTGTCGGCGGACAGTCCGAGGCAGACCTGCTGGACATCGTGCGTATCAACACCAATCGGCTGATCTATATCGCGGATGTATCCGGAGTGGTCATCTTTTCGTTTTGCTGTTTCATTTTCGCCGGTCTGGTGACGCTGGGCTTTTTCTATCATGTCGAATTCGCGCAGGCGGTGTTCCTGCTGCTGTTTCCGATGTCCCTGGTTGCGATGATGAACGTCAAGGTCGCCCGCCGTTTGCGGCAGCAGGAATTGACCGTGGACCGCGTGTCAAAGATCCTGACCCGCAGCCGCGTCTACACCCAGATCATCGGGATGATCGCGATACTGGTCACTTCGCTTTGGGGCATGTATCAGAACCTTTCGATCGGCGTTCTGGGATAAGAAATCTGAAAGGCACGGCAATGACGGCTCCGAACCACGTAACTGTCGGCGGCGCCCCGGAAGGGCATGACGCGCAGCTTGTCCTGAACGAGGTCGCCCGGTCGGGTGGGCCGGTGGCCCATGTCGCCCGTGACGACAAGCGGTTGGAGGCGATGCGCGCCGCCTTGGCCTTTTTCGCGCCTGACATGCCGGTCTTTGTCTTTCCGGGTTGGGATTGCCTGCCTTATGACCGGGTTTCGCCCAATGCCGATATTGCCGCGGCGCGTGTGGCGACCCTTGCGGCACTGGTCCATCAGATGCCGGACCGGTTTGTGTTGCTGACTACGCTGAATGCGGCGACGCAACGCGTTCCGGCCCGCGCGACCCTGCGCGAGGCGGCGTTCTCGGCCCGGGTGGGCCAGCGCGTTGACGAAAACGCGCTGCGCAATTTCCTGGTGCGGATGGGGTTTGTCCAAAGCCCGACGGTGATGGAGCCGGGCGACTATGCCATTCGCGGCGGCATCATCGACATCTACCCGCCGGGCGAGGCCGGGCCGGTGCGGCTGGACCTGTTCGGCGACGTGCTGGACGGCGCGCGCCGGTTCGATCCGGTCTCGCAACGCACGACAGACAAGCTGGATATCGTGGAACTGGCCCCGGTCTCTGAGGTCATTCTGGATGACGCCGCGATAACCCGGTTCCGCCAGAACTATCGCATCGAATTTGGCGCGGCGGGCACCGATGATCCGCTGTACGAGGCCGTCAGCGCGGGCCGCAAACATCAGGGCATCGAGCATTGGTTGCCGTTCTTCCACGAGACCTTGGAAACGCTGTTCGACTATCTGCCGGGGGCAACGATATCGTTGGATGATCAGGTTACGCCTGCGCGTCTGGCGCGGTGGGACACCATTGCCGATCAGTATGAAACCCGGCGGCTGGCGCTGGAAAACCGATCACGCATGGACACGGTGTATAAACCGACGCCGCCTGCGTTGCTGTATCTTGACGATGCCGCATGGCAGGCCGCAATCGGCGACCGCCGGGTGCTGCAGTTCAGCCCCTTGCCGCAGGCCAGCGGACCGGGGGTGATCGATGCAGGCGGGCGGATCGGGCGCAATTTTGCCCCCGAACGTCAACAGGAAAGCATCAGCCTGTTTGGCGCGCTGACCAGCCATATCACCGACAAGATGGCCAAGGGGCCGGTGTTGATTGCGTCTTACTCCGAAGGCGCCCGCGAACGGCTGACGGGGCTGATCGAGGATGAAGGTCTGGCCGAGGCGATCCCGGTGATGAACGGCACCCGCGTCGGCAAACGGGGCCTGCATCTGGCCGTCTGGGCGTTGGAACACGGGTTCGAAACCCCCGATCTGACGGTCATCGCCGAACAGGATGTGCTGGGTGACCGTCTGATCCGCCAGCCCAAGAAACGCCGCAAGGCCGAGAATTTCCTGACCGAGACCCAATCCCTCAGCCCCGGCGATCTGGTGGTGCATGTGGACCACGGTATCGGCCGCTATATGGGGATGGAGGTGGTCACGGCCGCCGGGGCGGCGCATGAATGCCTGCTGTTGGAATATGCCGAAGCGGCCAAGCTGTACTTGCCGGTCGAGAACATCGAGCTGCTGTCGAAATACGGCCATGACGAAGGTCTGCTGGACCGTCTGGGCGGCGGCGCGTGGCAGGCCAAAAAGGCCAAGCTGAAAGAGCGCATCCGCGAGATGGCGGACAAGCTGATCCGCATCGCCGCCGAACGCGCCCTGCGCAAAGCGCCCGTGATGGACCCGCCGCCCCACGCGTGGGAGGAGTTCAGCGCGCGCTTTCCCTATCAGGAAACCGACGATCAGTTGCGTGCGATTTCCGAGGTAATGGAGGACATGCATTCCGGCGCGCCGATGGATCGTCTGATCTGCGGCGATGTGGGCTTTGGCAAGACCGAGGTCGCCATGCGCGCGGCCTTTGTGGCGGCCATGTCCGGTGTGCAGGTCGCCGTTGTCGCGCCGACCACGTTGCTGGCGCGCCAGCACGCCGCCAGTTTCAGGGAGCGGTTCCGGGGTTTCCCGCTGGAGGTGCGTCAGCTTTCGCGCTTTGTCTCGGCCAAAGAGGCGCAGCAGACCCGCGACGGGCTGGCGCGCGGCACGGTGGATATCGTGATCGGCACCCATGCGCTGTTGGCCAAAGGGGTGCGGTTCAGCAATCTGGGCCTGCTGATCATCGACGAGGAACAGCATTTCGGGGTTGGCCACAAGGAACGGCTGAAACAGCTGCGTTCCGACATCCATGTGCTGACCCTGACCGCCACGCCAATCCCGCGCACGCTGCAACTGTCGCTGACCGGGGTTCGCGATCTGTCGATTATCGGCACGCCGCCTATCGACCGGCTGGCGATCCGCACCTATGTCAGCGAGTTCGACGCGGTGACGATCCGCGAGGCGCTTTTGCGCGAACATTATCGCGGCGGGCAGAGCTTTTACGTGGTGCCGCGCATCTCGGACCTTCCCGAGATCGAGGAATTCCTGAAGGAACAACTGCCGGAACTGACCTATGTGGTTGCCCACGGGCAGATGGCGGCGGGCGAGCTTGATGACCGCATGAACGCCTTTTACGACGGCAAGTATGACGTGCTGCTGGCCACGACGATCGTGGAAAGCGGGCTGGATATTCCGACGGCTAACACGATGGTGGTGCACCGGGCGGATATGTTCGGTCTTGCGCAGCTTTATCAAATCCGGGGCCGGGTGGGGCGCTCGAAAACCCGGGCCTATGCTTATCTGACCACCAAGCCGCGCGCGCGCCTGACGGCGACGGCTGAAAAGCGGCTGCGGGTTCTGGGCTCGCTCGATACGCTGGGGGCCGGGTTCACTTTGGCCAGCCAGGACCTGGACATTCGCGGCGCCGGTAACCTGCTGGGCGAGGAACAATCCGGCCAGATGCGTGACGTCGGCTATGAACTGTATCAGTCGATGCTGGAAGAGGCGATTGCCAAGATCAAATCCGGTGAAATGGAGGGGCTGTCGGACGCCGATGACCAATGGGCGCCGCAGATCAATCTGGGCGTCCCGGTTCTGATCCCCGAGGACTATGTGCCCGATCTGGACGTGCGTCTGGGCCTTTACCGCCGCCTGTCGTCGCTGTCGACCAAGGTCGAGCTTGAGGGCTTTGCCGCCGAACTGATCGACCGGTTTGGTGCATTGCCCAAAGAGGTCAACACCTTGATGCTGGTCGTGCGCATCAAGGCCATGTGCAAACGCGCAGGCATCGCCAAGCTGGATGGCGGGCCAAAGGGCGCGACGATTCAGTTCCACAATGACAAATTCGCCTCGCCTCAGGGTCTGGTCGAGTTCATCCAGAACCAGCGCGGGCTGGCCAAGGTCAAAGACAACAAGATCGTCGTGCGCCGCGACTGGAAGAAAGACAGCGACAAGATCAAAGGCGCCTTTGCCATTGCGCGCGACCTGGCGGAAAAGGTCGTGGCTGAAAGGAAGAAAAAGACGAAAGCCTAGTCGCCGGTGACAAAGGTGCAGATTTGCCAGTCGCCCGCCTCGGTTTTCACCAGCGCAGCGCGATAGCCGACCATAGACCACAGAAAATCGCTGTGCATGAAGCCCGATGTGCCATCCGTCAGCCGGACTTTCTGATACTCGGCCCCCGATCGGTGTTCGGGGATAATGACGACTTCGTGGCTGATAAGGTCCAGGATCGGGTCGCTGCGCGACGGGCCCGAGCGCAGCGAAACACGGTCGCCGGTGACGAAATAGGCCGTGAACGGGTCCAATGCGGCAGGCAGGGTGATTTTCCAGGCATGCGGCATCCAGAATTCGCCCTGGTCGTCGAAATATCCCGGCTGTGACAGCGTATCCTGCAACGCCTGCCAATAGGCGTCGGCATTGCCGGTGGCATCCGCCGACTGCGCCTTGGGCGGCTGCGTCAGGTTGCTGCGCAATTCTTCGGGGCCGCCCTCGGTGCCGTGGCTCAGATAGATGTCGGGGCAGGCCGCGGCTACCACCGCTTCGGTATCGCGGGCCCTGACCTTTGACAGCACGTCGGCGCGAAATTCGACCAGCGCAGGATCACGATCCGCTTCGTCCAGGGGCGGAAAACTCTGGCGCTGTGCCAGGGCGGGCGCGGCGCTCAGCAGCAGGGCCGCAAGATATGTGGTTTTCATTCAGCCGCCCTCATCGCCGCCTGAGCGCAAAAACAGGACGCCCCCACCGCGCGATCCGCGCGCGCCAATGCAAGGCTAAGGCGCTGTTGCACCTGTTTGATTTCAACGTCTTCCTTGCGCGCCTTCAGACAGTCGTGCAAGCCCTTGAGGCTCCAGACATTGTCGGGATGGATCGACGCCCGGCCGAGCGTGCCGCCCAGGCCCAGATCCTCGCGATAGACGGCCTCGGCTTCGGCGACGTGACCCTGTTCGAACAGCAAAGCCCCCAGCGCGTGCCGGGTTGGCTGCATCCAGCCCCACGGCTCGTCATAGGGCAGCGCGTCATCCAATTCGACCGAGCGGCGCAGATGGGCATAGGCAAGATCGAAATTGCCCTTGCGGTACTCGATCTCGCCGCGTGCCATTTCTGCCGCGATATCAAGCAGGTCGACGACGCGGTTATTGTGCAGAAGCCGCGAGTCCGGGACGCAGGATTTTGCCGCGAGGAACAACCGTTCTTCGGCTTCGGCCTCGGCAATCTGGCCGGTCGCCGCATGGGCGATGGCGCGGGCATAGTGGATCGTGGCGGTCAGAGTCCGATAGAGGTCGGGCTCGTCGGGCAGGTCCAGCGCCTTGGCCTCTTCCCAGCGGCCAAAGCGGATCAGGATATGTGGACCCATGGCCATGTAGCTTTCGAAATAATCCGCCATGGGCGGGCTTTCGATGCGCAGCAAATCCGCCGGCGTGGTGTCCCACAGGCCCTGGTTGGCGCGCAGGGCGGGTTCGATCTGGCCCAAGAACATGGCGCCGTAAATGGCAAAGTGATAATTGTGCTGGCGATAGCCGGTGTAGATGTTGAAGGCGCCTTCGCGCTCAAAGTACTTCAGGTCGGCCTCGGTGGCCTTGGCGTTCCAGTGGGCGACATTGTGATAATGGCCGCACAGCACGTCGATATGGGTCGGCATGTGGATCAGGTGCCCGGAATCCGGGACCAGCGTGCGCAGCACGTCGCCCGCTTTCAGCGCCTTCTCGGGCGTGGGCGACATCTCCATCAGGTGCACATAAAGATGCAGCAGGCCGGGATGTGACATGGCGGCGGGGTCATTGGCCATTGCCCATTCCAGCGCCTCTTGTGCCTCAAGCGTGGCGGCGCCTTTGGCGGGCTGGCCGGTTTTCAGGTCCCACATCTGCCAGGGGGTCAGGTTCAGCAGGGCCTCGACGAAAATCGTGCGCAGCGCCAGATGGTCGGGCTGGGCCGCAAAGGCCGCGCGCATGGCGTCGGCGAAATCGTGATCCCAGGACTGCATGTCTTCGATCGGGGTCCGCTGCGGATAGCGGGCGGGCAGCGCGCGGATCAATGCCTGTTCGGCCTCGGTGCAGCCGTCCATCGTAGCCAGCGCGTTTTGGGTGGCGTCATAGGCCGTGGCCAGGGCCGTTTCGCGCCCCTGATCATCGCGCCGCCACCAGGGCATGTTATAGTTCGGCCCAGCCGCATAGGCGACGCCCCAATGGGCCATGGCGCAGTCGGGGTCATGTTCCAGCGCCTGTTGAAAACAGGCGACGGCCTCTTCGTGGTTATAGGCATAGGTCCAGATCAGACCACGATCGAACCAAAGCTGCGCCTTGGCGGACGGGGTGGTTACCGGGCAGGTATGCGCGCCCAGATCATAGTAGTCGCCCATTGAGAAACCTCCGCTGATTGCGGGCAGGTTAGCGCGATTCCCACGCTCTGCACAGATCAGGCGGGCAGGCGGTCTTCGATCCGCCCCATATGCACCATCAGCCCAAAGCCAAGGATGCACATGGCCAGGATACCGATTGTCAGCGGCCCCAGAGTTCCGTCGAACAACAGTCCGATGGGCGCCGCGATTGCGGCGGCCAGCACGGTGGAAATCGACCCGATGACCGATGCGGCCATACCCGCGATATGGCCCATCGGCTCCATCGCGATGGCGTTCAGGTTGCCCATCGTAACCCCGGCCATAAAGAACACGGTCGTTTGCCAGAAAACGAACAGGGCAAAGGATGCCGGGGCTGACAGGTCGGACATGTTCAGAACGATCACCAGCGACGTGATCACGATCTGCGCCCCCAGCGCCCAGGTGACGATCCGGCGCATGCCGACGCGCACCACCATGGCGGCGTTCAAAAGGCTGGCCGAACCGGACATCAGCGCCACGAAACCGAACCAGAACGGAAAGCTGTCGGCGCGGTCGTGAATGACGTCATAGACCTGCTGCACCATGGTCAGCATGGTGAACAGCATTCCCATGCACAATGTCTGCACAAGGATCGACAGGCGAACGGTGGGGTGGGCGAACATCTCTTTGATCGCCGAGATCATCAGCGGCAGGCGAAAGGGGCGGCGGTCTTCGACGGCCAGGGACTCGGGCAGGCGGAAGCTCATCCAGACTATGATGATCAGCGCAAAAAGGATGAAGGACGCAAAGACACCGCGCCACCCGGCAAAGGCGATTACGGCGGCGCCTGCCATTGGCGCGATAGCGGGAACCAATGTGAAGATCATCATCGCAATCGAGACAATCCGCGCCATTTCGCGGCCTGAAAACAGGTCGCGGATGATTGCCATGGCCACGACGCGCGGCCCGGCCGAGCCCAAACCCTGTGCCACGCGGGCGGCCAGAACCAGTTCCAGCGACGAGCTGGCCCAGGCCACGGCCGAGGCCGCGATATACACGACCGCGCCTGCAAAAATCACGGGCCTGCGGCCAATCGCGTCGGAAATCGGGCCGGTGAAGAATGTCCCTATGCCCATACCCAGCACAAAACTGGTCAGGATCAGCTGTGCCCGGTTCACATCATCCGGGCTGAGCTGGGCACCGATCTCGGGCAGGGCGGGCAGCATCGAGTCGATCGAAAAGGCGATGGTGGCGAACATCATCGCGATCAGCGCAATGAACTCCGCCTTGGAAATGCGATCAGCCATGAGGGGACTCCTTACCCAACCGCGCTATCACGGTTGGGCAGGATCGGGTAGGTTGGAAAATGCACAGACCTATGTGCTATTCTGCAGGTGAAGCCTCAATCTGAGACATGATCTCGGCAATCACTTTTTCCCATAGTTCAGGCGGTTGCGCCCCCGGAACCGCGTGCTGGTTGGCCACGATAAAGGTCGGAACGGAACTGACGCCCATCTCGCGCGAATGGGTGTCACGGGTGCGGATGTCGTCGCGGTCGGCATCTGATTTCAGCAGTTTCAGGACAACGGCGGCGTCCATTCCGGCGCCGTCGGCGATATCGGCCAGAACCTCGTGGTCGCCAATGTCGCGGGCCTGCACGAAGTAGGCTTGGAACAAGGCATCGACCACGGCGTTCTGCTTGCCTTCAATCCCGGCCCAATGGATCAGGCGATGCGCGTCCAGCGTGTTGGGCGTGCGTTTCATCCCTTCAAAGTCGATTGTCAAACCTGCGGTCTCGGCGTGCTCGACCACCGGTGCATAGGCACGGATGGCACCATCCTTGCCGCCGAACTTGCGTTCCAGGTATTCGCGCCGATCCATACCGGCGTCGGGCATGTCGGGGTTCAGCTGGAACGGGTGCCACTCGATCACGAAGGGGTGGTCGGGGATGCGGGCCAGCGCCTTGTCCAGATGGGTCTTGCCGATATAGCACCACGGGCAGATCGGATCGGACATGATGTCGAGTTTCACAGTCTGGGTCATTTAGACGAAGCCTTGAAATAGGCCGGCAGGGCGCGGCGCAGAAGTTTCCCGTTGCCGCCGGTGGGCAGGGCCGGAAGGTGTACAAAGGCGCGCGGCTGCTTGTAGCGCGCCAGGTTTTCTTCGACATAGGCTGCAAGGACCGCATCGTCCAGCTTTTCCGGGCCGGTATAGAACGCAGCTATCACGAATGTGTCCTGTTTCACCTCGACGGCCGCCGCGCCGACCTGGGTTATTCCGGGGTGCCGGGTCAGGACGGCTTCGACCTCGACCGGCGACACCCGGTATCCGCCCGCGTTCATCATGTCATCGTCGCGGCCCAGATAGGTGACCTGGCCGTCGACGGCCATGGCGCCCTGATCACCGGTCAGGAACCAGTCGCCCTGCATCCGGGCCTGGGCCTCGTCCGGCGCGTTGAGATAGGTCAGCATCAGGCCGGGGTCGCTTTGGTGGATGGCAATCGTGCCTTCCTGCCCCTGCGGGACGGGATCACCGTCGGGCCCCAGAATCGCCACCCGCCGCCCGACCTGAGGCTGCCCCAGCGCCGCGCCACGCGCCGGATGGGCAGGGCAGGATGAGATGAAGGTTGAACATTCGGACATGCCATAAGCTTCGTACAGCTCGGTGCCGGTCGCCTGCACCCAGGTTTCATGCAATTGCGGCGAAAGCTTTTCGCCCGCGCACAGGCCATGGCGCAGATGCGGCAGGTCCGGCGTGTTTTTGGCCTGCAATATCTTGCGGTAAACCCCCGGCGCGGCTGCGAAAATCGTGGCGCGGTTGCGGTGCAGCAGACCGGGCAATTGCGACAGCGCCGTTCCGGGTTCGGGGATCAGGGCCGTTGCGCCGATGGTCCAGGGGTCCATCAGCCCGGTGCCCAGCGTATAGGTCCAGTTGAATGCCCCCGCATGGCATAACCGGTCGTCAGGCCGCAGCCCGTACCACCCGTCCACCATCATCTGGCGGGCCCAGATCGCACGGTGGGCATGCGCCACGGCCCGCGGATTGCCCGACGTGCCAGAGGTATAGACGACATAGGCCATCCGGTCCGGGTCGCCCATGTCGAACCGGGCCGGGGGCAGGGCGCGCATGTCGGCAAGGGCGTCCAGCCCGATCTGGCGCGGATGGTCCGCGCAGGCCACTGACGGGTCGCGCAGGACCGCCGCCGGGGACAGCTCTGCGATCATCCGGGCCGTTTCCGGTTCGGTCAGCAGCGAAGAGGTCGGCACCGGCACAAGCCCCACCGCGATGCAGCCAAGATAGGCAATCGGGAAATCCACGGTATTTCCAAGCCGCATCAGGACGATGTCGCCGGGGGTCAGCCCCATATGCAGCAGCCCGGCCCCGGTGCCCAGGATGGCCGCCTTGAGCTGCCCAAAGCTCCAGTCTTGCGACCCGTCCGGGGTCAGGACCGACAGTGCCACCTTGTGCGCCTGCGCGTCGGCCCGGCGCAGCACATGGGCGGCCAGGTTGAACGGCGCGGGGCAGGGTTGGGGCGGGCCTTGATCAAAAACAGACAGCATGGGAATTGGCTATCGCCGAAGATGGCGCGTTGCAAGCATGCGGTCGTGGCCCTATAGAATGACCATGACAACCCGAGACCATAATTCGATCATCCGTATCGCCCGCGACAACGGCGACAGACCCGAGGCCGAGCCTGTTGACCTGGGCGCGCGCGTGCGCGAATTGCGCAAGGCGCGGCAATGGACGCTGGAACAGGCGGCCAACCAGGCGGGGCTGGCGCGGTCCACGCTCAGCAAGATCGAGAACGGTCAGATGTCGCCGACCTATGACGCGCTCAAGAAACTGGCGACGGGTCTGGAAATCTCGGTCCCGCAACTGTTCACCCCGCCCGAGCGCGATCAGGTGATCGGACGCATGTCGGTGACAAAGGCCGGCGAAGGCGCGGCACATGCCACCACGACATACGAACATGAGCTGCTTGCTGAAACCCTGACGAAAAAGCAGATGCTGCCGTATCGGGCCCGGGTTCGCGCCCGGTCGATGGAGGAATTCGAAGGCTGGGTCCGCCACGACGGAGAAGAGTTCCTGTTCGTGCTGACAGGGGTTATCCGGCTGTATACCGAGTTCTACGAACCCGTGGAAATGCGCCGTGGCGACAGCGCCTATTACGACGGCAGCATGGGGCACAACGTGGTGTCGGTCAGCGACGAGGATGCAACGATCCTGTGGGTGACTTCGCTGGCCTAGCGGGTGTTGTTGGTCATTTCCCGGTTCAGACCCTCTGTGTACAGAAAATCTTCGACCTCTTCCCTTGCCTCGGTCACGGTCAGGTGGTGGCGTTCGGCCAGATAGGCCTCGAACCGCTTCCGGTCGGACGTGACCTGCGCCATATCCTTGTCGCGCAGGTTCGGAAAACGACGCTTGGCCCGCGCATAGGATGCGCCCCAGTCTTGCGTCAGATCTGTCCAGTTCAGCATCTGCGAGCTTTCCTTTGTTCAGGTTTCAGGACTGCTCTCCCCCGAAACAGGTTAAGGACGCTCGGCGGGCCTGATCGTCATGACAAAATGTCGCACCCGAAAACGCGGCGCGTCCGGTCCGGTTTCCGGGGCGCAAAACGGTCAGAGTGTCGCACCCCTTGGGGGCGTCAGCAAAGAAAACACAGGGTGTAGCGTCACAACAGGATTTGCCGATTTCCGCCGATCCATTGCCCCGTGGAACAGGCCGGTCCGCCGCGCGCGGCGCTTTAGCCGTCGTACCACCAAACTTCTGGCATGTATTGCGGGCCGTCGCCATAGATCGGCAGGGTGTCGGGGTGTTTCAGTTCCTTGGCATGGGCAATCCGGCCCACATCAAAGCTCCAGATCGGGATGACATAGCGACCGGCGGTCAGAACCCGGTCCAGCGCACGGGTTGCCGCCACGAAATCCTCGCGGCTTTCCGAGGCCAGCATGGCGTCGATCAGCCCGTCAACCGCGGGCGAGGTCACGCCCATCAGGTTGCGCGTGCCCGGCGTGTCTGCGCCTTCGCTGCCCCAATACAGGCGCTGTTCGTTGCCCGGCGACAGGGACAGCGCGCGGCGAAACGGGGTGACGTCAAAATCCTGCTCGGATATCCGGCCGGTATATTGCGCATTGTCCACGGTTTCGGTCATGACCTGAATGCCAAGACGTTCCAGCGCGCGGGCGTAGATTTCGACCGCGGTCTGCATGTCGCTGTCGCCCTGTTGCAGCAGAACCGTCAGCGAAAACGCCTGGCCATCGGGGTTGCGCAAGACGCCGTCCTGAATGGTCCAGCCCGCCTCGGCCAACAGCTTGGACGCTTTGCGGATATTGGCCCGGTTGCGGGCCGACCCGTCCCCCTGAGGAAGAACATATCCTTCGACCGTTCCCGGCAGCAGGTCACCGGCGAATTGTTCCAGCAGGTCCCGCACGCGTCCGGTCGCGGGTCCGGGTTGCATGGCCAGGTCCGAGCCTGAGAAATAAGAGGTGATCCGAGGCTGCGCGCCGCCCGTGATCGTGTCATTGATGAATTCGAAATTGAAAGCGGTCAGCAGCGCCTCGCGGACGCGCCAGTCGTCAAAGGGCGCCTTGCGCGTGTTCATGACAAATCCGGTCATGCCCGATGGTTTGCCATGCGGGATTTCGGTTTTGATCACATCGCCGCGCTGAACGGCCGGAAACCCGTATTGGGTGTCCCACTTGTCGGCATTGAACTCGCGCATGGCGGACAGTTCGCCCGCTTTGAACGCCTCGAACAGAACCGTCTGGTCGCCGTAGAACTCGATCCGCATTTCATCAAGGTTGTGCGTGCCGCGCCGAAACGGAATGTCGGCGCCCCAGTAATCGGGGTTTCTGCGCAGGGTCACGTAACGGCCGCCTTCGTAATCGTCGACGACATAGGGCCCGCTGCCCAATGGGATGTCATGCAACTGTGCGTTGGCAAAGTCCTTTCCGTCCCATTGCGCCTTTTGCAGAACGGGGCGCATGCCCGCGATCAGGGCCAGTTCCCGGTCCGCTTCGTTGAACGAGATGCGAACCGAACGCGGCCCGGTCTGTTCGATCGTGTCGATCTTTCCCCACAAGCCGCGATACCGCAGGTGCCCTTCGGTGCCCAGCGTCTGATAGGACCAGATGACATCGTCCACCGTTACCGGGCTGCCATCCGAGAATCGGGCATTCTCGCGCAGGGTAAATTCGACCCAGGACCGGTCCGGCGCGGTCTCGACCGATTCGGCCAACAGCCCGTAAAGAGTGAAAGGTTCGTCCCATGACCGCCCCATCAGGCTTTCATGTGTCCAGAACCGCAACTGCCACGGCGCGGTGCCTTTCTGCACGAACGGGTTCAGGCTGTCATAGCCGCCCGTATTGCCAAACACGACCTTGCCACCCTTGGGCGCATCGGGGTTGGTATAGGGCAGTGACACAAAATCAGGTGGTAGGGCAGGGTCCCCATACATAGCTATGCCATGCGACGATTCTGCCAAGGCCAATCCGGCAGAAAAAAACACGGCGATTCCCGCGATTGCGGGGCGAAAACGGCGTAGAAAATCCGGGCTCATTTTGGAAACAATCCTGCTCTGGCCTTATTTTGTTGGGATTCACCGTACCGATGATTTTTCATATTATCAAACTTTTAGCTTGGAGGACGGCACGGAATTGCTTATAAAGGACGCACTGCTCGATAGGTTTCTTGCCTGTATGAAACCTGCCTCAATAACTTAACGCCCGCTTCGTGCGGGCGTTTTTTTTGGCGGTGCGCCGGGGCGGTTTTCCCGAAAATTTGACGGTCTTCGAATGGCGTGACCTGCGAAGATTTCCCGTTTTCTTTGCAGGTGCAGCATGGCAAGGTGGAGGCGAAACTGGACCAATTGGAGAGCTGATATGGGCTTGTCGGGAAAGACTGCAATCATCACCGGATCGAACTCGGGTATCGGATTGGGTGTCGCGCGCGAGCTTGCCAGGGCCGGGGCCGACGTCGTTCTGAATTCTTTTACCGACCGGGATGAAGATCACGCGCTGGCGGCCGAAATCGCTGCCGAGACCGGAACAAGCGCGCGCTATATCAAGGCGGACATGTCCAAGGGCGCGGAATGCCGCGCGCTGATCGAACAGGCCGGGGCCTGCGATATTCTGGTCAACAATGCCGGTATCCAGCACGTCGCCCCGATCGACCAGTTCCCGGTCGACAAGTGGGACGCGATCATCGCGATCAATATGAATTCGGCCTTTCATACGACGGCGGCGGCCCTGCCGATGATGCGCAAGGCCGGATGGGGCCGGATCGTCAACATCGCCTCGGCGCACGGGCTGACGGCATCGCCTTACAAGGCAGCTTATGTATCGGCCAAGCATGGCGTGGTCGGGATGACCAAGACCGTCGCGCTGGAAACCGCGCAGGAACCGATCACCTGCAACGCGATCTGTCCGGGCTATGTCCTGACCCCCCTGGTCGAGGCGCAAATCCCCGACACGATGAAAGAATATGACATGAGCCGCGAAGACGTGATCAAGAATGTCATGCTGGAACGGCAACCCTCGAAAGAGTTTGCGACGGTCGAGCAACTGGGGGGCACCACGGTCTTCCTGTGCTCGGACGCGGCGGCCCAGATCACCGGAACGACGATCTCGGTCGATGGTGGCTGGACGGCATTGTGAAGCGGATCAATCTGGCGCTTCAGGGGGGCGGGGCGCATGGGGCCTTTACCTGGGGCGTACTGGACCGGTTGCTGGATGAGGACGACATCGAGGTGGCGGCCATCACCGGCACCTCGGCCGGGGCGTTGAACGGGGCTGCGTTCAAGTCTGGCATGGTCAGGGCAGGGCGCAAGGGCGCGCGGGAAAACCTGAACCAATTGTGGTCGCGTATGGGGGCGTTGGACGACCCTCAGATGGCGGCCTGGATGCAGGGTGTTGTTCCTGGCCACGTTGCGCGGGCCATGGAATATTCGGTGCCCTATACCCTCGCCGATGCGTGGTTGCGCATGGTTTCGCCCTATGCCTATGGCCCATTTTACCAAAACCCGCTGACCTCAGTCGTGGACCAGTTCGATTTTGACCACGTTTGCGCCACGCAAGGCCCCCAGCTGTTCATTTGTGCAACCTGCGTGCGCAGCGGCAAGATACGGATCTTTACCGGACACGAGGTGTCAACGGATGCCATTCTTGCCTCGGCCTGTTTGCCGAGCCTGTTCAAAGCTGTCGAGATTTTTGACCCCGATTCAGGTCGGACCGAGGCGTATTGGGATGGCGGCTATACCGGGAACCCGGCGCTGTACCCGCTGTTCGAAGATGATCTGCCCGACGATGTGGTCATCGTGAACATCAACCCGCTGGAACGCGATGAAATCCCAAAGACGCCGCAGCAGATTCAGAACCGGATCAACGAGATCAGTTTCAATTCTTCGTTGCTGCGCGAATTGCGCGCCATCAGTTTTGTGCAGCGCCTGCTGCGCGAGGGCAAGCTGAAGGCGGGCGAGATGAGCCGCGTTCTGGTACATATGATTGCCGATGACGCGCTGATGAACAGCCTGTCGGTGGCAACCAAGACGGTGCCGAACCCAATCATTCTGAACAGTTTGAAACAGGCAGGCCAATTGGCGGCCGACCGGTTCCTGCATCACCACAAGGCGGATCTGGGCGATCGCAGCACCGTTGATCTTCCGGACATGTTCGGATGATCACTCGGGCGGGGTCGTGGGGTCTTTTTCGTTGGGATAGACAAGCCCGGCCGAGATGACCAGCTTGGCCGCGTCCTCGATGCTCATGTCCAGGATGATGACGTCTTCGGCGGGAAAGAACAGCAAAAAGCCGGATGTCGGGTTCGGTGTTGTCGGGATGAAAATGCTCAGCAATTCACCGCCGGTTTCGGCGCGCTGGCTGACCTCTCCGCGTGCCGTGGTCGACACAAAGCCGATGGCCCAGATGCCACGGCGCGGATACTGGACCAGACAGGCCTTTTCGAAGGACCGCTCGGTCTGGGCGAATACGGTTTCTGATATCTGCTTGATGCCGGAATAGATCGACCGGATGACCGGCATCCGGTTGACCAGGCTTTCGGCGAAATGGATCAGAGACCGCCCCAGGATCCCCTTGGCCACCCATCCGACGATGACCGTGAAGATCAGGAAAATGACAACCCCGACACCGCGCAGGTTTATGCCGACATATTGCTCGGGCTGAAACCGCTGCGGGATCAGGGGAAGGACCGCACTGTCGATCCAACCGACCACGGACCAGATCAGCCAGATCGTCAGCCAAACGGGCGCGATGACCACGATCCCGGTCAGGAACGACGCGCGCAGCCCGGCGAACAGCCCGGGGCCGCGTTGGGGTTCTTGGTCAAACGGTGTGTTCATTTCAGATCCGAGCGGTTTGCGGAATCAGTTAATCAGTCTGCTGTGACGGTACAATAGGACAGCGCCATTTACCGGTTTTTTGGCAATGCCTGTGCGATTGCTGCTGCAAGACGGGCGTTGTTCCGGACCAGCGCGATATTGGCCACCAGTGACCGGCCTTCGGTCAGCTCGAATATCCGTTGCAGCAGATAAGGGGTCACGGCCTTGCCGGTGATGCGATGGGCGTCGGCATCCGCCTGGGCCGCGGCAATGATCGGGGCCAGTTCCTCGGCCGGGATCTGGTCGTCCTGGGGTATGGGGTTCGCCACCAATTGCCCGCCGGGCAGCCCCAGCGCCCGACGCGTCGCGTGGGCCTGTGCGATCTGGGCGGCGCTGTCCATTCGCAAGGGCGCGTCCAGCGAGGATTGCGAAGACCAGAATGCCGGAAACGCATCCTGTCCATAGGCAATGACCGGCACGCCCAGGGTTTCCAGCACTTCGAGCGTTTTGGCCAGGTCCAGGATTGCCTTGGCCCCGGCCGCCACGACCGTGACGGGGGTCTGCCCCAGCTCGTGCAGGTCGGCCGAGATGTCAAAGGTCGTTTCCGCGCCCTGATGGACCCCGCCGATACCGCCGGTGGCAAAGACCTCGATCCCGGCGAAATGGGCGGCGATCATGGTTGCGGCAACCGTGGTGGCGCCGGTGCCCCGGCTGGCAATGCAGGCGGCCATATCGGCGCGCGAAATCTTGGACACATCCTGGGCGGTGCCCAGGGCCTGCAGCTGATCCGGTTCTAACCCGACATGCAGCCGGCCCTGGATGACGGCCATGGTCGCGGGAACGGCCCCTGCATCGCGAATGTCCTGTTCGACCAGGGCGGCGACTTCGACATTTTGCGGATAGGGCATGCCATGGGTGATGATGGTGCTTTCAAGCGCCACGATTGGGGTGCCGTTTTCCTTGGCCGCGCGGACCTCGGTCGAATATTGGATGTCGATCACAGTGGAGTTTCTCCGGATACATAGGTTGCTGCGGCGTGCAGGGCGCGGGACAGGGCGGCATCGGTGGCGGCGCCATTTGCCTCGGCGGCAATATGGGCGGCCATGAAGGTATCGCCTGCACCTGTCACCCGTGTGACAAGGACAGATGGCGGGGTCTGCGTCAGCACACCTTGGGGTCCGCCGACGGTTGCGGATCTGCCGCCGTCGGTCACCAGGACCCGCAATGCGCCCCTGTCCAACAACCCCTTGGCGGCGCTTTCGGAACCGGCGAATTCGCGCTGGCACAAAATCCCGGCTTCTTCGAGGTTCACGTAAAGCGTTGCGCGGGCATGTTTGAGAAACGGCAACAGCCTTTCCGCCTTGCCGGGCGAGGCCGGAGCCACGCGCAGGTCAGCCAGCGCAAAGGCCGGGCTTTGCGCGATCTCTTCCAGCAGGTCCAGCGTCAGGTTCCCATCCAGCGCAATCGGCCCGGCAAACGGCGTATTTTCAAAGCCCAGCGGCCCGTGCAGCAGCGGGCGCAGGATCTTGGCCCCCGCCGCCTCAAGCGAATGCGCATCGGCAATCGCCGCGATCAGGCCATTTGCGCCTTCGACCGCCATATAGCGGTCTGTCGGCAGGTCCTGGGACCGATAGACATGGTCCGTGTTCATGCCCAGCCGTGCGCAGGCATGGATCAACTCGTCACCCTCGGGGTCGCGGCCAATCGCGGTCAGCAGGGTCGGCGTCATGCCAAACCGCACCAGCGTCATGGCGATATTCATGGCAACCCCGCCGGGCAGGCGGGTGATGCGGCCGGGCACATCCGACCCCTGGCGCATCGCGCTTGCGGACCGACCGATCACATCCCACAGGACCGATCCGATGCACAATATTTCGCTTTTCTCTGTCATCCTGCTGTCATGCCGCAGCCCAACGGCCCGTGCAAGCCGGAACCTGCACAAGCCGGTATCGCTGGCGGGTCCGGGACGGGCCCGGATTTGCCCTTGTCATTGGCGCGGTTCGGGCTGACAATCTCAACCCATGGTGATCTGGTTTTTGTCATAGGCGGTACGCGGCACATGGCTGGTCGACGCGGTTGGGTCGCGGTTTTGCGCGCGGCGCTGCTGTTACTGGGTTTGGCAATTTCCCTGGGTGCCGTGCCGGGCCGGGCCGTGTCCCAAACCGCCCCGCCCACCATCATTGATTTTCGCGTGGACGGTGAAACCCTGTTTCTGGAAATCAGCATGAATGCCGAGGCGTTCTTGGCCGGGCTGCGCCCCGATACCCTGTTTGCTGATGCCGATGAAAAGAAGGTCAGCCGGTACAACGCATTGCGCAAAACGGTCTCGTCCGAGCTGGAACCGCTGGTCCGCGATTTCGTAAAGCCATGGATGCAATCCTTGCAGGTTCAGATCGGGGATGCGGCGCAATTGTCCTATGAAGGGGTGCGCATCCCGGTGGTGGGCGACCCGCAAATCGCGCGTATCTCGCGCGTGTTGCTGACCGCACCCGTGCCCGAGGGGGCAGGCGGCATGCGCCTGACCTGGCCCGCAGGGCACGGCGCCCTGATCCTGCGTCAACAACAGGTCGCGGCGCCTTATACCGGGTATCTGGCGGGCGGGCAGACCAGCCCGCTGATCCCGTTGAACGGGGGCGCGGCGCTGGACGCCCGTGAAACGCTGAAAAGCTTCTTTCCCAAGGGCGTGGCCTGGGTCTTTTCGGATGGCGTGCAACAGGTTCTTTTTGGTCTGGCACTGGTGTTTCTGTCGCTCAGGGTTTTGCCCTTTGCCGCGCAGATGCTGGCCTTTGCGGCGGGCATTGCGCTGGCCATGGTGCTGCGCGTCATGGGGCTGCAGGTCATCGCCATGCCGACCGCGGTTCTGGCGGTGCCGACCGGGATCGTGTTGCTGGCGGTTTGGAACCTGTTTGTCAGTCGGTTCAGTGGTCTGCGGGTGGTGGCGGTCTTTGTGCTGGCCATTCCGCACGGGGTCATCCTGTTCGACGGGCTGGCGCGAATCGGCGTGCCACCGGACCGCGCGACCCAGGCTCTGCTGGCCTATGGGGGCGGGGCCTTGCTGGCCCTGACCGCAGTGTCGACACTGGCATTCGTGTCCGTGACAGTTCCAACGCAACGGTCGCACCGCCTGCGCGGGCGCGTGGCCGTACTCGCATCCATGCTGATCGCGGCCATCGGCCTCTATTGGCTTCTGGCCCCGGTCGTTCTGGCCTAGCCCAGCCCCGACACCAGGGATTTCAACGTGGCCAGCGGGTCTTCGGCAGACCAGATTTCAGTGCCGATGCCAAAGAAATCGGTACAAGGAGAAAGGTCCCGGACCAGCTCCGGGGTCAGCGCACCTTCGGCGACAACCGGTACCTCGATCATCTCTGACCACCACTGGAACAGGTCCTGTTCCGCCCGTGTACCATCGCCCAGACCGGCCTGACCCACCGGGCCGAACGCGACGTAATCCGCGCCGCTTTCACCCGCCGACATCCCGTCATGGCTGGAGGTGCCGCAGAAACTGCCAACGATGGCATCGGCCCCCAACTCTTTGCGGGCGGCGCGAACCGACCGGGCCGCGTCATCCAGATGCACCCCGTCCAGCCCCAACCGCTGTGCCAACAGGACATGGTTCGAAATCACGATGGCCACATCGCGCGCATGCGCCACCTCGCGGCAGGCATCCGCCGCACGGGCGATGGTGTCTTCGTCACTGCCCGCCAGGGCCAGCCGGATACAGGCGATCTCGGCCCCGTCCAGAACGCGGGCCAACTGCTCGGGAAAGCTGCTCAGCGCGATGGTCGGAGGCGTGATCAGGTAAATCTGCGGCTGCTCGGGGGTATCCATGGGCGCGTCCTTCGGCTGTCGGTTCTGCGCGCGGTTTAGCGGATTGCGGCGGGGAAGCAAACTTATTAGCCCCCAACCCGGTCTTTTGGGCCCCAAAGGGGCGGGCGCGGCCTTGCCCTGCGGCAGCGCCCCGATTACAGCATGGCCAGTTTTCGGAGTGACCCATGCCCAGCGATCAGCCCCAACCGTCCTTTGTGCTCGTGCGCCCGCAGATGGGTGAAAACATCGGCGCCGCCGCGCGCGCGATGTGGAATTTCGGGCTCGACCGGATGCGGATCGTGGCCCCGCGTGACGGCTGGCCCAACCCCAAGGCGGTGGCGATGTCCAGCGGGGCAGGGCGGTTGCTGGACGAGGCGCAGCTTTTTGACGACCTGGCAGGGTCGCTGGCCGACAGCACCTTTGTCTTTGCTACCACCGCCCGGCAACGCGGGCTGACCAAACCGGTCTACAGCCCCGAACGCGCGATGCAATTGGCGGCCGAAAAGGTTGCGGCAGGCGAAAAGGTGGCGGTGCTGTTCGGCCCCGAACGGGCCGGGCTTGAAAATGAAGATATCGCCAAGGCCAATGCCATCATCTCGGTACCGGTAAATCCGGAATACGCCTCGCTGAACCTTGGGCAATGTGTGTTGCTGACTGCCTATGAGTGGATGCGCCAGACCGGCGATGTGGTGCACGAGGCCACAGATCTGGGCAAGGGCGACTGGGCCACGGGGATCGAGGTCGAAAAGCTGGTCGAACATTACGAGGATCGGCTGGAAGAGGCCGGGTTCTTTTATCCGCCCGAAAAGGCCGAGGGCATGAAAACCAACCTGCGCAACCTGTGGTCGCGGATGCGGATGACGCGGGCGGATGTGCAGATGCTGCACGGGATCATGCGGCAGATGGTCCGCTGGAAAGACAGGGGCTAAGGCTGGACCTGACCTTGCTTGCGGCCTAGCTTGCGACGAAATCAGGACATGAGGACAGCATGAGCGGTAAGCGCAGCATCTTCCAAGAGGTCTCGGACACCGAGAAGCAACAGGCGGTTCAGCCCGGCATGATCGACCGCGGGCGCGGCGGTGCACGCGGTGCGATCCGCGCCTGGCTGATGATCCTGTTTGCCCTGGTCGTCGTGATGATTGCCGTGGGCGGGCTGACCCGCCTGACCGATAGCGGCCTCTCGATCACCGAATGGCGCCCGGTCACCGGGGCCATCCCGCCGATGACCCAAGCCGAGTGGCAGGCCGAATTCGACAAATACAAGGAAATCGACCAGTGGCGCATCCAGAACCAGTGGATGGAACTGGATGATTTCAAGTCGATCTACTGGTGGGAATGGGGCCACCGTCAGCTTGGCCGGGTCATTGGCCTCGTCTGGGCAATCGGCTTTTTCGGCTTCCTTGCCGCCCGCAAGATACCTCCTGGTTGGGCGGGTCGTCTTGCCATCCCAGGCGCGCTTGGCGCGGTTCAGGGGGCCGTCGGATGGTGGATGGTCGCCTCGGGCGTGACACAGGGCGAAGGCATGACCGCCGTTGCCAGTTACCGCCTGGCGGTGCATCTGGGCCTGGCCTTTGTCATCCTCGGTTTCCTGGCCTGGTACATCCTGATGCTGGGGCGCGAGGAACGCGATTTGATGCAGGCCCGCCGCGCTAAAGAGGCAAAGCTGTTCTCGCTGTCCACCGGCCTCATGCATTTCGCCTTTTTGCAAATACTCATTGGCGCGCTCGTCGCGGGTATCGACGCCGGGCGGTCTTATACCGACTGGCCGTTGATCGGCGGACAGGTGCTGCCGCCCGATGCCACGATGTTTGATCCGATGTGGCGCAACTTCTTCGAAAGCCCCGGCCTGGTCCAGTTCATCCATCGCTGTGCGGGATATCTGCTGTTCATCTTTGGCCTCATCGTCTGGCGGCGGGGCGGGGCCAGCGCGCATCCACAAACCCGGTTTGCCTTCAACGCGGCCTTTGCGGCGCTGTCGCTGCAGGTGGTTGTCGGCATTCTGACCGTGGTCTACGGCGCCCCCTGGCAGATCGCGATTTTCCACCAGTTCGTGGCGGTCATCGTCTGGACCCTGATCCTGCGGGCCCGGTTCCTGACGGCCTATCCCATCGCAACCTCTCTGCGCGGAGCGTGACCCCATGACTGCATTCGACAAGCTGATGACCTTTCAGCGCGAAACCTCGGCCCTGGGCCAGATTGCCGGGCGGTTGGGCTGGGACCAGGAAACCGTGATGCCGCGCGGCGCAGCGCCCCAACGGGCCGAGGAAATGGCCGCGATCGAGGCCGTTCTCCATGCGCGCCGGTCGGACCCTCGGGTCGCCGAATGGCTGGAACAGGCCGCCCCGCAGGATGCGGCCGGCAAAGCGCAACTGCGCGAAATCCGCCGTTCCTATGAGCGCGCGGTAAAGGTGCCCGCCGATCTGGCGACGGCGATTGCCCGTGTCACTTCGGCCGCCCAGGGGAAATGGGCGCAGGCGCGGGCGGACGAAGATGTCGCCGCCTTCCTGCCTGTGCTGCAAGAAGTTGTCTCGCTGAAACGCCAGGAAGGCGCGGCCTTGGCGCAGGGCGGTGACATCTATGACGCCATGGTCGAGGATTACGAGCCCTATACGACCGGCGCCCAGATCGCGGCGATTTTCGACGCCATGCGCCCCCGGCTGGTGGCGTTGCGGGCGGCTGTACTGGACCGCCCCGAACCCGCGGCGCTGACTGGCCACTTTGACGAACTGACCCAGATGCGCCTGTCGCAGAAACTGGCGGTTGCGTTCGGCTATGACCTGAACTACGGCCGTGTGGACAAGGCCGTGCACCCGTTCAGCTCGGGCAGTGGCCTGGATGTGCGCATCACCACACGAACCAGCGAAACCGACCCGTTCAACTGTTTCTATTCCACCATTCACGAGGTCGGCCACGCCGCCTATGAACAGGGGATCGACCGCGATTACCTGCTGACGCCTCTGGGGCGCGGCGTTTCGATGGGCGTGCATGAAAGCCAAAGCCGCATCTATGAAAACCAACTGGGCCGGTCGCGCGCCTTTACCGGCTGGTTGTTCGAACAGATGAAAACGGCATTTGGCGATTTCGGCATCACCGAGGCCGACGCATTCTATGCCACCGTGAACCGTGTCCATAACGGCTATATCCGCACCGAGGCGGACGAGGTGCAGTACAACCTGCATATCATGCTGCGTTTTGACCTGGAACGCGCCCTGATGGCGGGCGATTTGCAGGTCGCTGATCTTGAGGGGGCGTGGAATGACCGGTTCAAGGCCGATTTCGGTTATGCGGTCGACAAACCCTCGAATGGGTGCCTGCAGGATGTGCATTGGTCCGTGGGTCTGTTCGGATATTTCCCGACCTATTCCCTTGGCAATGTCTATGCCGGGTGCCTCAACCAGGCTTTGCGCGCCGCGATCCCTGATCTGGATGCTCAACTGGCCCGTGGCGACACCTCTGGCGCCACAAAATGGCTGCGCGAGAATGTGCAGCAATTCGGCGGGCTTTATGCCCCGCGCGAGGTGATACAGCGCGCCAGCGGCATCGAGCCTGGGCCAGAGCCCTTGCTGACCTACCTGGAACAGAAGTTCGGCGGGCTTTACGGATTGTAAGTACGTCCCACGACGAAATTGCGATAGAATAGCGGCACCTGTAGCATCGATGGGAGATCCCGATGACTGGAACAGCCCGCAAGAAAGCAAGTGATTTCGACCCCAGGATCCTGGAAATTTTCGATGGTTACGTGCATGGCAAGATGACCAAGCGCGCGTTCATTTCGAAAGCCGGAAAATTCACTGCCGCCGGGGTGACCGGCGCAATGATCCTGGAAGAATTGCAACCCAATTACGCCTGGGCGCAGCAGGTCGCGCCGGATGACCCGGAAATCGAGACCGCGATTGTTGAATTCCAAAGCCCCGAAGGCCATGGCGCGGTCAGCGGACTTATGGCCAAACCGGCAAACGCCCAAGGCAGGCTTCCGGCCGTGCTGGTGGTGCACGAAAACCGCGGGCTCAACCCCTATATCCAAGACGTGGTCCGGCGTACGGCCAAGGCCGGGTTCCTGGCTTTCGGACCGGATGGCCTGTCGCCGCTTGGCGGTTATCCGGGCACCGATGACAAGGGGCGCGAAATGCAGGGGTCGATGGATCGCGAAAAGCTGATGGCCGATTTCTTTGCAGCCTTTGAATACCTGCGCGATCTTGAAGGATCGACTGGCAAGGTCGGCGCGGTCGGGTTCTGTTATGGCGGCGGGGTCTGCAATGCGCTGGCCGTGGCTTACCCGGACCTTGCGGCCTCGGTCCCGTTCTATGGCCGCCAGCCCGTGGCCGAGGATGTGCCCGCGATCCAGGCGCCGTTATTGATCCATTACGCAGGTCTGGACGAACGGATAAATGCCGGTTGGCCCGCCTATTCCGAGGCGCTGGAAGCAAACCAGAAAAAGTTCAGCGTGCATTTCTATCCGGATGTGAATCACGGTTTTCACAACGACACCACCCCCAGATATGACGAGGTGGCGGCCAAGCTGGCCTGGAAGCGAACCATCGCGTTTTTCAACAACTACCTGATGTAGAAAGAAAAAGGGGGCAGAGTTACTCTGCCCCCGTTCAACATTTTCTTTCGGCCAAGGTTACTCTTCGGCCTCGTCCTCATCGCCCTGATCGGCGATCCAGGCGACGCTGACGACCTCTTCGTTTTTGCCGGTGTTGAACACCTTGACGCCGCCCGCGCTGCGCGACCGGAACGAGATGCCATCAACCGGAACACGGATCGATTGCCCTTTGGACGTGGCCAGCATGATCTGGTCGTCGATTTCGACCGGGAACGAGGCCACCAACTCGCCGCCGCGCATCGCCTTGTCCATTGCCGCAACGCCCACGCCGCCGCGTCCGCGGACCGGGTAATCGTGGCTGGAGCTCAGCTTGCCCGCGCCGCCCGTGGTGATGGTCAGGATCAGGTTCTCGGCGGCGGACATCTCGGCATAGCGTTCCTGAGGCAGCACGCTGTCGGCATTGCCTTCATCTTCGTCCGCCTCGGCCTCTTCGGTGACGCCTGCCATCAGGCGGCGCATCTTGAGATAGGCGGCACGCTCGTCCGAGGTCGCCTCGAAATGGCGGATCACGGACATCGAGACAACCCGGTCGCCATTGGTCAGCTTGATGCCGCGCACACCTGTCGATTTACGGCCCTTGAAGACCCGAACAGCCGTCGTCTGGAACCGGATCGCGCGGCCCGAATTAGTGACCAGCATCACGTCGTCGTCTTCTGAACAGATGCGCGCATTCACCAGTTCCACGCCTTCGGGCAGGTCCATTGCGATCTTGCCGTTGCGTTTGACATTGGTGAAATCGCTCAGCGCGTTCCGGCGCACGTCACCGGCGCTGGTGGCAAAGACGATCTGCAGGTTTTCCCATTCTTCATCCGGCACATCCACGGGCATGATGGCCGCGATGGAAACTCCGGTCGGGATCGGCAGGATGTTGACGATCGCCTTGCCCTTGCCGGTGCGCCCCGATTGCGGCAGGCGCCAGGTCTTGAGCTTGTAGACCATCCCGTCGGTGGTGAAGAACAAAAGCTGGGTATGCGTGTTTGCGACGAAGAGGGTGGTGACCACGTCCTCTTCCTTGGTCTGCATCCCCGACAGGCCCTTGCCGCCACGCTTCTGCGCCCGGAAATCGGCCAGCGGCGTGCGCTTGATGTAACCGCCCGAGGTGACAGTCACGACCATGTCCTCGCGTTCGATCAGGTCCTCGTCTTCCATGTCGCCGGACCAGTCGACGATCTGTGTGCGGCGGTCGACGGCGAATTGCTCGCGGACGCTGCGCAGCTCATCGGCGATGATGCCCATGATGCGTTCGCGCGACGACAGAATATCCAGGTATTCCTTGATCTTGGCGGCCAGCTCCTCCAGCTCGTCCGTGACCTCTTTGACGCCCAGTTGGGTCAGGCGTTGCAGGCGCAGTTCCAGGATCGCGCGGGCCTGAACCTCGGTCAGGTTATAGGTGCCGTCGTCGTTCATCTTGGACAGCGGATCGTCGATCAGGCGCAGATAACCTTCGATCTCGGATGCTGGCCAACGGCGGGTCATCAGCTTTTCGCGCGCTTGCGCCGCGTCCGCCGACGACCGGATGGTGGCAACCACCTCGTCCACATTCGACACCGCCACGGCCAGACCACACAGGATGTGGCTGCGTTCGCGCGCCTTGCGCAGATCGTATGCGGTGCGGCGGGCGACGACATCCTCGCGGAAGTCGATGAAGGATGTCAGGAACCGGCGCAGGGTCAGTTGCTCGGGCCGGCCACCGTTAAGGGCCAGCATGTTGCAGCCAAAGGATGTTTGCATCGGCGAGAAGCGATATAGCTGGTTCAGCACCACCTCTGGTGTCGCGTCGCGTTTCAACTCGACCACGACGCGCACACCGTTCCGGTCGGATTCGTCCTGAACGTGGGATACGCCCTCGATCCGCTTTTCACGCACCGCTTCGGCGATCTTTTCGATCATCGAGGCCTTGTTCACCTGATACGGGATCTCGTCCACGATGATGGCATAACGGTCCTTGCGCAGTTCTTCGACGCGGGTCTTGGCGCGGATGATGACGCTGCCGCGCCCCTCAAGATACGCCTTGCGCGCGCCGGACCGGCCCAGCATGACGCCACCGGTCGGAAAGTCGGGGCCGGGCACGTATTCGATCAGCTGTTCCGAGGTCAGATCGGGGTCGTCGATCAGCGCCAGCGTGGCGTCGACCACCTCACCCAGATTGTGCGGCGGGATATTCGTGGCCATACCCACGGCAATACCACCGGCACCGTTGACCAGCATGTTCGGGAAACGGGCGGGCAGGACCGTCGGTTCCCGGTCCTTGCCGTCATAGTTGTCCTGAAAATCGACCGTTTCTTTTTCAATATCGGCCAGCAGGGCAGCGGCGGGTTTGTCCATCCGCACTTCGGTATACCGCATGGCCGCCGGGTTATCGCCGTCCATCGAGCCAAAGTTGCCCTGACCATCCAGCAGCGGCAGCGACATCGAGAAATCCTGCGCCATCCGCACCAGCGCGTCATAAATCGCACTGTCGCCATGCGGGTGGTACTTACCCATCACGTCGCCAACCGGACGGGCCGATTTGCGATAGGCCTTGTCATGCGTGTTCCCGGTTTCATGCATCGCATATAGGATGCGCCGGTGCACCGGTTTCAGCCCGTCGCGCAAATCGGGGATCGCGCGGCTGACGATAACCGACATGGCATAATCCAGATAGGACGTGCGCATCTCGGATTCGATGGACACCGTCGGACCGTCATAGACGGGGCGCTCTGGCGGGGTTTCATCCATGTTTTCGGGGATTTCTGGCGTATCGCTCACGTAAACTGCCCGTTCTTTGTGCAGACTCTATATCTTGTGGATGTACCTTATCAGACCCGGCACATAAGGTGCAAGCAAGCAGCAGATTTGTTGCGCAATCGCCGGGCAACCAACCGGTAACATATTGTTATATAACTGTTAGAGTTTTTCGGTGTTACCCTGAAGAGACCTTTTGAAAAATTGGAGGTCTGAATGGAGCGAAGCGAAACCGAACTTATGCTCAAGGGCTATGGGCTGACCACCGCTGAATTCTTCTATCACATGCCGGACTATATCCATGTCCTCAACACGTTTATCTGGCAGGAATACGACCTGGCGCCCGACCACCCAAAGCTGTTTGATTTCATTGAATTCTGGCAGCGGGAAATCGACGGCCCGCTGCATTCTGTCCGGTATACGCATCGCAAGATGATCGCGCCGGGCGAGTGGCGCAACATGGTGGGTGAATTCCGGGTGAACTAACCCGAACAGCTTGCCCCGCCCAGGACGCAGAATTTTGCGCAATGCGGGTGGTTCAGAAACACGTCATCCTCGGCCTCGGCCAGGGTGCTGCCCATTTCAAACGCCGTGTCATAAGGCAGCAGCGTGCAGGCCAGAACAGCAGGGCGGGCCGCACCCTTGCGTTTGACCACCATGCGCGCAGTCGCACACATGACCGTATCGGGGGATTTGCCAAGAATATCCCAGCAGGCGGTGGTGATCTCGGGGACTTCGACGGTCTCGTCCATTTCAGGGAACAGGACCGTCTGACCGGGGTCATGCGCGTCGATGTCGAACCCGTGTTCGGCAAAGAACGCGGCATATCCCGCGCGGCTTTCGGCCTCGGCTTCGCCCCATACCGTGCGTCCGGCAATGGCCATGTTGATCCCATGATCCCCAAGCCATTTCATCCCCGCCAAGGTCTTGGCGAAACTTCCCGTGCCGCGTTCCTCGTCATGCAGGCCGGGCCGGTAATGATCGACGGAAATGCGCAGCGTCAGCCGGTTGCCAAAGGTCTTGTGCAGGTCCAGCAACCCGTCGCGCATCCGGGGGCGCATCATCGGTGACATCGCATTGGTCAGGATCAGTACCGCATAGCCGCGCGCAAGGGCGGCGCGGGTCATGTCGATGATGTCCGGGTTCATGAACGGCTCGCCCCCGGTCAGGCCGATTTCCTGAACCGGCCAGTTGCGGGCTTCGATCTGGTCCAGAAAATCGGTGACCTCGGGCGTGGTGATGTAAACCAGCGCATCGTTGCTGGGGCTGCTGTCGATATAGCAGTTGCGGCATTCGATGTTGCACAGGGTGCCGGTGTTGAACCACAGCGTCTGCGCATCGCGCAGCGGCACCGAGGCGCGGGCCTGTCCGTCGGCTGTCACCAACCTGTTTTGAAACTTGCCCATATTGGCAGGCTGAGGGGCGTTGTCTTTCATGTCCGCGTCCGGTTTCCTGATGCCACCGGACACACTTAGCCCCGGGGCGCAGACAAGTTAAGGTCCGCAGGGCGATGCTGACAGAGTTTTGAACGCCGCGGTGTTTTCGCGGGGAAATGGAAAAATGATTGCGCTAACATTGGACATGCGCACGCAGTAGAGATATGGACGGGCTATGGTTTCTCGTGTCATCCCGGTCGATCCTTTCGATCTGATCATTTTCGGCGGAACGGGCGATCTTGCGCAGCGCAAGATCATGCCGGCGCTGTTTCGTCGGTTTTGCGCTGGCCAGTGGCCGCGCGATGCCCAGGTGATCGGGGCCGCGCGCGGCGATCTTGACCGCGCCGGGTTTCAGGCCGTTGTCGCCAAGTCGCTGCGCAGCTTTGCGCCCGATCTGGCCCGCAACGGCGATGCTTTGGACGCGTTTCTGCAGCGGGTCGGGTTTGTGCGTCTGGATGCGCTGTCCGATGCGGGATGGGATCGGTTGGCGGGCCTTTTGGACAATGCGCGGGTCCGGGCGTTTTATTTCTCGGTCGGGCCGGGGTTGTTTGCGCCGCTTGCCACCAGGATACAGGCGCATAACCTGGCGACCGACAAGACCCGGATCGTGGTCGAAAAACCGTTTGGCCACGATCTTGAAAGCTCTCGCGCGCTGAACGCGACCCTGGCCGCCCATTTCGACGAAAGCCAAATCTACCGGATCGACCATTACCTGGGCAAGGAAACGGTGCAGAACCTGATGGCTGTCCGCTTTGGCAACATGCTGTTCGAGCCGCTGTGGAACAGCCAATATGTGGATCATATCCAGATCACGGTTGCCGAAACGGTCGGGATCGACGGGCGCGAAGATTATTATGACCGCGCCGGGGCCATGCGTGACATGATGCAGAACCACCTGATGCAGCTGCTATGCCTGATCGCGATGGAGCCACCGGCCAAGTTCGACCCGGACGCGGTGCGGGACGAAAAGCTAAAAGTTATCCGCGCGCTGGACCCGGTCGAGCCGCATCATATCGTGCGCGGCCAGTTTGGCGCGGGGACGGACGGTCCCGGCTATCGCGATGTCGTCGGCAACCCCAGGTCGGCAACCGAAAGCTATGTGGCGCTGCGCGCGCATGTCAGCAACTGGCGATGGGCAGGAACCCCGTTCTATTTGCGGACAGGCAAGCGTCTGGTGGCGCGGTCCTCGGTCATCAACGTGCTGTTCAAGGACGCCCCGCATTCGATCTTTGGCGCGGCGGCCGGACGGCATGCCAATGCCCTGTCGATCCGGTTGCAACCCAACGAAGGGATCACCCTGAAGGTGACCATCAAGGAACCGGGCCCTGGCGGTATGCGCCTGGTCGATGTGCCGCTGGACATGAGCTTTGCCGAGGCCCTGGGCCCCGACAGTGACACGCCGCCCGACGCCTATGAGCGGCTGGTGATGGATGTGATCCGGGGCAACCAGACCCTGTTCATGCGCGGCGACGAGGTCGAAGCCGCCTGGGCCTGGGTCGATCCGATCATTGCCGGCTGGCAGGCGCGCGGCGATGTGCCGAAACCTTATGACAGCGGCAGCACCGGACCCGGCGACGCCGAGCTGCTGATGAAACGCGACGGTCGCCACTGGCAAGGGATCAAGCCATGAATATTGTGGAATATGCCGACCGGGACATGCTGGCCATCGATGTGGCGAATGTTCTGGCAGGTCAGATTAAGGCGGCATTGTTGCATCACGACACCGTGGCATTTGCCGTGCCCGGCGGAACCACGCCCGGCCCGATTTTCGATGGGCTGTGCGCCGCTGACCTGGACTGGGACCGGGTGCGCGTGCTGCCCACCGACGAACGGTGCGTGCCCGCAGACAGCGACCGGTCGAACGAGCGCCTGATCCGCGAACGCCTGCTGACCGGGCGCGCCGCGACGGCACATTACATCCCGCTTTACCTGCCGGGCACCGCGCCCGAAGATGCGCTGCCCGAGATCGAGGCCGTGATCGCGCCGGTTCTGCCGCTGTCGGTTTTGGTGTTGGGCATGGGCGAAGACATGCATACCGCATCCCTGTTTCCCGGTATGAGCGGCCTTGCCGCGGCGCTGGACAGTCACGCGCCGCCCCTGGTCGTGGCCCGGACCGAGGTTCAGCCAGAACCGCGGATTTCGCTTTCGGGTCCGGTTCTGGACGGGGCCCTGTCCAAACACCTGGTCATCTTTGGCGCGGCCAAGCGGGACGCACTGGACCGGGCGCTGAGCCTGCCACCCGAAGAAGCCCCGATAGGTGCAGTTCTCAGCGGTATGACCGTACATTGGGCGGAGTAAGTGAAATGAAACTGGAAACCCTCAAGACCCTGGCCGCCGCCCATGCCGACCGCCACATCCTTGATCTTTTTGCCGCCGACCCCAAGCGGGCCAGCCGCTTTTCGGCCACCGCGGGTGACATGCTGTTCGACTATTCCAAGACGGGCATCGACGATGACATCCGCGATGCGCTGATCGGGCTGTGCGACGAGGCCGGTCTGGGCGCGCGCCGCGCAGCGATGTTTGCGGGCGAAAAGATCAATGAAACCGAGGGCCGCGCCGTGCTGCACACCGCATTGCGCAACCTAGACGGTGGCGCGGTTCATGTCGACGGGCAGGACGTCATGCCGGACGTTCTGGATACGTTGCAACGGATGCGCGTTTTCGCCGAAGAGATTCGCGGAGGCGCGGCAAAGGGGGCAGGGGGCAGCCTTACCGATATCGTCAATATCGGTATTGGCGGGTCTGATCTGGGGCCGGTGATGGCGACCCATGCGTTGGCGCCGTATCATGACGGCCCACGGGTGCATTATGTCTCGAATGTCGATGGCGCCCATATCGCCGATACGCTGCGGCTGCTGGACCCGACCCGAACGCTGGTCATCGTTGCGTCCAAGACGTTTACCACGATTGAAACCATGACGAATGCCCGCACCGCGCGCGCATGGATGCAGGAAGGGGGCGGCGATCCTGCTCAGCAATTTGCCGCGGTTTCAAGCGCGTTGGACAAAACGCAGGCCTTTGGCATCCCCGCGTCGCGCGTGTTCGGTTTTGCCGATTGGGTTGGTGGGCGCTACTCGGTCTGGGGGCCGGTCGGCCTGCCGGTCATGATCGCGGTGGGGTCCAACGCCTTTGATGCCTTTTTGCGGGGCGGTCAGGCCATGGACCTGCATTTCCGTTCCGCCGAATGGTCCGAGAACCTGCCGGTCCTGCTGGCACTGGTCGGCATCTGGCACCGTCAGGTGCTGACCCATGCCAGCCGCGCGGTGTTGCCCTATGATCAGCGACTGCTGCGGCTGGCAGCCTATTTCCAACAGCTCGAGATGGAATCGAACGGCAAGTCGGTGCAAATGGACGGCGCGCAGCTGACCCTTCCGTCTGGCCCGGTGGTCTGGGGCGAGCCGGGGACCAATGGTCAGCACGCCTTTTACCAGCTTATCCACCAGGGTACGGATGTGATCCCGTGCGAATTCATGGTTGCCGCCGAAGGGCACGAGCCTGAACTGGCCCATCACCATCGCCTGTTGCTGGCCAATTGCCTGGCCCAATCCGAGGCGCTGATGCGGGGAAGGTCGCTGGACGAGGCGCGCGCGCGCATGGCTGAAAAGGGCCTGACGGGCGCAGAGCTGGATCGCCAGGCGCGCCACCGGGTATTTGCCGGAAACAGGCCGTCCACGACGCTGATCTATCCCAAGCTTACCCCGTTCGTTCTGGGCCAGATCATTGCCTTGTATGAACACCGTGTGTTTGTCGAAGGCGTTCTGCTGGGCATCAACTCGTTCGATCAGTGGGGCGTTGAACTGGGCAAGGAACTGGCCACCTCGCTGGGGCCGATCGTGGATGGCGATCAGGATACAAGCGGCAAGGATGGTTCAACCGCGGCCCTGGTGGGGTATGCCCTGCGTCACAGGGGCTGACCGGCAGGCGCCCACCGACGGCTGCCGTGGGGCAAAGACCGGGGCAAAAACGAGGCAAAGAAAATGACCTGCCGTTATGCGGCAGGTCATTCTTTTATTGTCAGACAATTAAATGCTTGGCAGGTTCGGGAAAGAACTAGCCCGAACCGACGGGCCGTGCCCCTGGCACGGCGTCACGGTCAAGGGCGCGAACAGGTGCCGGCCCAAAGCCAGGGCACCGACACAGGGAGGATGCCCATGCTGGGACAGATGATGACGCAGCCATTGCTGATTTCGTCGCTGATTGACCACGCCGAACGCTACCACGGCGAAACCGAGATTGTCTCGGTCGAGGCGGATGGCCGCGCGGTGACCACCAACTGGGCCGGGATTGCTGTGAATGCCAGGCGTCTGGGGTCGGCGCTGACCCAACTTGGGCTGGACCCGCAGGACCGCGTCGGCACGCTGGCTTGGAACAACCGGCGGCATCTGGAAATCTATTACGGGGCTTCTGGCGCGGGCTTTGTTTGCCACACGATCAATCCCCGGCTGTTTCCCGAACAGCTGGTCTATATCATGAACCACGCCAAGGACCGGGTTCTGTTCTTTGACGCCACCTTTGTCCCGCTGGTGGCTGCGATCCGCGAGCACCTGACCGAGACCCGCCACTTTGTCCTGATGGGGCCGCGCGATGACGATGTTGTGGCACAGCTGCCGGGTGTTGCGTTCTTTGATGAACTGATCCAATCCGGCGCCGAGGATTTCACCTGGCCCGACCTGGACGAAAACACCGCGTCCAGCCTGTGCTATACCTCGGGGACGACGGGGCATCCCAAGGGTGTTTTGTATTCGCACCGCTCGACCGTCCTGCACAGCTTTGCATCCAATACACGCGACGTGATCGGGTATTCGGCGATGGATGTCGTCATGCCCGTCGTGCCGATGTTCCACGTCAACGCCTGGGGGTCACCCTATGCCTGCGCCATGTCGGGGTCTCGGATGGTGTTGCCCGGCCCGGACCTGCATGGCGAGGCGCTGGTCAACCTGATCGACACCTATGGCGTTACCCTTGCGATGGGGGTGCCGACGATCTGGCAGGGGCTGTTGGCCCATGCGGCGAAATCGGGGACCCGGCTGGCCAGTCTTGACCGCACGGTGATCGGGGGGGCGGCCTGCCCGCCATCCATGATGGCAACCTTCCGCGAAGACTATGGAGTCGATACGGTTCATGCCTGGGGCATGAGCGAAATGAGCCCGCTGGGCACAACCAACTACCCCTTGGCCAAGCATATGAATCTGCCGCCCCAGGAACAGCACAAGATCCGCGAAAGCCAGGGCCGCCCGCCATTTGGTGTCGAGCTGAAGATCGTTGACGATGATGGTGTCCAACTGCCCAATGACGGGCAGACCCAGGGCGACCTGATGGTGCGCGGTCATTGGGTTCTGGACAGCTATTTCCAGATGCAGGACCAGAACATTCTGCAAGATGGCTGGTTCGCCACCGGCGACGTGGCCACATTGGACCCCGACGGGTACATGACGATCCGCGACCGCACCAAGGATATCATCAAGTCTGGCGGCGAGTGGATCAGCTCGGTCGAGTTGGAAAACATCGCCGTGGCGCATCCCAAGCTGGCGGCGGCCGCCGTCATCGGCGTGCCGCATCCCAAATGGGACGAACGCCCCCTTTTGGTTGCCGTCCGGGCCGAGGGCGCGACCCCGACCGAAAGCGAATTGCTCGAGTTCTTTAGCGGCAAGATCGCCGACTGGCAGGTGCCCGACAAGGTCGTCTTTGTCGATGCCTTGCCGTTGAATGCAACCGGCAAGGTTCTCAAACGGACGCTGCGCGAGGATTTCAGCGACGCCCTGACGGGGTGAGGGCCGGTAATCTGGGGGAAATGGCTCCGGCGGTAGGGATCGAACCTACGACCAATTGATTAACAGTCAACTGCTCTACCGCTGAGCTACGCCGGAACGGTTCGCGCCGTATAGCAACCAGACCCAGCCGCGTCCAGAGGGCGCGGCACATTTTTTGCCGGTCCCCGGAATTTTTCAAGGGCACGCGGCTAGTGCTTTGAAACAACAGACAATATTGGGGGAAATTGGCTCCGGCGGTAGGGATCGAACCTACGACCAATTGATTAACAGTCAACTGCTCTACCGCTGAGCTACGCCGGAACTTTCGGGGCGTATAACAATCCGGATTTTCGGCGTCCAGAGGGGAAGCGCGTCGAAAGTGATAATTTTGCGAAACTATGCATCGCGGATGAACACCGCCTCGGCAGACAGATCGCCCTGGGCCGAGACCTGGGATTTTCCTGCCAAATCAACAAGGTGGGCAAATACGTTGCGTTCAGCGGCGGGCAAAAGGCCGGGTGGCGTTTCGGTATAGATGCGCGCGGCCAGGTCGCGGGCGGTGCCGCTGGACTGGGCCAGAGCATCAAGAATCTGCGCCTCGCGCCCCATTCGGTGTTGAATCAGCCACTCCAGACGCCCGGCGGGGTCCTGGACCGGCGCGCCATGTCCGGCGTGAAAGATGCGCCAGTCGCGGCGGCGCAGGCGGTGGCAGGCCTCCATGAAATCGGTCAGATCGCCATCGGGCGGCGAGACCAGAGAGCTTGCCCAGCCCATGACGTGATCGGCGGTAAAGCAGACATCCCCCCAGGCCAGCGCGATGTGATTGCCCAGGTGACCGGGGGTGTGGATCACTTCCAGAGACCAGTCTTGGGTTTCAATCACCTCGCCATCGGCCAGTTCGATGTCGGGCCGGAACGCAGTATCGATGCCTTCGCCGCCCCCGGCCAGACCTTGGGCGGCAAGGCGGGTCATCACGGCGCTGCGCCCAGCCTGCGGCCCACCAAAGGCCAGGATCGGCGCACCGGTGCGGGCGGACAGGGGGGCCGCCAGCGGGGAATGGTCAAGATGGGAGTGGGTGACAAGAATGTGGCTGATTCTCTGTCCCGGCGTCAGCGCTTCGAGAATCGCGGTCAGGTGCGGCTGGCTTGCGGGGCCGGGGTCGATCACGGCAATGTCGCGTGTACCCAGCAAATAGGTGTTGGTCCCGCGATAAGTCATTGGCGACGGGTTCGGCGCCAGAATGCGGCGCAGGCCCGGCTGCAATTCGATGGCCTGCCCGGCAACAGGGTTGAAATCGTCAGGGGCGTTCATTCTGGGCTCTTCCTCTTGTCGGGGCAGCCCGCTAGGTTTAGCGCATGTCCTCGCGATGGCTCAAACCCTATATGCCGCGCAGCCTCTATGCCCGTGCTGCATTGATCCTGGTCCTGCCGGTCGTGGTGGTGTTGCTGGTCGTTGCGGTGGCATTCCTGCAAAAGCATCTTGAGGACGTGACGGCGCAGATGACCCGGACGGCCTCGCGCGAGGTTCTTCTGGTGACCGGCGTCATGCGGGGCGCGGAAACGCAGCAACAGGCGCTGGCTGCGGCGCGGCCTGATCTGTCGGCGCTTCAGATGCAGGCCCGTTTTCTGGATGCAAACGAATCTCCGCAGATAGATGCGCGCCGCTGGTATGATTTCATCGCGCCGCAAGTGGCCGAGGAACTGTACGCGCTGCTGCCCCGGCTTGTGGATATCTCGTTGCCCAGCAGCCGCGCGGCGACCCTGTTTCTGGACACCGACCTTGGCGTTCTTGAACTGACCTTTGACCGGCGTCGCCTGTCCCCGGCGGCACCGCACCAACTGATCGTGACAATGGTCTTTTTCGCGGTGCTCATGACGTCGATCTCGTTTCTTTACATGCGCAACCAGCTGCGTCCGATCACGCGGCTTGCCGATGCGGCGCAGGCCTTTGGGCGGGGCAGGGTGGTGCCATACGCGCCCAGCGGCGCGATCGAGGTGCGGGCGGCGGGAAACGCCTTTTTGGACATGCGCGCGCGGATCGAACGGCAGATCGAACAGCGCACGCTGATGCTGTCGGGCGTCAGCCACGACCTGCGGACGCCGTTGACCCGGCTCAAGCTTGGGCTGGCCATGCTGCCCGAAGACGAGGCCGGGCCAATGCTGGAAGACGTGAAGGAAATGCAGTCCCTTCTGGACGCCTTTCTCGACTTTTCGCGCGGCGCAGCCGAGGGCGAGGCCGAAGAGGTCGATCTGGAAATACTGCTGACCCATATCGCCGAGGATTCGCGCCGTGCCGGGCGCGCCGTTCAACTGGTGTCGGTTGAAGGTGGAGGAACCGCGATGCTGCGCCCCTCGGCCATCAAGCGCGCGGTCGAAAACCTGATCGGCAACGCCGTCCGATACGGCAGCCGGGCTGAAATCAGCCTGACATCGACGCCCAAATCCGTGCGCATCCGGGTCGAGGATGACGGCCCCGGCATCCCGGTGGCGCAACGGTCCGAGGCGGTACGGCCCTTTACCCGGCTCGACCCCGCGCGCAATCAGAATCAGGGCAGCGGCGTCGGGCTGGGCCTGGCGATCGTGGCCGATATCGCCCGCGCCCATGGCGGCACATTGCGGCTGGCCCAAAGCGAACGCCTGGGTGGATTGTGCGCCGATATCATCATTGGGCGGTAATTGACTGGTAGGCCCGGAGGGACTCGAACCCCCAACCAAAGCGTTATGAGCGCTCTGCTCTAACCAATTGAGCTACAGGCCCGCCTGAGCGCCTTGCGTATCACGATGAATGACCGCGTCAAGCCTGACCGTTGCAACAAGGCGCACAATCGACTAACCCGCCCGCAAAGCACTCATGAGGGAATGGCCATGACAGCGGGCAAGAACGGCATCACATATGCGGACGCGGGCGTTGATATCGATGCAGGCAATGCGCTGGTGGACAGGATCAAACCAGCAGCCAAGCGTACAAACCGCCCTGGCGTGGCCAGCGGCCTTGGCGGGTTTGGCGCATTGTTCGACCTCAAGGCGGCCGGATACACGGATCCGATTCTGGTTGGCGCGACCGACGGCGTGGGAACCAAGCTGCGGATCGCGATTGATACCGGCGTCGTGGACGGGGTCGGCGTGGACCTGGTGGCGATGTGTGTGAACGACCTGATCTGCCAGGGCGCCGAGCCGCTGTTCTTTCTCGACTACTTTGCCACCGGCAAGCTGGACACCGATACCGCCGCCCGCATCATCGAAGGCATTGCCGAAGGCTGCGCCCAGTCGGGCTGCGCGCTGATCGGTGGCGAAACCGCCGAGATGCCCGGAATGTACCCCGATGGCGATTTCGACCTGGCCGGGTTCTCGGTCGGCGCGATGGAGCGAGGCGAGACCTTGCCGGCGGATGTTGCGCAGGGGGATGTCCTGCTGGGGCTGGCATCGAACGGGGTGCATTCCAACGGCTATTCGCTGGTCCGCAAACTGGTCGATCTGTCCGGGCTGGGCTGGGATGATACCGCGCCCTTTGGCACCGGATCGCTGGGCGAGGCGCTGCTAACGCCGACCCGGCTTTATGTCAAACCTGCTTTGGCGGCCATTCGGGCCGGTGGCGTGCATGCGCTGGCGCATATCACCGGTGGTGGCCTGACCGAAAACCTTCCGCGCGTCCTGCCCGAGGGGCTGGGCGCCGGGATTGACCTGAACGCCTGGGACTTGCCGCCCGTCTTCCGCTGGATGGCCGAAACCGGCGGGATCGCCGAGGCCGAGATGTTGAAGACCTTCAACTGCGGCATTGGCATGATCGTCGTCTGCGCGCCGGACCGCGCGGACGCGCTGAGCGCTTTGCTGACCGAAGCGGGCGAAACGGTCTCGCGGCTTGGAACCGTCACCGACACTGCAGGTATTGCCTATTCGGGCCGGCTGCTGTGAGCCATAAGCGCGTCGCCATCCTGATTTCGGGCGGGGGGTCGAACATGCTGTCGCTGGTCGACAGCATGACCGGGGATCACCCGGCGCGGCCCTGTCTGGTCCTGTCCAATGACGCGCAGGCGGGCGGGTTGAAAAAGGCGGCCGCGCGCGGCATCCCGACGGCATCCGTCGATCACCGGCCCTTTGGGGCAGATCGCGCCGCCTTCGAGGCCGAGTTGTTGAAGCCGCTCGAACAGGCGCAGCCCGATATCGTCTGCCTGGCCGGGTTCATGCGCGTTCTGACCGCCGATTTCGTTTCCCGTTTTCAGGGACGGATGCTGAATATCCACCCATCCCTGCTGCCCAAATACAAGGGCCTGAATACTCATGCTCGCGCCATTCAGGCCGGGGATGCAGAACATGGCTGTTCTGTGCACGAGGTCACGGCGGCGCTGGATGACGGCCCAATTCTTGGCCAGGCGCGGTTGAACATCGCGCCGGATGACACGCCCGATACCCTTGCCGCGCGCGTTTTGACCTGGGAACACAAGCTGTATCCGGCGGTGCTTTGGCGCTTTGCCGCCGGGGACCGAACACCGGTTCTTCTGCCCTGATCCGATCAGAGTGATTTACACATGCCGGTCATTCGTCCTATGGTTGCCTCCATGGCTCGGGACGAGGTCAAATAATCGAGCGATCACAAGAACAAGAGCAAGACTAAACGGCGCATGAAAATCCTGACAACGACCCAAGAGCTGGCCACTTTTTGCAAGGCTGCCGCTGACCACCCTTACGTCACAGTAGATACCGAGTTTCTGCGCGAACGGACGTATTACTCGAAACTCTGCCTGGTTCAGATCGCGGTTCCCTCGGACGATGAAGGCAGCGCCGTTCTGGTTGACCCGTTGGCCGAGGGCATGTCGCTGGACCCGCTATACGAGCTGTTTGCAAACGAGGGTGTCGTCAAGGTTTTCCACGCCGCGCGGCAGGACCTTGAAATCTTTTGGGTCGAGGCGGGCGTGTTCCCCAAACCACTGTTCGACACGCAGGTCGCCGCGATGGTCTGCGGCTTTGGAGAGCAGGTCGGATATGAAACCCTGGTGCGCAAGATCTGCAAGCAGGGTGTCGACAAGACGTCGCGGTTCACGGACTGGTCTCGCCGTCCGCTCAGCGATGCGCAGAAAACCTATGCGCTGGCGGACGTGACCCATCTGCGGCAGATCTATGAATACCTGGCGGCCGAGTTGAAAAAAACCAAGCGGAGCCATTGGGTTGCCGAAGAGTTGCAGATTCTGACCCAGCCCACGACCTATGATATTCAGCCGCAGGATGCGTGGCGCCGGGTGAAAACCCGCACGAATTCAGCCAAGTTTCTGGCGGTCGTGCGCGAGCTTGCGCAGTTCCGCGAATCCTATGCCCAATCGAACAACGTGCCGCGCAGCCGGGTCTTCAAGGACGATGCCCTGATCGAGCTGGCCTCGACCAAGCCCAAGACACCTGCGGATCTGGGCGGTTCGCGCCTGTTGCTGCGCGAGGCCCGGAAAGGCGTGATCGCCGACGGTATCTTGGCGGCGGTGAAACGCGGGGTGAATTGTCCGGCCGAGAATATGCCAAAGGTGGACAACAGCCGCGACAAGCTGAAGGTCAACCCGGCATTGGCCGATCTGTTGCGCGTATTGCTCAAGTCGAAAACCGAAAGCTCGGGCGTGGCAGCCAAGCTGATCGCCACCAGCGCTGATCTGGACCAGATCGCCGCCGGTGAGCGTGACGTCCCGGCCATGACGGGATGGCGCTATGAAGTGTTTGGCGAAGACGCGCTGAAACTGTGCGAGGGCAAGATCGCGCTGGCGGCCAACGGCCAGTCGGTGCAGGCCGTATCCTTGTAATGGCTCAGCGGCGGCGCGATTCCAGCGTGTTCTGCTGGCCGATCACACGCACCAGGCGCACATTCTGCAAATCCTGATCGCTGACATTGACGGCGTCCGACACCATGCGCGACCGTTCTGGTCCCTGTTGCGTGGCATATCGGGGGTAGTTCACGCGGAATGTGAACTCCAATACTCCGTCTTCGCGGTTCTCTGACGAAACGACCGGCACCAGCCGAGCGTTATACGCCCCCTGGCGGGTGGCCGTGCCTGTCGCATAGATGATTGCGCCGGTCGGGGTCGGGTTGATTCGCAGTTCGTCGATCACGGCAATTGGAATACTGGTATCCGTTTCTTCGGGGCGGGACAGCAGCCCGGTGCCGCCGCGCTGTGCGGGAATCAGGGCGTCTGCGTCATTCGGCGAGGTTGCCTCGGGTGGTGGGCCGGAAGGGCCGAACCAGTTGGACGGGTTGGCGCGCGAGTTGCGCCAGCTGCTGCATGCGGACAGGGCCAGGGTGGCGACCAGAAGAACGGACAGAGTTTTTTGCATGGACCCGTGACTTTGAGCATTATTGTCTGCAACGGGTTACCGCAAAACCGGCGGGTTGAAAAGCCGCGCTTGGGGCTGGACAGCTGAGTTCGGGCAACATAGGTCAGTTTTGTGATCGCAACGCAAGGACCGCCACGCCATGGCCACGCCCGCTTTTGAAGAAATCGTCGAGGATTTCGAGTTCCTGGAAGACTGGGAGGACCGGTATCGCCACGTTATCGAACAGGGCAAGGCGATGGCTCCATTGGATGATGCGCTAAAGGTGCCGGCCACCAAGGTGGATGGCTGTGCCAGCCAGGTCTGGCTGCATCCGGTGGTCGAGGGCGGCACGTTCCGTTTTGACGGCGACAGCGATGCGCTGATCGTTCGGGGGCTGATTGCCGTGTTGCGGGCGCTGTACAATGACCTGCCCGTGGGTGCGGTCGCCACTGTCGATGCAGGCGCCGAACTGGCGCGTCTGGGCCTGCATGATCACCTGTCGGCACAGCGATCGAACGGGTTGCGCGCGATGGTCGAACGTATCCGCGACGTGGCGCGCGAATACGCCTGATCGGCGTGGGGCAGGGGCGTTAGCCCTGAGGCTCTGATTTTGCCCAGCGTGATAAGGTTGTTTCCAGATCACCATAGCCGGTAACCCGGCGTTCGAACGCCAGCCCCATCCGGTCGGCGCAGTCGCGCGCCTTTTCGGTCAGCGCCGGGTCGTCGGTCTGCGCCTGGTAGACAAGCTTGGTGTAATTGCCGAAATACATGTCCCGCAGTTCGGGGTGGCGGTCCAGGCCAAGGGGTTTCCAGACAAAGGCGTCAAACTGTCGGGCCAGGAAATCCGTCAGGTAGAACGCGGTGGTTTCATCTTCGCCATGTTCGGCAAACACCTGGTTTCCCTCGAAGAAAGAATAGCAATGCGGCCCCTTGATCATTTCAACGCCCAGCCGGTCGCAGGCGCTTTGCAATAGGCCGCCGGTGCCGCAATCGGCATAGACCACATAGATGGCGTCGTAATGGTCGCGGTGCTTTGCGACGGTATCCTCGACGGCTTGCGTGATCTTTTCGGGGTGGACATGCAGGATGGCGGGCAGGCATGTCAGCGCCAGATGATCCCAGCCATTGCGCGTCTTCAGGTCCAGGATTTCGCGGGCCAGTGCGCCGCAGGCGATCAGCAACGTGTTTTGCCGCGCATCCAGGCTGGCATAGCCGTGCCGCGTCAGGCTTTCATCGTCGGGGATGTCGTTTCTTTGCATGGCTCTGACCAAATCGCTGCCCCGACAGCAGACGCCTTACCGCCACCGAACGCAACCCCCGTTTCCGACATGCAATGTCAGGCCACCGACGCAAGGGTTTCGAACCGCTTCAGCGACGGGCGTGCGGATGGGCCGTAAGATGCCGGACCGTGATCCGCGATCTGCGGGAACAGGGCAAGGATTTCGGCCCTGGCCGCTGACGTAAGCGTGGTCCAGGACAGGGTACCGGGGTGAAAGCTTTCGCTTAGGCTGCCTTCGGCCCAGATCAATTCGTGGCGGTCGAACAGCAGATGGAAATAGGTGACGTTTCCGCCGGTTTGGAGGGTCGCATACGGGCCGCCCAACAGGTGTTTTGCCGGGCACAGCGCCTCGGGGTGGCCCGTGTTCAGCTCAACACGCCAGTCGCGGACCAACATCCGGTGTTGCGGCGAAACCAACAGGTCACGGCGGTTGCCGAATGCGCCGGCCTTGATCCGCACCGGCGCAAACGCCCCCTGCGCCGGTACCGTTCGCCGGCCGATCCAGCGGATGCATTGCAGACCGTTGTCAAGCGTCTGAACCCTGTCCCCGATACGCAGGTCGTCGATGCGCCTTTCGCCCCTGTCGGTTGCAATGCTTGTTCCCGAGGTGAAACACGTCACCAGATCCCAGGTTTCGCGGCTGGCGGTCAGCCCGGAATAGCGGTTTCCCAGCAGGCTGTTGAGGGTGATCGACTGTATCGGCCCCGATTGCAGAATGCCCTGGTCCTGATTGTCGGAAAATTCCGGCATCAAATAGGTGTTGCCGTCGGTATCCTGCGCAACCACGGCCGAAATGTTTCCGGTGCTTCCATCGGCAAAGGTGACCGTGGCCTTGTAGACCGAGGTCGCATCAAAATTCTGCGCCGGTCCGCCGTCGATCGAGAACTTCTCATTCGTAGAATTGTTCATGTCATAGACGGACCCGGAAACCTTGACCGCACTCCAGGTCACGGCGTTGTTCAGCAGGGCATCACCGGGCGCGCCAAAGGTCTGCCCGACCAGGGCCGAGGCGTTTTCGGCGGTATTATTCCCCTCGGTCGTGTCGATATCGGCAAGGTTGCCCAGGAACAGGGCGGTAAATGTCTGGGGCACGGGAAACCTCTGCTGTTGCGCAGGGTTTTCTAGCCGAGGATCATTTTAGAAACGGTAAACAGGGCCGCTCCGGGCGTGGCCGCAATAAAAAAGGCCGCCCCGATCGGCGGCCTTTCATCTGTTCCGCGAGGCGTTGTCAGCCAGCCATCTGGTTGTGCTTGCGCGCCACGAATTCCTTGGCGGTTTCCACCGCAACGGCGGCGTCACGGCAATAGGCATCGGCCCCGATGGCCTTGCCGAATTCTTCGTTCAACGGCGCGCCGCCGACCAGCACGATATAGTCTTCGCGCATACCCTGTTCGACCAATGTGTCGATGACCACTTTCATGTAGGGCATCGTGGTCGTCAGCAGGGCGGACATGCCCAGAATGTCGGGCTCTTCCGTCTCCAGCGCCTCAAGGTAGTTTTCAACGGGGTTGTTGATCCCCAGGTCCACGACCTCGAACCCGGCGCCCTCCATCATCATCGACACAAGGTTCTTGCCGATGTCGTGAATGTCGCCTTTGACGGTGCCGATCACCATCTTGCCGACGCGTGGCGCACCGGTTTCGGCCAGCAGTGGCTTGAGGATGGTCATCCCGCCCTTCATCGCGTTGGCGGCCAGCAGAACCTCGGGTACGAACAGGATACCGTCGCGAAAATCATGTCCGACGATCGTCATGCCGCCGACCAGCGCCTTGGTCAGAATGTCGTAAGGCGCCCAACCCCGCTCCAGCAGGATATTCACACCTTCTTCGATTTCTTCCTTCAGACCGTCGTAAAGGTCATCAAACATCTGCTCGACGAGTTCATCGTCGTTGAGTTCCGACAGGACAATGTCTTCTTCGTCAGACATGCGCGTTTCCCTGAGCTGTTCGGGCCGGGGCCCGTGGTGGCGAGATTAATTCCGTTGTGGCCATTTCGCCGCAGGGTGACTGTGACGATTGCGACCTCAGTCGTTCCGAGACCGACCTATAGGGGATATTTAGCGGAGGCTCGACGGAATAATTTGCATGATCATCGTGTATCCGGCTCAGGTTGCGGGCCGGTGCGCCCAGGATGGGGCGAATTTGGACATCCAGCAGCCGGTTTGCCGCATTCACGGGGGATACCGGTGGGTGCTTGCGTCATGAGGGGTGATTATCTAGGTTGAATACATCAGAACAAACAGGGAACAAAATGCGCAATCAACCAAAGCCATTGGCCCGGGGGGCCGTGTCGAATACGGCGGGGCGCTATGAACGGTTTGTGCCCGAGGCGTTCGACGATGGCTGGGACAGTGATCAGGATTTGCCCGTGCTGCGCACGGATGTGCGCGATGAACATGCGCGCAGCGTGATTACGTACAACACGTCGCCCGATTTGCCCTTTGACCGGTCGATCAACCCGTATCGGGGATGCGAACACGGGTGCATCTACTGTTTTGCGCGTCCCACCCATGCCTATCTTGGGCTGTCTGCGGGTCTGGATTTTGAAACCCGCCTGATTGCCCGACCCAATGCGGCCGAAGTCCTGAGGCGTGAATTGTCGCGCCGCGCCTATAAGGTTGCGCCGATCGCAATGGGCACAAACACCGACCCGTACCAGCCGGTCGAAAAGACGCGCCAGATAACACGGGCCTGCCTTGAGGTGTTGCGCGATTTCGGCCACCCGGTGGCCATTGTGACCAAGGGAACCATGGTCGAGCGTGACCTGGATATCCTGGCCCCCATGGCGCGGCGCGGGCTTGTGCGTGTCGGTATTTCGCTGACAACCCTGGATGCTGACCTGTCGCGCCGGTTGGAGCCCCGCGCCCCAGCGCCCCGGCGCCGCCTTGAAACGATACGGCGATTGACCGGGGCAGGGGTGCCGGTACGGGTCATGACATCGCCTGTCATACCGGGGCTGACGGATCACGAACTTGAAACCCTGCTTGCCGCCGGGCACGCGGCGGGGGCCGATGCGGCCAGCTGGATCATGCTGCGCCTGCCGCGCGAAGTGTCCGGCCTGTGGCAGGAATGGCTGGACAAGCACCAACCAACGCGTGCGCGCAAGGTCATGGGCCACCTCAGAGAGATGCATGGCGGGCGGGATTATGACCCGCGCTGGGGGCAGCGGATGCGCGGCCAGGGGCCCTATGCCACGCTGATTGCGCAAAGGTTTGACAGGGCCTGTTCGCAACTGGGGCTCGCGCTCAGGTCGCCGCCGTTGAACTGCGCCACGTTTTCCGTACCGCCGCAGCCGGGTGATCAGTTGAACCTGTTCTGAGGGCGGATCAGAAGCTGATCCCGATCCCGGCGGTGAAGCCGTTGACCGTGTCGCTGCCATAATAGCGCACCATGATGCGCGTGGTGGTCACCCAAGGGACCCAGGTATCCGACAGGTCAACCTCGACACCGCCGCCGACACGGGCCAGCCAGTCGGTGCCCAGAACAAGGGACTGATCGCCGATCAGGTATGACAAGGACAGGTCCCCGACCCAGCGCACGGGACGGCCAAACATGCGTGTGCCGGTGGGAAACCTGTAGCGGGTCCACAACACCGCATTTGCCGCCGTCGACTGGACCAGCAGGTCCTTGTCATCGCCGATCGGCCAATATTCGATATGCGTATAGCGAAAGCTCATCTCGAATTCGCGATCGTTTTCAAGCGGCCGATCATAGGCAAGCGTGAACGATCCCCCGGCGCCGCCTGCCCAAAGCCCGCCGCTTTGGACAAAGTCGCGGTCAAGCCCCAGCCGGTTGGCAACCGCCTGTGTCACCACCGACGCATCAGACTGCGTGCGGCCAATCGAGATATGGGCCATCGGCGTCAGCGTCCAGTGGTCGTTCAGGTCGAACTGGTACCCGACACCGCCGGTCGCAGCGGCGCTGGTCCATTTCAACGGCAGAACAGCGGTTTGGCCCGAGCCGCTGAAGCTGAGGACGGGATCATACCGGGCATAGCCGATATAGCCTTCCAGATAGATCGGCACGCCTTCGCTCAGCCGGAAACCACCACCCAATTGGGCGGATTTGAAATCATAGTCCCGGTTCCGGGTGTTGGATTGCAGCGATATCGCACTGGCCGAGTCATCGGGGATGCCGGCCAGCCCCATGACAGCCAGCGACCCGGCTGCGTTTTCGCGCTGCAGGTCCTTGAACTTGTTTTCAAGCCCGCTTTGCGCAAGGGCAGGGCCGCCGAGGATCAGCAGGCAGAGGAGGGGCAACAGGAACGTGGATTTCATTGTGATTCTGCCTGGATGTGATCCGCGCAGAATACCCGCCCCGATATCTGGGAAAAGCGCACAGCCCCGCTGGCGGGAATTTTTGCCGCAATCGCTTCTGTTCGGTAACACTGGCCGAAACCCAAAAAGGCCCCGCATCGCGGGGCCCGTTTGCTGTCTTGTGTCGGTGATACCCCAGAGGGTTCAGCGGTTTTCGATATCCACGTAATCGCGCAGCGTTTCGCCCAGGTACAACTGGCGCGGGCGGCCGATCTTGTTCTGTGGGTCTGCGATCATCTCTTTCCACTGGCTGACCCAGCCGACGGTGCGCGAAAGCGCAAAGATCGGGGTGAACATCGATGTCGGAAAGCCCATCGCCTCGAGGATGATGCCCGAATAGAAATCCACGTTCGGGAACAGCTTCTTCTCGGTGAAATACGGGTCTTCCAGCGCTTCGCGCTCCAGCTCTTTGGCAACCTGAAGCTTGGGGTTGTCCTCGATGCCAAGCAGTTCAAGCACTTCGTCTGCGGACTGCTTCATCACCTTGGCGCGGGGGTCGAAATTCTTGTAGACGCGGTGACCAAAGCCCATCAGGCGGAACGGGTCGTTCTTGTCCTTGGCGCGGGCAATGAATTCGGGGATGCGGTCAACGCTGCCGATCTCTTCCAGCATCTCAAGGCAGGCCTGGTTCGCACCACCATGCGCCGGACCCCAAAGACAGGCGATACCCGCCGCGATACAGGCGAACGGGTTGGCACCCGACGACGACGCCAGGCGCACGGTCGAGGTCGACGCGTTCTGTTCGTGATCTGCGTGCAGGGTAAAGATACGGTCCATCGCACGGCTGAGGATCGGGTTGACCTCATAGTCCTCGGCCGGAACGCTAAAGCACATGCGCAGGAAGTTCGACGCATAGTCCAGATCGTTGCGCGGATACACGAACGGCTGACCGGTGTGGTATTTATAGGCCCAGGCCGCGATGGTCGGCATCTTGGCGATCAGACGGTGCGAGGCGATTTCGCGCTGGCGCGGGTCTGAAATATCGGTCGAGTCGTGATAGAAGGCCGACATTGCGCCAACAACACCCACCATGATCGCCATCGGGTGCGCATCACGGCGGAACCCGCGATAGAAATACTGCATCTGCTCGTGCAGCATCGTGTGGCGGGTGATGGTGGTTTCAAAGGTCTCCAGATCCTTGGCGGCCGGTAGCTCTCCGTACAGAAGCAGATAGCACACTTCTAGGAAGTGCGATTTCTCGGCCAACTGGTCGATCGGGTAGCCGCGGTGCAGCAGCTCGCCTTTTTCGCCGTCAATATAGGTGATGGTGCTGTCACAGCTTGCGGTCGAGGTGAAACCGGGGTCATAGGTGAACATACCCGCCTGGCCGTAAAGCTTGCGGATATCGATGACATCGGGACCAGCGGTCGGCGAATGTACCGGCAACTCGTATGTATCGCCGTGCACAGTCAAAGTGGCTGTTTTTTGGCTCTCGGTCATGGGTATCCCTTCCTCAATCGTTCGTATGCCGGTGCGTGGTCCGGCATTGCGGGCATCGGTCGCGCGTGGTCGCGCAATCCGACGTGTAGATGAGCAGCGTTACCCGAATGTGAAACCCGGCTATTGCGCTGCATCCGACAGTCGCGCCAGGGTCTCTTCCCGCCCCAGCACGAGCATCATGTCAAACACCGAAGGTGTTACGGCGCGTCCCGCCAGCGCAGCCCGTAATGGCCCGGCCAGCTTGCCGAACTTGACCCCGTTGGCGTCGGCAAACGCGTTCAGGGCTTCCTCCAGTTCGTTCCGCGTCCAGCTAACATTTTGCAACTGCGGCGTCAATTCATTCAGTATACCATCGGATACAGATGCAAGCGCTTTCTGCGCCTTCTCATCCAGCGAAATTGGACGTTGTGCCAGAATAAATTGCGCTTTTTCAAGAAGTTCCGGGAAGGTCCGGGCGCGATCCTTGAGGCAATACATCGCACGCTCCAGATCGGCGGCCTGTGCTTCCGTGAGGTCAGGCAGGTTCGCGGCGTCCAGATAGCCCTGAATCTCGCGCCGCAATGCAGCATCCTCGGTGACGGCAATATGCTGACCGCTCAGGTTTTCCAGCTTTTTCAGGTCGAACCGGGCCGGGCTTTTGCCGATTCCGTCCAGGTCGAACCACGCCTTGGCCTGTTCATCGGTAAAGAACTCGTCGTCACCGTGGCTCCAGCCCAGTCGGGCAAGATAGTTACGCATCCCGGCGGCGGGATATCCCATTGCCTGGTATTCCTGCGCGCCCAACGCGCCGTGGCGTTTGGACAGTTTCTTGCCGTCGGGGCCGTGAATCAGCGGGATATGCGCCCAGACGGGAATGTCCCAGCCCATCGCCTCATAGATCATCATCTGGCGCGCAGCGTTGTTGAGGTGATCATCGCCCCGGATCACATGGGTCACGCCCATGTCGTGGTCATCGACCACAACCGCCAGCATATAGACCGGGGTGCCGTCCGAGCGCAGCAGGATCATGTCGTCCAGCTGATCGTTCCTGATGGTGACGTCGCCCTGAACCTGGTCCCGGATGACGGTCACGCCGTCCTGGGGGGCCTTGATGCGGATGGCATAGGGAAGGTCGGGGTGGTCGGCGTCATCCGCGTCGCGCCAGGGGCTGCGGAACAGGGTCGATTTGCCCTGGGCCCGTGCGTCTTCGCGAAAGGCGGTGATTTCGTCCTGGGTGGCAAAGCACTTATACGCCTTGCCCTGGTCCAGAAGGTGGCGGGCAATTTCGGCGTGTCTGTCGGCGCCGTCGAACTGGCTGACGATCTCGCCGTCATGGTCCAGCCCCAGCCAGCCCATCCCCTTGAGGATCGCGGCGGTTGCCTCGGGCGTGGACCGTGTCCGGTCGGTATCTTCGATGCGCAACAGGAATTTGCCGCCGCGACCGCGCGCGTACAGCCAGTTGAACAGCGCGGTGCGCGCGCCTCCTATATGCAGAAAGCCGGTTGGAGAGGGGGCAAATCGAGTGACGACCTGTTCGGGCATGGTGAGTGTTAACCTTTTGGTAACCGCGTCGGCGCTAGTGTTGGCGCCTGTCTAACGAGCCGGAAGGACGGGGGCAACCATGCGTGTTCTTGCACGGCTCAACGCCGCGTTGTTGAACCAGCGTGGGCACCTTTTGCCCTGGTCTCCGGTCTGTCTGGCCATCGGTATCGGGGCTTATTTCGCGCTGCGGTTCGAACCCGGCGCGCCGTGGTATGCCTGTGTGATCGCGCTGGCAATCGGCGCGGGGTTTGCGGGATTGCGCGGGATGTCGGCCTGGGCACCGGTGATGACGGCCGCTGCACTGATTGCCTGCGGGTTTGCCCTGGCCGGCTTGCGCGCCCATCTGGTTGCCGAACCGGTACTTCAATGGCGCTATTACGGCCCGGTCGAGGGGCGGGTCGTGGCGATGGACCGGTCGGCGTCGGATGCGCTGCGGGTGACATTGGACAGGGTGCGCCTGGAAGACCTGCGCGCCGATCAAAGGCCGCAGCGCGTCCGGCTGTCCATTCACGGCGATACGGTGCCGCTGCAACCGGGGCAAAGGATCATGACAACGGCCCATCTGTCACCGCCGCAAGGGCCGGTGGAACCCGGTGGCTTTGATTTTCGCCGTCACGCGTGGTTCCAGCGCCTGGGCGCCGTCGGCTACACGCGGGTTCCGGTTCTGACCATCGCACCGCCGTCCGAGGGCCGGGACGGGGTCCGCGTCACCGCGGTGCGCATGGCGATATCACGGAATGTGCGCAATGTGCTGCCGGGTGAAGTTGGCGGGTTTGCCGCTGCCGTCACAACCGGCGACCGCAGCGGCATGGGGCAGGCGACGCTTGAGACGTTGCGCAAGTCCAACCTGGCGCATCTCTTGGCGATCTCGGGCTTGCATATGGGGCTTTTGACCGGCTTTGTCTTTGTCGGCAGCCGGATCGGGCTGGCCGCCATCCCCGGCCTGGCGCTGCGGATGCCGGTCAAGAAACTGGCCGCGCTGGCCGCCCTTGTGGCCGCGCTTGCCTACCTGTTGCTGTCAGGCGGAAACGTCGCCACCGAGCGGGCCTTTGTCATGGTTTCGGTCATGCTGGGCGCAGTTTTGATCGACCGACGGGCCATTTCGCTGCGGGCGGTTGCGGTGGCTGCCCTGATCGTGCTGTTCCTGCGCCCCGAATCCCTGCTGAGCCCGGGGTTCCAGATGTCATTTGCCGCCACCACGGCCCTGGTCGCGGTATTTGGCGCGCTGCGCGACCGCGGCCCCATGCCGGGCCCGAAATGGGTACGCGCTGCTGGTGGGCTGATCGCCTCGTCGCTTATCGCGGGCCTTGCAACTGCACCAATCGGGGCTGCGCATTTCAACACCACCTCGCATTACGGTCTTTTGGCCAACCTGCTGGCCGTTCCGGTCATGGGCACACTTGTCGTCCCCGCGGCCGTGGTGGCGGCGCTGCTTGTGCCGATCGGCCTTGAAGCGGTGGCCTTGTGGGTGATGGGGCTGGGGCTGCGCTGGATCATGGGGGTTGCCGATTGGGTTTCTAACCTTGAGGGCGCTCAGGGCCATGTGCCCGCCCCGCCGGATTACGTCCTGCCCGTTGCCGCGCTGGGGGCCTTGTGGGCCATCCTCTGGCAGGGGCGGGCCCGGTACCTGGGGGCGGTTCCGGCCTGTGCCGCATTCCTGATGTGGGGGCAAGCGCCGCGTCCGCAGGTTCTGATTGCCGAATCCGGCGGGCTGGTCGGTGTGATGACCGAAACCGGCCGGGCGCTCAGCAAACAGAAAGGCAGCGGTTTTGTCGCCGGGGTCTGGCTGGAAAACGACGGCGATGCAGGTGATCAGGCACAGGCCGCGGCCCGGTGGCCGGGCGCGTCGGACGGTATTCAGAGGTTCCGCCTCGGCCCGACCGAGGTGGTTCACCTGACCGGCAAACGGGCGGCAAACGGGTTTGATGAATGCATGGCGGGGCAGGTGATCGTGGCGCCGGTGGCCCTGGATTTGCGCGGCGATTGCGGGCTTTTCGACGTGGGCGCGCTTGGGACCACGGGCAGCCTGGCCATAGATCAGGGCAAGATCATCTCGGCCGCCCAGGTTTCCGGGCCGCGCCTGTGGTCACCCAGCAGGTCTGCGGCGGGCAAGCATCAATAGCTGCGGATCAGGCCGACCAGTCGACCCTGAACCTTGACCTTGTCCTCGGGCAGCACGCGGGTTTCATAGGCCGGGTTCGCAGCCTCAAGCGCGATGGCCTGGCCGCGGCGAAAGAACCGCTTCAGCGTCGCTTCCTGATCTTCGACCAGCGCAACAACGATGTCGCCATTATCGGCCGAGGATGTTTCCCGGATCACAACCACATCGCCATCATTGATACCCGCGTCGATCATCGAGTCGCCACGCACCTCAAGCGCGTAATGCTCGCCGCTGCCCGAAACCATCGAACCGGGCACCGCCACACGGTGCGACACATGGCTGATCGCTTCGATCGGAACACCGGCCGCGATGCGGCCCATGACCGGCAGTTCCATCGCGTCGACAGTCACAGGTTCAAAGTTTGCAGGCCGCGGACCGCTGGGCTTGTCGCCTTCGATGACACGGGGGGTGAACCCGGTTGCAGGTTCGCCGCCCAGGCTTTCGGGCAGCTTGACGATTTCTATTGCCCGCGCCCGATGCGCCAGCCTGCGGATAAAGCCGCGTTCCTCAAGCGCCGTGATCAGTCGGTGAATGCCGGATTTCGACCTCAGGTCCAATGCGGTTTTCATTTCGTCGAAACTGGGCGGAACACCATCTGCCTGGACGCGTTTGTGGATGAATTCCAACAAATCCAATTGCTTCTTGGTTAGCATTGCTCAAACCTCGTCGCTCATGCGTTTTCTTTTGTTCTACGCATGTTCACGTTTTGTGTCAACGGATTTGCCGCAGTCCGGTCAGATCGGCAGAAACTGGACTTGCTCGCCCGCCGCGCGAGGCGGGTCATCGGGGGGGCGTACCACCAGGGCGTTGGCCTGCGCCAGAACGCTGAGCAGCGAGCTGTCCTGATCGTCGCATACGCGGATCCCATCCGCGCCAAATTCGGCGCGCATATAATGCTCGCGCGGGCCGTTAGGCCCGATCGGTGCCGCCAATGGCGCGCTTTGAAAGGCCGGCAGCGCGACATCCAGCCCAAGCATGCGGCGCACCATCGGCAACAGGAACAAGTATCCGCAAACCATTGCACTGACGGGGTTTCCGGGCAGTCCGATCATGGCGGAACTGCCAAGGCGCCCGGCCATCAAGGGTTTCCCCGGACGCATGCGCACCTTGTAAAAGGACTGTTCGACACCCAGGCGTTGTGCCACATCCGAGACCAGGTCGTGATCGCCAACCGAAGCGCCGCCGATCGTCACCACGATGTCGGCGCCCTGGGCCAGGCCAAACGCGGTTTCCAGCGATGACAGCGTATCGCGCGCAATCGGAAGAATGCGGGTCTCGGCTCCGGCGCGGTCAAGCAGCGCCTTCAGGCCAAAAGTGTTCGAGGCGATGATCTGGTCGGGGCCGGGCTGTTCCCCTGGCATCACCAACTCGTTCCCGGTGGAAATCAGCGCGATCCGGGGCTTGCGCGCAACCGGGACCCGGGCGTGGTTCATCGCAGCGATCAGGGCAATGTCCTCGGGCCGCAGAAAGCGGGGGGCCGAAATCGCGGTTCCCGTGGTGAAATCCACTCCGACCGGGCGGACATTCGATTTGCTGCCCGGCGCGCGCGCGATGGTGATCAGGTCGCCCCGGCGGTCGACATCCTCTTGGATCACAACGAAATCAGCGCCTTGCGGCATCGGCGCGCCGGTAAATATCCGCACGGCCTGTCCCGCACGCAACTGGCCGTCAAACCGGTGGCCCGCAGCGGCTTCGCCGATGACCTTGAACATCGCATGCAGTTCGACCTCTGCCGCATTCACCGCGTAGCCATCCATCGACGATGCGGCAAACGGAGGCTGGTTGCGGGTCGCGACGATCTCGGTCGCCAAAACGCGCCCGGCGGCTTCGGTCAGGGGAACCTGTTCCGACGAAACAGGCGCCACAAGGTCAAACAACAACGTACGCGCTTCATCGACGGTGATCATGTCGCCTCGTAACGTCCGGATTTTCCACCATCTTTCAGAACAACGCGTATGCCGCCGATCTCCATCGCCTTGTCCACGGCCTTGATCATGTCATACACTGTCAGGGCCGCTGTTGACACGGCCGTCAAGGCCTCCATCTCGACACCGGTCTGGCCGGTGGTCTTGACGGTCGCCTCGATCCGAACACCCGGCAGGTCGGGGTCGAGGGTCAGTTCCACCGCAACCTTGGTAATCGGCAGCGGGTGACACAGCGGGATCAGATCCGGTGTCTTCTTTGCCCCCATGATCCCGGCCAGCCGCGCAACACCCAGAACATCGCCTTTTTTTGCGCGACCTTCTGAAATGATTTCAAAGGTTTGGGTTGCCATGGTGATGTAACCTTCGGCAACGGCAATGCGGTCAGTCGTCGCCTTGTCCGACACATCGACCATATGGGCCTGGCCGTCGGCATCGAAATGGGTCAGCGGCATCACATCACACCGGGTATCAGAGGGTTGGCCAGCAAGGCCTGCGTGGCGCTTGCCACGTCATCCTGACGCATCAGGCTTTCGCCGATCAGGAAACACCGGGCGCCATAGCGGGCGATATCGGCCAGGTCCTGCGGCGTGTTCAACCCGCTTTCGCAGACGATCGTCCGATCCTCGGGAACCAGTTTCGAAAGGGTCCGCGTTACATCAAGAGAGGTATCGAACGTCTTGAGATTGCGGTTGTTTATCCCGATCAGCGGGCTTTTCATCTGGGCCGCGCGGCTCAGTTCTGCCTCATCATGGACTTCGATCAGAACATCCATGCCCCAGTCAAAGGCGGTCTGTTCAAGTTCGGCGGCCTGACCGTCATCGACCGAGGCCATGATGATCAGGATACAATCGGCCCCCAGGGCGCGGGCTTCGACAACCTGGTAAGGGTCGTACATGAAATCCTTGCGCAACGCCGGCAGCGCACAGGCGTCGCGTGCTGCCGTCAGATACTCTTTTGCGCCCTGAAAGCTGGGCGTGTCGGTCAGCACCGAAAGACAGGCCGCGCCGCCGTCCTCATAGGCTTTCGCCAGGGCGGGCGGGTCGAAATCGGCACGGATCAACCCCTTGGACGGGCTGGCCTTTTTGACCTCGGCAATCAGGCCATAGCCTTGCCTGCTGGCGGATTGCAACGCCTTGGCAAAGCCCCGGACGTCGGACGCATTGCGCGCCTCTTGCTCCAGCTCGTCAAGCGATTTGCGCGCCTTGTCCGCCGCAACCTCTTCAAGCTTGTAGGCCTTGATTTTGTCCAGAACGGTTTCGGTCATGCGGTTTCCTGTGTGATACGGGCCAGAGCGGTGATTTTGTCCTTGGCTTTGCCGCTGTCGATGCTTTCGGCGGCCATGGCGACGCCTTCGCGCAGGTCACCTGCCACGTCGGCAACCACCAGGGCTGCGGCGGCGTTCAAAAGGACCGCATCGCGATAGGCCGACGGTGTGCCATCAAGCAGCGCGCGCAGGGCGACGGCATTTTCCTGCGGCGTCCCGCCAAGGATGTCTTCGAACGGATGCACGGCCAAGCCGGCGTCTTCGGGATGCAGTTCGACCTCGCGCACCGCACCGTCTTCCAGCGACGCAACCCAGCTGACGCCGGTTATCGTCAGTTCGTCCGTCCCGTCCGAGCCATGCACCAGCCAGGCATGGTCCGCGCCCAGAACGCCCAGGGTTTCCGCCATCGGGCGGATCAGGTCGCGGCTGAACGCCCCGGTCAGTTGCCGTTTGACGCCCGCCGGGTTGGTCAGTGGTCCCAGAATGTTAAAGATCGTGCGGGTTCCCAGCTCTTGCCGGGTTGGCATGACATGGGCGATCGCCGGATGATGCATGGGCGCCATCATGAAGCCGATCCCGACTTCGCGCAGGGCGTTTTCGACCACCTCTGGCCCGATCATCACGTTGATGCCCATCTGGCCCAACGCATCCGCGGCACCGGATTTCGAACTGAGATTGCGGTTGCCATGCTTGGCCACGGTCACGCCTGCGCCTGCCACCACAAAGGCGGTCGCGGTCGAGATGTTCAGCGTCCCCTTGCCGTCGCCACCGGTTCCCACGATGTCGATCGCGCCTTCGGGCGCGCGGACCGCGTTGCATTTGGCGCGCATGACAGCTGCTGCGGCGGCGTATTCGTCCACGGTTTCGCCGCGTGTCCGCATGGCCATCAGCAGGCCGCCGATCTGACTGGGCGTGGCTTCGCCGTCAAACAGGATACCAAAGGCCTGTTCGGCCTCGGCGCGGGTCAGGGGCCGGTCGGCGGCGACACCGATCAACGGTTTCAGAGCATCGCTCATGCGGGGACTTTCATCTCGTTCAGGAAGTTCTTGAGCAGGGCGTGGCCATGCTCGGACGCAATGGATTCGGGGTGAAACTGAACGCCGTGTATCGGCAGTTCCTTGTGCTGAAGCCCCATGATCGTGCCGTCTTCGAGTTCGGCGGTAATCTCAAGGCAATCGGGCAGGGTGGCGCGATCCACCACCAGCGAATGATACCGCGTGGCCTCGAACGGTGTAGGCAGCCCGGCAAACAGACCTTTGCCGGTGTGGTGCATCGTTCCCATTTTGCCGTGTACGATTTCATGGCAGCGGATGACCTTGCCGCCAAAGCTTTGGCCGATGGTCTGATGCCCCAGACATACGCCCAAAAGCGGTGTCCCGGTTTCGGCTGCGGCCTCGGTCAGGGCCAGGCAAATCCCGGCCTGGTCCGGGTCGCAGGGACCGGGGCTGAGCAGGATGCCCGCCGGGTTCATTGCCATGGCTTCCTGGACGTCCAGCGCATCATTTCGGCGCACGACCATCTCGGCGCCCAACTCGCCCAGATAGTGGACGAGGTTGTAGGTAAACGAGTCATAGTTGTCGATCAGCAGCAGCATTTTGTACTTATCTTCGTTTGGGCATTTCAGGCTGGCGATACAACCCAGAGCCACGGTATGGTGTCGGGGACATACATGCTCAGGCTTGCGTGGCAGCGTCAAGGGTGCATCCCGCCCCAAACGGTCACGCGCAGGAGTGTCGCAGCAGACGGCACACAGGCCAGCAAGGCAGGACGAATGGCAAGAGGCGAGGACAGATGGGCGGCTTTTACGGTGGAATGATCGCAGGCGCGGTTGTTGTGGTGGCGATGGGCGCGGTCCTGTCGCTGAACACGCCGCTGGCCAGGAAACCCGATGTTGCAACCTCGGCCCCGGCAAGCGCCGCGGTGGACGCGCCCCGTACCGAAGCCGATCTTGACGGATCGGGCCCGGATTCTGATCTGGTTGAAATTGCCCCCGGCGCTTTGCAGCCTGCCGAGGATGAGCCCGATACGCTTGATGGTCTGGCCGGGATCGCCCCTGAACCCGATACCCGCCCCGAAGTATCGGATGTATCGCAGGCGTTGCAGACGCCCGGTGCCGCCGACGCCACGGGGGTTTCTGTTGAAACGGATGCTCCGGCCGCCCCTCCGGCGCCTGCGCCCGTTCCCGCATCGCCCGAGGAAGAGGTGCAGCCGGTCACCGTCGATGCCGCGCCGGCTGAGCCTGCGGAACCACGGGACGAGGATATCGCCGCGCTGCAGCCCAACGAAACGCCGGTCCCGGCCACGCCGCCCGCTTCCAGCCCGGCAGACCAGCCTGACGAACAAGAGATATCGATCCAGGACAGTCCGATTGCTGTTGAAGGTGATGAGGACGTGCTGCCGCGCAAACGCGCCCGTATCGCGGCCCTGCCGCAGATCGGCGGCGAACAGACCGAGACATCGACAACTATCGTGGGCAAGCGGGTGGTGCCGCTGACAGAACGCGACGATGCGCCCGCCGAACCCGAGGTCGCAGCGCAGCCTGCGGTCGGCAAACCGATCGAGGCTTATGCCGCCGCATTCGATAACCCCGAGGCCAAACCGTTGATGTCGATCATCCTGATCGATGACGCCGACGCGTTCGGGGCCGAGGCGTTGCAGGACTTTCCCTATCCGCTGAGCTTTGCGGTCAACCCGTCCGATCCGGGGGCGGCCGAAAAGATGGCGCGCCACCGTGCGGCGGGGTTCGAAGTTCTGGCCATGGCTGATCTGCCCAAAGCCGCCAGCGCACAGGACGCCGAGGTATCCTTGTCGGTCTGGCTGGAAACGCTGCCCGAAACCGTGGGTATCCTTGAAGGTGTCGACACCGGTATCCAGGGCAACCGCAAACTGGCCGATCAGGTTGCCGCCATTGCCGCCGGAACCGGCCGCGGGCTGATTACGCAGGATAACGGGTTGAACACGGTTCAGAAGCTGGCGGCGCGCAACGGAACGCCTTCTGGCGTGGTGTTCCGCGATATTGACGGCGCCCGCCAGGACCCGAAAATCATGCGTCGTTTCCTGGATCAAGCGGCCTTTCGCGCCAGCCAGGAAGGGGCCGTTGTGATGCTGGGGCGGGTGCGTCCCGAAACGATATCTGCCTTGCTGCTATGGGGGTTGGAAGACCGCGGCAGCCGTGTCGCCATGGCGCCCATTTCGGCTGTCATGAAGCACCACGTTCAGTAAGTCCCGGCGTCGCAGGCGGAACGCGGGGCCAGCACGGCCCCGCCTGTTCAGCTGTTTCCAGAGCCCGTAAACCGCGCGGCATCCGACGCGGCGCGCCGGATGGCATTCGATTTATGAACGGTCTCCATATATTCCGCCTCGGGGTCGCTGTCATAGACGACACCGCCACCGGCCTGAATATACAGCTTTTGGTCCTTTACGATCGCCGTGCGCAACGCGATGCACATATCCATATCGCCGCCCGCGCTGAAATAGCCGACGCCGCCGCCGTAAACGCCGCGCTTTTCGGGTTCCAACTCGTCGATGATCTCCATCGCGCGCACTTTGGGCGCGCCCGAGACCGTGCCGGCGGGCATCCCGGCAAAAAACGCATCCAGCGCGTCCTTGTCATGGGCCAGTTCGCCGACCACGTTTGACACGATGTGCATCACATGGCTGTAGCGTTCGATGATGAACTCTTCGGTCGGCCGGACCGTGCCGATCTTGGAAACGCGACCTGTGTCATTGCGGCCCAGGTCCAGCAGCATCAGGTGCTCGGCCAGCTCTTTCTTGTCGGCCAGCAGGTCCACTTCGTTGGCCTTGTCTTCCTCGGGCGTTGCGCCGCGCGGACGGGTGCCTGCGATCGGGCGGATGGTGACTTCGCTGCCAAAGACACGCACCAGAATCTCGGGGCTTGCGCCCACGACCTGAAAGCCGCCGAAGTTGAAATAGAACATGAACGGCGACGGGTTCGTGCGGCGCAGCGAACGGTAAAGCGCAAAGGGCGGCTGGGGAAAGTCCTGTGTCCAACGCTGTGCGGGCACCACCTGAAAGATATCGCCGGCCCGGATGTATTCCTTGGCCTTTTCAACGGCTTCCATATAGCCCGACTTGGTGAAATTCGACACGGGCGGCGCGATTTCATGCGCATCGCCCAGATCGCGGGTTTCAGCAGGCATCGCGCGTTCAAGATCGCGCACCGCATCCATGACCCGTTCAGCCGCCTGGGCATAGGCGGCCTTGGCCGATTGACCGTCACTGACCCAGGCAGGAGAGACAACGGTGACTTCGCCCTTTACCCCGTCAAGCACAGCAACGACCGACGGGCGCAGCATCACCGCATCCGGCAGGCCAAGGGGATCGGGGTTCACATTCGGCAGGTGTTCGACCAGGCGCACCATGTCATAGCCGAGATACCCGAACAGACCCGCCGCCGCCTGCGGAAGGTCATCGGGCAGGGCGATCCTGCTTTCGTCCAGCAGGGCGCGCAGATTGTCCATCGGATCGCCTGTCTGGGGTTCAAACGCCTCGGCGTCGAACCGGGCGGTCCGGTTCAAAGAGGACGTGCTGCCCCGGCATTGCCAGATCAGGTCCGGCTTCATCCCGATGATCGAATAGCGGCCGCGTACCTCGCCGCCGGTGACCGATTCCAGCATGAAGGCGTCTTTTTGTGCGCCCGTCAGCTTGAGCATCAGTGAAACCGGCGTATCCAGATCGGCGGCAAGGCGGGTGTAGACCACCTGGTTTTCACCCGCTTCATAGGCGCGGGCGAAACTCTCATACTCGGGGATCAGGGCCATCTTGGGGTCTTTCTCAGAAATTCGCCTGCACGGCGTTCAGCGCGGCCTGATCCAGAACCGGACGGGCGCGGGCCTGGGCATCGCGCACATAAAGATCAAAGATGTTCTGGGCCAGCGCCTGGCTGAGCTGCGCGGTCAGCGCATCCTGCATTTGCTGCTGTTCATCGGTTTCGGCGGGCGGCAGTTCTTCGTCCAGTCGTACGATAAAGGCCGCGCCTTCGCCGGGAATGACACGCAACTCGCCGGTTTCCATTTCAAAGATGCGGGTCATGAAATCGACCGGGGCGTCATCCAGGAACGCAGTGCGGGTCAGGGCGTTTTCAACCCGGAACGGCAGCCCGGTTTCGGTGAAATCGCCGCTTGCGGCCAGCTGGGTCAGAACCGTGTTGGCCTGTTCCTGCAGGGCCTTGGCCGTTTGTTCCTGCGTCCAGGCCGCGACCACCGCATCGCGGGCGGTGTCCAGGGGCTCGGGGCGCGGGGGCAAGACGTCATTCAGGCGCAGCGCAAAGACCGACCCGTCCTCAAGGAAAGCGATTTCGGGAAAATCGCCTTTTTGCACAGCCTGTGCCGCCGTGCGGAACCCGTCATAGGCGGCGATGCCGTCAACGGTCTGGGCGGTCCAGTCGATTGCGCCCAGCTCCATTTCGGTTTCACCCGCCAGTTCTTCCAGCGTGGCACCACCGGCCAGCATATCGTTGAAATCCTCGGCCTGGGCTTCGATCAGGCGGCGTGCGCGTTCGGCGGCAAGCTCTTCGCGCAGTTCGGGCATCGCTTCTTCAAAGGTCACGTTGTTGGCAGCAAACGTACCGTTGATACGAAACAGGGCCGGGCCAAGGTCCGAGGGCAGGGGACCGACCACATCATCGATCTCGGATGCGAAAACCGCGTCGGCGGCGGCACCCAGATCCTGGCGCGTGACGTCGCCCAAATCGATATCGCTGAGGTCCAGGTCACGGTCCTTGACCAGTTGTTCGAAATCGGTGCCGCCGACTTCGAGCTGGGCCAGGGCTTCGGTCGCCGCAGCGTCGTCGGCAAAGACCAGGCGTTCGACCAGGCGCCGCTCGGGCTGCTGGTACTGGTCGGCGCGGTCGTCATACAGGCGCCGCAGCGCGTCCTGGTCGATCTCGACCGTGTCCAGGATCATCTCGGGCGACAGGATGGCATAGGTCAGCTGCTTGGTGCGGGGCAGGGTGAACCGGTCGGTGTTCTCGTCGTAAAAGGTCTGGATTTCGGGATCCGTGGGTGCGGGCACCGGCGTTTCCAACGCATCAGCGGCCAATGTGGCCACGGTAAAGCTGCGCCGGGCCAGAACGTATTGCGCCAGGGTTTGGGTCATGATGTCGGGCATGTTCACGCCGCTCATGATTGCGCCCTGAACGATCGTGCGGGCGGATTCCTTGCGCAGGTCCTCTTCGAATTCGGAATCGGTCATGCCGACCTGTTCCAGCTGAAAACGATAGGCTTCGCGGTCGAACGTGCCATCGACCCCCTGAAAGGCAGGGATTGCGACAATCTCTTTTTGCAGGTTTTCATCCCCGATCGATATGCCCAGCTGTCCGACTTCGTTATCCAGCGCCGCCAGCGCGATCAGGCGCGACAGGGCCAAACGGTCCAGGCCCAGTTCCATGGCTCGGGACATCTGCAGCGGTTGGTTGGTCTGCGCCTCGACCGCCCTGATCTCGCGCTGCAATTCGCGGGCATAGGCATCGACCGAGATATCCTCGTCGCCGACCTGCGCCACGGTGCGTACCGTACCGCTGAGATTGACGGCGCCAAAGCCGGCAAGCCCCAGCATCAATAGGCCCATGAGAATCCATACAAAGGTTTTGGATAGGTTTTTCATGCCTGCGGCCATGGTGCCCTCTTGCTTGGTTCGGCAGGTGTCTGCCCTGACGGTTGCGGCCCTGAATACGCTGCGCACCGCCGGGGGGCAAGCTTAGATGGCCAATGCCTGCAAACGGCTGAACAATTGTTCGATACCGGCCCGGTCAAGATTGGCAAAGGCTATGCGAACCTGGCGTTTCCCCGCCGGGTCATCGGCTGGCACGAACATCGTTCCCGGCAGCAAAAGAATGCCCGCCTTTGCCACCAGCAATCGGGCCAGCGCGTCCGAATCCATGTCGAGCGGATGTTCCAGATGCGCAAAGTAGGCCCCCAGCCCCAAAAGACGCCAGCCCCGCGATTCCAGGCGCGGCATCCCGTCTTGGATCGCCTTGTGCCGGGCCAGGATCGCGGACCTTTGTTCGGCCATCCAAGGGGTCAGGTTTTGCAGGCCCCACAGCGCCGCGAACTGGCCGATCTGGTTGGGGCAGATCGTGACGGTATCCAGGAACTTTTCCATTTCGGCCAGAAGGCCCGTGCTGGTGACGATGGCGCCGACCCGGTGACCGGTCAGGCGGTAGGCTTTGGAAAAGGAATACAGATGTATCAGGGTGTCCGGCCAGTCCGGCTGGCGGAACAGATCATGTGGCGGGCCGCTGCGGCTATTGCCGCGGGTCAGTCAGTTCCGCGATAGGGCTCGACATATTGCAACGCCATATCCCACGGGAAGAAAATCCAGGTGTCCTGGCTGACCTCGGTGATGAATGTATCAACCATGGGGCGGCCCTTGGGCTTGGCATAGACGGTTGCGAAATGGGCCTTTGGGTACATGTCCCGGACCAGTTCCAGCGTTTTGCCGCTGTCGACCAGGTCGTCGATGATCAGGATGCCCTCGCCATCGCCCATCAAGGCGCTGTCAGGGGCTTTGAGAACCTGCGCTTCGCCTTGTTCCTGGTGGTGATAGGACCGGACGCTGATCGTGTCGACGGTGCGAATGTCCAGTTCGCGGCTGACGATCATGGCCGGGGCCATGCCGCCGCGCGTGATCGCCACCACCGCGCGCCATGCGCCGTCATCGGGGCCTTGCCCATCCAGGCGCCAGGCCAACGCGCGCGAGTCGCGGTGAATCTGGTCCCAGCTGATGTGAAACCCTTTTTCGTGGGGCAGACGGTCCTTTGCGCTCATCGCGTTACCCTTTTTCCACATCCGGTGCGTCGACGGCCTTCATGCCGACGATGTGATACCCCGAGTCGACGTGCAGGTTTTCCCCGGTCACGCCGCTGCTGAGATCGGACAACAGGTACAGCGCCGATTTTCCGACATCGTCGATGGTCACGTTCCGACGCATCGGCGAATTATATTCGTTCCACTTCATGATATAGCGGAAATCACCGATACCGCTGGCGGCAAGGGTCTTGATCGGACCGGCCGAGATCGCGTTGACGCGGATGCCGTCCTTGCCCAGATCCTCGGCCAGGTATTTCACCGACGCCTCAAGCGCCGCTTTCGCAACACCCATGACATTATAATGCGGCATGACCTGCTCGGCACCGTAATAGGTCAGGGTCAGGGCGCTGCCGCCATCGGTCATCATCTTTTCGGCGCGCTGCATGACGGCCGTGAAGGAATAGACCGAAACATCCATCGTCAGGTTGAAATTCGCGCGCGACGTGTCCACGTAGCGGCCGCGCAATTCGTTCTTGTCCGAAAAGCCGATGGCGTGGACGACAAAGTCCAGCTTGCCCCATTTTTCCTCAAGCGCCGCGAACAGGCCGTCGATCGAGGCTTCGTCCGAGACGTTGCAGGGCAGGACGATTTCGCTGCCAAGCTGCGCCGCAAGCGGATCAACCCGCTTTTTCAGCGCGTCGCCCTGATAGGAAAAGGCCAGCTCGGCCCCGGCTTCGGACAAGGCGCGGGCGATTCCCCATGCGATTGATTTGTCATTGGCCAGTCCCATGATGAGGCCGCGCTTGCCGGCCATCAACTGATTTGACATGTTCGGTTCTCCGCCTGTCTTCGCGATGTGTTGGGTTGGTTTATGCCATTGATTGCCCTGCATCAAGGCCGTCTGGTCTTGCCCGCAGCGGGTTCTCGCCTTAGGGTCGTTAACAATTCGTTCCAGGGGATGGAAATGAGTGAGCGGAACGGCATATTCGCCGGCGCTGATCCGTTTGTAATAGCGGGGCGGTGGCTGGCCGAGGCCGAGAAGACGGAATCGAACGATCCGAACGCGATTGCCTTGGCAACCGTGGACCCGGAAGGTTTGCCGAATGTTCGAATGGTATTGCTGAAGGAAATCGAAAAAGACGCGTTTGTTTTTTATACGAATTACCAAAGCGCCAAAGCGTCCGAATTGGACAATGCGGGCCAGGCGGCGTTTGTGATGCACTGGAAATCGTTGCGGCGTCAAATCCGGGTGCGCGGATCCATTACCCGCGAAGACGGGCCGCAGGCGGATGAATATTATGCCTCTCGGTCCCTCAAAAGCAGGTTGGGCGCCTGGGCGTCGCACCAGTCACATCCGCTGTCCAGCAGGACGGCCCTGATGGGTGAGGTGGCGAAAGTGACGGCCAAATACGGATCGAACCCGCCGCGGCCACCATTTTGGGGCGGATACCGGCTGTGTCCGGTTGAAATCGAATTTTGGGCGGACGGAGCTTTCCGGCTGCATGATCGGTTCCGCTGGCGCCGGTCTCAACCGGATCAGGAATGGGATGTGCAGAGGTTAAATCCATGACACTCGCGTATCGTGAAATGCAACACGCCGATTTCACAGGTTTTTTTCGACTTGAAATTGCGCGCCAATACCATACACATCGGACGTCTGATGACCGCTGAAACTGGTGATAGGAATACCGTGCCAGAAGATCTGAGCAACATGTACCGCATACGCGGTCACGTGAAGTGGTTTGATCCCGCCAAGGGGTACGGCTTTGTCGTGTCCGATACTGGCGGGCCGGATATCCTGTTGCATGTAAATGTGTTGCGCAATTTCGGTCAAAGCTCGGTCGCTGATGGTGCCGGGATCGAGATCATGACCCATCGCACCGATCGTGGTGTCCAGGCGGTCGAGGTTCTCAGCATCGATCCGCCCGAACGCACCGACTCGATGTTGCTGGCGGATTTCGCGGAACTGGACCCTGGCGTTATTTCAGAGGCGCCGCTTCAGGCGGCCCGGGTCAAATGGTTTGACAAGGGCAAGGGGTTCGGGTTTGCGAATGTCTTTGGCCGGGACGAAGACGTGTTTCTGCACATCGAGGTTCTGCGCCGGTCCGGTCTGGCCGACCTGCAACCGGGCGAGGCGCTGGCCATGCGCGTCATCGACGGCAAGCGTGGCCGGATGGCAGCACAGGTTCTGGCCTGGGAAGCGGCCCTGGCGGACTGAACACCACCGATGAAGCAGCTTGCATTTCTTTTCCTGGCATATGTGATCTGGCCGGGAATCGGGCTTGCCGCTTGCAGCGATGATCGCGTCGATCTCAGGAATGACCGGGCGCAGATCCGTTTTGATATCGAACTGGCAATAACGCCACAGGACCGGGCGCGTGGGCTGATGTTCCGTGAAACGCTGCCCGGACGGTCGGGAATGCTGTTTGTGTTCGATCCACCCCAGCCGGTTGCGTTCTGGATGAAGAATACGCTTATCCCGCTGGACATAATCTTTGTCGACCGCGCGGGCACGGTGACCCATGTCCATCAGGGGGCGATACCGGGCGATCTGACACCGATCGAGGGCGGCGATTCGGTTTACGCGGTGCTTGAGATCAACGCCGGGCTGGCCGCCCGCTATTTCATCGCGCCGGGAACCGTCATGCGGCACGAAGTTTTTTCGGGTGGGCCTGCTGTTTGGCCCTGTTAGGGCTTTTCAAACCCAGACGGCCCCGTTAGGAAGGCGCACGGTCCGGGGCGTGGCGCAGTCTGGTAGCGCACCTGTTTTGGGTACAGGGGGTCGTGAGTTCGAATCTCGCCGCCCCGACCACTTTCTTCTCAGCGTTGTTGCCTGGGGTTTCCCGCCTGAATCGGGGTCCCCCCGAAATAGCGGTACAGGCGCGTGATCTGCTGATCCAGAACGTCGCTTTCAACCGGAACTTTGACCGACGTTCCGTTCTTTTGGGGAATCAGAAAGAACATATCGGCATCGACCCGGTACCCATCCGAGTTGCGCGTCGATGACAGTCGGCGGATGCTGGTGGGCAGGTTCTGCGGAAGCCCGTCATAATTGAGGATCAGGAACGCGGTGGTCTTTGGCGGCAGCAACTCGCGGCATTCGAACCCGTCCTTCCCAAGTTTGGTGAAATTTTCATCAGGGCCGTCACAACTGACCTTGAAGGTATCGAACAGGTTTTGCGGATAGTCGGGAAACTGCGCGCTGCGCGACACCGTGGGCTGGTCCTGCGTGGTACAAGCCGCCAGCACAAGGGCAGCGCAGAACAATCGGAATGGCGGTAAGCGCACGACGGACCCCAAAGTTTTTCAATTCCCCTTCAATGTCAGCCCGCCTGTGGATGGGGGCAATGATTCTCTGACACAGGATTACAGGGAACTGGTTGATTATCTGCTGATAACTATGCCGACAAAAACGTGAAATGGCTTTGATGGCAGGGGGCATAGGCGAAGATTTGCCGGTGATCGGCCTGTGGAGGAATCGAAATCCCCCGCGCGGCGATCACTTTGGGCGACCCGGTCAACAGAAAAGATTTTGAAAATGATCGAAAATGGCGTTGACCAACTATGGCAAGATACGTCAGATTGTATGGGCCGAGTGAATTGCCACTAAATCTGGTAGAAGAAGCCAGGGGTGGCAACGGGCGAGGGTCGGAAAGCACAATTCAGTAACGTGCAGCCGTTTGATCGGCTTGGCGCTGTGTATGGCAGCGGCCAGAGACTTGCGTCCAATTCACAAGCATGGCGGGCGGCACCCCGCAGAGAAAATTTGGTGCCGGGAACAAAATTGGGCTGAATGAATCGAAGGCGGCGGACATGAAGATTGACAGAAAATTCACCAAACCAGGGCAAGATGCGTATGCAGAGCTCGACTTTGTGTCTGCGACTTCGGAAATCCGCAACCCAGACGGGACCATCGTTTTCCGCCTGGACGATATCGAAGTCCCCGCCGGCTGGAGCCAGGTTGCCAGCGATGTGATCGCGCAGAAATATTTTCGCAAGGCCGGGGTTCCGAGCAACCTGAAGAAGGTCAAGGAAAAGGATGTTCCCGAATTCCTGTGGCGCTCGGTCCCTGCAGAGGGTGCTGAATTCGTAGGGGAAACCTCGTCCAAGCAGGTGTTCGATCGTCTGGCAGGCGCTTGGGCCTATTGGGGCTGGAAAGGCGGCTATTTCTCGACCGAGGAAGACGCGCGCGCTTACTTTGACGAAATGCGCTACATGCTGGCGACCCAGCGCGCCGCGCCGAACAGCCCGCAGTGGTTCAACACCGGCTTGCACTGGGCTTATGGGATCGACGGCCCGGCGCAGGGTCACCACTATGTCGATTACAAAACCGGCAAGCTGACCAAATCGAAATCCGCATACGAACATCCGCAGCCGCACGCGTGCTTCATTCAATCCGTCGATGATGACCTGGTGAACGAAGGCGGCATCATGGATCTGTGGGTGCGCGAGGCGCGCCTGTTCAAATACGGGAGCGGAACGGGCACCAACTTCAGCCATCTGCGGGCTGAAGGCGAGGCACTGTCGGGTGGCGGCAAGTCCTCGGGCCTGATGGGCTTTCTCAAGATCGGCGACCGCGCCGCTGGCGCGATCAAATCAGGCGGTACAACCCGTCGGGCAGCAAAGATGGTAATCGTCGATGCAGATCACCCGGACATCGAGCAATTCATCGAATGGAAGGTGATCGAAGAGCAAAAGGTGGCCTCGATCGTTGCCGGATCGAAGATGCACGAAAAGATGCTGAACGGCATTTTCGAGGCCATCCGCAGCTGGGACGGCGCGCAAGACGATGCGTATGATCCCAACAAGAATGACAGCCTGAAGAAAGCGGTGCGCGAGGCGAAAAAGGTCGCGATCCCCGAGACTTACATCAAGCGCGTGCTGGACTATGCGCGGCAGGGTCACGACAGTATCGAATTCCCGACCTATGACACGGATTGGGACTCGGAGGCCTACAGCTCGGTCTCGGGTCAGAACTCGAACAACTCGATCCGCGTGACCAACGCGTTCCTGACCGCCGTTGAGAAAGACGCCGATTGGGAGCTGATCAACCGCACCGACGGCAAGGTCGCCAAGACCGTCAAGGCGCGTGACCTTTGGGAAAAGGTCGGCCATGCCGCTTGGGCCTGCGCTGATCCGGGTATCCAGTTCCATGACACGGTCAATGAATGGCACACATGCCCCGAAGATGGTGAAATCCGCGGCTCGAACCCGTGCTCGGAATACATGTTCCTCGATGACACGGCCTGCAACCTGGCGTCGATGAACCTGCTGACCTTCCTCAAGGATGGTGAGTTCCAGGCCGCCGACTATATGCACGCCTCGCGCCTGTGGACCCTGACGCTGGAAATCTCGGTGACCATGGCGCAGTTCCCGTCCAAGGAAATCGCGCAACTGTCCTATGACTTCCGCACCTTGGGTCTGGGCTATGCCAATATCGGCGGTCTGCTGATGAACATGGGCTACAGCTATGACTCGGACGAGGGTCGGGCGATCTGTGGCGCGCTGACCGCGATCATGACCGGTGTGGCCTATGCAACCTCGGCCGAGATTGCCGGTGAGCTGGGCCCCTTCAAAGGCTATGAGCGCAACGCCGATCACATGCTGCGCGTTATCCGCAACCACCGCCGCGCGTCGCAGGGCGTGACAGAAGGCTATGAAAAGCTGGCGGTCAAGCCGGTGCCTCTGGATCACGGCAACTGCCCGGACAAACGTCTGGTCGATCTGGCCATGTCAGCCTGGGATGAGGCGCTGAGCCTTGGTGAAAAGAACGGATACCGCAACGCGCAGGCCACCGTGATCGCGCCGACCGGCACGATCGGTCTGGTGATGGATTGCGACACCACCGGGATCGAACCGGACTTTGCGTTGGTCAAGTTCAAGAAGCTTGCCGGTGGCGGTTATTTCAAGATCATCAACCGCTCGGTTCCGTCGGCGCTGGAAAAGCTGGGCTATTCCTCGGCGCAGATCGAAGAGATCGTGGGATATGCGGTTGGTCACGGAACCATCGGCAACGCGCCGGGGATCAACCACACCTCGCTGACCGGCCATGGCTTTGGCCCCAATGAGTTGGCCAAGGTTGATGCCGCGCTTGAAAGCGCCTTCGACATCCGGTTCGTCTTCAACCAGTGGACACTGGGCGAGGATTTCTGCACTGGCGTTCTGGGCATCCCGGCGACCAAGCTGAATGACCCGACCTTCGACCTGCTGCGCCATCTGGGCTTTACTAAGGCGGATATTGACGCCGCGAACGACCACGTCTGCGGAACAATGACGCTGGAAGGTGCGCCGCACCTGAAAGAGGAACACTATTCGATCTTCGACTGCGCCAACCCGTGCGGCAAGAAAGGCAAGCGTTTCCTTGGGGTTGACAGCCACATCACCATGATGGCCGCAGCGCAGAGCTTTATCTCGGGCGCGATCTCGAAAACGATCAACATGCCGAATGACGCAACCATCGAGGATTGCCAGAAGGCATATGAACTGTCGTGGTCGCTGGGTGTGAAGGCCAACGCGCTCTATCGTGACGGCTCGAAACTGTCGCAACCTTTGGCGGCTGCGCTGGTCGAAGATGACGACGAAGCGGCGGAAGTGCTGGAAAGCGGTTCGACGCAGGAAAAAGCCGTCGTTCTGGCCGAGAAGGTGATCGAAAAGGTTGTGGTCAAGGAAATGATCCGCAGCCATCGCGAGAAACTGCCCCATCGCCGCAAGGGCTATACCCAGAAGGCAATCGTTGGTGGCCACAAGGTCTATTTGCGGACGGGTGAGTTCGAAGACGGCCAGTTGGGCGAGATCTTCATCGACATGCACAAGGAAGGCGCTGGCTTTCGGGCGATGATGAACAACTTTGCCATCGCGGTGTCGGTTGGTTTGCAATATGGCGTGCCGTTGGAAGAGTTCGTCGACGCCTTTACCTTCACCAAGTTCGAACCGGCCGGGATGGTGCAGGGCAACGACTCGATCAAGAACGCGACGTCGATCCTGGATTACATCTTCCGCGAACTGGCCGTGTCCTATCTGGACCGCACGGATCTGGCCCATGTCAAACCCGAAGGCGCAACCTTTGACGATCTGGGTCGCGGCGAAGAGGACGGGTTGTCAAACGTGTCCGAGATCAGCGACAGCGCGGCCTCGAAGTCTTTGGAAGTGTTGAAACAAATCAGCTCGACCGGGTATCTGCGCAAGCGTTTGCCGCAAGACCTGATGGTGTTCAACGGCGGACAGTCCGACGTGACCGGCATGGCTGAAACCGCGGCCACTTTCGAAGCGCCTGCCGAAACCGCAGTAGCCACCGGAATGGACGCCCGCACCAAGGCCAAAATGCAAGGCTATGAGGGCGACCCTTGCGGCGAATGCGGAAACTACACGCTGGTGCGCAACGGCACCTGCATGAAGTGCAACACCTGCGGGGCGACAAGCGGGTGTAGCTGACCCAAACGCCCCGGCAGCCCGGGGCGCAGGGGTCGGATAGCTGCCACAGGTACCGACCCCGACGAATACGGAGCAAGGCGCTGAGACTTACCATCGATGCCTCGCTCCACGCGGTCGACATGCCCGTGTCGACCGGCAACAGGGTGGGGCGGAATATTTGCTCCTTCCCACTCTTTCACGGGGCGGGTGCGCTCGCCCCATGCGCAGTCCAGGCCGCAGGCAAAAAAACACCGGGCGGTCAACGAAATGAGCCTGGAAGGCGAAACTGACAGGGGGCTTCGGCCCCCTTTCTTTTTGTCTCGTGCAGACTCTGCCGGTTCAGCGGTCGATTGCCGGAAATGCCTTGGGGCGTCGGGGAAGTTCTGCCGAAACCCGAAAGGGGCGTTTGGCTCAGCAATAGCTTGCAGGGATTTGTGGCGGTAACGGGCAGGGTTTGGCGTGAATCGACCGTGTCGGGGCGGGCGGCGTGACAGGCCGGGGCCGGGTGGTGTCTGTGGTGGGTGTCCTGACGGACTACCACGAACCAACCCCTGTAAGGAGAAACGATAATGAAACTGTGCAAACTGGCCGCGATGGCCTCGGTCACAATTGCCGCCCCTGCAATTGCCTTTGCCGACACAAGCGTCGATGCAAATGGTGATGGTGTCCTGACCATCGAAGAGGTGCAGGCCGTGATCCCGGAATTGGATGCCGATGGTTTTTCGGTTCTGGATGTGAACGGCGACGGTGCCCTGGACGAGGCCGAAATTGCCGCCGCGCAAGAGGCAGGCGTGCTGCCGCCCAGCAACGGGTAACCGATGACGGCAGGCGGCCCGGAGCGATCCGGGCCGCTGTTTTCAATGGCTTACGCTGGCAAGTGAATGTTGAACTGCTGGCGCAATGCCGCATCCAGCGCCGGGTCAAACCGGGCTTGCGGTGGCGTGGACAAGATCATCTCTTTCCGCGCGGTTGCCTTGTCGATCAGGTCCGGCTTGTCCAGTTCAGCCCATTCCTTGGGCGAGGTGCGGTCGCCGAGTGTCGGATAGACGTAATCGGCCTGCATCCGGGCCAGCGTGGCCTCTGTCCCCAGGTAATGACCCGGCCCACCCAGGCAGACATCCGCCATCTGGTCCAGCGCAAGGGTTTCATCGGTGACTTCGATGCCCCGCACGCACCGCAATGCCTGGCCAATCAGGTCATCGCCCAGAATTAGGGATTCAAAGCAAAATCCCAACAGGGATGCGTGCATACCTGCCGCTTCGTAGACCATGTTCAGCCCCGACAGCCCGGCCATCACGTTGGAACACATCTGCTCCCATCCGGCCTGCATGTCGGGAAGCTTTGAATCGGATGCCCCCGCAGCGGCACCGCCGGGCAGGTCATAGAACTTGTGCATCTGCGCGCATCCCGCACTCAGCAGAGCCTGCTCGCCGGACCCCACCGACATGGCGCCTGTGCGCAGGTCCAGACCAAAAGGCCAGGTGCCAAAAACCGCTGGGGCACGGGGGCTTACGGCGTGAACATAAACCAATCCGGCCAGGCATTCCGCCGTGGCCTGGGTGATTGCGCCTGCAATGGTCGAAGGGGCCGTCGCGCCCGCCATGCCCGCCGACAGCAACAGGACCGGCATGCCCGCCTTGATGCATTCCTCCATCACCTGACAGCTTTCGGTGGCGAACTTCATCGGGGGCACGACAAAGCAGTTCGTGTTCGAAACGAAGGGGCGCGCGCGCCACGCGTCTTCGCCGCCGGCAATCATGTGCAGCATGTCCATCGCCGGTGCGACAAAGCTGGGGTCGGTAAACGACGTTCCGATATGTTTGAACGTACCGGAACAGCACGCATAGATCGTGTTCAGGTCCATCTCACGGTTGTCGGCGATATCGCGGCAGACCATAGGGCGTTGAACGAAATGGATATTTTCCAACTGGTCACAGATCCGCGCGGCGTCATGCAGGTCTTGCACCGTTGAATCGCGATAGTTCCGCCCCTGGGCGTCAACCATGCTGACCGCGGCGCCTGCGGTCCCGTAGTGAACCCGCGCACCGCTCAGCTCCAGGTCGGTTTTGCCGTCACGGCTGTACAGGGTGACCGATCTGTTGGCGCGCGCGACGGTGTCTTCGACCAGCGCGCGTGGAAACCGAATCCGTCCATCCTCGCCCAGATTGCAGCCCGCCGAGACCAGGTATTCGATCCCGCTTGCCGGGGCGTCGGCCAATCCGATAGTTTCCAACGCCGTCAGCGCCGCCTCGTGGATGCGCGCCATATCCGTTTGGCTGAGCGGCTTGAGCGTTCCGCCCTCGATCCCGGGGCGAACGGGGCGCAGGTGGTCCGGCAGGGCCGTGGCCCGGGCCGCGCGACGCGCTGCGCGACCGCCGCTGCGGGATGTGGCGCGAGGTTGATCATTCATGTTGTATTCCAGTGCGTTGAAGGGGGGTGTTCAGGTTGAATTCAACCCGGTGGCCGTCCCCGTGCCGCACGGCCGCGATCCGCACCGATGGTGCGGCTGATCAGGCAGATTTTCCAATGGTCGCTCTGCATGTAATCCCCTGGCAACTGCCCCGAGCCTGCCTGTGACATGCGGCAAAATCTGTCCTGTTTACGACAAATTGCGCGGCGCGATTTGCCCGATCCGGGTGCGGTGGGAGGCGAAAAACAATTTTTCCCGCTCTGATAGTATTCTGTTAACATACCATCACTTACTGTCGATTGGAGCATCGCCCGAATTGAAACCGGGGCCGGGTGGCCCCACCATTTGAACCAGTTGGTTTCCAGGTCCGCCGGGCCGCATTTTCCCGGCAAAACAACTTAGGAGGCGCGGATGAAATTGCATTGGGTCCTTCTGACTGCCTTGCTTTCGGCAAGCGCAACCTCGGTCACAGCCGAGGATTGGACGGGGGCTTATGCAGGGTTCAGCTTTGGGTATACCGATGCGGACGGGCCGGGCGGCGCGGGGGGCCATGACACCGGCTTTGCGCCCCATATCGGGTATGACTTTGATTTCGGCGATTTCGTCCTGGGCGGTGAATTTGAATATGACAGGCTGAACCTGGACCTCGGCACGGGTGAGGGCAGCCTGGATTCGGTGTCGCGGCTGAAACTCCGGGGTGGATATGATTTTGGCCCGGCTCTGGGCTATGTCGTCGTGGGGGCCGCGCGGGCGGATACCTCTGGCGACAGTGACACCGCCGCGGTCTATGGAATTGGCGTGGCATATCCCGTCGGCGACAAATTCGTGATCAGCGGCGAGGCGTTGCGCCAGAATTTTGACAACGTGACCCGGTCAAACGGGGATCTGGATACCAACACGTTCAACCTGCGCACGACATTCCGTTTTTGATCCCCCCGTTCGGGAATGCAGCGGTCTATTCAGCAGCGTTTAGCCCGGCCTGCGCCGTTGCAAAGTCGCAGATCGTCCGCAGCGCGGTTTTAAACCGCGCGTCGTCGATGGTCATGGCCACCCGGATATGACCGGCCGCCGCGGCACCGAAACTTTCGCCCGGCATGACGGCGATTGCATGCGCGTCTAGCAGGGCATGCGCGAAACCCGTACCGCTGAGGCCCGTGGACCGTATATCCAGCATCAGGTACATCGCACCCTGCGCGGGCAGCAGACCGACGGTATTCTGCCTACCCAGCACCTGCATGGCCAAGGCACGTCGCCGACGGAACGGTGCGGCGACCTGTGATTCCAGCGCTTCCCCGGCCGCAAGGGCAAAGCATGCCGCGTCCTGAATGTAACCGGGCACGCCATATGTGGTGTGGGTTGCAAGGTTGATCAGATGCCCAATCGCCTCTGCCGGGCCGACGATCCAGCCGCACCGCGACCCGGTCATGGCGTGGGATTTCGACATCGAGCCCACCACAAGTGTCCGGTCGGCCATGCCCGGCAAGACACGGGGCGACAAATGTTGACCATCCCAGACCTGGGTGTCGTACACCTCGTCCGAGATCAGCCACATATCCCGCCGCTGGCACAGCTCGGCAATGCCGGTCAGCGTTTCTGCGCCATAAACCGCACCGGTCGGATTGTTCGGCGTGTTGATCAGCAACGAAACCGCGCCCTCGGCGCAGTCTTCGATCAGCTCGGCCCGCGGGTGGAACGCGTCCTGGGGCAGGGTTCGGACAGGCCGCGCGATGGCCCCGGCGCCGCGGATCGTACCGGGGTAGGTCGCGTAATAGGGATCCAGGTACAGACCGACATCACCTGGATCGCAGACCGCCAGATGCGCCGCGAACAGCGCCGCCTGACCGCCGGGGGTGATCAGAACGTTGTCGCGCGTTGTCGGAACCCCGGTGCGCGTCTGGATGCGTGCGGCCACCGTATCGCGTAGCAGGTCGGTGCCCGGAACCATGGCATATCCGGTGTGGCCGCCACGGGCTGACCGGTCCATCTCGGCCAGGATGGAAGGATCGGTGAGGATGTCATGTTCACCGATGGTCAGTTCGGTCACCGCATGCCCTTCGGCGATCATGCGGCGGGCGCGATAGAAGACCTCCCATCCGTCGGAGCCGTCACCGGTCAGTTGCGTGATGTGTTGTGACAACCTCATGGCCGGTATCTCCTGACGTTTGCAGGCAGAATGGGGCAGAGCGCGCGGGGATTGTCAATCAGCCGCGTGGCGGCAACGCGGCCTGCGCCTTTTTGGTCAGCGAAGCGCGGATGATATCGTAGGATGCAATCAGCCTGTGGCGCATTTCGTCGGGGTCGGTGGTCCATGGCAAGTGGACCCAGCTGCGATGGAAATAGCGCGCCTTGGTACCAATGCCTGCATCGATCAGCATCTGGGCTGTTTCGACATCGGGCGTCTTGACCGATACGCCATCACCACGCGTGCCGATGCTGGCAAACATCTTGCCGCCGACCTTCCACGCGTCATGCCCGCCACCCCAGGGGTCCGAGACCTCGGCTCCGGGCAGTTGCTGGCATATGGCGTTGATCTGTTCCCTGTCCATGGGGGGCAGGGTGGCGCGATCCGGGTTTCAACACAAGCCTTGGCTCGGGCGGGTTATCGTGCTAACGAACGGGCATGAACCGGATGACCTGCATCATTATTTGCTGCATTACCTGCTGAACCTTCAAGCGGGCCGGTTTCTTTCGTTTTCATCCCTGAGACAAGTTGCTAAGCCCGCGCCAACGCGCAAGCGCATGCTGTTTCTTAGGAGCCCGACCGATGACGACGATCAAGCTGCACAATACCCGGACGCGGACGAAAGAAGACTTCGTTCCGATCGATCCCGACAACGTGCGGATGTATGTCTGTGGGCCGACGGTCTATGACCGTGCGCATCTGGGAAACGCGCGCCCGGTGGTGGTCTTTGATGTGCTGTTTCGGCTATTGCGCCACGTATACGGGGCGGATCACGTCACCTATGTGCGCAATTTCACCGATGTCGACGACAAGATAAACGCAACCGCCCTGGCGCGCCAAAAGGCCGGGGCCACGGGCACGCTGGAACAGCTGGTTCAGGAACGGTCGGACGAAACCATCGCCTGGTATCTGCACGACATGGGCGCGTTGGGCGCGTTGGAACCGACCAAAATGCCCCGTGCCACGGCGTATATCGGGCAAATGATCACGATGATCGAAGACCTGATTGCCAAGGGCCATGCCTATGCCGCCGAGGGGCATGTTCTGTTTGCCGTCGACAGCTGGAAAGACCGCTATGGCGCCTTGTCCGGACGCTCGGTCGACGACATGATCGCAGGCGCACGGGTCGAAGTGGCCCCGTACAAGAAAAACCCGATGGATTTCGTGTTGTGGAAGCCTTCGACGGATGCACTGCCGGGGTGGGATTCGCCATGGGGCCGGGGGCGGCCGGGCTGGCATATCGAATGCTCGGCCATGAGCTATGAGCTGCTGGGGGCCAGCTTTGACATTCATGGCGGCGGCAATGACCTGATGTTTCCGCACCATGAAAACGAAATCGCCCAAAGCTGCTGCGCCCACCCCGAGGGCGCGTTCGCCCGTGTCTGGATGCACAACGAAATGCTGCAGGTCGAAGGCAAGAAGATGTCCAAATCGCTGGGCAATTTCTTTACCGTGCATGACTTGTTGGAACAGGGCGTGCCGGGCGAGGTGATCCGGTTTGTCTTCCTGCAGACCCATTACCGCAAGCCGATGGACTGGACCGAGAAAAAGGCCCGCGAGGCCGAGGGCACGTTGCGCAAATGGCGGGCCCTGACGACGGGCATCGAGCCCGCCGCCAGCGCGGCGCCTGCAGTGATCGAGGCGCTGTCGGATGACCTGAACACAGCGGGCGCGGTGGCAGAGCTGCACCGTTTGGCCGCAGCCGGAGATGCCGCCGGGTTGCTTGCAAGCGCGCGGGTTCTTGGGCTGTTGACTGATGCGTTGGCAGGCTGGACAGGCGTTGGCGACGTCGATCTGCAGCACCATGCGGATCAATTGTCGCTGGCACGCGAAGAAGCCATGAAAAGCAAAGACTTTGCCGAAGTGGACAGGTTGAAATCGGTTTATGTTGCGGCCGGGCTTGAGGTCCGCATGAGCAAGAACGGGGTCGAACTGGTGCCGGGCGCCGGTTTCGATCCATCCAAGCTGGAGGGTGTGTAATGTCGCGGCGACGCGCGGCACAGAACGCCCTTTCACGACAGTAAGCCGAAGGCCAGCGGGAGCAAGCAATGACCAGGGAACGTCTTTACCTTTACGACACCACGTTGCGGGACGGTCAACAGACGCAGGGCGTGCAGTTTTCGACCTCGGAAAAGGTGCAGATCGCGCAGGCGCTGGACCAGCTTGGCGTGGACTATATCGAAGGCGGCTGGCCCGGTGCGAACCCCACCGACAGCGCGTTTTTCCAGGCGGCACCCGAAACCTCGGCCCGGCTGGCGGCGTTTGGCATGACCAAGCGTTCCGGCCGGTCGGCGGAAAATGACGATGTCCTGGCCGCGGTGATGAATGCCGGAACCCGCGCGGTGTGCCTGGTTGGAAAGTCGCATGATTTCCACGTCACCGATGCCTTGGGCATTTCGCTGGACGAGAATATCGAAAACGTCCGTGCATCTGTCGCGCATCTGGTGGCGCAGGGGCGCGAGGCGCTGTTTGATGCGGAACATTTCTTTGACGGCTACCGGGACAACCCCGATTACGCCGTCCGGGTCTGCCGGGCGGCGCTGGATGCGGGCGCGCGGTGGGTGGTCTTGTGTGACACGAATGGCGGCGCATTGCCCGCCGAAGTGTCCCGTACCGTGTCCGAGGTCATCGCCGCCGGGCTGCCGGGGGATCGGCTGGGCATTCACACCCATAACGATACCGAAAACGCCGTTGCCTGTTCGCTTGCGGCGGTCGATGCCGGTGCGCGCCAGATTCAGGGCACCCTGAACGGCCTGGGCGAGCGGTGCGGCAATGCCAACCTGACCGCCCTGATCCCGACATTGCTGCTGAAAGAACCCTATGCCTCGCGGTTCGAGATTGGCGTCACGCGGGATGCGCTGGCGGGTCTGACGCGCATCAGCCGAATGCTGGACGACATCCTGAACCGGGTGCCCAGCAAGCAGTCGGCCTATGTCGGGGCCTCGGCCTTTGCGCATAAGGCCGGGCTGCATGCCAGCGCGATCCTGAAAAACCCCGCCACTTATGAACATGTCGATCCCGCGACCGTAGGAAATGCCCGGATCATTCCGATGTCCAACCAGGCGGGGCAGTCGAACCTGCGCAAGCGCCTGGCCGAAGCCGGGCTGACGGTCGATGCGGGTGATCCCGCGCTGGGGCGCATTCTGGACCGGATCAAGCAGCGCGAATCCGAAGGGTATTCCTATGACACTGCCCAGGCCAGTTTCGAACTGCTGGCCCGCGATGAGCTGGGGCAGTTGCCATCCTTCTTCGAGGTTAAGAGATACAAGGTCACCGTAGAGCGCCGCAAGAACAAGTACAACCGGATGGTCAGCCTGTCCGAGGCGGTGGTCGTCGTGAAGGTCGACGGCGAAAAGAAGCTGTCGGTCAGCGAATCCCTGGACGAAAGCGGCAGCGACCGCGGTCCCGTCAACGCGTTGGCGCGGGCCTTGTCCAAGGACCTGGGGCAATATTCGCAGGTGCTTGACGATATGCACCTTGTGGATTTCAAGGTCCGCATAACCCAGGGCGGCACCGAGGCGGTCACGCGTGTCATCATCGACAGCGAAGACGGGCAGGGCCGCCGGTGGTCCACCGTCGGGGTCAGCGCGAACATAGTGGATGCGTCCTTTGACGCTCTGCTGGATGCGATTCAATGGAAACTGGTGCGCGATTGCGGCCCCCGATCTGCGGCGGCAGGCTGATCGTGGAGTTCGATGACGACGTCAAGGCCTGCGCGGCATTGGTGCATCGCGCAGACCCGGACCGGTTCATGGCGGCGATGGCCGCACCGGTGGCGGCGCGGGCGGTTCTGTTCCCGCTATATGCCCTGAATGTCGAAGTTGCGCGCGCCCCTTGGGTGACGCAAGAACCCATGATCGCCGAAATGCGCCTGCAGTGGTGGCGCGATGCCCTGCAGGAAATCGCAGAAGGGCCAACCGTGCGGCGGCACGAGGTCGTTTCGCCCCTGGCGCGGGTCCTGTCACCGCATCTGGCATCGCTGCTGGATGAATACGTCGCCGTCAGGCGTTGGGACATCTACCGGGACCCGTTCGAGGATCAGGAGCATTTCGACACCTACCTGACCCAGAGCGCGGGCAGTTTGATGGTTGTCTCGGCCCAGGCATTGGGACCCGCAGATCAGGACGTGTTGCAGGATTTCGGATATGCCACGGGTGTGGCCAACTGGTTCCGCGCGATCCCGGACCTTGAGGCGCGCGGGCGCATCCCGTTGCTGGACGGCACGCCGGACGGGGTCAGGGACCTGGCGCACAGCGCCCTGGACAGGCTGCAACGGGCGCGGGCCAACCGTGGGGCGGTGTCGCTGGCGGCACGTCCGGCGCTGTTTGCAGGATGGCAGAGCGAACGGATATTGCGGCGCGTGGCCGCGGCCCCGCAAATCGTTGCAAGCAAGGGCCTGTCCGAGGGTGAGATCAGACGCCGGATTTCCCTGATGTGGACGGTCGCCTCGGGGCGCTGGTAAGGCGGCGCGGGATCAGACTGTTTCGCGGTCGTCTGCGGGCCGCAGGATCAGCCACAACAGGGCCCCTCCGGCCAGGGTCAGCAGCGGGATCATGGCCAGGTTGACAGCGGTCCACCCTTCAACAGCCGATCCGCCCGAACAGTTCATCAACCCGCCCGAGGCCAACGAGGCCAGTGTCACGCCGCCAAAGACCAGAAGGTCGTTCAGGCCCTGCATCCGCCCCCGTTCGCTGACCTCATGCGAAGCCGCCAACATGCTAGTGGCACCGATGAACCCAAAGTTCCAGCCAACCCCCAGCAGGACAAGCGCGACAAAGAAATTCCCAAGCTCGACCCCTTGCAGGGCGACGACACCGGCGGCCCCCAGAATGGCCAGCCCAAGCGCCACGATCTTTTCGACGCCGAAACGCGCGATCAGCTGTCCGGTGAAAAAACTGGGGACATACATCGCCAGAACATGGCTGGTCACCACATCCGCCGCGTCATTGGCGGAAAAGCCGCAGCCCACGACGGCCAAAGGTGTCGAGGTCATGACCAGGTTCATCAGCGCATAGGACACCATGGCGCAGATGATGGCCACCGCGATGCGCGGCGTGCGCAGCATTTCCAGCCGGCTGCGGCCGCGCGGGGCATCAGCATCGGGTTTTGGCGGTGTCGGGATGTCCAGAAAGAAGAACAGGGCCGATCCGGCAATATTCATGGCGATGACCGCCAGATAGGTCCCCAGAAAAGGTATGACATAGGCCTGGGCGGTCAGCTTGACGATCTGCGGGCCGATGATTGCCGCCGCCAGCCCGCCAGCCATCACATAGGAAATCGCCTTGGGCCGAAAATCATCCGAGGCGGTATCAGTAGCGGCAAAGCGATAAAAACCGTGCGCGCTCATGTAGATGCCGGTCAACAGGCTGCCCAGCAGAAAGATGGGGAAAGACCCCAGATACAGCCCATAGGCCCCGATCACTCCGCCACAGGCCCCTGCAGTCGCACCGACCAGAAACCCCGCGCGTCGGCCCCAACGCTGCATGATCGCCGAGATCGGCGTTGCCGCAAGCATCGATCCGAGAACGATCAGCGAGATCGGCAGCGTCGCCAGGCAGGGGTTGGACGCCAGCGATTGCCCGGCCAGCCCGCCCACGATGAAGATCATCGGCATCTGCGCGCCCAGGATCGCCTGCGCGGCCACAAGCACGGCAACGTTGCGTTTGGCCTGGCTGTTGTCAGAAGGGGGGGTGATCGCATCCATGGCGCCATGGGTATCGGCGAAACCCATCCTGCACAAGCGGGTTGCATGTGCGGCAAAGGCGCCTAACCTGCGCGGGGCTGCCACCACGGAGAATCCATGCCTGTCGGACGCATTATCGAAACTCCGGACTGTGTGGCCGAAGGGGCCGCGTGGCTGGCCGGAACCTGTCCGCGCATGGCCTATGCGATGGACCAGACCGGGCCGTTGCCGCTGCGGCGTCAACCAGACGGGTTTGCCCAATTGCTCAGCGCGATTGTCAGCCAACAGGTCAGCGTCGCTTCGGCCAATGCGATCTGGAAAAAGATGCAGGGCGCAAGGCTGACGGGGCCGCGCAAGATCATGTGGGCAACCGATGATGACCTGCGGGCCGTGGGGTTGAGCCGCCAGAAAATCCGCTATGCCCGCGCACTGGCCGAAGCGCGCATAGATTACAAAGCCTTGCGAGACCTACCTGATGCCGGTGTCGTCGAGGTTTTGACGCAGGTGCCGGGGATCGGCGTCTGGACGGCCGAAATCTACGCGATGTTTTCGCTGGGGCGCGCCGATGTCATCGCGCCGGGCGATCTGGCCCTGCAAGAGGCCGCGCGCATCCTTTATGACCTGCCTGAACGTCCCACCGACAGGCAATTGCGCCAGATGGCCGAGGCATGGTCGCCCTGGCGGTCGGTTGCGGCGCGGGTTTTGTGGGCCTATTACCGGGTTGCCAAGCAAAGAGAAGGGATCAGATGACACGGGTTTTGAATGCGCTCAGGAAAGAGCCGGTATCGGGCGACACGCGGTCGGTCGTGGTCTTCGTGCATGGCTATGGGGCAAACGGGGCCGATCTGCTGGGCCTGGCCGATCCCCTGGGCGAACATTTGCCCGATACGCTGTTCGTGGCCCCCGATGCGCCCGAGCAGATCCCTGGAATGCCGAACGGTTTCCAATGGTTTCCGATCCCGTGGATCGACGGGTCATCCGAAGAAGAAGCCCGGCGCGGGATGGAGATGGCGGTCGAGGATTTTAACGCCTTCCTTGACGCCCTGATGGTGGACGAGGACGTTCTGCCCGAACAGGTGGTTTTGTTCGGGTTCAGCCAGGGCACGATGATGAGCCTTTATGTGGCGCCCCGGCGCGAAGACCCGGTTGCCGGGATCGTGGCCTTTTCGGGCCGGTTGCTTGAACCCGATCTGCTGCCTGACGAAACCGTCAGCCGGATGCCCGTCCTGCTGGTGCATGGCGATGCCGATGACGTTGTGCCCCCGCAATCGCTGCCCGAGGCTGCCGAGGCTTTGCAGGCTGCGGATTTCAAGGAAGTCTATGCGCATGTGATGAAGGGCACCGGCCACGGCATTGCCCCTGACGGGCTGAGTGTGGCGCTTGCCTTTATGCGCGACAAGCTGAGCCTCTGACGATTATCCAGGTTCGCCCGATGATGCGCGGGCGCACCGGCGACCCCGTGCCATCCTGACCGATTTGATGGGGCAGGCGGTACAAGGGGCGTCGGCCCCCGATATTGCCGGGCTTAACGTCTGCGATCCCGTTTGCGCGTTGGTGCGTGGCTCGGCGTCGGCAATGGCAGGCTGTCCCAGGTGCCGGGGGCGAGGTCGTCCAATGTCCAATCCCCGATACGCGCGCGGATCAGGCGCAGGGTCGGGTGACCGACCGCCGCCGTCATGCGGCGCACCTGCCGGTTGCGGCCTTCGCGGATCGTCAGTTCGATCCAACTGTCGGGCACGGTTTTGCGGACGCGGATCGGCGGGATGCGCGGCCACAGGTCCGGCGGCTCGTCGATCAACCGCGCCTTTGCCGGGCGCGTCGGCCCCTCTTTCAGGTCAACCCCGTCGCGCAGCGCCTTCAGCGCGGCCCCGTCCGGGATGCCTTCGACCTGCACCCAATAGGTCTTGGCCATCTTGTGCTTGGGGTCCGATATCTGCGCCTGCAGCTTGCCGTTATCCGTCAGCAGCATCAGCCCTTCGCTGTCACGGTCCAGCCGCCCCGCCGGGTAGACGCCGGGCAGATCGATAAAATCGGACAGGGTGCTGCGCGGGCTGTCCGCATTGGCGCGGTCGGTGAATTGCGGCAGCACGTCAAAAGGTTTGTTGAAGCGAATGAACCATGACATGGGCGCTGCAATAGCTTGCCGACCCGGCCCGTGCAAGCTGTGGATAACTGTCATGTCGCTGTTACGGATTCGGTTTACCCAGACTGCGACATATTGTGGAAACTCAGGGCTTGTCAGAGTTTAACCACGATATATAGTTGAATAAAGACCGGGGCGGGTGCTCCCCGCTCTGGTGTCACAAACGGGCAGCTGAGAGCGAGGAGCGATTCTGGTATGGACGGAGATTTCAGAACTGAATTTGTCAGGGAACCCGGTGCACTCAGGCACCATCCGGCATTGGTTCTGAACGCCGATTACCGGCCGCTTTCCTATTACCCGCTGTCCCTTTGGCCCTGGCAAGAAGCGATCAAGGCGGCGTGGCTGGACAGGGTGGATATCGTCGCCGAATATGACGAGGTGGTCCGCAGCCCCAGCACCGAGATACGAATACCCTCGGTTGTCGTGCTCAAAGATTATGTGAAACCCAGAAAGCGCGTGGCCTTCACGCGCTTTAATTTGTTTCTGCGCGACGAATTCTGCTGTCAGTATTGCGGCAGCCGGGGCGATCTGACCTTTGACCATGTCGTGCCGCGGGCGGCGGGGGGCGTGACCAGCTGGCAGAACGTGGTTGCGGCTTGCAGCCCCTGCAATCTGCGCAAAGGGTCAAAATCGCTGCGGCAGGCCGGGATGACCCTGCGCAAGCCGCCGCGGCAACCGGATGCCGAAGCGCTGCGCAATATCGGTCGCAAGTTTCCGCCAAACCACCTGCATGACAGCTGGATCGATTTTCTATACTGGGATGCGGAACTGGATCAGCAGTAACCCGCGGCAAGCCGCCGTTCAGCGCTGACGCCAGGCTGCGACCCAGACCAGAACCAGCCCGGCAGACAACAGCGCGTTCCATCCGGCCATCGAAATGCCGAACAATTCCCACGGAATGTCATCGCAGCGGACAAGCGGCGCGGCCATGATCTGGTCCATCAGCTGTTGCGGCGACAGCCCGCTGATATCGCTTGAGGTACAGCTGGACGGACCTTGCCACCAGCCTTGCTCGACGCCTGCGTGATACAGCCCGATCCCGGCTGTCACCGACGCTGCCACTGCGCCGAGAATTGGCAACAGCCGCTGCGCGGGCAGGGCAAGCGCAACAAGCCCGACCACCACCGCCACGCCATGCGGATAGCGTTGCCAAATGCACATTTTGCACGGCGCAAGGCCGCCCACATACTGAAACCCCCAAGCCGCCAACAAAAGGGCTGCCGAGCCCGCCGTCGCCAGGGCGATAAGCCGTCGTCGTGCTGTCATAGGAAACGTACCACCATGAACCCTCCGATCAGGAGAAGAATGAAAACGGTAAAGACCAGCCCCAACCGCTTTTCGATAAAGTCGCGAATGGGTTCGCCGAACCCCCACAAAAGCATGGCCACGACGTAAAACCGCAGCGCCCGCGCCAGGATCGAGGTCGCCACGAACGTTCCCAACGGCATTCCGGTCCAGCCGGACATGATGGTAATCACCTTATAGGGGAAGGGCGTCACCCCGGCGGTCAGCACCGCCCAGAACCCGAAATCGTTGAACCGCTGGTTGAACTCTTCCATCGCGTGACCCTTGCCCATCGCTTCGAGAATGGGTTGGCCAAGGCTCTCATAGAAAAACGCACCGATCGCATAGCCCAGCATGCCCCCAAGAACCGAAGCCACCAGGGCGACGGTGGCAATCAGCCAGGCGCGCGATGGCCGCGCCAGGATCATCGGGATCATCAGCACATCGGGTGGAATAGGAAAGACCGAGCTTTCGATAAAGGCGACAAAGGCCAGCGCCCAAAGGGCACGCGGATGGTCCGCCAGACGTATGGTCCAGTCATACAAAGATCGCAACATTCCGTACCGGCGCCCCCAGGAAATTCGCGACAAGCCAAATCACGGGTCTGCGAGAGGGTCAACCGCTCTTACCGGTTTGCGCGCTTGAATTCCGGTGCTTTTGCCTCTGGACCTTCCTGTCGCGGGGCGCTAATCCAATGCCCGTGGCCCAAGTGGCGGAATGGTAGACGCAGGGGATTCAAAATCCCCCGATGGCAACATCGTGAGAGTTCGAGTCTCTCCTTGGGCACCACATCCTTGTTTGAAAACCCTTATTCGGCTTGTCCGACCGGCGTGGCCCGGGGCGCTTTTTTGCGATGCTGATAATCCCCTATGATATTGATAATAGTCATAAAACCTCGTTGAATTCCGCTTGCTTTGCACGGATTCCAAGGGGGAAACTGCGTTCTGTTTCGTCATATCTGGCGCGCGGTCGGGCTCTGGCCTTGACAACGATTGCGTCAGAATGAAACCTCTGCCGTGTTGGGAGATATTGAAAAAGCACGTCTGGCCCCGCCGAATGCGATGCGCATCCGGTTGGCTGTTTGGGTTGGTTTCCGGTTCCGGGAATCGACCGCTGTGTCGTCTTCCGAACAATAATAATGGGAGTTTCCAAATGAAAAACAGCAGCAAACTGAGCCTTGGCGCGTTTGTTACCGCGGCGATGATGGCTCCGGCCGCTTACGCCGAAGAATTCATCACCATCGGCACCGGTGGGGTAACCGGTGTGTATTACCCGACAGGGGGCGCGATTTGCCGTCTGGTGAACAAGGGCCGCAAGGAACATGGCGTGCGCTGCTCGGTCGAATCGACCGGGGGATCGGTCTACAACATCAACACCATCCGCGAGGGCGAACTGGAGTTTGGTGTGGCCCAGTCCGACTGGCAGTACCACGCGTATAACGGCACATCGAAATTCGAGGAGGCCGGGCCGTTCGAAGACCTGCGCGCCGTATTCTCGGTTCACCCCGAACCGTTCACCGTTGTTGCCCGCGCCGATGCCGGCATCAGCAGCTTCGAAGACCTCAAGGGCAAGCGCGTGAACATCGGCAACCCCGGTTCCGGTCAGCGCGGCACAATGGATGTTGTTCTGGAAGCGATGGGCTGGACCCTGGACGATTTCGAACTGGCGTCCGAGCTGAAAGCGGCCGAGCAGTCGGCGGCTCTGTGCGACAACCAGATTGACGCGATGATCTATACCGTGGGTCACCCGTCGGGTTCGATTCAAGAGGCGACCACCGCCTGTGATTCCGTTCTGGTGAACGTCACCGGCGACGCGATTGCCGGTCTGATTGACGGAAACTCGTACTATCGGTCGGCGACGATTCCGGGCGGAATGTACCGGGGGTCGGACAATGACACCGAAACCTTTGGCGTCGGCGCGACCTTCGTGACCTCGGCGGGTGTGTCCGATGATGCGGTCTATGCCGTCGTCAGCTCGGTCTTTGAAAACTTTGATGATTTCAAAAAGCTGCACCCGGCATTTGCCAACCTCAAGCCCGAGGAAATGATTGCGGACGGCCTGTCGGCACCGCTGCATCCGGGCGCCGAGAAGTACTACAAAGAACAAGGCTGGCTGCAATAAGCCTGACCTGACGCGGGGCGCGCCGTTTGGCGCCCCGCACCAACCCGGTAAACGGGTGACGTTAATAACAGCCGCAAAAGGCTGGCGACGGGGAGACATCTTCATGAGTTCCGATACCCAAGGCAATCGCCCTCTATCCGAAGAAGAGCTTCAGGATCTTGTGGCCTCATCCGATGCGGGCGCACGCAACCCCATCGGCAAGGTCGGGGTGTTCCTGGCCATCGTTGCGGCGATCTGGTCTGTGTTCCAGGTCCTGCTGGCGTCGCCGATTTCGAACGCGGTTTTGCCGGGCAGCGTGGTCAACAACGCACGCCAGATTCACCTGGCTTTTGCCATCTTCCTGGCTTTTGCGGCCTATCCGGCGCTCAAATCCAGCCCGCGGGACTATATCCCGGTGCAGGACTGGATCATGGGGATACTGGGTGCGGCCATCGCGCTTTACGGGTATTTCTTTTATACCAAGATCGTGAACGCGGGCGGACTGGCGGACGACACCGACAAATGGGTGGCCCTGGGCGGTCTGCTGTTGCTGTTCGAGGCCGCGCGGCGTGCGCTTGGCCCGGCAATGGCGATCATCGCGACGATCTTTCTGGCCTATGTGTTCTTTGGCTCATCCGAATGGGTCCCCGAAGTGATCCGCTGGAAAGGGGCAAGCCTGAAAAAGGCCATGAGCCATATGTGGATCACGTCCGAGGGCGTGTTCGGCATCGCGCTTGGTGTGTCGACCAAGTTTGTCTTTCTGTTCGTTCTGTTCGGTGCCTTGTTGGATAAGGCCGGGGCAGGGAACTATTTCATCAAGATGGCCTTTGGTGCCCTGGGCCACCTGCGGGGCGGCCCGGCCAAGGCCGCCGTCGTGGGATCGGCCGCAACCGGTCTGATCTCGGGTTCGTCCATCGCCAACGTCGTCACCACCGGCACCTTCACCATCCCGCTGATGAAGCGCGTGGGGTTCAGCAGCGAACAGGCGGGCTCGGTCGAGGTTGCCAGTTCGGTGAACGGTCAGATCATGCCGCCGGTGATGGGGGCCGCGGCGTTTCTCATGGTGGAATATGTCGGCATCTCGTATGTCGAGGTGATTACACATGCCTTCCTGCCCGCCGCGATTTCCTATATCGCGCTGGTCTATATCGTGCATCTTGAGGCGGTGAAGCGGAACATGCCGACGCTGGGCGACCGCGACGTGCACCTGGCCCGGACCGTGGTCGGTATGCTGTCCTTTTTCCTGGTCTTCGCCGGGCTGTGCTATGCCTCGCAATTCCCGGTTGACGCGGTTACCACTTGGGCCCCTTCGGCGGCCGGGCTGATCCTCAGCCTGATTGTCTGTGCGGTCTATGTGGCGCTTTTGTACCTGGCGTCACAGGTTCCCGATCTGGAACCCGATGACCCCAATGCCAAAGAAGTAACGCTGCCGGTCATCGCCGATATCTACAAGGCCGGTCTGCACTATCTTTTGCCGATCATCGTCCTGGTCTATTTCCTGATGATCGAACAGAAATCGCCGGGGCTGTCGGCCTTTTGGGCCACCACATTGCTGTTCGTGATCCTGCTGACGCAAAAGCCGCTCAAGGCGCTGTTTCGCGGTCAGAGCAACCTGTATGACACATTCATCGACGGGGTTGCCGATCTGTGGCAGGGGCTGATCGACGGCGCGCGCAACATGATCGGGATCGCGCTGGCCACGGCCACCGCAGGCGTGATCGTAGGCACCGTGACGCTGACTGGCGTGGGCCAGGTGATGGCTGATCTGGTCGAGTTCCTGTCGGGCGGCAACCTGATCCTGATGCTGATCATGGTCGGTATTCTCAGCCTGATCCTGGGCATGGGCCTGCCGACCACTGCGAACTATATCGTCGTCAGTTCGTTGATGGCGGGTGTTGTGGTCGAGTTGGGCGCGCAAAGCGGGCTTATCGTTCCGCTGATCGCGGTGCATCTGTTCGTCTTCTATTTCGGCATCATGGCCGACGTGACCCCGCCGGTCGGGTTGGCCAGCTTTGCGGCGGCCGCCGTGTCGGGCGGGGATGCGATCAAGACGGGCTTTACCGCTTTCTTCTATTCCTTGCGCACCGTGGCGTTGCCGTTTGTGTTCATCTTCAACACGGACCTGCTGCTGATCGATGTGACCTGGGTCGAAGGGATAACGGTGGCCATATTCGCGACCATCGCGATCCTTGTGTTCACCGCCGGGACGATGGGGTATTTCCTTGCCCACAGCCGTATCTACGAAAGCGTTGCGCTAATTCTGGTGGCCTTTGCACTGTTCCGGCCGGATTTCTTCATGGACAGGCTTTCTCCGCCATATGCCAGCGTTGAGCCTGCGGCCTTTGTGGAAACCATCGGCGAAACGCCCCCCGGAACCGAGGTGCGCATGGTTGTCAGTGGCCCCGATTTCGACACGCTGGAAATGGTGGACACCACGGTCGTTGTCCCGGTCGGCAGCGAAGAAGGCGGTGCCGCACGGGTCGAGGCGATGGGGCTGTTGCTGCTGCCAGAGGACGGGCTGATCAAGCTCGAAGAGCCGATGTTCGGGTCGCCTGTGGCCGATGAGCTGGACATCTTTGATTACTATGGCGACGAGGCGGTCCGCCTGACCTCGGTCAGCCTGCCGTCCAGCCAGCCCCCCAAACAGCTGATCTATATCCCGGCGATGATCCTGCTGGGCCTGATCGCCTTCCTGCAACGCGGCCGTGCCGCCAGACAAGAGGTGCCCGCATGACACGTTCTGTTCTTTGTGCCGTGGATATCAGCAACGGCGAAATCGACGTTCCCGTGTTGCAAAAGGCGGCCAAGCTGGCCGACCTTGAGAATGCGCAACTGGATGTGGTGACGGTCTTGCCGGATTTCGGGGAAAGCTGGGTTTCCGGCTTTTTCCAGTCGGGCTTTCACGAAAAGGCGCTGGAAGAGGCCCAGCAGAAGCTGGCCGAGATGTGCGTTGGAACGCTGGGCAAGGACCGCAATGAAAAGGTCCGCCACGTGGTTGCCACCGGGACCGCATATCAGGAGATTCTGAAAACGGCCGAGGGCGCGGGATCGGACCTGATCGTGATCGGCGCACATAAACCCGATTTCAAGGACTATCTGCTGGGTCCGAATGCCGCGCGGGTTGTGCGCCATTCAACGGTTTCGGTCTACGTCGTCCGCTAGGGGTCGGGCTGGGCCGTGATGGCCACAGCCTGCGCCTAGTAGCCTGTCATCTCAAGGTAGCCGCGCCCTGCGTGGCTGCCTGTCACTGTCACCGGGCCTTCCCAATACTCAAACCGCGTGCCCATCCAGGCGTCGGGCATAAGGGCCTGAACCTCGATATCCAGCGCACGGTCGGGTATCTGCACCCGCCAGCGTACCGGAATGTCGCGGGCGGCCACCGATGCGGTTTGCAGCGGTGTAAAGCGGACAGCGCCATCGGTCAGTGCCGTGCTTTGGCCATCTGGTCCGATCCAGGTGGCCGAGGTGAAATCGCCCCGCGCCCCGCGCAGCCGAAACGCCATCAGCTTGTCACCATCCTCAAAGCTGAGCGAGAACCAGTCCCATCCGCTTTGATCCGCGGCCAGCGGCTGTGACGACCATTCCCGGTCCAGCCATCCCTGTCCGGTCACGGCCATGTCGCCCTGGGGCAGGGACAGCACGCCCTGAACGGAATAGGCCGGTTGCGAGTAGTAATAGCTGGCCTGCCCATCGGCGGATTTCACCGAATACCCCCTGTCGCCATGAAAGACCAACGGCCCCGTCGCCGTCAGGTTCAGGTGATAGGCAAACTCCTCGGCGCTGGCGGCTAGGGTCAGGGCATCGGTATCGGTGCCCCGCATGTGCCATTCGTCGATCCACGCCTCGAAAGGCTGTGCGGTAACCCCGGCCTGACCCGTCCCGCCCCGCGACAGGCGTTCAGCAAAGAAATGCCGGTCGGGCGTGGTCAGCGCCGCATGTCCCATCCAGATCTGAGGCGATTGCCATCCTGCCTGGTCTGACGGTTTCAGCGCCGATCGGAACAATGTCCACTGAACCCCGTAATCGCGTCCTTCCGCCCCGGTAAGATTGGCCGTCAGGTACCACCATTCGATGCGAAACTGCGGATGCGCCCCGTGATCGCGCGGGAACTGGAACTGGTAACCGGGGCGCGGGCGTTCAAACCCCGTGGCATCGCCACCCAGCCCGGCATAACCCTGTGCCAAGGCGGTCAGGGGCAGGACAAGGAATATTATTAGCGCTCTAACGTTCACTGGCAAAAACTCTCAGCAGATCGGCGGGCGGAAGGCGGCGCAGCCGCCAGGCCGGAATGGCCGCAGCCGCGCCTGCAGCAAGGACTGTCAACACCAGCAAGCGCAGCCAATCGGCTGGGAAAACGGTCATCGGAATGCTCCAGCCAAAGGCGCGGATATTTATCACGTTCAGCAGAAGCCAGGCCAGAAACAACCCCAACGGCAGCGCCAGCGCAGCCGTCAGTGCCGCCAGCAGGACCGAGCGCAGCACCTCAAGCCCCGCGATATGTGATCGGGTCAGGCCCAGCCCCCATAGCGGCGCAACCTGTGGCAGGCGCTGGGTCCACAAGGTCAATAGGCTGGTCAGGATCGCAAAGCCTGCAACCCCCAGTGTCAGGATGTTCAGTGCCGATGTCACCACGAAAGTCTGGTCGAAAATGGCCAGCGATTGCGCCTTCATGGTCGACAGATGGACGACCGCGCCGGGGGGCAGGGCAAACCGGTCTTGCAGGTCGCGCGACAGGGTGGCAGCCTGTGCCGGGTCGATGCGCACGCCGATCCGCCGCGTGGGGGTACCCGGCGCGATCTGATCGAGGCGCTGCATGGACACGATGGCCTGCCCGGTAGGGTTTCCATAGTCGGAATAGACCCCCGCCACGGTCAGGTCGTGATCGCCGGACAGGGTCAGGCTGTCGCCGGGCCAAAGATCGGCGCGGCGGGCAAGTTGTTCATTGATCAGAACGGCGCGACCTGCATGAACCCGGTCCCAGATATCCGGGCCGGACGCGATCAGCGGCCATTTGTTGCGATAGGTGGCATCGTCCACGATCCCGTACAGAAACAGCGGGCCGGTGCGGTGCGGCAGTTCAGTGCTTCGGATCGGCAGAACACCATCGGCGCGCGGCCCAAGCCATTGCATCATCTGCGCGCCCTGGTCCTGGCTGGTTGGTGTCACGTAAAGCTCTGAGGTCAGGCGCTGATCCAGCCATCCCGTGAACGTCAGGCGAAAGCTGGACACCATGGTCCCCACGCCGATATTTGCCGCCAGCGCCAGCAGCAATGCCATCAGCGCCAGCGAAAGCCCCGGCAGTTGCGCCTGCAAATCCGCCCAGACCCATTGCGTGACCGGTCGGCGCGCGCGGCGGGACAGGGCAGACAGGACCCACGACAACACAAGCGGCAACAGCAAGGCGGCGCCGGTCAGAATGGCGGCAAGCAGCCCGAACCCGGCGATCAACCCACTGGTCCCTGTGAAACTTGCAATGCCGCCCAGGATCAGGGCTACGCCGGTCCCCGCAGCCATTGCACGGGCCCGCGCATTGCCGCCCCAGGCGCGCAAGCCCGGCCCGGACAGCAGCGGCATACGCGACAGCCGCCACAGCGCGTGCCCGCTTGCGCCAAGCGTTCCGGCCAGCGCCATACCCATTCCGGTCAGCGCCCAAAGCGGTCGAAGGGTCAGATGCCCTTCGACCGGGGCGCCGTAGAGGCCGCGCAACGTGACCGCCACATCCGGCAACAGGGCACCGGCAAGCATGTATCCCAGCGCCAGCCCGATCACGCCTCCGACCAGGGCGAAGGCCGTAAGTTCCGCCAGGGTGATCCAGACCAGCCGGCGCATTGGCACCCCCATTGCCCGCAGCGTTCGGATCATTCCGCGACGTTGCGCAAAGGCCAGCCCCACGGTTCCGTGCACGATGAACAGACCAACGGCAAAGGCAAGCAACCCGAACGCCGACAGGTTGAGGTGAAAGCTGTCGGCCAGGCGGGCAGTATCGACCTGCCGGTCCGGGCTGTGGCGCACAAGCTCGGGCGCGACATTGTCCAACGAGGGGCGTCCGATCGGTTGTTGCGGCAACACGATCAGCCGGGAAATCTGGCCCTGTCTGTTCAGCAGGACCTCGGCAACCCCGATATCGGTCAGGATCACATCCGCCGGAATCGCTGCAGAGGGTATCCGGGGCGGAAGGTCGTCCCGGTCCTGCATCAGGCGCGCAAGGTCAGGTGAGACCACAAGACGGCCCGGCGCCGTCAGCATCTGGGCCGGGTCCGGCGGTGCCTGATCCGGGGCGGCCCCGGTCAGTGCAGGAAGGGCTGGATAGGCCAACATGTCCACGCCCAGCACCCGTACGGCCCTGTTGCCGACATACAGGCGGCCATCCAGAACGGCGGCGACCTGCCAGCCCGCGCGGCGCAGATCGACATAGCGCGACAAGGCAATGAACCCCGACCGGGCGCGCAATTCTTCAAACTGGCCCAGCCCAAGCTGCTGGCTTGCGCGGGCATAGCTGGCTCGTGCTTCGGCATTGATCGCCTGCACCGCTGACCACAGGCCCGTGGCCAGAGCGATGCCCACCAGCAAGGTGACGACCTGCAAGCGATGCGTGCGCCAGTGTGACAGCAAGGCCTGAAGGACGGGACCGGTCATGCGATGCGGCCACCCACCAGCCGCGCCTGGCGGTCCAGGCGTGCGGCGATGCCCTGCGAATGGGTCACCAGCAACAGCGCCGCGCCGGTCTCGGAAACCAGCGACAGCATCAGGTCCAGCACGACGGCGCTGGCCGTTTCATCCAGGTTGCCGGTCGGCTCATCCGCCAGCAACAGGCGCGGCCGCATGGCCATGGCCCGACCGATGGCCACGCGCTGCTGCTGTCCGCCGGACAGGTTTTCGGGATACCTCTCCAACAGGTCGGCCAGGCCCAGCCGCTGCGCCAGCGTTGCGGTCCAGGCGGGATCGTCGCACCCGGCAAGGCGGGCGTGGAAGGACAGGTTCCCGGCCACCGTCAGGGAGGGGATCAGGTTGAATTGCTGAAACACCAGCGAAACAGTGTCACGCCTCAGCGCCGCGCGCCCGGCATCGCCCAGGCCTGACAGTTTGGTGCCGTCCAGCGTAATCTCGCCGCCCTCGAACCCATCCAGCGCGCCCACCAGGTTCAGCAATGTGCTTTTGCCGCTGCCGCTTTCGCCGGTCAGGGCCAGGGTCTGACCGCTATCAAGCGCCAGCGATACGCCGTTCAGAACGGGTCTTGTTCGGGCATAGGTCTTGCGGACATCATCAACCTTCAGCAGCATTTCGACCTTCTCTTTCTGCGCGCCAGATTGAGCAGCGACAGCGCCCGCTGTCCAGCGCAGAGACCGACCCGGAGCCATTCGCCGCAGTTGCCTGCGTTCGCGGGGTTGTTCCCGGTGGCACTAGCGTCCATTCTGTCGGCGACACTTATCGGAATACAGGACGACGCCATGACGCTGTCGCAACAGATAATTTGGGGCAGCGTCTATTTGGGCATATGTTTCCTGTTCGAAATCATGCTGCTGACATGGTGCACGCTGGTCTTGCGCCGCATGATTGACAAATGGGTGCTTAAGGGCAAGGTGCTGGCAACGGCCGGACCGATCTGTATCACGCTGGTTTTCATCATCTTCATCCACACTGTCCAAGTCTGGATCTGGGCGATTGTCTGGGTGCTGGGCGACGTGTTGCCGGACTGGAATTCGGCGCTTTATTTCTCGTTGGTGACATTCACCACGCTGGGTTACGGCGATATCGTCCTGGGCGAGGGGTTGCGGATATTTGCAGCATTTGCGTCGGTGACCGGGCTGCTGGCATTTGGATTGTCCACGGCCTTTATGGTTGCGGTCATGACGCGGGTCTTTCAGGAACGGTTGCTGCCCTAGAGGATGGGGGCAAACAGGCGCGCGATGGGCGCGCCAAGGCGGATATGGGCCGGTTGCTGTGCAAGGCTGTCGGTCAGCTCAAAGCTCGCCTCGAAATCGGTTTGCAGCATGTCTGCCGCCGCGCTTGCCGCGCGGGGGTCGAACAACAGCGCCATGGCTTCGAAGTTCAGCCGAAACGAGCGGTTGTCCAGATTGGTTGTGCCGATGGCAGCCAGGGCGTCGTCCACCACAAAGACCTTTTGGTGCATGAAGCCGCCGGTATAGCGGTACACGCGGACGCCACAGTCGCGGATCTCGTCGAAATAGGCAAAGGCCGCCAGCCAGGGCAGGCGGTGGTCGATGACATCGGGCACAAGTATGCGGACATCGACGCCGCGCAGCGCGGCGTTCTGAAGGGCGGCCATGATGTCGATATCGGGCACGAAATAGGGCGACGCGATCCACAAACGCTCTTGCGCTTCGGTGATTGCGGCAAAGAACATCATCGCCCCGGTTTCGGTGTCGTCGCCGGGCCCTGTGGCCACCAAAAGCCCGTTCATGTCCTGATTGGATTCGCTTCCGGCCCAGTCCAGGTGATCAATCAGATCCTCACCGCGCGCCCAGTGCCAGTCTTCGGTAAAGATCAGCTGCAACTGGCGCACGATATGGCCGGTCAGCCGGACATGCGTGTCGCGCCAGGCGCCGAAACGCGGGCTTTGGCCCAGATATTCGACCCCTACATTATGTCCACCGATGAACCCGGTCTCGCCGTCGATGATCACGGTCTTGCGGTGGTTGCGGTAATTGAGCTGGAACCGGAAATTCGGCCCGCGCTGCTGCCGTGGGTCGGCCACATCCACACCGGCCTGCTGCAAGGTTTCAAGATAGGCCGTAGGCAGGCCATAGCTGCCGACGGCGTCGGTCATGAACCGGACATGCACGCCGCGTTGGGCCGCGGCAATCAGCCGTTCCTGCAATTCGACCCCAAGGGCATCGTCCCGGACGATGTAGAACTGGACAAGCACATAACGCGTCGCGTGGTCGATCGCGCGAAAGATCGACCGGAACGTGGCATCACCGTCAATCAGCAGCTCTGCGCCATTGCCCCGCGATACGGGAAGATGTGCCAGCCGCTCAAACGGGCGCGGGTTGATCCGCATCGTGTCGGGGTCTGGCCGCAAGTAATCCGCAAAGGTCTTGATCCCCTCGACCACCTGTTCGCTTTGTTGTCGCGCGATGCGGTAGCCGCGGAAACGGTGGTGGCCCAGGAACAGGTACAGCGGCACCCCAAGCACAGGTACGGATAGCAGGAAAACGGCCCAGCCGACCGCGCCCTGAGGGGTGCGCGCGGTCTGCGCGGCGCGGATGGAAAACACTACCGCCGCGCAGTACAGCGCAAAAACCAGGCCAGATACCAGGACCGCCCACATCTGTTATTCAGCCCCGCGTTGGGTCATTGCGACCCGGTAAAGACGCGCGACCAGTCATTGGCCATGTCGACGATGACCCAGCCCATGCCGGGGCCGTTGTCCAGGCCATCGGCCAACCGACCGATCGCGCTGTCCCTGTCATAGGCCCATTCGCGCTCGGCATCGGTGTGATGGACCAGCACGCCCAGCCGCGCACCGTCGCCGGCCGTGGTCCATTCCAGCATCGCGTAATCGCCGTCCGAGTTGCCAACGGCCATGATCGGGCGCCGCCCCAGCGTGCGCTCGATGTTGATTGGCTTGCCTTCCTTGTCGTCGACAAAGGCCACGCCCGGGGCCTTGGTGATCGTCGGCTCACCATCGACCATCTCATAGGTGCTGTCGGCATAGGTGCCAAGGATCTGTTCCGGCGGAATGCCATATGCCTCTTCGGTGAATGCGCGCATGAAATGCAGCCCACCACCCGAGACAATATAGGTACGAAAGTCCTCGTCGCGCAGGTATCGCAGCAATTCGACCATCGGCTGATAGGTCATCTGATCATAGGAAAGACCGGTATCGGGGTGTTGCGCGGTGTCCAGCCACTGCGACACCACCGCCTGGAAATCGTCCACGCTGGTCCCCGAATGTGACGCGTTCACAACCTCGATCAATGCTTCATGGCCGCCCTCTGCCACGGCGGCAAGATCCCCCTTGGCAGCGGCCTGCAGAACCGGAGAGGTCAGAATGTCCGGGTTGTCTTCCGCCAGTTCGGCCAGCCGCTCCATCGCGAAGATCAGCTGGAAATACACCGGCTGTTCGGCCCACAGGGTTCCGTCATTGTCAAACACCGCCACGCGCGCTGCCGGGGTGACGTAATCCGCGCTGGACGGGTCGGTGACGGTTTCCACGAACGCGACGATCTGTTGCTTGGTCGCCGTGTCCTCCCAACTGGGAAGCGGGTCAGACAGCGCGGCGATGGGCAGGGTTGCAAGAAGGGCGGGAAGTACAAGATTTCTCATCTGGGTATCTCCGGGTAAAAAAACAGGTTCTGACAAAGTCGTTTTTGGTTCGAGCCTACAGCGGGGTGCCCCTGCATCCGGTTGCCCGGCGAGGCCGGGTCAGGCAGGCGCGTGCTTGTGGCAAAGGGGTGGTATGTCGCATCATGACAGGCCTCATCGTGATACCGGATCGGCGTTGTTTCCGTCCAGCCTGCCGTCCAGCGACATCAGGATGGCAACCGGTCGAAGCGCCGGTATATGGCTGAAGATGATCAGGATGCACACGGTCAGCGGTACGCTCAGAAACGCGCCGATCAGGCCCCAGACGGTGGACCAGAAAGTCAGCGCAAGGATCACCAGGAATGTCGACATGTTCAGCGACCGGCCCAGCATGGCCGGGTCCAGGAAATTCCCGATCAGAAACTGGATGGTTCCGCAGCCCAGCACGATGATCAGAAAGGGCCCGACGGTTTCGAACTGAACCAGCGCGATCATCGCCGGGAAGACCACCGCGATGATCGACCCGATGGACGGGATGAAGTTCAGCGCAAAGGTCAGAACCGCCCATGTTTCCGCATATTCCAGGCCTAGCATGCGAAACACCGAATAGCTGATCCCGGCGGTAATCAGGCTGATGAATGTCTTGACCCCGACATAGCGTTGCAGGCTTTGCGATATGGCATCCAGCAGGGCCGACAACTCGGCCCCGGTTTCGGGATTGCCAGCGGCCAGCTGGATCTTTTTGCGCATCGCCAGACGCTCGGCCATCAGGAACGCCACATACAGGCTGATCAGCAGGAACTGGTTCAGCAACGATGTGGCGCTGCCCAGCAGCAGCCTGGCGACATAGGACATGTCGATACTGACCAGGTTGTCGCGGATAAAGCTCGTGACGTCATTGCCAACCAGCCCGGTGATGCGGTTCACCGCGCCGTCGAACTGGTTTTCATATGTGCCGACCGAGCGGGCAAACTGCGTGGCCTGACTGCCCAGAATGTACATGATCATGAACAGCCCGGCCAAAACCACGGTCACCGCCGCGACATTGGCCAGCCAGACCGGCGCGCGGGTCACGGCGATAACGCGGTCGCTCAGCGCGATGATCAGCACGTTGACCAGCAGGGCAAGCGTCAGGGGGATCAGGAACCCGGCACCGGCATAAAGCGCAAGCACCCCCAGCGTGGCCACGATGGTGACATCCCGCAGCACCGTCAGCGACAGGCGGGGGCGTGTTCGGGTCTCGTCTGGTTTCGTGGTCATAACCGGCCCTCGGCCTGAATTGCCCGCGGGGTTCCCCCCATTGCCCGCCAATCCTGCACAGCCCAAGCGGTTTATGCAATCCGCTCAGGCGTTTATCGGTGTGGATTTCTCGGAAATGCGCTTTGGGCGGGTTCTGCCGGTGCCTTGCGCACGCTAGGGTCTTTCCATGACACGCCCTGCGATTCCCCTGATTGGCCGCCTGCTGCAAGCCGTTTGGCTTTCGGTTCGCCGATTCAACGACAAGAACATGTTCGTGATGAGCAGCCATGTCGCGATGTCACTGATGCTGGCGCTGTTTCCTTTTGTTCTGTTCACGGTCGCACTGGCCGGGGCATTATCGCAGGACTATGTCACCAACGAGCTTATCGACCTGATATTCGGCGCCTGGCCAAAGGATGTGGCTGATCCGATTATATCAGAGCTGCGCGCGGTTCTTGCAGGGGCCGGGTCCGGGGTGATCACGCTTGGCGGGATTTTGGCGATCTACTTCGCCTCGAACGGGGTCGCGGCGGTGCGCGCGGCCATGAACATGGCCTATCACGACGAGGACAGGTGGCCGTTCTGGAAAACGCGGCTGTTGTGTTTCGCGCTGGTTATCGCGGGCGGCGCGGCCATTCTGGCGATTGCCGCCGTCGAAGTCGTCTTGCCGGTCTATACGCAGCTGGTGTCGGAAAAGACCGATGTGGATGTGTCCGAGTGGCTTTCGGTGGACCGCTTGCGCTGGACCTTTACCGTTGCGGTGCCTGCGGGGACCGTGGCCCTGGCGCATCTGATCCTGCCGACCCGGCGGCACAGCCTGGCGCAGATTTTGCCCGGCGTTGTCCTGACGCTGGCCCTTTGGTCGGCTGGCGGGTGGGGGTTTTCCATCTATATCGCCCAGTTCGCGACCTATAGCGCCACCTATGCGGGGCTGGCCGGTGCCATGGCCGCGCTGATTTTCCTGTACCTGTGTTCGGCAATGCTGATCTTTGGGGCCGAATTCAACGGAGCGCTGATCGACCTGCGCAATGGCGACGGTGACAATGGGGGGCGGGGCAGGTGATGTCGTGCATTTTGGGTGCCCGCGCACGGATTTACGCAGGCCTGTTGGTGGTTCTCGCGCTGTTCTGCGCAGGCCCGGCCGCGCAGGCACAGGACTATGTCGGGTCGCAGGCCTGTGTCGACTGCCATGAACAGCAAGCCGACGCCTGGCGTGGCTCGCATCACGCGCTGGCCTGGACCCCGGCCCAGGCGGACAATATCCGCGCCGATTTCGATGGGACTGCGTTTTCTCATGACGGGATGGATGTCACGTTTGACATAACCGGGGATGCCTATCATGCGCGCGTGACCGAGAAAGACGGGACAACCACCGCATACCGGGTTCATTCCGTTGTCGGGATCGAGCCTTTGCAGCAGTACCTTTTTGAAACCGAACCCGGCAAGTTGCAGAGCTTTGACGTGGTGTGGGACACGGAAAACCAGACCTGGTTTCACCTTTATCCCGATCAGGATCTGCCGCCCGATGACGGTCTGCACTGGAGCGGCCCCTACAAGAACTGGAACGCGCGCTGCGCCGAGTGCCATGCCACGGGATTTGCCAAGAATTATGACCCGCAGGCGCGGTCCTATCAGTCGCGGCAGGCCGAAATCGGCGTCGGATGCGAGGCCTGCCATGGGCCGGGCTCTGCCCATATCGACTGGACCGGCGGGGCATCCCTGGCGCCGGGGCTGGGCGACGCGGGGTTCGCGATGCAATGGGGAAAGGGCCAGACCGAGGCCGAAATCCAGCAATGCGCCGGGTGTCATTCGCGCAGAGAAGCGCATGAGAACGGCTCTCCGCTGCCGGGCACGGCGTTTCACGACGCTTATAACCTGGCCGTGCTCAGGCCGGGGCAGTACCACCCCGACGGTCAAATCCTGGACGAGGTTTACGTCTATGGGTCGTTCTTGCAGTCCAAGATGTACGCCAAGGGCGTCAGCTGCATGAACTGTCACGAACCGCATGGCGCGACCCTCAGGGCCGAAGGCAACGGGATCTGCACTCAGTGCCATTCACCGGCGGCGAACCCAGAGTTCCCAAGCCTTCGGAAGGCTGAATATGACAGCCCGGACCATCATCACCACGCCGAGGGCAGCCCTGGCGCGCAATGTACGTCGTGCCACATGATCGAACGTGTCTATATGGGCGTTGATGGCCGCAGGGATCACAGCTTTCGCATTCCCCGCCCGGATCTGGGCCTGGGGACGGATGCCTGTACCGATTGCCATGGCGACGCGGGGCAGGGCTGGGCCGCGCAGCAGATCGAAACCTGGTACCCGGAATCGACGCATCGAACGGCTCACTATGGCTCGGCCTTTGCGGCGGCTTTGGATGGCGCGCCTGACGGTGCCGCCCGGTTGCAGGCCATCGCCGCCGATCCTTCGCAACCCGGCATCGTGCGCGCCACGGCCCTGTACCTGCTGCAACCTCATGCATCGGCGGATATCGCCCGCGCCACCGCGCCTTTGCTGGCCGCCTCTGATCCGTTGATCCGGGCGAATGCCGCGGCCTTGCAGCGCGCCGCCGGTCTGCCCGACCGAATTGCGCGGTTAGAGCCCTTGCTGTCCGATCCGCTGCGCAATGTCCGTATCGCGGCCGCCAAGGAAATGCTGACCGTGCCGCCATCGGTTTTGAACCCTGACCAACGGGCAAGCGCAGGGCAGGCCATGTCGGAATGGCGCGGGGCGATGTCGAACCGGCTGGATTTTCCCGAAACGCATCTGGTTCTGGGCGGCATGGCGTTGACCATGCGCAACGCACAGGCCGCCAAACAGGCATTCCGCGAGGTCGTGACACTGGACCCTCAGCGGGCCGAGGCCTGGCCCATGCTTGTGCAGCTGACCCAGATCACCAACGGCCCCGATGCGGCCCGGCTGGTTCTGCGCGAGGGCCTGAGCGCCGTGCCTGACGATCCCGCGTTGCGGCAGTTGCAAACCCAGCTTGGCCGCTGAAACGGCATGGAAGGGGCCGGATTGCGCCATCTTCCGGGCCAACTTGGGCGTTAGGTCTGTGGGGCAGGGGAATGGTCCCCGATCCCAAGAGGTGACGCATGTCCGATCCGAAATCACCTGGCCAACTGGCCCCCGCAAGGGCCGAGAAACTGCCGCTGGATCAGCGCATTGCCCGGCTGCGCGGCAGTAAACCAGTCGATATCAACCATGGCGAGGCCCTGTTGCTGCAAGGGCTGGCTGCGGCCTCGTTGCGGGAACAACGCCTTGCCGGGGCGCAGGTGTCGCTGGACTAGGGGAAACCGTAAGGCGGGATCAGCCGCGAAACCCGGTTGCCACGACGAATTTCTCGGAACTGTCCGAACGTGATGCTGGCGGTTTGACGTTGGCGACCTTTTCGAATTTCTGCTTGAGCAGCTTCTGCAAATCGCCCTCGGCGCCGCCCGCCAGAACCTTGGCGACAAATGTGCCGCCCTGTTCCAGCACGTCGAATGCGAAATAGGCGGCGGTTTCGCACAAGGCCATGATGCGCAGGTGATCTGTTTGTTTATGACCCGACGATGCGGCGGCCATGTCGGACATGACCACATCGGCCTTGCCGCCCAGCCAGGTCTTTACCTTTTCGTCGGCGTCATCATCCATGAAATCCAGCTGATGGATCTCGGCCCCCGCGATCGGTTCGACCTCTTGCAGATCGACCCCCAGCACCGTGCCGATCTTCTTGCCGGATTTTTCGCCCAGCGCATTCACCCGCTTGACGGCCACCTGGCACCAGCCGCCCGGCGCACAGCCCAGGTCGACCACACGTGCGCCCGGAACCAGGAAACGGTATTTTTCGTCCAGTTCCAGTATCTTGAACGCAGCGCGCCCCCGGTACCCTTCGACCTGGGCCCGTTTCACATAGGGGTCGTTCAGCTGCCGCTGCAACCACAGGGTCGAGCTGAGCTTGCGCCCGCGGGCGGTCTTGACCTTGACCTTCAGGTCCCGCTGTCCGCGCCCCGAGGTGTTTTTGCCACTTGGTGTCTTCGCCATCAGAATGGTCCGTCTTCCAATACGCCGTCCGCGCTCATCTGTGCATAAAGCAGACCTTCGCGCAGCCCCCGGTCCGCCACGGAAAGGCGGTCGGTGGGCCAGCAGCGCAGCAATGCCTGCAATATGGCCGAGCCGGACATGATCAGGGCCTGCCGGTCGTCTCCGATCCGAGGGTCGCGGCGCCGCCCCTGAGGGCCGAGTTCTAGATAACCGCGTATGACCTTGTCAATCTGATCGCTGGTCATGCGCAGCCCGTCCACTTTGGTCCGGTCATATCGCTTGAGACCCAGATGCGAGGCCGCGACCGTGGTCACGGTTCCGCTGGTGCCGACAATCTGAAACCCCTCGCGCGCCTGTTCATCCTTGTAGGGCGCGAAATCGACAAGGTTTTCCTCGAAAAACCAGCTCATCAGCGCGAAACGGGCGGAATCATCCTCGACGTCGTGAAACTGATCGCGCAGCGTGGCGACCCCCAGCGGGACGCTGATCCAGTCCACGACCTTGGCCGCGGGAAAGGGGCTTTCGGCGCTGTGAAACCCGTTATGCAGCCGCATGATTGCCGCAGGCCGGTCGCGGCGCGGCACCGACGATATGTCGATCCAGACCAGCTCGGTCGAGCCGCCGCCGATATCGACAACCAGCAACTGCTCGGTCTTGGTGGAAACCAGGGGCGCACATGAGATGACGGCCAGGCGCGCTTCTTCCTCGGGCTGGATGATTTCCAGCGTCAGCCCGGTTTCACGTTTGACCTGGCGGATGAAGTCACGCGCATTCTTGGCGCGGCGACAGGCCTCGGTGGCCACCAGCCGCATGCGACGGACCTTGTTACGCTTGAGCTTCTGCTGGCAGATTCGCAGCGCCTGAATGGTGCGCGCCATTGAGGACCGCGACAGCCGCCCGGTCCGTTCAAGCCCGGCACCCAGCTGCACGGACTTGGAAAAACTGTCTACCACATGGAACCCGCTGCCCTTGGGCTGGGCTATCAACATGCGACAGCTATTTGTCCCCAAATCCAGCGCCGCATACAACGCATCTGGATCGGGTCTTGCCGGCGCGGGGCTTTCGACCGCTTTCGGGAACGCGCCCGCACCTTTGGGACGCTTGGGCGCCATCGTAACGCCCTCCGATTTTTCGAGTTACCCTGACCCTAGGCGGGGCTTCGCCGACGTGCAAGCGATTTCAATTTTGAAATTAACACGACTGTCACACAGCGTTCATACTGAAATGCGACCTGAAGGCCCGGAACCCGTTTTGGGTGATCCTACCAGCATGCTGCAAGATACGGAGCCAGCCATGAAAGACGACCAAACCCTGACATTCGACGAATATGACGAGGTAGTGAACCCGCGACCCGAGGAATGCGATTTCGACCGCATTGTCGAACGCGCCCTGTCGCGTCGCGGTTTCCTGGGCGGGGTCCTGGCAATGGGCAGCTTTGCCGCTGTCGGTGGCTCGATCCTGCCAAGCACAGCACGTGCGGCGGCCGACCGTTTTGCATTTGACGCGATTCCCGTCTCGACCGCCGACGCGGTTACGGTTCCCGCCGGTTACAAGGCCGAGGTCATGGTGCGGTGGGGCGACCCGCTGTGGTCCGATGCGCCCGAGTTCGATCACGCGACCCGCGGCACGGCGGCAAGCCAGGAACGCGCCTTTGGTGACAATACCGACGGGCAGGATGTGTTCTTTCACGATGGCCACGTTTTGCTGGTCGTGAACAATGAATACACCAACCGCGATATTCTGTGGGGCAACAACCCCGATGCCAAACCGGCCTCGGATGACGATATCGCCAAGGGCATGATGGCGCATGGTGTAACGGTTGTCGAAATCGCCAATACCGACGGCACCTGGGCGATTGTCAAGGACAGCCCCTATAACCGCCGGATCACACCGCAGACCGACATGGCCATCACCGGCCCGGCGGCGGGTCACGATCTGATGAAAACCGCAGCCGACCCGTCCGGCACCACGTCCAAGGGCACCTGGAACAACTGCGGCAACGGCATGACGCCCTGGGGCACCTACCTGGCCTGCGAAGAGAACTTCAACGGCTATTTCTCCGCCGAGGATGAAAACCACGAGGTTAGCCCCGAACTGAAACGTTACGGCGTTTCGTCCAAGGACTGGGGCTATGGCTGGGCTGCGATCGACGCGCGTTTCGACGTGTCGAAGAACCCGAACGAGCCCAACCGCGCGGGTTACGTCGTTGAAATCGACCCGACCGATCCGAACGCGGCACCGCGCAAGCTGACGGCGCTGGGGCGCTTCAAGCACGAAAACGCGGATGTCGTGGTCAACAATGACGGGCGCGTTGTCGTCTATATGGGCGATGACGAACGTGGCGAGTTCCTGTACCGCTTTGTGTCCGACGGCGTTTACGCGGCGGGCGTGGACACCAATGCGCTGCTGGAAAGCGGGACGCTTTCGGTTGCCAAGTTCAACGATGACGGCACCGGTGAATGGCTGGCGCTGACGCCTGAAACCACCGGGATGGCGTCGCTGGCCGAAATCAGCATTCACACCCGGCAGGCGGCCTCGGCCGTAGGTGCAACCACGATGGATCGCCCGGAATGGGTTGCGTCCAACCCCAACACCCCCGAGGTCTATTGCTGCCTGACCAACAACAAGAACCGTGGCGTCAAACCCAATGCGGGCGGCGATGATACCTCGGTCAACGGTCCGAACCCGCGTGATGCCAACAACTATGGTCAGATCGTGCGCTGGCGGCCCGACGGCGGCGACCATGGTGCAGCCGGGTTCGGGTGGGACCTTTACGTTCTGGCCGGTAACCCGACAGTGCATCAGGATGCCTATGCCGGGTCCGACAACGTGACGGCGGACAACATGTTCAACTCGCCCGACGGGTTGAAGTTCGACAGCAATGGCCTGTTGTGGATCCAGACCGACGGCAATTACGGCAACGAGGGCGACTTTGCCGGGCAGGGCAACAACCAGATGCTGGCAGGCGACCCGGTCACCGGTGAGATCCGCCGCTTTCTGGTCGGTCCGAACGAATGCGAGGTCACCGGCCTGAGCTGGTCGCCGGATCGCCGCACGATGTTCGTCGGCATCCAGCACCCCGGTGAGGACGGCAACAGCCATTGGCCCGAGGGCGGCGATTCGGTTCCGCGTTCGGCCATTATCGCAGTCACGCGCGAAGATGGCGGTCTGGTGGGTTAATCCACCCGACATTGCAGATTGCAGGCCCCGGATGGCATTCGCCGTCCGGGGTTTTTGCCTTTATGCGCCGCGCTCATACAGACATTGAGAATTTTGATATGCGCCTTTGCGCCGAAATTGGCTAGAACCCGGCCATGCCCGCGTCGCAAAACGTCGCTGTAAAAGCGTCGTGTGTCGAAATCCGACCGACGCGGGCCCACATAGAAGTCTAGAACCGATCCATCCGGTTAGGAGGAATCAACAGCAATGCCCGACGTCACCATCGTTTACTGGCGCGACATTCCCGCCCAAGTCATTGTCGGCAAAGGCCGTCGTGGCGCCAAGCGGCAATTGGAAGAACGGTTCGAACAGGCCATCGACCGCGCTGCAATGAAGGTGAACGCCAAGGACAGCGATGCCTACCTGGCCGAATGGCGCAAGGCTGAACCTTTTGCGGTTGAGGGCGACCCGTCCGAAATCGCCGAAGCCCAGGCCAGCCGCCTTGAAACGGAATACGATCAGGATCGCATCAAGGCCCTGATCGCCAATGACGGTTGGGCATGAGCCCGAGACAGCTATGGGAGGCCGCAATGGCTTTGCTGAACTTCAAGAAACGCGATGCGGCCGACAAGGCCCCTGTGAACCCGACTGTCGAGGCTTTCTTGCAGGGCTATTCGATCGAGGTGATGCCGCGTACGGCTGAAAAGATCGACGATTTCCGCGATTTTCTGCCCGATGGCACGCGCGTCTATATCGCCCATATCGAGGGCACGCCGATTGACGACATGGTCAAGACCGCCAAGCGGATCGCGGCCGAAGGATACACCGTCATGCCGCACTTTCCGGCGCGGATCATCCAGGATGCGGCGACGCTGGAAAACTGGATCGCGATGTATCAGGGCGAGGCAGGCGTTGAACAGGCGCTGCTGCTGGCCGGTGGCGTTGCCAAGCCGCACGGCGATTTCGACAGTTCGATGCAGTTGCTGGAATCTGGGCTGTTCGACAAGGCGGGTTTCAAACGCCTGCATGTGGCCGGCCACCCCGAGGGCAACAAGGATATCGACCCCGACGGTTCGACCAAAAACGTCGACGACGCGCTGCGCTGGAAACAGAAATTCTCGGAAACCACCGATGCGGAAATGGCTCTGGCCACGCAGTTCGCCTTTGACGCCAAGCCTATCATTGCCTGGGCCGACAGCCTGAAAGAGGCCGGGATCGACCTGCCGATCCATATCGGCATCGCGGGTCCAGCCAAGCTGCAAACGCTGATCAAATTCGCCATTGCCTGCGGCGTCGGCCCGTCGCTGAAGGTTCTGCAAAAGCGCGCCATGGACGTTTCCAAACTGCTGCTGCCTTATGAGCCGACCGATGTGATCACCGAACTAGCCAACCACAAGGCGGCCAATCCCGACTTCAACATCACCAACGTGCATTTCTTCCCGCTTGGCGGCATCAAGACCAACGCCAACTGGGCCATCGACAACGGCGGCGCCTCGGCAAAGCCCGTAAACTCCTAAGGACAGCCCATGACCCGTACAGTCGTCGAATCAAAAACAAAAACCGCCGTTCTGGGCTTTGACGAACCATTCTGCGTGATCGGAGAGCGGATTAACCCCACGGGGCGCAAGAAGCTGGCCGCCGAGCTTGAAGCGGGCGATTTTTCGACCGTTGAGAAGGACGCTCTGGCGCAGGTCGCGGCGGGCGCGACCGTTCTGGATATCAATGCAGGCGTTGTCTACAACTCGAACCCCAACCCCAATGAGACCGAGCCGCCGCTGATGCGCAGGATCGTCGAGCTGGTGCAGGGTCTCGTGGACGTGCCGCTGTGTATCGACAGCTCGGTTCCCGGCGCGTTGGAAGCTGGTCTTGAGGCGGCCGAAGGCCGCCCGCTGCTGAACTCTGTCACCGGCGAGGAAGAGCGGCTGGAACTGGTTCTGCCGCTGGTCAAGAAATACAATGTTCCCGTCGTGGCCATCTCGAATGATGACACCGGCATCTCGGAAGACCCGGATGTGCGTTTTGCGGTCGCCAAGACAATCGTGGAACGGGCCGCCGATTACGGTATTCCGGCCCATGACATCGTGGTCGACCCTCTGGTCATGCCCATCGGGGCGATGGCAACTGCCGGTCAGCAGGTTTTTGCGCTGGTCCGCCGCCTGCGCGAAGAGCTGGGTGTGAACACCACTTGTGGTGCGTCCAACATCTCGTTCGGGCTGCCCAACCGCCACGGCATCAACAACGCGTTCCTGCCCATGGCCATGGGCGCTGGTATGACATCGGCGATCATGAACCCGGTCGCCTTGCCCGTGACCCAGAAAAAGATTGCAGAAAAGAAAGAGGCCGTCGCCGCAGCCGGGATCATCCTGCCTGACGGCATGGATGACGAGACATTCGTCCAGATGTTCGGACTTGGCTCGACCCATCCCCGGTCGGGCAAAGAGATGGAGGCGATCCGCGCCGCCAACCTGCTGACCAATAATGACCCGCATGGCGGCGAGTGGATCAGATCCAACAAACCCCCCGAAGCCGCCGGGGCCGAAGGCGAGGGCGCACGTGGGCGCCGCGGCGGTGGCCGTCGCCGCCGGGCCTGACCCTCGGGACTTGGGATTGCGATTTACCGGGCCGGGCAGAGATGTCCGGCCCTTGTTTTCATGTTGATGCGGATCAAGGCCCGCGCCGCGCGCGACCGGGATAGTGGGCAGGTAGCTATCCCAAGGGGCCGCCGCATATGTCCACGCACCTGCATCCGAAACTGTCCGATGTCGACCTTGGCAAAAGGCTTGGCAAATCCGACTATCTTGAACAGCTTGCCGACCTTCAGGCCCGGCTGGCCCGCATTCAACAGGCCTTTTTGTTCCACGGCACCAAGGGCGTCATCGTCTTTGAGGGGTGGGATGCCGCGGGCAAGGGCGGGACGATCCGCAGGATCAGCCAGGCGCTGGACCCGCGCAGCTTTAAGGTCTGGCCAATCGGTGCGCCGCGCAACTATTACCTCAATCGTCACTACCTGCTGAGGTTCTGGGAAAGACTGCCGCCCGAAGGCGCGATTTCAGCCTTTGACCGCAGCTGGTATGGCCGGGTTTTGGTCGAACGTATCGAAGGGTTCACACCCGAAACCCGTTGGCGCGCCGCCTATCGCGAGATCAACGATTTCGAACGAATGCTGGTCGATGATGGCACCCGGATCGTAAAGCTGTTCTTTCACATCTCGCCCGACGAACAGATGCGCCGCTTTGCGGAAAGGCTGAAAAACCCGCTGAAACGCTGGAAACTGACCTATGAGGACTTTCGCAACCGGGAAAAGTGGGACCAAAGCGAAATCGCTATTGACGAGATGCTGGCCCGGACATCGACATCGGTTGCGCCATGGCATGTCATACCGGCAAATAACAAAAAATACGCGCGAATCAAGGCAATGCAGATCGTTGCTAAGGTGTTTTCCGAGGGTCTGGACCTTGACCCGCAACATCTTGACGGCAGAACGCTGGATGCGGCGGGCCGGGTTCTGGACGTGGATCAATCGCTGATCGACAGTTTGCGCGCGCGCACGGATTGATCCGCAAAGCGACTTGATCCCCGCCAATTGCTGGTGTTATTGAGCCTGACGCGGCGGGTATGATGTAATGGTAGCCTGTCAGCTTCCCAAGCTGAACGCGCGGGTTCGATTCCCGCTACCCGCTCCAATCTTTCAATCCTATCACCCCCGACGCCTGCGACGACGCCCGCCGCCCGGCTGGGCATCCCCGCCACCGGCGTTGAAACTGGGGCTGGGCAGGGTAACGATCTTTGCCAATTCCGGAAACGGGTCCGTTTTGTGCGGAATCGCATTGGCGGCGACGAAGTGATCCTGAAACTTGGGCTCGATGGCGGTTTCGACCTTGGTGATTTCGCGCACAACCCGTTCGATTTCGGCCCGTGCGCCGATATTGCACAGCGCAATGCGCGCACCGGTGCCCGCCGCGTTGCCTGCGCTTGAAACCTTGTCCAGCGGCGCATCGGGTATCATGCCCAGCACCATGGCGTGCTTGGTCGAGATATGGGCCCCAAAAGCACCCGCCAGAACAACGCGATCAACCTTATCGACCTCCATCTCATCCATCAGCAGGCGGGCACCGGCATAAAGCGCAGCCTTGGCCAATTGGATGGCGCGGATGTCGACCTGCGTTACAGTGATGCGCGGACCTCCTTCGGTACTGGCATCGTAGATCAGGTAGGCATGAGTTCGGCCTTCGGGCACGCAGCGCGTGGTGCCGGTCTGCTCCGCCGATCCGATCAGGCCGTTCTCGTCCAGCAAACCCGCGATGCGCATTTCCGCGACGGCCTCGATAATGCCGGACCCGCAGATGCCGGTAATGCCCGTGGTGGCAATATCGCGGTCAAACCCGTCTTCGTCGGACCATTTCTCGGACCCGATGACACGGAACCGCGGTTCCTTGGTAACGGGGTCGATTTCAATCCGCTCAATCGCACCGGGCGCGGCACGTTGGCCCGAACTGATCTGGGCACCCTCGAACGCCGGACCCGTGGGCGAGGAGCAGGCCAGAACGCGGCTGGTATTGCCCAACAGAATTTCTGCATTGGTGCCCACATCGACGATCAACACCAGGTCCTCGGATTTACCGGGTTCCTCGGACAGCGCAACGGCAGCGCAGTCGGCCCCAACATGGCCCGCGATACAAGGCAGGATATAGACCTGCGCGCGTGGGTTCATGCGGGTCAGGTCCATCTCGCGCGCGGGCAGGGATATGCTTTCCGAGGTTGCCAGCGCAAACGGGGCCTGACCCAGCTCGACCGGGTCCAGACCGAGCAGCAGGTGGTGCATGACGGGGTTGCAGACGAATACGGTCTCGACGATCAGGTTGGCGTCAATTCCGGCCTCGTCGGCGATCGAGGATGTCAGATCGTTGATTGCCTCGCGCACGGCTTTGGTCATTTCCCTGTCACCGCCCGGGTTCATCATGGCGTAGGAAACCCGGCTCATCAGGTCTTCGCCAAAGCGGATCTGTGGGTTCATCAGCCCCGAGGACGCCTTGACCTCGCCGGTTTCCAGATCGGTCAGGTGGGCTGCGATTGTTGTCGACCCAAGGTCTATGGCCAATCCGTACAGCCCGCGTTCATGCAGGCCCGGCCAAATCTCGACGATGCGGGCGACGCTGTCCTTGTGGCCTTTGTGGACGGCGACCGTGACCTCCCATTTGCCTTTGCGCAATACGGGTTGCAGCTTGGACAACAGCGACAGGTCCGCCGTTGCGGCGGCGATATCCCATTGTTCGCGCAAGGCGCGCTCCAGCCGTTCCAGATCGCCGGTGGGCGAATGCATGTCGGGTTCTTCCACCACGACGAAATACAGGCGCGTGGCCGGGTCCATCGTGATTGCACGCGCGGCGGCGGCCTTGCGGACGACCTGGCGGTGGACCTGGCTTTCGGGGGGGACGTCGATGACCACGTCCCCCTGCACGGTGGCCTGGCAACCCAACCTGCGGCCGGGTTTGAGCCCGCGCTTGTCTTCATAACGCTGTTCGACCGCGTTCCAGTCGCTGAGTGCATCCGCGGAAACGGTGACGCCGTGCTTGGGGAATTCACCATAGCTGGGGGTGATCTGGCACTTGGAACAGATCCCGCGGCCGCCGCAGACCGAATCCAGATCGACACCCAATTGGCGGGCGGCCGTCAGGACCGGAGTTCCGACGGGAAAGTGCCCGCGTTTGCCCGAAGGCGTAAAGACGACAAGAGGGTCGGTGGTCATGATCTGCCTGCATTTTTCGTTTGCGCGTGTTGGCCACAGGATATGGGTTTGTGCGCAAAGGGAAAGGCCATTCCGCGGCAGGTTTTGCGCGACGAGCGTCGTTTTCCGGGCCGCCGGGTCGGATGATCTGCAACAACTTGTCCGCAGGGGCTTTCCCTTGGGGACGATCCATGCAATAGGGTCACCGCCAAACGGGCTTATGCATGGGGTTTTCAGATGCAGATTCGTGAGGCACTCACCTTTGACGATGTTTTATTGGTTCCGGCCGCCTCTTCGGTGTTGCCGGCCACGGCGGATACCGCGACACGCGTCACGCGGCAGATTACCATGAACATCCCCCTGCTGAGTTCGGCCATGGACACCGTGACCGAAGCCCGGATGGCCATTGCGATGGCGCAGGCGGGCGGCGTTGGCGTGATCCACAAGAACCTGACGGTCGAGGAACAATCCCGCGAAGTCCGGCGCGTCAAACGGTTTGAATCCGGTATCGTCTACAACCCCGTGACGCTGCGGGTCGATCAGACGCTGGCAGATGCCAAGGCGTTGGTGCAGCGCTATAATTTCACCGGTTTCCCGGTCGTCGACAATGCGGGCCGGGTCGTCGGGATATTGACGAACCGGGATATGCGCTTTGCCACGTCGGATGATACGCCGATCGAGGTCATGATGACCTCGGAAAACCTGGCCATGCTGCAGGAACCCGCCGACCTGGAAGAGGCCAAAAGCCTGATGAAGGCGCGCCGGATTGAAAAGCTGCTGGTTGTTGACGGCCAGGGCAAGCTGACCGGTCTGTTGACGCTCAAGGATACCGAGCAGGCGGTGCTGAACCCGACCGCGTGCAAGGACCACCTGGGGCGTTTGCGCGTGGCCGCTGCGACATCGGTCGGGGACTCCGGCTTTGAACGATCCGAAGAGCTGGTGGATTCGGGTGTCGACATCATCGTCGTGGACACGGCGCACGGCCATTCCAAGGGCGTGATTGACGCGGTGAAACGGGTCAAGGCGCTGTCGAACGAAGTTCAGATCATCGCCGGGAACGTGGCAACAGCCGATGCCGCAAAGGCGTTGGTGGACGCCGGGGCGGATGCGATCAAGGTCGGCATCGGGCCCGGTTCGATTTGCACCACGCGTATGGTGGCCGGGGTTGGTGTTCCGCAGTTGACCGCGATCATGGATTGCGCCTCGGCCGCTGGCGATGTTCCGGTTATTGCGGATGGCGGCATCAAGTTCTCGGGCGATTTCGCCAAGGCCATCGCGGCCGGTGCGTCCTGTGCCATGGTTGGCTCGATGATTGCAGGCACCGATGAAAGCCCGGGTGAGGTCATCTTGTACCAGGGGCGGTCGTTCAAGTCCTATCGCGGCATGGGCAGCCTGGGCGCCATGGCGCGCGGCTCGGCTGACCGCTATTTCCAGAAGGACGCGGCCAGCGACAAGCTGGTGCCCGAAGGGATCGAAGGGCAGGTGCCCTACAAGGGTTCGGCCAGCGCGGTGATCCACCAGTTGGTCGGCGGTCTGCGTGCGGCGATGGGGTATACCGGATGCGCCACGGTGGATGAAATGCGCAAGAACTGCAATTTTGTCAAAATCACCGGTGCTGGGCTGAAGGAAAGCCATGTGCATGACGTTCAGATCACCCGCGAAAGCCCGAACTACCGGGTTATGTAACCTGCGGCGCTGACCCGGCGCGTGCGTCGGGAAACACAATGCCGCCTTCACTTGGAACTTTGTCATGACCCCAGCCGCGCGGGTTCAGGCCGCCATCGAGGTGCTGGACGATATCCTGGGCGGAGTGCCCGCCGAAAAGGCCCTGACCGGATGGGCCAGGCGCAGCCGGTTTGCGGGCTCGGGCGACCGCGCCGCGATCCGGGATCATGTGTTCGGCGCCCTGCGGTGTCGCCGGTCCTTTGCCGCCCTTGGCGGGTCTCAGTCCGGTCGCGGGCTGATGCTTGGCGGGGTGCGTGCAGCGCGTATGGACCCCGACCAACTGTTTACGGGCGCACGCCATGCCCCGGCGCCGGTTGCACCGACCGAAATCGCGCGCGACTTTGCCAGCGCGGCCGAGCGGCTGGATATTCCCGACTGGCTTTGGCCCGAATTCAACAGGTCGCTGGGCGCGGAAACCGAACAGGTCGCAATGGCCCTTCAGACGCGTGCGCCGGTGTTCCTGCGGGTGAACGTGGCCCGCTGCGATCTGCCGACCGCAATCCGGGAACTGGAACGTGACGGGATTGCCGTGCAACCGCATGACGAATGCGATACCGCGCTTGAGGTCACCGAAGGCGCCCGGAAAGTCGCGCAGAGCCAGGCCTATTCCACCGGTCTGGTCGAACTGCAGGATGCGGCCAGCCAGGCGGTGACCGGTCTGTTGGATTTGCGCCCCGGCATGCGGGTTCTGGACTATTGCGCCGGTGGCGGCGGCAAGGCGTTGGCGATGGCCGCGCATTCCGGAGTCGAGGTATTCGCCCATGACGCAAATCCAGACCGGATGCGCGATCTGCCCGCCCGTGCCGCCCGGGCCGGGGTTGGCATTACGCGCCTGTCGTCCGCACAGCTTGCTGAGAGCGGCCCCTATGACCTGGTATTGACGGATGTTCCCTGCTCGGGCAGCGGGTCCTGGCGCCGGGCGCCTGCGGGGAAATGGGCACTGGATGCCGATCGTTTGGCGGCGCTTGGCGTTACGCAATTGGAGATATTGCGCGCCGCTGCGCCGCTGGTGGCCCAAGGGGGTACGCTGGCCTATGCGACTTGTTCGGTCCTGGATGTTGAAAACCGGCAGATTGTCGACCGGTTCCTTTCAGCGAACCCGGATTGGCGGGTGACGGTGCAAAAATCGTGGCCGGTTTCCCACGGTGGTGACGGGTTCTATTCTGCCCACTTGACCAGGGCGTAGACTGAAAACAACTTATGGTAGAGGGCGCGATTATTCTTAAGCGTCCGTTAACCTATCCCGTGCCGGTATGGGCGGGACCATTTATTCGAGTTGTTGATGTCCGAAACAATTGATTACGTGACTGATCCCATTGGCCGATACAAACCGGGCGGGTTCAGGCTTATTTCACTGGCCCTGATCGCCTTGACCTTGTGCGTTCTGCCCTTGCTACGGTTTTTCCCGACCGAATGGCGCGTCGGGGTGGGGGTCGTGGGGGCGTCCCTGTTGGTGACGCTGGCCCTAGTGTTGATCGCCAACAGGGTGGCCGGATATGCGGCCAGAGATGTCGGGGCGGTTCTTAAACGTCTGGTTCAGGCCGAAACGACCCCTAGTGTGGTTACCGATGCCACGGGCGCTGTGCTGTTTGCCAATCAGGACGCAGCCCAAAAATACCGCACCATTGCCGGGGCCCGCCTGGACGATTGCCTGCGGTCGGTATTCGCGAACCCTTCGGCGGTCTTGTTTCGGCTTCAATCGTGCGCATCACGTCAGGGGCAGGCGCAAGAGGGCGTTGCCACCAAAGGCAGAACCGTGCCGATCACCGTTACCGATCTGGGCGGCGGGCGGATGCTCTGGCGGATTGCGGACGAAGATCGAAGCCCCTGGTCTGACGTGCCGTTTCCCGTGGTTACTTTGGGGCGTGGCGATTCCGTCTTGGCGATGAACGCGGCGGCAAGCGCAGCATTGGATATCGAATCCGGCGCGTTGGACGCCATCGCAGACTCATGCCGTGGTTGTACGGGACAGATGCTGTACCTGCCAACCGCCCAAGGGTTTGCCCCGGTTGCGCTGTCCGAAATCCAACGGGTCGGGGCCGTGCGCGATGTCCTGGTGCTGCCGCTGCAAGACAGCCCCAAGAACCCCGCAGGCACACAGATCGAGGATCTTCCGGTGCCGATCATCCGCTTATCACCAACGGGTGAGATCCGCGAAACCAACCGCCTGGCCGCGCGGCTGATCGGTGAGGCCGGCAAAGGCGTCACTTATATTGATCAAATCCTTCAGGGGCTGGGGGGCTCGGTGCAGGACTGGCTGGCCCAAACCGCAGAGCAGGACACTGCCCCCCGGTCTGAGTTTCTGCGCCTTGCACGCAAGGACAAAGAGGTCTTTGTTCAGGTTACCCTGTCACGCACCATGTGCGACGGGCAGGTCAGCCTGATTGCCGTTCTCAATGACGCGACCGAGCTCAAGACCCTTGAGGCGCAGTTCGTCCAGGGGCAAAAGATGCAGGCTGTCGGGCAATTGGCGGGCGGTGTTGCGCATGACTTTAACAATCTTTTGACTGCAATTTCAGGGCATTGCGACCTGTTGTTGTTGCGCCACGAAGAAAGCGACCCGGATTACGGAGACCTGGTGCAGATCAACCAGAACGCCAATCGGGCGGCGGCGCTGGTCAGCCAATTGCTGGCGTTTTCAAGAAAACAGACGCTGCGCCCCGAGGTTCTGGACCTGCGCGACACGATTTCCGACCTGATCCACCTGCTCAACCGTCTGGTCGGCGAAAAAGTCCGCCTGACGCTCAGCCATGATCCGGTGCTGAAACCGGTTCAGGCCGACAAGCGGCAGTTGGAGCAGGTGTTGATGAACCTTGTGGTCAACGCCCGCGACGCGATGCCCGATGGCGGGGAAATCCGTATCGAGACCGAGGTCGTGATGCTGGCGCGGCCCTTGCTGCGCGACCGGGCAACGGTGTTGCCGGGCGAGTATGTCACGGTGAAGGTGATCGACAGCGGCGTCGGCATCCCGGCCGACAAGCTGCAAAAGGTGTTCGAACCTTTCTTTACGACCAAACGAATGGGCGAAGGCACCGGGCTGGGGCTGTCGACGGCCTATGGTATCGTAAAGCAAACCGGCGGCTTTATCTTTGTGGATTCAGTCGAGGGCAGGGGCACAGAATTCTCGGTCTACCTGCCGGTCTGTCCGGTTGTCGAAGCGCCGGAACCGGCCAAGGTCGACGTGCCAGCCGTGCAATCTGCGCATCAGGGCGAAGGCGTCGTGCTGCTGGTCGAAGACGAAGCCCCGGTACGGGCCTTTGCGACACGGGCGCTGCGGTTGAAAGGGTATACTGTATTCGAGGCGGATTCCGCCGAGACCGCGCTGAGCCTGCTTGAAGATGGCGACCTGAAGGTCGATGTTTTTGTGACCGACGTCGTGATGCCGGGCATGGACGGGCCAACCTGGGTGCGCGAGGCCATGAAGACCCGACCCGATGTTCGCGTTATCTTCATGTCTGGCTATACCGAAGGTGCCTTTGGCACGTCGGGGCCGGATGTCCCAAACTCGGCCTTCCTGCCCAAGCCGTTTTCATTGAACCAATTGACCGAGGCGGTGTTTCAGCAAATGAACTAGCCGAGATCAAAGCGCGGCGGAGTGCAAGGCGAACTCTGCCGCGTGCGATTGGCGAAAGGCGGTTTCGGTGGCGTCACTCAGGGACAGCGGCATAGCCGGAGACACGTTGTGCCGGTCCAGGGTAATTTCGCCGCCAAGCCGATCCTGCAAAAAGGCCAGAATCCGGTCCTGGTGTTCGTATTTGAAGATATGCGTTGCGCCCTTGCCGTTGCTGCGGGTCCGAAAGAACTCGCTTTGGCTTCCGACATGGGCGAAGGGCGGGCAGGGTTTGGCCATATAGGCACGCACAAAACCGTCAAAGCTTACCCCGCGGGTAGAATGGGGGTGACCTGCCAGGTCTTCGCGGCTGCGATACCGGTACCAGCTGCCCAGCCAATCGACCGGTTCGCGTACGATGGCCATGATTTCCATTTCCGTATCGTACATCTTGCGAAAAATGTTCTGGAAAAACCGATCATACCGCCGCACGGGCGCGTGTTTAAGGTCGGGCGGTCCGGTCACGACAATATCCGCCCGGTCCCGCAAGGCCGCCTGGTATGCGGTGCTGCCGGTTTTTGGCAGCGACAACAGGGCAAGACGTTCTTCGTAGAAAACAAGCATTTAGCGGGATCTCTTTGCTTGGGTCACTAACAGCAGATTGATGTAAACGAGTTTTTAACACAATTGCTGAAGAGTGAAGATTGAAAGTTTTAGTTGAAATGTTCTCTTTTTGATCTCATAAGGAACAAGAGGCGAACAAAGCAGTGATTGCCGCCCGTTCAAGGGTGTGACAAAAGGGAAGGCGACAGGAAAATGGCGGATCTTCTGACGATGAGCGACAAGAAAAACGCAGACAAGCAAAAGGCGCTCGACAGCGCGTTGGCGCAGATCGAACGGCAGTTTGGCAAAGGGTCGATCATGAAGCTGGGCGAAGACGCCAAGCAGGATATCGACGCCAGTTCGACCGGGTCGCTGGGCCTGGATATTGCTCTGGGGATCGGTGGCTTGCCGATGGGCCGGATCGTCGAGATTTATGGCCCTGAAAGCTCGGGCAAGACGACGCTGACGCTGCATTGCATCGCAGAACAGCAAAAGCGTGGCGGTGTCTGTGCCTTTGTCGACGCCGAACACGCGCTTGACCCGCAATATGCGCGCAAGCTGGGTGTCGATCTGGACGAATTGCTGATTTCGCAGCCCGATACCGGTGAACAGGCGCTTGAGATTACCGATACGCTGGTGCGCTCAGGCGCGGTGAACATGGTCGTGGTCGACTCGGTGGCGGCGCTGACGCCGAAATCCGAGCTTGAGGGCGACATGGGCGACAGCAATGTCGGCGTTCAGGCGCGGCTGATGAGCCAGGCGATGCGCAAGCTGACCGGCTCGATTAGCCGTTCGAACTGTATGGTGATCTTCATCAACCAGATCAGGATGAAGATCGGCGTGATGTTTGGCAGCCCGGAAACCACCACCGGCGGCAACGCGCTGAAATTCTACAGCTCGGTCCGTTTGGATATCCGCCGTATCGGCGCGATCAAGGACCGGGACGAAGTGGTCGGCAACCAGACCCGCGTGAAGGTCGTGAAAAACAAGGTGGCACCGCCGTTCAAACAGGTTGAATTCGACATCATGTATGGCGAAGGCATCAGCAAGATGGGCGAATTGCTGGATCTGGGCGTAAAGGCCGGCGTGGTCGAAAAGTCGGGCTCGTGGTTCAGCTATGGCGACGAACGGATCGGGCAGGGGCGCGAGAATGCCAAGCAGTACCTGCGTGACAATTCCCGTATCGCGTTCGAGATCGAAGACAAGATCCGCGCCGCGCATGGGCTGGATTTCGACATGCCGCCGGGCGCAGCCGATGAGGATGACATCCTTGAGGCGTAAGGCCTACGCGATGGGTGCGTGAGTATTTCCGCGCACGCACGGGCGATCCGAGGACGATAACAGAACAGGGCGGCCCCGACAGGGTCGCCTTGTTCCGCTTCGAGTGCGTGACCTGTGGACACCAGGGGGGCTGGGGGCTAAACCTGCGGGGATCAAGAATTAAGCGCGCCGAGAGAGCCCAATGCCAACCCTGAACGACATCCGATCGACCTTTCTGAACTACTTTGAAAATCAGGGGCACGAGGTGGTGGCATCCAGTCCGCTGGTCCCACGCAATGACCCGACACTGATGTTCGTGAACTCGGGTATGGTGCAATTCAAGAACCTGTTCACCGGCGTTGAAACCCGCGACTATCAGCGCGCGACCACGGCGCAGAAATGTGTACGGGCTGGTGGCAAGCATAACGACCTGGACAATGTCGGCTATACCGCCCGTCACCATACGTTCTTTGAAATGCTGGGAAATTTCTCGTTCGGGGACTATTTCAAGAGCGACGCGATTCCCTTTGCCTGGGAACTGATCACCAAGGAATTTGGGATCGACAAGAACCGCCTTTTGACCACCGTCTATCACACCGATGACGAGGCGTTCGAGATTTGGAAAAAGGTCGGCGTCCCCGAAGACCGGATCATTCGCATCGCCACCAGCGACAATTTCTGGCAGATGGGCCCCACCGGGCCATGCGGCCCCTGCACCGAGATTTTCTATGACCACGGCGATCACATCTGGGGCGGCCCTCCGGGATCGGCCGAGGAAGATGGCGACCGCTTCATCGAGATCTGGAACATCGTTTTCATGCAGAACGAGCAGTTCGAAGACGGTTCGATGGTGGAACTCGACATGCAGTCGATCGACACCGGCATGGGGCTGGAACGGATCGGCGCGCTGTTGCAGGGCAGCCATGACAATTATGACACCGATCTGTTCAAGACCCTGATCGAGGCATCCGCCGGGGCCACGGGTGTTGATCCTTACGGGGATCAGAACGTGCATCACCGTGTTATCGCGGATCACCTGCGGTCGACCTCGTTCCTGATTGCCGACGGGGTCATGCCCAGCAATGACGGGCGCGGATATGTGCTGCGCCGGATCATGCGCCGCGCGATGCGCCACGCGCATTTGCTGGGGGCCAAGGACCCTGTCATGCACCGCCTGGTGCCGACATTGGTGCAACTGATGGGCGCGCAATATACCGAACTGGGTCAGGCCCAGTCCCTGATCGAGGAAACGCTGTTGCTGGAGGAAACCCGGTTCAAGCAAACGCTGGACCGTGGGCTCAAACTGCTGGACGACGAGGTGGCCGGTTTGCCGCAGGACGCCCCGCTGCCCGGACAGGCGGCGTTCAAGCTGTATGACACATATGGTTTCCCGCTGGACCTGACACAGGACGCGCTGCGCGAAAAGGGCCGCACCGTTGACACGGACGGGTTTGACGCCGCCATGGCCGAGCAGAAGGCCAAGGCCCGTGCGGCCTGGTCGGGTTCGGGCGAAAGCGCGGATCTGGCTGTGTGGTTCGACGTTCTGGACCTGGCTGGCGCGACAGATTTCCTGGGATACGAGACCGAAAAGGCCGAGGGCCAGGTTGCCGCGCTTGTCGTCGACGGCGCCTTGGCCGACAAGATCGGGCAGGGTGGCACAGGCTGGGTGATCGTCAACCAGACGCCGTTTTATGGCGAGGCCGGTGGCCAGGTTGGCGATACCGGTGAAATCCGCAGGCTTGATGATCGCGACAATGTCGCGCGGGTCGAAGACACTCGCAAATTCGCCGATGGCAAGGTTTACGCCCACAAGGTCACCGTCGACAGCGGCGCGCTGTCCACGGGCGATGCGGTTGAGCTTGAAGTCGACCATGCGCGCCGCAGCTCGATCCGGGCCAACCACTCGGCCACGCATTTGCTTCATGAAGCGCTGCGCGAAACGCTGGGCGATCATGTGGCGCAGCGCGGGTCGCTGAATGCCGCCGACCGGTTGCGTTTCGACTTTAGCCATTCCAAGGCTCTGTCTTTGGAAGAAATTCAGAAGGTCGAGCGTGATGTGAACGAATTCATCCGCCAAAACTCGGTGGTCGAGACCCGGATTATGACCCCGGATGATGCGCGGGGTTTGGGTGCCCAGGCTTTGTTTGGCGAAAAATACGGGGACGAGGTGCGCGTTGTGTCGATGGGCAAGGCCCCGACCGGCAAAGGGCAGGACGGGGAAACTTGGTCGATCGAGCTGTGTGGCGGGACCCATGTGCGCCAGACCGGCGATATCGGCACCTTTGTTGTGCTTGGTGACAGCGCCAGCAGCGCCGGTGTCAGGCGGATCGAAGCGCTGACCGGCGACGCGGCGTTCACCTATCTTTCGGCCCAGGATCACCGTGTTGCGCAGGTCGCGCTTGAGTTGAAGGCGCAACCTGATGACGTGGTGTCGCGGCTGAAATCCCTGCTGGATGAACGCAAGTCCTTGCAGAACGAAGTGGCGCAATTGCGTCGCGACCTTGCCATGGCGGGCGGTGCAGGCCAGGGCGGCGGAGCCGAGGCCCGCGATGTGAACGGCGTCAAATTCCTGGCACAGGCTTTGACCGGTGTGTCGGGCAAGGACCTGCCGTCGCTGATTGACGAACACAAAAGCCGCCTGGGCAGCGGGGCGGTTCTGTTGATCGCCGACACCGGCGGCAAGGCCGCCGTGGCGGCCGGGGTCACACCCGATCTGACCGACACGGTTTCTGCCGTCGATCTGGTCAAGGCCGCAGTGGTCGAACTGGGCGGCAAGGGCGGCGGCGGTCGCCCGGACATGGCGCAGGGCGGTGGCCGGGACGCGTCGAAATCGGACGCGGCCATCGCAGCCGCGGCCAAACTATTGGGAGGGTAAGATGCCTGCACTCTGGATTGCGCATGTGACGGTGACAGATACCGAGGCTTACGGCAAATATGCCGAACTGGCCGGACCGGCAATTGCCAGTCATGGCGGCACGTTCATCGCAAGGGCTGCGCGCTATGTTCAGCTGGAAGGCAAGGATCGGCCGCGTAATGTGGTTGCGCGGTTCCCATCACTTGAGGCAGCGGTCGATTGTTACCACTCGGATGCCTATCAACAGGCCCTGAGCCACGCTCGCGGCGCAAGTGAGCGGGAACTGGTCGTGGTCGAGATTGATTCGTGAGATTCGGCGGGGTTCCTCCTTTTAGGGTGAACCCCCTTAGATTGACATAAACCTGTGAACAATGTTGGCGAATTGTTTCCGCTGGCTGGTTTTTCGTGTCGCTTTCCGTTGCGTAATCTTTAAATAACTGCATAAAAACAAATGGTTGATGCATAGTTTTGCGCGAGCAAAAGTTTTTCCCGTTCCAATTGTGTTCGTGCCTGCCATTTTCCTGGACGTAAATGGTCACAAAAAGTGACGAATTTCCGCCGTTTTTTCCACTCACCTTGACGAAAGATTGCACAGGCAGTGCCGTTTACTGTTAGTTTCAGAAAACGCGTTACGGTCCGGACTGGCAGCAATCTGTCGGATGAACATGGATCGAGGGACAGGCATGAAACCGATTGGCACCAGACTGGACGCCCGGAAAGGGCAGGTTTTCGCAGGCTCGGGCAGGGCTGTTGCGCTGCTGGCCTTGGTCTGTGCCACGCTGACGGTTCCAACCTTTGCACAGGCGGCAGAGCCTGCCTTTATTCCCGCGCTTGCGTCTTCGCCCCCGCCGACCGGGGCCCGGCAGTTGTGCCGTGAATATACCTGGGCCTGCGCCAAGAAGCGGTCGATCAATCTGTCCAGCCAGCAAGAGCTGCGCCTGGTCAAGCAGATCAACCGTCAGGTCAACGCGAACACACCTTCGGTGACGGATCAATCGCAGTACAAAACCCGTGAGCTTTGGGCATTGCCAACGTCCCGCGGCGGGGATTGCGAAGACTTTGCCCTGTTGAAAAAGCGCGATCTGATCCAGGCCGGGATTGACCCTAGCAAGCTGCTTTTGGCGACGGTTCTGGATTCCCGCAGGAATTCGCACGCCGTTCTCGTCTATCGCTCAAGCCAGGGCGATCTGATCCTGGACAACCTGACCAGCCAGGTCAAACCCTGGTCCAAGACCAATTATCTGTTCCTGCGGATGCAGGACCCCAAGCAACCGCGGCGCTGGGTTGGCGTTTACGGAAAAAGCTAGGGCTTGATTTCAGGCGACCGAACCTGTTCCAAAACCTGAGGCCAACGAAAAAGGGGCGAACCTGAGTTCGCCCCTGTTCTTTTGATCTGACAAAACCTTGTTCAGCGGGTCAGAGCAATTTGCTCGGGTCGGGTTGGCCAACTGGGTCCGCATTGGGGCCGGGGTCGGGTGCGCCACCCGAGCCATCGCCGGAACCGCCGCCATCACCACCGTCGCCGCCGCCGTCGCCGGAGCCGCCACCGTCGCCGGAGCCACCACCGTCGCCGGAGCCACCGCCAGAGCTGGAACCACCACCGGAGCTGCCGCCATTGTCGTCATCGTCACCTTCGTCAGAGCCGCCGCCGCTGCCGCCGCTGCCACCGGACCCGCCGGTTCCGCCGCTGCCGCCGGAACCACCGGCGGTTTCGTCCGCTGGACCGTCACCGGACCTTTGGGTGAACGAACCGATCGACGCAGTGGGAAAGTCGGTCAGCGCCGCGGCAAATGCCGGGCATTGCTGCAGAACGCGGTCAAGAATGTCTTCGAAATCCGCGCGGCGGTGCAAGTAACGCAGCATCTTTGCGTCAACGACAGTGCAGGCGCACAGGGTTTCGGTTGATACGGATTGCTTGGCGGTCCTAACCGTACATTTGTCGGCTGCCTGCACGGTGCCGGTCGAAACCATCGGCAGAGCTGCGGACACAAACACTAGGGATAACAGACGGGATTTAATGCGCATCGCGCTTCTCCTTTAACTCTTTACTAAATTCGTCGTCATTATGAACGCTAAAAACGGCGGTGTTTATGAACGACGTCACACTTTGGCCAAGAATACACCTTTATCAGGCCGGAATTGCAAGGGGGGCAAAGAGAGATCGAATTGAAATTAATGCGCCTAAAAGTTGAATGTTCCATGAAAACAGGGCTGAAACGTGACGTGGGGTCAGGCGGCGCAGGTTCTCATGATTTTTGGATTCGACGCAAAAATGCCACAATAGGGTTCATTGTTTCCAATTTTTGCGCCGATCCAACACGCAGGTTACGCTGATTTCGCCATCCGCTTGCGTTCATGGGGATCGAGAAAGCGTTTTCTCAACCGGATCGCATTGGGAGTTACCTCGACCAGTTCGTCATCGTCGATATAGGCGATGGCCTCTTCCAGCGAGAATTGAATATGTGGGGTCAGGCGAACGGCATCGTCGGACCCGCTGGCGCGGACATTGGTCAGCTTCTTGCCTTTCAGCGGGTTCACTTCCAGGTCGTTATCCCGCGAATGTTCCCCGATGACCATGCCCTGATAGACATCGGTCTGGGGCGCGACGAACATGCGGCCGCGCTCTTCCAGGTTCCAAAGCGCATAGGCAACGGCCTGACCGTTTTCCATCGAGATCAGCACACCGGCCCGGCGGCCCGGAATCGGCCCCTTGTGGGCAACCCAGCCGTGAAAGACCCGGTTCAGAACCCCGGTTCCGCGCGTATCGGTGAGAAACTCGCCGTGATACCCGATCAGCCCGCGCGATGGGACATGCGCGATGATCCGGGTCTTGCCCGCACCGGCTGGACGCATCTCGACCAGTTCGCCCTTACGCGCGCCGGTGATTTTTTCGATGACCGCGCCGGAATATTCGTCATCGACATCAATCGTGACTTCTTCGACGGGCTCCATGCGCTGTCCGTTTTCTTCGCGAAACAGGACCTGCGGGCGCGAAATGCTCAGTTCGAACCCTTCACGACGCATGTTCTCGATCAGAACGCCCATCTGCAATTCGCCACGGCCCGCGACCTCGAACGCCTCGCCGCCGGGTGTGTCGGTGATGCGGATGGCGACGTTGGATTCGGCCTCTTTCATCAGACGATCGCGGATCACCCGCGACTGGACCTTTTTGCCGTCGCGACCGGCAAGCGGCGAGTCGTTGATGCCGAAGGTCACGGTGATGGTTGGCGGGTCGATGGGTTGCGCGGGCAGGGCTTCGTCAACCTGCGGGGCGACAAGCGAATCCGCGACGGTGGCCTTGCTCATACCGGCAATGGTCACGATGTCGCCCGCCTCGGCCACGTCGATCGGCTGCTGGGCCAGGCCGCGGAATGCCAGGATCTTGGTGGCGCGGAAATTCTCGATCAGCGTGCCGTCGCGGCTGAGCGCCTTGAGGCTGTCACCGGCTTTCAGCGTGCCGCTTTCGACACGGCCGGTCAGGATGCGCCCGATGAACGGGTCGCTGCCAAGCGTGGTGGCCAGCATGCGGAACGGTTCATCCTTGTGCGCGGTCTGGGCCGGCGCGGGGACGTGGTCGACGATCAGGTCGAACAGCGCGCTGAGATCGGCGCGCGGGCCGTCCAGTTCCATATCGGCCCAGCCCGAACGGCCCGACGCATACATGGACGGAAAGTCCAGTTGCTCGTCATCGGCGCCGAGGTTGGCGAACAGGTCGAAACATTCGTCCAGCGCGCGGTCGGGTTCGGCATCGGGCTTGTCGACCTTGTTCAGCACCACGATCGGGCGCAGCCCCAGCGCAAGCGCCTTGGATGTGACGAACTTGGTTTGCGGCATCGGACCTTCGGCCGCGTCCACCAGCAGGACAACCCCGTCCACCATGCTGAGGATACGTTCAACTTCGCCACCGAAATCGGCGTGTCCGGGCGTGTCGACGATGTTGATACGGGTGTCTTTCCATTCCACCGACGTGGCCTTGGCCAGGATGGTGATGCCGCGCTCACGCTCCAGGTCATTGCTGTCCATGGCCCGTTCTGAAACGGCCTGGTTTTCCCGGAACGCGCCGGATTGTTTGAGCAGCTCATCGACCAGAGTCGTCTTGCCGTGGTCCACGTGAGCGATGATTGCGATGTTGCGCAGGTCCATGAGAGGTCAGCCTTTGAACGGGAAGTTGCCGCGCCCATAACGCGGCCCGCGCAAATATGCCAGCCCTAACCGGACATCAATGCGTGGCCGTGTCAGAAAAAAGATGGATGACCAGGATGCCCACAAGAATAAGGGTCAGCCCCAGAACCGCCGGCCAGTCCAGCCTTTGCCCGAAAACGACAAAGCCGATCAACGCGATCAGCACGATGCCCAGGCCCGACCAGATTGCATAGACGATGCCCACCGGCATCACCCGCAGCGTCAAACCCATCAGGTAGAACGCAAAGCCGTATCCGACCACGACCAGAACCGACGGCCAGAACCGCGTGAACTGCTGGCTGGCCTGCAAAGCCGTTGTTCCGATTGTTTCGGCAACGACCGCCAGAAGAAGAATCAAATAGGCCTTGGGCATCTTGGGTTCGCTCCGCAGGGTTTCGGGCAGATTGATCACGACCTTGTCGTCCGGGGCAAGCGTTTTTGCCCCGTTTGCCTGCGCTGGCCAGCGCCCTGGATAGTGAGAACACGTTTCCGTGGGGTCAGGTAAACCCGACTATGGGAAACGCCACGCCCGTGATACTCAGAGCGCGTATTAGTTTCCTTTTTAACGAGTTTTGAACAATGACGACTTTTGCGAAATCCGTCATATTTGCTTCGGCAATCATCGTGGCGCTAGGGTGGCTTGCAGGCGGGGGGTCCGTCGAGACAGACGCAGCCCAAATTTTTGAACGATTGAATGATCAAGCGGTATAAGCGTCGCTGATAAAAATTTGGGAAAGGGGCTTTCGGGCTCCTTTTTCATTTTTTTCAGGGGACGGTCGCCGACGATCAGGTGCCGGTCGTGGCGTCAACTTGTGCGAAATGCGCCCTTAGCTTCGGGTGCAGCCAATCCCACAAACGCGGCGCGCCCCGTTCAATCGGAACACCGACCCGGTCTTCCAGTTGGGCCAGTGTCACGCTGTAATCCACCCATGATCCGCCGCCCGTTTCCAGGTTGGCAATCGGCGTCTGCACCCGGTCTACTGCTTTGGCAAACCGGGCGTCCGGGCTGTTGGCTGCTTCGAATTCGTGCCACAGTTTCAAGAACGCGTCGTGCTGATCGCGGGGCAGCAGGCCAAACAGGCGTGCGGCTGCGGCCTCTTCGGTTGCGGCTTGGGCGGCGTGATCGACAGCGCCGTGTATCGGGTTGTCGCCTGCGTCGATTTCGACAATGTCATGCAGCAGGAGCATTTGAACAACCCGGTCGATTTTCACGCCGGGCAGGGCGTATTCGGCCAGAACCCAGGCGTGCAGCATGACGTGCCAGCTGTGCTCGGCCGAGTTTTCGAACCGGTCCTCAGACAACAGGCGCGATGCGCGCAACACCGATTTCAACTTGTCGGCCTCTGCCAGGAACGGGATGCGCTGGATGAACGCGTCGGATGTGTCCGGCGCAGTGCCGGACAGCAACGACACCGCATAGGCGTAAGCCTGCGGGAATGCGTCGCTCAGATATGCTGCGCGGCCCTCTGCAAGGTTGGCGCGCACAACCTCAAGATGGTCGGGGCGGGGCCGCGCGGCGCAGAGCACCTGAAACAAGGGCTGGCACCGGTCCAGCTTTTTGGCAAACCGCGCATCGGTGGTCTCGTCAGCTTCGAATTCGTGCCACAGCGCAAGGAATGTGGCGGCCTGATCGGGGGGCAGTATGCCGAAAATCCGCTGTGCGGCAGAGTGTTCCGCGCGGGCCACCGCCTGCCAATCCGTTTGCAGATGAATGGGGTGGTCGCCCGTGATGATCTCGACAAGGTCGTGCAGCAGCAGCATCTGGATGACGCGGTCAATGCGGGTGCCAGGGTCCGCAAAAGGCGCCATGACCAAGGCCCACAAGGCCAGGTGCCAGCTGTGTTCGGCCGAATTTTCGGGGCGGGACTGATCCAGAAGGACATTCGCCCTCTGGACCGTTTTCAACCTGTCTGCCTGTTTCAGAAACGCAACTTGCGCAGACAGCCGGTCGGTCATTGCTTTTCAATCGCCTTGAGCTTGGATCGATGTTCCGACAGGCGCTTGACTAGGAACTGCCGGGCCTTGCGTTCGGCCAGGCGCACACGAATTTCGGTCAGGTAGGCCTCTTCCAGCGACTGCGAGGCCGCCCCCAGAACATCGCCCACCTCGACATAGAACCGGTCCTGGCCGGTTTCATCCATGACCTTCATCGTGTCCTCGGCCAATTTGGCGGCCAGATGGGTGATGGTGTCCGTCATTACCGCGTGGTCTCGGTCAGGCGGCGTTTAACATAGTCGCTGACATCGGTGATCATCGTATCCATGTGCTGATCCTGGAAAAAGTGATCCGCGCCTTCGACCTCGGTATGGGTAATGGTGATCCCCTTCTGCTCGTGCAGTTTTCCGACCAGGGACGTGGTGTCGGCGGGCGGCGCCACGCGGTCGGCGGTTCCGTTGATGATCAGGCCCGAAGACGGGCAGGGCGCCAGGAAGGAAAAGTCATACATGTTTGCCGGGGGCGATACGCTGATGAACCCGGTGATCTCGGGGCGACGCATCAGCAGCTGCATTCCGATCCAGGCCCCAAACGAAAAGCCCGCGACCCAGCAATGTTTCGAGTTGTTGTTCATCGACTGCAGGTAATCCAGCGCCGAGGCCGCGTCGCTCAGCTCGCCCACGCCCTGATCATATTCGCCCTGGCTGCGCCCGACGCCGCGGAAATTGAACCGCAAAACGGTAAAGCCCATGTTGTAGAACGCATAGTGCAGGTTATAGACGACCTTGTTGTTCATGGTCCCGCCGAATTGGGGATGCGGGTGCAACACGATTGCGATCGGTGCGTCTTTTTCCTTTTGCGGGTGGTAGCGGCCTTCCAGGCGGCCTTCGGGTCCGGGAAAAATCACCTCGGGCATGTGTGCTTTGGTCCTGTCTTTTTTCCAAACGGTGCCGGGATATACTTGACGGATTTCGTCGGGCACCTTAGAACGGTTCTAACTGATTTTGCTTCGCGCGAATGCGCTGTCAGTGGGAGATACGCACTGGCTGCGTCGGCGTCAATGTTTTCGCGCGTTACTTGCCAAGAGGAAACGAAAATGAAGCTTTCGACCAAGGGTCGTTACGCGATGGTCGCGCTGGCCGATATTGCCCTGCAACCAGCGGACAAGCTGGTTACGCTGGGCGAGGTTTCCGAACGGCAGGACATTTCGTTGCCCTATCTTGAGCAATTGTTCGTAAAGCTGCGCCGGGCCGATCTGGTGGCGTCGGTCCGTGGCCCCGGTGGCGGGTACCGTCTGGCGCGTCCGGCTTCGGAAATCCGTGTCGTCGAAATTCTGGCCGCGGTCGATGAAACCGTCGATGCGATGCACAAGGGGGCGGGTGCATCCGGTGGCTCGTCCGGCAGCCGCGCGCAATCACTGACCAACCGTCTGTGGGAAGGGCTGAGCGCACATGTCTATGTCTTTCTGCATCAAACGCGGCTTTCGGATGTCATCAAGAACGACCTGGCGCCGTGCCCCGCGGTACCAAGCCTGTTTTCAGTTGTGGATGAGTGACCGGACCCTATGATCTGTTGCTTGCAGAAAAAGATGCATCCATGAAACGTGTTTACCTCGATCACAATGCGACCACGCCGTTGCGCCCCGAGGCGCGCGCGGCCATGATCGCGGCCATGGATCAATGCGGCAACCCGTCCTCGGTCCATGCCGAGGGGCGGGCCGCCAAGTCGATCGTGGAAAAGGCGCGCGGGCAGATCGCGGCGGCATTCGGCGCGGATGGGGCCGATATCGTCTTCACCTCGGGGTCGACCGAGGGCGCAGCCCTTGCGCTTGGCGGTCGCAACCTGCATGGCGCAGCAATCGAACATGACGCCGTAAGAGCCTGGATTGACCAGGATTTGGCGGTTTCGGCGGATGGTTCGGTTGGCGTGTCCGATGCGGGTTCGACGACTTTGCAACTGGCAAATTCCGAAACCGGGATTATCCAAAACCTGCCCGACGGGCTGGCGGTGACCGATGCCACCCAGGCTTTTGGCAAATTGCCCATTGCCTTTAATTGGTTGGGGGCCGAAATGGCGTTGATTTCGGCGCACAAACTGGGCGGGCCCAAGGGCGTTGGCGCGGTCGTGATGCGGCGCGGAACGGATATTGCGGCGCAGATCAAGGGCGGCGGGCAGGAAATGGGCCGCCGGTCGGGCACCGAAAACGTGATCGGCATCGCAGGGTTCGCCGCCGCTGCCGAGGCCGCGGCGCAGGATTTGGCCAATGGTGTCTGGGAAAAGGTTGCGCACCTTAGAAATATTCTAGAAAAGGCCCTTGAGGCAGGGTCGCAAGCCCTTACCTTTGTGGGGCAAGGTCAGGAACGGTTGCCGAACACGTTGTGTTTCGCGGCCCCCGGCTGGAAGGGCGAAACGCAGGTCATGCAAATGGACCTGGCCGGGTTCGCCGTAAGTGCCGGTTCGGCCTGCTCCAGCGGCAAGGTCCGGGCAAGCGCGGTGTTGACCGCAATGGGATTTGACGAGGTGACGGCGGCCAGTGCGATCCGGGTATCGCTGGGGCCCCAGACGACGGAAGAAGATGTGTTGCGTTTCGCTGAAACGTGGCTGGAAAAAGAAAAACGGTATCGCGCGCGCGCCGCGTGAACTCTAGGAGGGTAAGTTATGGCCGCTTTGGACCAGACCCAGGTAAAAGAAGGTGTCGATCAGGAAACCGTGGACGCGGTACGCGAGGTCGGAACCTATAAATACGGGTGGGATACCGATATCGAGATGGAATACGCGCCCAAGGGCGTGGGTCCCGACATCGTGCGGCTGATCTCTGAGAAAAACGAAGAACCGGAATGGATGACCGAATGGCGTCTGGCCGCGTTCGACCGCTGGAGCCAGATCGAAGAGCCGAAATGGGCGATGGTGAACTATCCCGAAATCGATTTCCAGGACCAGTATTACTATGCCCGGCCCAAGTCGATGGAAGAAAAGCCCAAGTCGCTGGACGAGGTCGACCCCAAGCTGCTGGCCACTTATGAAAAGCTTGGTATCCCCTTGAAAGAACAAATGATTCTTGCAGGCGTCGACGGTGCCGAAGAGGCCCCGGCCGAAGGGCGCAAAGTTGCCGTTGATGCGGTATTTGATTCCGTTTCCGTCGGCACCACCTTCCAGGCCGAGTTGAAAAAGGCGGGGGTCATCTTTTGTTCGATCTCGGAAGCCATCCGTGAACATCCTGAATTGGTTCGCAAATACCTGGGCTCGGTCGTTCCGGTTTCGGACAATTTCTATGCCACGCTGAACTCGGCGGTCTTTTCGGATGGGTCCTTTGTCTATGTGCCGCCGGGTGTCCGCTGCCCGATGGAGCTGAGCACCTATTTCCGCATCAATGCCGAAAATACAGGCCAGTTCGAGCGCACCCTGATCATCGCCGACAAGGGCTCTTACGTGTCCTACCTGGAAGGCTGCACCGCACCGCAGCGCGACACTGCGCAGCTGCACGCGGCGGTGGTCGAGATCATCGTCGAAGAAGACGCCGAGGTGAAATACTCGACCGTTCAGAACTGGTTCCCCGGGGATGAGAACGGCAAGGGCGGGATCTACAACTTTGTGACCAAGCGCGCCGATTGCCGTGGCGATCGGTCCAAGGTGATGTGGACGCAGGTTGAAACCGGCAGTGCCGTGACATGGAAATACCCGTCCTGCATCCTGCGCGGCAATGAAAGCCAGGGCGAGTTCTACTCGATCGCCATCACCAACAACTATCAACAGGCCGATACCGGCACCAAGATGGTTCACCTGGGCAAGAACACCAAGTCGCGGATCGTGTCCAAGGGCATCAGCGCGGGCAAGGCGCAGAACACCTATCGCGGGCTGGTGTCGATGCATCCCAAGGCCAAGGACAGCCGCAATTACACCCAATGCGACAGCTTGCTGATCGGCGACAAATGCGGCGCGCATACGGTTCCGTATATCGAGGTCAAGAACAACTCATCCCGTGTCGAACACGAGGCGACCACCTCGAAGGTGGACGATGATCAGCTGTTCTATTGCCGCCAGCGCGGCATGGACGAAGAAGAAGCCGTGGCACTGGTTGTCAACGGGTTCTGCAAGGACGTGCTGCAGGCCCTGCCGATGGAGTTTGCAATGGAAGCGCAACAGCTGGTTGCGATTTCGCTGGAAGGCTCGGTCGGCTGATGACGCGGACACCCCGGAATCGCATCCAGAAGGATGATGTGCTGACCTGGCTTGGGTACGCACTGCCGGTTTTGGGCGGTGTTCTTGGCGTCGCTTATGTCAACATCAGGTACATGGACTTTATCAACCCGGTCTGGGCCATTGGCGGTGGGGCGATCCTTGGATGGATCGCCGCGCGGACCTTGCGCCGGATCCTGGGATAGAAACAATCGGGCCGCGGGGCCCAACGCGAGACGTAAAAGGACAAAAAATGCTGGAAATCAAAAACCTGCACGTACAGCTTGAAGAAGAGGACAAGCAGATTCTCAAGGGCGTTGATCTGACGGTTGAAGCCGGCAAGGTTCACGCGATCATGGGGCCGAACGGCTCGGGGAAATCGACGCTCAGCTATGTGCTGTCGGGGCGCGACGGCTATGAGGTCACCGAAGGCTCGGCCACGCTGGAAGGCGAAGACCTGCTTGAGATGGAGCCGGAAGAGCGCGCCGCCGCCGGGGTATTCCTGGCGTTCCAGTATCCGGTCGAAATTCCGGGTGTTGGCAACATGACCTTCCTGCGCACGGCTGTGAACGCACAGCGCAAGGCGCGCGGTCAGGACGAGCTTTCGGCGACCGACTTTCTGAAAGTTGTGCGCGCCAAGGCAAAATCCCTGAAGATCGACGCCGATATGCTGAAACGCCCCGTCAATGTCGGCTTTTCGGGCGGTGAGAAAAAGCGCAACGAAATCCTGCAGATGGCCATGCTGGAGCCCAAGATGTGCATCCTGGACGAGACCGACTCGGGCCTTGATGTGGACGCCATGAAACTGGTGGCCGAGGGCGTGAATGCGCTGCGCGACGAACGTCGTGGGTTTCTGGTGATCACGCATTACCAACGCCTGCTGGACCACATTCAGCCGGATGTCGTTCATATCATGGCTGACGGCCGGATCGTGAAAACCGGGGGCCCCGAACTGGCGCTTGAGGTGGAAAACAATGGCTATGCCGACATTCTTGCCGAGGTGAACTGATGGCTTTGCCCGAAGTGAAACAAACCGCGACCGAGGCGCGGCTGTCTGCCATGTCACTGCCCGATGCGGGCTGCACCCGTGCCGCGCGCGAAGACGCGTTGGCGCGCGTCCGCGAGATGGGCCTGCCGGGGCGGCGCGACGAATATTGGAAATACACGCGCCCCGACACGCTGGTATCCCCCGACGTGACCCCGGCCGAGGTTTTCGCATCCGACGAACCCGTCATGTTCGACGGGTTTGATCGGCTGAAGATCGTGTTTGTCGACGGTGTCTTTGATGCGGATGCGTCTGACGATTTGTCGATGGAAGGCGTCACGATCGACCGGATCGAAGACATTTGCTGCAAGGATATCCACTGGGCCAAGGAACTGTACGGCGTGTTGGAAGCGCGCGGGCAGGTGCCGGTTCAGCGCCCCTTGGCCGCGTTGAATACGGCCTTTGCGCGTGATGGCGTGGCAATCCATGTCACCGGCAAGCCAAGCCGGCCCATCAGCCTGATCTACCGCCACGGCTCGGAGATGTCGGACGCGATGTTGCACCACATCATCCGCGTCGAAAGCGGGGCAGAGGTCACCATTCTGGAAAACGGCCCGGCCGCATCGCGGTTCAACAAATGCATGGAAATCGACGTGGCCGATGGCGGTGTCCTGCATCATGTCCGGGCACAGGGCCGTGATCACCAGCGTCGTGCTGCAACCCATATGTTTACCCGTCTTGGGGCCGCGTCGGTCTATAAGTCCTTTACCCTGACGGTAAACGGCGTGCTGACCCGCAACGAGCAGGTGGTCGAGTTGACCGGCGACGATGCCGTGGCACATGTGGCCGGTGCCTGTGTCGGGGACGGTGATTTTCACCACGACGACACGGTTTTCATCACCCATGACGCCGTGAATTGCGAAAGCCGCCAGGTGTTCAAGAAGGTTCTGCGCAACGGCGCGACCGGCGTGTTCCAGGGCAAGATCCTGGTCAAGGCGGGCGCGCAAAAGACCGACGGCTATCAGATCAGCCAGTCCTTGCTTTTGGATGACGACAGCCAGTTCCTCGCCAAGCCCGAGCTTGAGATCTATGCCGATGACGTTGCCTGCTCGCACGGGTCGACCTCGGGCGCGATTGACGATACGGCCTTGTTCTACCTGCGCTCGCGCGGGGTTCCGGTGAAGGAAGCGACCAATATGCTGACGCTGGCCTTCCTGGCCGAAGCCGTGGACGAGATCGAGGATCAGTCTCTGGCGTCGGATATCGTGACCCGTCTGGAAGGCTGGCTGGCGCGGCGCAGCTAATGCCTGTGACCGCCGATATCGTGGCCACGTATCGTGGACCGGGCCGCGTCGTGCGGCGCCTGCTGGATATGGGGCCGCGGGAAGATCGCGCGCTGGCCTTTGTCATGGCGTTTTGCGGCGTCGGGTTCATCGCGCAATTGCCGCGCCTGGCGCGGCAGGCGCATTTGGACGGCGAAGACCTGAACATGTTGATGGGCGGCGCGCTTTTGGGGTCGGTCATCATCCTGCCGCTGCTTTTGTACCTGGTCGCCTGGATCACGCATCTTGGCGCCAGGATTGTTGGCGGCAAGGGCACATCTTATGGCGCGCGGCTGGCGTTGTTCTGGGCCTTACTGGCCTCGACACCTCTGGTCTTGCTGAACGGGCTGGTTGCCGGGTTCATCGGGCCGGGACCGGCGCTGACGCTTGCGGGGCTGACATGGGTCGCCGTATTCGCCTGGTTCTGGGCGGCCGGCATCCGACAGGCCCAGGGGGCAGCAGGATGAACGCGGCCTATCTGGGAAAGCTGGCCGGTCTTACATTGCGCGACCCGGCCGAGGCCGCCCGCCACCTGATGGCGCGCAATCCGGGCCGCGACGTGTTGTGGATGGTGTTTTTCCTGACCATCATCCTTGCAACCATGGTTCAGCTGACATCGGATACGCTGGTTCCCGTCGACGACCCTGCCATGCAGACGCTGGTGCTTTCGGCGCCCCAATACCTGGCCACCGCCGCGGCGGCCCTGATGCTGAGCATCGCGACCTTCTTCTATGTCGGGCGTTTCCTGGGCGGTGACGCGTCCTTTGATGACATCATGATCCTTGTCATATGGCTGCAACTTCTGCAGGTCGCGGCACAACTGCTGAGCCTGCTGATCATGATCATTGCGCCCGATCTTGCCTTTCCGCTGGTCTTGGCCACCATCCTGTTAAGCCTTTACATTACCGCCCATTTCCTGGATCAGGCGCACCGGTTCGGGTCGCTGGGGCGCTCGGTTCTGGTGATGTTCCTGTCGGGCGTCGTTGCCGTCCCCTTTGTCCTCGCTTTGTCCCTGATTGGGCCCGTTTAGAGAATTGATGCCGATGTACGATGTTCAGAAAATCCGCGATGATTTCCCGATCCTGTCACGAGAGGTGAATGGCAAGCCGCTGACCTATCTCGACAACGGGGCATCCGCGCAAAAGCCGCAGGTGGTGATCGACGCGGTGACGCAGGCCTATGGCCACGAATATTCCAACGTCCATCGCGGGCTGCATTACCTGTCCAACCTGGCGACCGAGAAATACGAATCCGTGCGCGGCACGGTAGCGCGGTTTCTGGGCGTGGCGGATGAGGATGAAATTGTCCTGAACTCTGGCACGACCGAAGGGATCAACCTGGTCGCCTATGGCTGGGCCATGCCGCGCCTGCAGGCCGGGGACGAGATCGTGCTGAGCGTGATGGAACACCACGCCAATATCGTGCCCTGGCATTTCCTCAGGGAACGGCAGGGCGTTGTTCTGAAATGGGTCGATGTCGACGCCCAGGGGGCGCTGGACCCGCAAGCCGTCATCGACGCCATCAGTCCGAGAACCAAACTGGTCGCGGTTACCCATTGTTCGAACGTTCTGGGCACAGTGGTTGACGTCAAGGCGATCACCGCGGGTGCCCATGCCAAGGGCGTCCCGGTTCTGGTCGATGGCAGCCAGGGCGCGGTTCACATGCCCGTCGATGTTCCGGATATCGGCTGCGATTTCTATGCCATCACCGGGCATAAACTGTATGGCCCGTCAGGTTCGGGCGCGATCTTTATCAAATCGGAACGCATGGCCGAAATGCGCCCCTTTATCGGCGGCGGCGACATGATCAAAGAGGTCTCGAAGGATCAGGTCGTCTATAACGACCCGCCAATGAAGTTCGAGGCCGGAACCCCCGGTATCGTCCAGACCATCGGTCTGGGGGTTGCGCTGGATTACATGATGGATCTGGGCATGGCCGAGATTGCCAGTCACGAGGCCGACCTGCGGGATTACGCGATGCAACGGCTGTCCGGCCTGAACTGGTTGCAGGTTCAGGGCACCACCGCCACCAAGGCGGCGATCTTCAGCTTTACGCTTGATGGGGCAGGGCACGCCCATGACGTTTCAACGATTCTGGACAAGAAGGGTGTCGCCGTCCGCGCAGGGCATCATTGCGCAGGCCCCCTGATGGATCATCTTGGGGTGACGGCGACCTGCCGCGCCAGCTTTGGTCTTTACAACACCAGGTCCGAGGTCGATACGCTGATCGACGCCTTGGAACTGGCGCATGATCTGTTTGCATAAGGCCGCGCCGAACCGCGTTCAAAACGCTGATTTCCAGTTGCGCCCGGTTCGGAACAAGGTTAGCTAACGGCTCAGGCACCTGTAGCTCAGCTGGATAGAGCGCTGCCCTCCGAAGGCAGAGGCCAGAGGTTCGAATCCTCTCAGGTGCGCCATTTCCCCGAAACAGTTCATATGGCGCTGCGCAGTCATCAATCGGCGTTTGTTGGGCCGCCGCCCAAGTGCCCCAAATGCTGCGCAGGGCCAAACGTGGTTTTCCAAAGCCCAAAAACAAAAAAGAGCGCCAACGCCCGGGACGGGGCGCGCGCTCAAAGAAAACGGAACGGTTTGTAGTGGTCTTATCCGCGCCAGGTGCGGACCACGCCGCAATCCATGTGGACGAAGTTCGAACGATAATATTGACCCACACCGCCTGCGCGGCAGGACATCGCTGCCTTGGCCATTTGCGAGACCGAGCGGGAGGACAGGCGCAGGTCGGCGGCCTGACCTTTCATGTGAAGCGAGTTCTTCGCCACACCGCGTGACCGGGACCGCAACATCGCGTTGGTCTGGGGCGATCGGTAACCCGAAAGCAACATATAGGGTTCGTTCACGTCCAAAAGGTTGTGCGATGCGGCCATGATGTCCAGCGTACGCAGGTCCATCGATTTCGACTGATCCGTGCGCCAGTCGCGCATGAAGTGGTTCACTTCCTTCACAGCGTCCTTGATGTATTTGCCATCCACCCAATAGATCATGTCGATCCGTTCGCCGGTGCGGCCCGAATACATGCGAATACGGCGAATATCACCGCCGCCGCGAAGAAACCCTGCTGCATTGGAAAAAGTCGGTGCTGCTGCAACTGCTGTTGCGGCGAATGCGCCCAATAGGGCACGCCGGGTCAGGCCCGATGTACTGCTCTTGGTCATTTTCTGTTTCGTCCCGTACTGTTCCTGCCTGCGCACGATGTTACGCGCGCTGTCTTAATTTTTTCCCATCCCAGATGCGGAACTTATTGCACAGACGGATTCGTGCGCCAAGAAGTCTTTGGTATTCATGTTTTCAAGGGGGAATTTTCGGCAGTTTTTTGCGCAACTGACACAGAACGGCTCAGGAATTTCGCAAATCGACCGGTGGCGCGCGCTGCGATGCAAACGCGCATCACGGGTGCACAGATACACCGTTCTGATGATATTGTGAATGGACAAGACCCTGTTGCCCCAACCATATTTGATCGGCGCAATGCGCAGATTTACAAGTTATTGAAGTGCCAAGGCCATCCCATGACGTCTGTTTTTTCCAAACCTACCTGTTTGATCCTCGCTGCATGCCTGGCCGTTTCCGCCAGTCTGGCGCGCGCCGAAGCGCCCGCCGCACCCAGCACGGCGTTTCAGATGGCGGTGGCCGAAAAGATTTCGGCCCTTCCGAATCTGGCGGCATTTTATCGCGAAACGGGGTTTCAACCCGTTTGGGTCGGAGATACCGAACAGCATGCTGCGCGCCGCGCCGCCCTGATTGCGGCGTTATCGGCGACCCAGGTGCATGGTCTGCCCGAGGCCCGGTATGACGTTCAGACGATTTTGGACCAGATGGATCAGGTCGGTTCGGTGCGCGACCTGGGATTTGTCGAGGCCGAACTCAGCCGAGTTTTCCTGAAATACGCAGATGATGTTCAGTCGGGCATCCTGCGACCATCGGACATCGACGCAGGCTTGGTGCGCCAGGTCGAGCGTCAGACCGCCTCTGACCACCTGGGGGCGCTGGTGGCGTCGGACGATGGGGCCTATATCCGCGGTCTTGCGCCCGCGTCCCTGCAATATACCGCGCTGCTCAAGCAGAAGCTTGCGTTGGAAAACCTGATGGCCGCTGGTGGATGGGGGCCGACAGTACCGGCCAGCAAGCTGGAATTCGGTGACAGCGGGCCAAATGTCATAAAGCTGCGTAACCGATTGGTTCGCATGGGTTATATGGCGCCGACCGCCAGCCCCACATATGATGATGCCTTGAAGTCAGCGGTCCAGAGCTTTCAGCAGGGGCACGGGCTGGAACCCGATGGCGTGGCCGGAAAAGGCACCATTGCCGAGATTAACCGCCCCGTCAGCGACCGGCTGAAATCGGTCATGGTCGCGCTGGAACGCGAACGGTGGCTGCCGCGTCAGCGCGGCGCGCGGCATGTTCTGGTCAACCAGGCCGATTTCTCGGCCAAGATCGTCGACGAAGGCCAGGTGACATTCGAGACCCGCGCCGTGATCGGCAAGAACACCCATGACCGCCGCAGCCCCGAGTTTTCGGACCAGATGGAACATATGGTCATCAACCCCAGCTGGTATGTCCCGCGTTCCATCATCACCAAGGAATATCTTCCGAAACTGCGGGCGAACCCGAACGCGGTTCGGCATCTGGAAATCACCGACCGGCGTGGCCGTCAGGTGAACCGCGGTGCCGTGGATTTCAGCCAGTTCAGCGCGCGAAGCTTTCCGTTCGCGATGCGGCAGCCGCCGGGGAAAAGCAATGCGCTTGGGCTGGTCAAGTTCATGTTCCCCAACAAGTACAACATCTATCTGCATGATACGCCTCAGAAAAGCCTGTTCGCCCGCGAGGTGCGCGCCTTTTCCCACGGCTGTATCCGCCTGGCTCAGCCGTTTGAGTTTGCCTATGCGCTGCTTGCCCTTCAGGAAGAAGACCCAAAGGCGTTCTTTCACCGGGTTCTGAACTCGGGCAAGGAAACCAAGGTTGAACTGGACAAGCCGGTTCCGGTCCACCTGATCTATCGGACGGCATATGTCGGACCCAAGGGCGATGTGCAGTACCGGCGCGACGTCTACGAAAGAGATCGCAAGATTTGGGCCGCCCTGCAAAAGGCAGGGGTGGCCCTGCCGGACGTTCAGGGGTAATCACTGGGCCCACGTCCTGCGACAAGGAAGCCCGACATGCAGTTTACCGTAAAGCAGATTGCCGAAGCCCTGGGCGCATCGGCCGAAGGAAGCACCGGCCTGACGATCCTGCGGGCGGCCGAGCCGGGGGATGCCGGGCCGACCGACCTGGCCATGGCAATGTCCCCGAAATATGCCGAGGCGCTGGCGCAGGGAACAGCCCGCGCGGCCGTCGTCTGGGAAGGCGCCGACTGGCAGGGCCTTGGGTTGGAGGCCGCAATTTTCGTACCGCGTCCGCGCATGGCGATGGCCGGTATCACCGCGATGCTGGACCGGGGGCAGGGTGTTGAACCGGGGGTGCACCCTTCGGCGGTGGTCGATCCGACGGCTGAAATCGGTGCCGATGTTTCGATCGGGCCGCTCTGCGTGATCGGCCCGCGCGCCCGGATTGGCGCAGGTTCGGTTCTGGGGGCCCATTGTGTTGTTGGCATGGATGCCAGCCTTGGCGAAAACGCGCTGCTGCGCGAAATGGTCAGCATCGGCGCCCGCGCCCGGATCGGCGACCGTTTTATCGCCCAACCCGGCGCGCGGATTGGCAGCGATGGGTTCAGTTTTGTCACGCCCGAGGTCTCGGACGTTGAGAATGTGCGCAAGACCATGGGCGACAAGGGCGATGCCAAGGCGCAAAGCTGGCTGCGCATCCATTCGCTTGGTGCCGTTGAAATCGGGGATGATGTCGAACTTGGTTCAAATTGCACCATCGACAATGGCACGATCCGCAATACGGTCATCGGAAGCGGCACAAAACTGGATAATCTCGTCCATATCGGGCACAACACCCGCGTCGGGCGCGATTGCCTTCTGTGCGGACAGACCGGCGTTTCCGGGTCGGTCGAGATCGGCAACAATGTGGTTCTTGGCGGCCAAACCGGTGTTGTCGACAATATTTTCATCGGCGATGGGGCCATCGCAGCCGGCGGAAGCAAAATCCTGTCCAATGTGCCCGCCGGGCGCGTAATCATGGGCTATCCGGCCGTCAAAATGGCAACCCATACCGACATGTACAAGGCACAGCGCCGCCTGCCGCGTATCACCCGCGACGTTGAGGCACTTAAAAAGGCTGTTTTCAAACAGCCCCCGAGCGATTAAATCATCCCCAACTCGTCAACCAGGGGACCGACATGAGCATCAGCGACCGCGTTATCGCAATCATTGCCGAACAGGCCGTGCTTGAACCCTCGGATGTGACGCCCGACAGCACGCTGGAGGATCTTGGTATCGACAGCCTGGGTCTGGTTGAAAGCATCTTTGCCATCGAAGAAGAGTTCGACATCACCGTACCGTTCAATGCCAATGAACCAACAGCCAGCGATTTCGACATTTCCAATGTCGCCGCAATCATTGCGGGCATCGAAAAGCTCGTATCGGAAAAGGTCTGACAAGCGGTCATGAAACGCGTTGTCATTACAGGTGCCGGCACCATCAACTCGCTTGGTCATTCCGTTGCGGATACGATGGAGGCCATGCGCGAAGGCCGGTGCGGGATTTCCGTGCTGGAGTTTCGCGACGTAGATCGCCTGGCCATCAAGATCGGCGGTCAGGTCCGCGGGTTCGAGGCCGAAGGGCGCTTTAACCGTCAGCAGATGACCCTGTATGACAGGTTCACCCAGTTCACTCTGACGGCCGCAAAAGAGGCGATCGACCAGTCCGGCCTTGTCTTTTCCGGCGACCTTGCGGCACGTTCCGGCGTGGTGCTGGGCACGGCCGGCGGTGGCGTTTCCACCTGGGACGACAATTACCGTTCGGTCTATGAAGACGGCAAGAACAGGGTGCACCCGTTTGTGGTCCCCAAGCTGATGAACAACGCGGCCGCAAGCCATGTGTCGATGGAACACAACCTCAAAGGTCCCAGTTTTACTGTTTCAACGGCCTGCGCGTCGTCCAACCACGCAATGGCGCAGGCCTTTCAGCTGGTCCGCAGCGGGGCTGCTCCGGCAATGGTCACTGGCGGGTCCGAATCCATGCTGTGCTTTGGCGGGGTCAAGGCCTGGGAAGGGCTGCGCGTGATGTCCAAGGACGCGTGCCGCCCGTTCAGTGCAAACCGCAATGGCATGGTACAGGGCGAAGGCGCCGGGGTTTTCGTGTTCGAAGAATACGACCATGCCAAGGCGCGCGGCGCGGATATCCTGTGCGAGGTGGTGGGTTTTGCCATGTCGTCGGATGCCTCGGATATCGTCATGCCCAGCAAACAGGGCGCAGCGCGGGCCATGTCCGGCGCGCTGTCCGATGCAAAGCTGAACGCCAGCGATGTCGGGTATATCAACGCCCACGGAACGGGCACGGCCGCCAATGACAAGACCGAATGCGCAGCGGTTGCAGATGTATTCGGACCCCACGCGGATGAGCTGATGATCTCGTCCACCAAATCCATGCATGGCCATCTGATCGGCGGCACCGGCGCGGTCGAGTTGCTGGCCTGTATCATGGCGCTGCGTGACGGGGTCATTGCGCCGACCATCGGTTATCAGGAACCCGATCCGGAATGCGCGCTGGACGTCGTACCGAACGAAGCGCGCGAAGCCCGTGTTGACGTGGCGCTCAGCAATGCGTTTGCCTTTGGTGGTCTGAACGCGGTGCTGGCCCTGAAACGGGTATGAAAAAGCCGCCGCGGGCTGCGCGGCGGCGATTCATTCGGGTTGCGCAAGCTTAGTTGACGTTGACAGTCAGCCCGTCAAACCCGGCGGTAAAGCCGCTCAGCGACATGTCCATGTTCAAGATCTGATCGGGCAGGCGCGCAGGCACCAGCGACAGAACCGCCTTTGAGCCGCCCTTCATCGCGTCGATATCGCCTTGCGTCAGGCCAAGCTGCGCCACGCAGCCGATCGGAACACAGTGGTGATAATTGTAAAGCTTGCGCGGCGCGCCGTCGATCGACACCGCAAGCTGCGCCTGCAACAGGGTTTCAAGCGGGACGATCACATTGGCCCAGGCCACAGCCGCGCCACCTTCGGGCAGCTTGCCCACGGTGATCTCGGCAATCGGCTCGCCTTGCTGGCCGTTGAGGATCTGGACCATGGCGCAGGGGTCTTCGCCGGTTTCTGTCTTGATGCACGAAACCTCCCAGTCGCCTGATGTTTCCTTGATATATTGCTCACCGACGCGCGGGCCGGATTCACCCAGATCCAGGTCTGCCGGAACGTCACCGGATTGCTGCGCCTCTGCCTCGGGCTCGGCTTCGGTTTCCTGCGCAAACCCTGCGGTACCGCAGAGCAGGGCCGCCGCAAGGGTGATAGGGGTCAGTTTCTTGATCATGAGTGCCTCATAGTTCTGATCGGAGTTTTGCCCCGGTCTATCATCCTGTTCCCGTGGTGTCAGGATCAAAGCTGTTTTCGGCACCCTATTCGTACGATTTTCCGCCGAAACCCAGCGGGCAAAGCGACCGCCGCAACCCTATCTTCAGCCAACGAAAAAGGGAGCCGAACAAACGGCTCCCTTCCGGTAATGTTTCTCCCCGTCGGACTGGCCGACTTATTTATGGGCAGACGTTACGAAAGGGCATCACGTCGGTCAACTGCTAACGTCAAAAATTAATGTTCGCGCGGGGAAAATTCGGGATGTTTCCGAAAAACAGGCAAAAAAGCCGTGCCCGAAGGCACGGCCAGTCGACAGGGAGGAAGTAAACCACCCCCACGCAGCGACGCGGAAGCGGTAATTTGACTATCGCAGTCAAAGGTTAAGTTTGTATGCTGGCCCCAGATCGGTGCTTTTCGGGACAGAATATACATGAGTGACAACATTTTCATCGGCGGCGCAGGTGCCGAATACGGGCAACCGGAAGAGCTTGCGCTGAAATACGCAAACCGCCACGGATTGATCGCGGGCGCGACGGGAACCGGCAAGACGGTGACGTTGCAGATCCTGGCAGAAGGGTTTTCCAAGGCCGGCGTGCCGGTGTTCCTGTCCGATGTCAAAGGCGACTTGTCCGGGCTTGCTTTGTCGGGCAGCGATTCTCACAAGCTGCATTCAGCCTTTACAGAACGGGCCGAACGAATCGGTCTGTCCGATTATGCCTATGGGGCCTGTCCGGTGGCGTTCTGGGACCTGTTCGGCAATCAGGGCCACCCGGTAAGAACCACCGTGACCGAGATGGGCCCTTTGTTGTTATCGCGCCTTCTTGAACTGAGCGAAGCCCAGGAAGGCATCCTGAACATCGCGTTCCGTGTCGCCGACGAAGAGGGCCTGCCGCTTTTGGACCTCAAGGACCTGCAATCCCTGCTGGTCTGGATCGGCGAAAACAGATCGAAACTGTCACTGCGCTATGGAAACGTGTCCACCGCGTCGATCGGGGCTATTCAACGCAGGCTGCTGGTCCTGGAAAACCAGGGCGGCAACAGCCTGTTTGGCGAACCAGCGCTGGCCCTGTCAGACCTGATGCGCACCGACGCCGCAGGACAGGGGGTGGTCAACATCCTGGCGTCGGACAAACTGATGGGCGCGCCGCGACTGTACGCGACCTTCCTGCTGTGGCTGCTGAGCGAATTGTTCGAAGAACTGCCCGAGGTTGGCGACCCCGACAAACCAAAGCTGGTGTTCTTTTTCGACGAGGCGCATCTGTTGTTCGAAGACGCGCCCAAGGTGCTGGTCGACAAGGTGGAACAGGTGGCCCGGCTGATCCGGTCCAAGGGGGTGGGGGTGTATTTCATCACCCAGAACCCGGCGGATATTCCCGAGGACATTCTTGGGCAATTGGGGAACAGGGTCCAACACGCGCTGCGCGCCTTTACGGCACGGGATCGAAAGAATTTGCGCCTGGCTGCGGAAACCTATCGCGAGAACCCCGAGTTTGATACCGAGGCCGCCATTCGCGAGGTCGGCGTCGGAGAGGCCGTCACCTCGATGCTGCAGAAAAAGGGCGTGCCCGGAGTGGTTGAACGCACCTTGATCCGCCCGCCCGCATCGCAATTGGGGCCGATTACCGATGCCGAACGCACGGCGATTATGGCCCGCTCGCCGATGGCTGGAAAATACGACACTGCCGTTGACCGCAAGTCGGCTTATGAAATCCTGCAGGCAAGGGCCGAACAGGCCGCGCGCGAGGCCGAAGCCGCCGAGGCAGAAGAGGTCGTGGAACAGCAATCGCCGATGCAGCGTGAATACGCCTCGGCGCGCAGATACAGCGGCAGCAGGGTCGGCCGGTCCACCGCGCGCAAAACGCGCAAGACCGACAGTTTTGCCAGCGCCATGAGCCAGGCCGTCATCAAAGAACTGAAAGGCACCACCGGCCGCCGGATCGTGCGCGGAATTCTGGGCGGGCTGTTTCGCGCCAGATAATTAGCGTCAGCCGACGCCCGGCGGGGTAGGTGGCCCCAAGCCGGGCGTCATTGCACCTAGCGGTTCAGGCGGCGCTGGCCTTCCTGTTTGCAATAGGCGTCCGCCTCGGGGACCGACATCTTGGTCGCCGGGAAATCAATTGCCCGGTCCCACGAAATCCGGTCGGGACGATAAAGCTGACAGGTCACCACGCCCTTGGGCGTCTGAACCTTGACTGGTGTGGTCTCCAGCTCTTCGGGGGTCGGGATGCAAGCGGTCAGCATCGCCAGAACGGGCAGCAGCCCGGCGGTTTTGATCAGGGGGGTTTTCATCACAGATATGTACTCGTTTGGTGTCAACAGAAGTGATCGTTACAGATCGGCAAATGGTGTGAGTGAATGCCGGTACACCACCGCTGAAACATGCGGTGGTGTACTGGCATAAGAAATTTACGCGCGCCAATCAAGAAAACCGGCCGGTTACGCGGCGTAATCTCGCCAATGTGAATGAAATGCGAACTATTTCTCGGGGATCAGGCCCCTTGGGCTGAATCTGAGAACAAGCAGCAGAATCAACCCCATGGTAAACAGGCGCATATGGGCCGCGCTGTCGATCAGGTGAGACTTAAGCGCGCTGCCATCCGGCATGCCAGACGTGATCAGGTTCATCAGCCACAGCCCGATGGGTTCGACCTGAACCCACAGGAACCAGATCAGAAACGCCCCCAGCACGGCGCCGAAATTGTTGCCCGACCCGCCCACGATCACCATCACCCAGACCAGGAAGGTAAAGCGCAGCGGTTGATAGGCGCTGGGGGTCAGCTGTCCGTCCAGCGTGGTCATCATCGCCCCTGCGATGCCGCAGATGGCCGATCCCAGCACAAAGATTTGCAGGTGGCGGCGGGTGACATCCTTGCCCATGGCCTCGGCCGCGACCTCATTGTCGCGAATGGCGCGCATCATGCGGCCCCAGGGGCTGCGCAGGGCCATTTGGGCCATCCATAGCAGGGTCAGCAAGACGACCATGAACAACAGCGAATAGCCAAGTTTGACGGACAGGGTCGACGCGGTGACCGGGTCCAGGCCAAGCCAGTCGGCGCGGGCGATAAATCCGGGATCCTGTTGCAGGTCGACCTCATAACCCACCACAGGCGCGGGGCGCGGGATGCCGTAGACGTTCTTGACGCCACGGGCCAACCAATCTTCGTTCTTCATGACCGCGATGATGATTTCGGCGATCCCCAGCGTGGCAATCGCCAGATAGTCCGAGCGCAGCCCCAAGGCCGTCTTGCCGATCAGCCATGCGGCCCCGGCGGCAAGCAATCCACCGGCAGGCCAGGCCAGCAACACCGGCAGGTTCAGACCGCCGATATTCCCGGCAATTGCGGGATCGATGGCCTCGACCGCTGCAATGCTGGGATCAAACACCGCGCGGTAGACAAAGAACCCGACGATCAGGATCGCAATGATGGCCAGGGTTCTGGCCCGCCCTTTTGGCATGCGGGTCGCAACCAGAACTGCGGCGACCACGGTTGCAGCCCCCAGCAACAGCGCCAGAACGATGCCATAGCCCCCCGCGGACCATGCCCCCGGTGTCGGCGGGGTTGAGACCAGCACGACCGCCAGACCGCCCAGCGCCACGAAACCCATGACGCCGACATTGAAAAGCCCGGCAAAGCCCCATTGCAGGTTCACCCCGATGGCCATGATGGCCGAGATCAGCCCCATGTTCAGGATCAGGATCGCCGTGTTCCAGCTTTGCGTGAAACCGGTCAACAGGATCAGGCCGCCGACAATAGCGAAAAGCAGAGTGTTTTTGACGGGCTCGGTCATACCGCTTTCCCTTTGAACAGGCCGGTGGGCTTAAACAGAAGAACAATCAGCAGGATCACGAAGCTGACCGCGAACTTGTAGTCGGTGGAAAGGAACTGCACCAATCCCGATGGCTCCAGACCTTCGGGCGCCAGGTAGGTCAGCACCTTTTTCCAGGCATAGGTGATGGTCACCTCGGAAAAGGCGATGATGAACCCGCCCGCAATGGCCCCCAGAGGGCTGCCAAGACCACCAACGATGGCCGAGGCAAAGATCGGCAGCAGCAGCTGGAAATAAACGAAGGGCTTAAAGCTTTTGTCGAGCCCGTAAAGTACGCCTGCCGTGGTCGCCAGTGCTGCAACGATGATCCAGGTGATCATCACCACGCGTTCGGGGTTGATACCGGATAGTAGCGCAAGATCCTCGTTATCCGAATAGGCGCGCATCGATTTACCTGTACGCGTCTTGTTGAGGAACCAGAACAAAGCGGCCACGGCGACCACCGCCACAACAACCGTGATGGCCTGAGAGGTCTTGATCGCCAGCCCCTCGTTCAGCCCCGTCCAGGTCTTGAAATCACGCGCTTTGATCAGAAAGCGCGCGCCGTCCGAGAACCTTTGGTCATCCGGTCCGATGATAAATCTTACCAGCCCGTTCATGATGAACATCACGCCCATCGAGACGATTACCAGTATGACCGGCTTGGCTTTTTGCTCGCGGTAAAACCTGTAAACAAGCCGATCCGTGACCAGCACCAGAACGATACAGCCCAAAATGGCAAAGGGCAGGGCGAGCAGAGCAGTCGGCAGCGGCCCGAAACTGACCCCGGCGGCCTGCAAGCCCCAAGTGACCATCACAGCGATCATCGCGCCAAAGGCCATCGTATCGCCATGGGCAAAATTCGAGAACCTCAGGATGCCATAGATCAGCGTCACCCCCAACGCGCCCAGCGCCAACTGGCTGCCATAGGCGATTGCGGGAACAAGAACGAAGTTGGAGAGCGCCACCAGGGCGTTGAGGAAGTCCATTAGTTCGTTACCTCATTTTCCAAGTTCGTTTGGCTTGTTTGTTTCGATGCACAGAGAGGAAATACAAGCATTGCAATCACTGGCCTCACCCCCCCAAGAAACTCTTACGAACCTCGGGATCGGCCAGAAGTTCCTTGCCCGTGCCGGTATAGGCGTTGCGCCCCTGAACCAGCACGTACCCTTTGTCCGCGATCTCCAGCGCTTGTCGGGCGTTCTGCTCAACCATCAGGATTGGCAGGCCGGTGCGCGAGACCTCGATGATCCGGTCGAACAGCTCATCCATCACGATGGGCGAGACACCGGCGGTCGGTTCGTCCAGCATCAGCACCTTGGGCTGGGTCATCAGCGCGCGGCCCACGGCGACCTGCTGGCGCTGGCCGCCCGACAGCTCTCCGGCGGCTTGGTTGCGCTTGTCGCGCAGGATGGGGAACAGGTCATAGACCTGTTCCATCGTCTGGCTGATGTCGTCGCGGCGGATGAAAGCGCCCATTTCCAGGTTCTCTTCTACCGTCATTGACGTGAAAATGTTCGACGTCTGAGGCACAAAGCCCATGCCCCGTTGAACGCGGTCTTGCGGGGTCAGGTTGGTGATGTCCTCGCCATCCAGCCGCACCGCGCCCGCGCGGACGTCCAGCATCCCGAACACGGCCTTCATCGCGGTGGATTTTCCTGCCCCGTTCGGGCCGACGATCACGGCGATTTCGCCCTTGTCGACTGCGATCGTGCAGTCATGCAGGATGTCCGGCCCCTTGCCGTACCCCCCCGTCATGGTGTCGCCAATCAAAAAGGGGCCACCTTCGACCTTGTGGGTTTCACCGCTTTTGCGATGTGCGGGTGTCATGGTGCCTACACCATGCGTATTGGTAATCGAGGCGTCCTTGTTGCCCTTGTCGTCCTGGTAGGGGTTGTCACTCATGCGCCCGCCTCCAGCTTGTCCTTGTTTTTCAGGCCGGTGCCCAGATAGGCCTCGATCACGTGCTCATTGGCTTTGATCTCGTCCAGGGTGCCCTCGGCCAGTACCTTGCCCTCGGCCATACAGATGACCGGGTCGCAGATCTTGCCGATGAAATCCATGTCATGTTCGATGACCACGAAGGTATATCCGCGTTCCTTGTTCAGGCGCAGGATGGTGTCGGCGATGGTCATCAGCAGGGTGCGGTTCACACCTGCGCCGACCTCGTCCAGGAACACGATCTTGGCGTCAACCATCATGGTGCGGCCAAGCTCCAGCAGCTTCTTCTGCCCGCCCGAGACCTGACCCGCCTTGTGATCGGCCAGGTGTTCGATGGTCAGAAACTCCAGCACCTCATCAGCCTTGGCGCGCAGGGCGCGTTCTTCGTTGGCGATCCGTTTGCGCCCGAACCAGGTGTTCCACAGCGATTCACCTGATTGTGCGCCCGGCACCATCATCAGGTTCTCGCGGCAGGACATCGACGAGAACTCATGCGCGATCTGAAAAGTGCGCAGAAGGCCCTTGTGAAACAGCTCGTGCGGGGGCAGGCCGGTAATATCTTCGCCATCCATGAAGACACGGCCCGACGTCGGAGGAAGAACGCCCGCGATCACGTTGAAAAGAGTGGTTTTTCCGGCTCCGTTCGGCCCGATCAGGCCGGTGATTGAGCCTTTTTGGATTTCCAGCGATGCCCCATCCACCGCATGAAACCCGCCGAAATGCTTATGCACGTCTTCGACGACGATCATCTTATCCCCTAGCCGCCGTTTTCGGCGTTGTTGCCCCATCCCCTGTGTGAAAGGTGCGGCCTTTTGTCATTGAAACAGCCCGGACACAAGGCCCGGGCTGCTTGTTTTTATGACCGTTCAGTCCTGATCAACGGAAGTTGACGGTCTTGTTTTCGCCGTCGGTGACTTCGATCTCGCGATAGGAACCCGCGCTTTCGCCGGGGCCGATCAGCTCAACGCCGGATGCGCCGACATAGTCGATGTCCTGACCCGCAGCCAGCAGTTCTAGACCCTTGGCCAGTTCACCGGGATAAATCTTCTCGCCCGGTTCGTTGGCAACATCCATGATCTTGGCGCCGTATTCGGCGGGGTTGGTCGATCCTGCGGCCTGCATTGCCAGCATGAACAGCGCAGCCGCATCATAGGATTCGGGCGAATAGGGCGACGAACCGTCAAAACCCGCGGCTTCGGCCATGGCAAAGTACTTTTCAGCGCCTTCACCGCCCGAACCTGCGATCTGACCGAACGAGCCGTTCAGGTCGGGGCCGACATTTGCGGGCAGCGAGTCACCGATCATGCCGCCGGGCAGACCGAACGTGTCAAACGCGCCGCTGTCCAGCGACGATTGGATGATGCCCAGGCCACCCTGGTCCAGATAGCCTGCAACGACCAGAATGTCGCCACCGGCCGAGGCCAGCGCGCCCACTTCGGCCGAGTAATCCGCCTTGCCGTCTTCGTGTGCGGCCACGATGGTCACTTCGCCACCGGCTGCTTCGAACGAGGACTGGATCGCGTCCGCCAGGCCCTTGCCATAGTCGTTGTTGGTATAGGTCAGCGCGATTGAGCTGATGCCACGGTCTTTCAGGATGTCTGCCATCACCTGGCCTTCGCGCGCATCCGACGGGGCGGTGCGGAAGAACAGGCCGTTATCTTCCATGGTCGACAGGCCGGGCGAGGTTGCCGAGGGCGAGATCATGACCATGCCATTGGGAATGGCGACGTTTTGCAGGATCGCACCGGTCACACCCGAGCAATCGCCGCCGATGATGCCAGCCACGCCGTCGGCGATCATGCGTTCACCGTTCGAGGTCGCCAGGCCATTGTCGATACAGCCAGTATCGGCCCGCGACGCGGTCACAGCGGCACCATCCAGCAGTTTGCCGGACTCGGTGACTTCGGCCATGGCCAGTTCTGCGCCGGCTCCCATCGCCGGGGCCAGCGATTCAATCGGACCGGTAAATCCGAACAGAACACCCAGCGATACATCATCGGCCATTGCGGTGCCCGCCATCAGAGCGGTTGCTGCAGTTGCAGTAAGCAGCTTTTTCATATGGTAACTCCCTGTTTGGAACGTATTCGTTCTGCCCTAGACCCTAGGCAAGCAATCCAAAAAAGAAAAGTCCAAACAAACCGTGCCTTTTCGGTGCATAATCCTATTTAATCCTAGGGGCTTGGCACCCTTTGTTGCGGTCAGGCCAGGACAGGAGCACCGTGTGATGAGAACCCTTTACCTTACGTTGGTCTTTCTCTGCGTTGCAGCGGGCGCGATGTCCGAACAGATGCAGACATCCTTGGGGCGTGTGCATGTGGAACAGATGGTGGCAAACCTGGATACGCCCTGGGCAATCGGCATCCTGCCCGGCGGTGCCTTTTTGGTGACCCAGCGCGGCGGGACGCTGACATATGTCGATCAGGGGCGCAGGCGTTCCGTTTCAGGTGTGCCCAAGGTCGCAACCACAGGGCAGGGCGGATTGCTGGACGTGACGATCGCCCGCGATTTTGCCCAAAGCCGCGAAGTGTTTCTGACCTTTGCCAAGCCACAAAGGGGCGGGGCGGGTACGGCGCTGGCCGTTGCGCGGTTGTCGCGCAATGGCGGGCGTCTGACAGATACCCGCATTCTGTTCGAGGCCCGCCCCGGTGGAACGGGGGGCAGGCATTTCGGATCACGGGTGGTCGAACGCGCTGACGGGACCCTGTTTGTAACAGTGGGCGAACGCGGTGACCGGCCCGCGGCGCAAGACCTGTCCAATCATCTGGGCACGGTGGTTCGGATCGGGCGCGATGGCGCGGTGCCCCCCGACAATCCCTTTGTGGGCCGGGACGGCGCGCGGCCCGAAATCTGGTCCTATGGCCACCGCAACCCGCAAGGCGCGGCCTTGGATGCGCAAGGGCAGCTTTGGGTGTCGGAACACGGCGCGCGCGGCGGGGACGAGGTCAACCGCGTGCGGCGTGGTGCCAATTACGGATGGCCCGTGATTTCATACGGGACGCATTATTCCGGCGAAAAGATCGGCGAGGGGACCGCGAAGCCGGGAATGGAACAGCCCGCGCATTATTGGGACCCCTCAATCGCACCGTCCGGGTTGCTGGTCTATTCGGGGAAACTCTGGCCCGAATGGAAAGGCGACATCTTTGTCGGATCGCTCAAGTACGACTATATCGCACGGCTTGCGGGCAATCCGCTGCGCGAGGTGGAACAGATCAAGGGGCCCGAAACGGAACGCGTCCGCGATATTGTCGAAGGTCCGGACGGCGCGATCTGGTTCCTGTCGGTCGGGCGGGGTGCCGTTTACAGGATGGTGCCGTTGAAATAGCCTGCAAAGGCAGGGTGGATTTCGGAATGCGTGACTATGAAATCGAGCTATGTGAAACCATCCCGCCCCGGCGGGATTTGGACGCGATCCTTGCACAGTATTATCAGCTTATCGTCCGCCGGATGCAGGGCATGGGGTTCGAGATCGACCCCGCCGCGCCCGAAAGTGCGCTGGACGAGTTTTGGGCCAACACAGGCGACTACCTGCCGCCAAACGGCTGTCTTATCGTCGCCCGAGACACCGGGGGCACGATTGTCGGATGCGGAATGATGAAACGGTTCGATCAGCAGACAGGTGAGCTGAAACGGGTATTCGTCACCGAACGGGCACGCGGCACCGGGTTGGGGCGCGCGCTGATCGAGGCGCGGGAACAGGCCGCGCGTGACATGGGGCTGACGCGGCTCATTGCCGATACGCTGACCCCAAATGTCGAAATGCGAAGCCTGTACCCCAAGCTTGGTTTCGTGGAATTGGACGAACCGATCAGGACGACAACCTATCTGGATCAGCCGATGTTACGGCCGCATCTGCACTATTTCGCCAAAGACCTGTGACCCGCCGCCGAATCCGGTGGCTTAGACAGACAACCGGCCTGCCTGCGCCCCGCGTTCACGATAGGGGGTGGTGTTGTAATGGGCCCTGTAGCATTTCGAAAAATGACTGGGCGAGGCAAAGCCGCAAGCCAGCGCCACGTTGATGACGCTCATATCGGTTTGCATCAGCAGGTTGCGCGCTTTGTGCAGACGCAATTCCATGTAATACCGCTTGGGCGATCGGCTCAGATACCGGCGGAACAGGCGTTCCAGCTGACGGGTCGACATGCCGACATCCTTGGCCAGGATCGAGGGCGAGATCGGCTCCTCGATGTTCTTTTCCATCATCAGGATGACCTGGCTCAGCTTGGGGTGGCGGACACCGATGCGGGTGGGCGTAGACAGGCGCTGCGTGTCCTGGTCGGTCCGGATCGAGGAATAGATCATCTGATCCGCCACCGCATTGGCCAGATCCTCGCCAAAATCCTGCGCTATCATCTTCAGCATCAGGTCGATGGACGAGGTGCCGCCCGCCGTTGTCATCCGGTTTCCGTCCATCTGGAACACGGATTTCGTCAGTTCGACATTTTCGAATTCTTCGGTAAAGCTGTCTGCGTTTTCCCAGTGGATCGTGGCACGCTTGCCTTCCAGCAAACCGGCCTTGGCCAGGGTATAGGCCGCCGTACACAGGCCACCGATCTTGACGCCTTTGCGGGCCTCGCGGCGCAGCCAGTTCAGCACCTTTTTGGTTGTCGCCGCCTGCACGTCGACACCGCCGCAGACGATGATCACCTCATCGCGCTGCAATTCACGCAGGTCAGTATCCAATTTGAACGTGGTACCGGCCGAGCAGGTGACGACCTCGCCATCCTCGCCCGCCAAAGTCCAGGAATAGATCGGCCGATCAGCCATCCTGTTTGCGATACGCAGGCTGTCCAGCGCCGAAGCAAAGGACAACAACGAGAACCTTTCCAGAAGGACGAATACAAAATTCAGCGGCTTTGCGTCGCTGCCGTCCACTGGGACAACTTGGCGTTGCTCTTGCATGGCGAACTGTCCTTGATTCGGAGACCGCACTTCCCTGCATGCGGCGGATTTGGCCGCCACCTTGCTCAAAGCTTGTTTACGTCGTCAAGAGGCGCAAATGGGATATGGCCACCCGGACCTGCATTTTGTATAGAGACGGCCTGAAATAACTCAGCGGAGATCCAAGCTATGACCGAGTGGCAAAAAACGAACTGGCGCAACAAGCCCCGAGTTCAAATGCCCGACTATACCGACGCGGCCGCATTGGCCAAAGTCGAGGCGCAGCTTTCGCAATATCCACCGCTGGTTTTTGCAGGCGAGGCGCGGCGGCTGAAACAGCATCTGGGCGCCGCCGGTCGTGGCGAGGCCTTCTTGCTGCAGGGCGGGGATTGCGCTGAAAGCTTTGAACAATTCAGCGCAGACGCGATCCGCGATACGTTCCAGGTCATGCTGCAAATGGCCATGGTCCTGACCTATGGCGCCAAGGTTCCGGTGATCAAGGTCGGGCGCATGGCCGGACAGTTTGCCAAACCGCGCAGCGCACCGACCGAGGTTGTGGATGGCGTGGAACTGCCCAGCTATCGTGGTGACATCATCAACGAACTGGCCTTTACCCCCGAAGCACGGATTCCGAATCCGGCCAAGATGCTGCAGGCCTATACGCAGGCGGCGGCGACGCTCAACCTGTTGCGCGCCTTTTCCACGGGTGGTTTCGCCGACATGAGCCGGGTGCATTCCTGGACGCTGGGGTTCACCGGTGAACAGGATGTTCAGAAATATTCGGAAATCGCGGACCGGATTCAGGACACGATCGATTTCATGGGCGCGGCCGGAATTTCTGGCAGCACCACGCATGAATTCTCGACCGTCGAATTCTACACAAGCCACGAAGGCCTGCTGCTGGAATACGAAGAGGCGCTGACGCGGATGGATTCGACCTCGGGCAACTGGCTGGCGGGGTCCGGGCACATGATCTGGATCGGTGACCGCACCCGGCAACCGGATGGTGCGCATGTTGAATTCTGCAGCGGCGTGCTGAACCCCATCGGCCTGAAATGCGGACCGACGACAACGGCCGAAGACCTCAAGGTTCTGATGTCCAAGCTGAACCCCGAAAACGAAGAGGGGCGGCTGACCCTGATCGCCCGCTTTGGAGCGGGCAAGGCGGCCGAACATCTGCCGCGGCTTATCCAGGCCGTGAAAGAGGAAGGCGCAACCGTGACCTGGGTTTGCGATCCGATGCATGGCAATACGATCAAATCGGCCACTGGCTACAAGACGCGCCCGTTTGATTCCGTCCTGCGCGAGGTCCGCGACTTCTTTGGCGTGCACGAAGCCGAAGGAACAATCCCGGGCGGCGTTCATTTCGAGATGACCGGACAGGATGTGACCGAATGCACCGGCGGCGTCCGTGCCGTGACCGAAGAGGACCTGTCGGACCGCTACCACACGGCCTGCGACCCGCGTCTGAATGCGACGCAATCGCTGGAACTGGCCTTTTTGGTCGCCGAAGAGCTGACCAACCTGCGCCGCAACGGCAAGAAACGCGCGGCCAGCTGACAGGCTGAATCAACACCAAAGAACGGCGGGTCAGGTACCCGCCGTTTTTCTTTGGGCCATCAAACCTTAGTCCTCGCGCGAGGCGACCAGGCGCAGGTGATTGGCCGGACGTTTGAACCCGTCCTGATCTTCGGCAAACCCGGCGGGCGTCTTATGTGCGGGTCGGATTCGGGCCGGTATGTCCGATACCGCCCGGATGTTCCGGTCCGACACGGAAAAACGGCGCGGCGTCACCCCAATTGCACCGTCGCTGACCATGACCCCCAACACGCGGCTGACATCCCCCAAATCGCTTTTCAACGGCAACAGGATCATGCGCGCCTGCAGGCGTGCCCGACCGATCTTGCCGCCCGACACAAGGCCCAGTTCCGCAATCGACGGGCCGGCAAATACCTGTTCCAGTATGTCCACGGCATCCGAACGCGCGCCGGGCTCGAAAAACGAGGTCAGCGGCATGCCCCGCACCTCCATCCCTGCGATTTTGTTCAGATGGCTGCCTGCCAGACGAAACCGGGCCAGGCCGGGCGCGATCCGTTCCAGGATGAACGTGTATTCAAGGATGTTTTCCAGGCCGCGCGGGTCGATTTGAGACCGCGCAGGCACGCCATCCTGCCCCAGCAGGGCGGTCCAATAGGCCTCGGCCTGACGGATGGGTGTTACTGTGCGCCCACTGTCAAAGCGGTCCATTGCAACGATCTTTCCAAGTTTGGTCCCGGAAATGTTCCCGAAGATAGTTTTCACCTTTAACCCTCCGTGCCGATCGTCTGACATTTTCCTAAAATGTTGCACATCTGGCGGGGTCAAGGATGACCCGCCTTGTGATGATCAGTCTGGCACGGGTTGATTCAATTTTGGATCAATTCTTTAACGAATGGTTAACCCGCACCGATCAGGGGCAAACTCAGCAAACTCTTGCTCTGGGGCCGGGGATGGCATTAGGTGCCCCAAACGGGCGATACACGCAGGAAAGGGCAGGTATGATCAGATCCATGACCGGGTTTGCCGCGGGCAAGGGAAGCTTTGGCGCTCATAGCTGGAGCTGGGAACTGCGCAGTGTCAACGGCAAGGGCCTGGACATGCGGGTGCGGGTGCCGGACTGGCTGACCGGCCTTGAGGCCGCGCTGAGGGCGGCGTTGTCCAAGCAGGTGCGGCGCGGCAACGTGACCCTGTCGCTGCGCCTGAGCCGCGACGACACGACCGCCGCAATTGCCCTGGACGAAGCCGCTGTCGCCACGATCTTGGATGCGCTTGCCCGCACCGAGGCACTGGCGGATGAGCGCGGGGTGTCGCTGGCGCAATCCCGGGCCTCGGACCTTCTGTCGCTGAGGGGGGTCATGGAAGCCGGAACCGACAGCGATGACCCGGCACCGCTTGTCGCGCATCTGACGTCAGAGTTCTCAGACCTGCTGGCGGCGTTCCTGGATATGCGCCAATCCGAGGGCACGGCACTGGCCACCATCCTGAAAGCACAGTTGGACACAATCGAACAGCTGACCGCATCCGCAGCCGAACTGGCTGAACAGCGCAAGGCCGCGATGGCCGACGTGCTGCGGGAAAACCTGAAACTGGTGCTGGATAACAGCCAGGGCGCCGACCCGGACCGGGTTGCACAGGAACTGGCGCTGATCGCGGTCAAATCCGATATCACCGAAGAAATCGACAGGCTGTCCGCCCATGTCGCCGCGGCTCGCACTTTGCTGAACCAGGACGGTGCCGTGGGTCGAAAGCTGGATTTTCTGATGCAGGAGTTCAACCGCGAAGCCAACACATTGTGCTCCAAGTCCCAGAACTCGGACCTGACCGCTGTTGGCCTGGAGTTGAAGGCAGTGATAGACCAATTGCGCGAGCAAGTGCAGAATGTCGAATGAATACAAGGACACATGACATGACGGATCGCCGAGGTCTTTTAATCATCCTGTCGTCGCCATCGGGTGCCGGGAAATCAACGCTGGCGCGCCGGCTCATGTCCTGGGACCCCGCGCTGGAGTTTTCGGTTTCGGCCACGACCCGCGCGCCCCGCGACGGCGAAGAACATGGGCGCGAGTATTACTTTCTGAGCGAGGAAAGTTTCAAACAACAGGTTGCCTCAGGTCAGATGCTGGAACATGCGCATGTGTTCGGGAACTTCTACGGATCACCCGCAGGGCCAGTGCGCCAATCCATCGAGGCCGGGCGGGACGTTCTGTTCGACGTGGATTGGCAGGGCGAGGTTCAGATCCGCAATTCCGAACTGGGCAAGCACGCGCTGTCGATCTTTATCCTGCCGCCATCCATTCGCGAATTGCGCCGCCGTCTTGAAACCCGCGGCCAGGATTCCGAAGACGTGATCGCGCGCCGCATGCTGAAAAGCTGGGACGAGATCAGCCACTGGGGGTATTATGACTATGTTCTGGTCAATGATGACCTGGATACAACCGAAGAAAAGCTGAGGACGATCGTCAGCGCAGAGCGCATGCGCAGAATTCAGCAACCTTCGCTGCAGAACCACGTCCGCACCCTGCAAAGCGAATTCGAGGCAATGTCATGACCGTTTACGCATTGGGGCCGCATGTGCCGCAAATTCACGCCGATACCTGGGTCGCCCCGGATGCAAACCTGGTGGGCCAGGTGGTGCTGGAGCAGGGGGCCTCGGTCTGGTTCGGCTGCACCATCCGCGCCGACCACGAAGAGATACGGGTCGGGCAGGGCAGCAATGTCCAGGAGAACTGTGTCATGCATATCGACGCGGGCTTTCCATTGACCATCGGCCGCAACTGCACCATCGGCCACAAGGTGATGCTGCATGGCTGCACGATTGGCGACAATAGCCTGATCGGCATGGGGGCGATCGTGCTGAACGGGGCGAAAATCGGGCGGAACTGCCTGATCGGTGCAGGGGCATTGATCACCGAGGGCAAGGAAATACCGGACAATTCGCTGGTCATGGGGGCGCCGGGCAAGGTCGTGCGCACGCTTGATGACGCCGCCGCAAAGCGGATTGAAATAAGCGCGTTACATTATCAGGAGAATATGCGCCGATTCCGGGACAGCCTGGTGCCGGTTCCTTCTGAAACAGACGCGCGATAATCCAACCATGACCGACAAGCTGCTTGCCGAATTCGTGTCGGCCATCCCGGTGCCGGCCCTGGTTGTTGACCGGACCGAACGGATCATCGCGACCAACACGGACGCCAAGACGCTGTTGGGGCAAAACATCACGGGCCGTCATTTCGCGACGATCCTGCGGCAACCCCAGGTCATCGAAGCGTTAGAGCAAAGCCTGCGTACCAAGGGCCCCGCAACAACGCGTCACCTTGCCAATGACGGCGCCCAGGACACCACATTCGAATTCAAGTGCCGATACATGAACGGCGTCGGCGCAGCCTCGGGCGGGGCGGTTCTGGCGATCTTTCAGGATATCACGCATATGGAACAGGCCAGCCAGATGCGCCGGGACTTTGTGACCAATGTCAGCCACGAGTTGCGAACACCCCTGACTGCGTTGATGGGGTTCATCGAGACCTTGCGCGGCCCGGCGCGTGACGACCCGGCGGCACGCGACCGGTTCCTGCAGATCATGGACGAAGAAGCCAGCCGCATGAACCGGCTGGTGGGCGACCTGCTTTCGCTGAACCGGGTCGAAAGCCAGGAACGTATCCGTCCAAAGAATGACCTGGACCTGAAAGGCCTGCTGGCCTCAACGCTGGATTCCCTGCGCCCGCTGGCCGAGGACGCCAAGGTCACGCTTGGCCTCAAGGCACCGGATGAGCCGGTTCTGGTGAAAGGCGACAGCGACCAGCTGCGGCAGGTATTCACCAACCTTGTCGAGAACGGGATCAAATATGGCGCCAGTGGCGGCAGTGTCGACATTCGTGTCACCATATCAGACCGCGATACCGCCATGCGTGGCCCTGCGGCGCGCATTCAGGTTGTCGACAAGGGGCCGGGCATCGACCCCCAGCACCTGCCGCGCCTGACCGAAAGATTCTATCGCGCCGACAGCCACCGCTCGCGGCAATTGGGGGGCACCGGTCTGGGGTTGGCCATCGTCAAGCATATCGTCAACCGACACCGGGGGCGTCTGCGGGTCGAAAGCGATCTGGGCAAAGGCACCGTGTTTACCGTCATCCTGCCGCGCCAGGCCGGAAATTGACGCGGGCTATCGCCCTGAGACCTTAAGCGGCGGGATACGGCTGACCTTGGGTAAAAACCCAAAAAAGCCGCCCCTTGTCATAAAACTGTTACGTTGGTGTCACAAAAGCTTTGCCCAAGGCCCCTAGGGGTTCGGCCAGGATCATCATGGGGGTGATCATGAACACTTCTCTACCAAGGAGACTTAAATGTCCTTTGTGAAACTGTCGGCTTCGGCCATTGCCATTGCTGCCGTATCGGCCACCGCTGCCGCCGCACGCGACAACGTCCAGGTTGCCGGTTCGTCGACCGTGCTGCCCTACGCCTCGATCGTTGCCGAACTGTTCGGCGAGAACACCGATTTCCCGACGCCGGTTGTTGAATCGGGCGGTTCCTCGGCTGGCCTCAAGCGCTTCTGTGAAGGCGTTGGCGAAAACACCATCGACGTTGCAAACGCATCGCGTGCCATCCGCGAAAAAGAGATCAAGGCCTGTGCCGAAAACGGTGTCACCGACATCATGGAAGTGCGCATCGGTTATGACGGCATCGTTTTTGCAAGCCAGCAGTCTGGCCCTGCATTCAACGCGTTTGAGCCTGCCGACATCTTCAACGCTCTGGGTTCGAAGGTTCTGAAAGACGGCGAGATCGTCGACAACCCTTACAACTCCTGGGCCGAATTCAATGGCGATCTGCCTGACGTTGAAATTGCAGCCTTCATCCCCGGCACCAAGCACGGCACCCGTGAAGTGTTCGAAGAAAAAGTTCTGCTGATCGGCTGTGAAGCAACCGGCGCCATGGAAGCGATGATCGCTGGCGGCATGAGCGAAGACGACGCAGAAGATGCATGCCTGGACGTTCGTACAGATGGCAAGTCGGTCGATATCGACGGTGACTACACCGAGACCCTGGCCCGTATTGACACCAACCCCAACGGCATCGGCATCTTTGGTCTGGCGTTCTACGAGAACAACACCGACAAGCTGAAAGTTGCGACCATGTCGGGTATCGCACCGTCGACCGAGACCATTTCGACCGGTGAATACCCCGTGTCGCGCCCGCTGTTCTTCTATGTCAAGAAAGCGCATATCGGCGTGATCCCTGGCCTGAAAGAATACGCTCAGTTCTTTACCGCTGACGAGATCGCAGGCGGTTCGGGCCCGCTGGCCAACTATGGCCTGGTTGCCGACCCTGAACTGGCCGCGACCCAGGACGCGATTGCCAACGAAGTAACCCTGGGTTCGGACAGCTAAGTCCGCCTTTGGTTTGAACAGCCCGGAGGGCGGCGCGACCCGCCGCCCTCTCAGCACCCCGAATATTCCCCAAAACCAGACCTGAGAGGGTGTCATGCCAATCCTTTGGCTTTTCCTGATCGTCATCGCAATCGCCGCCGTCGGGTATGTACTCGGGCGGTCGCGCGCGCTTCAGGGCGCGGGCGGCGACAGCCGCAACCTGCATTCCCTGCCCAGCTTCTATGGCGCAAATGTCGCGCTGAAGACGGTCGTACCGGCCTTTGGTCTGCTGATTATCTGGCTGCTGGCGCAGCCGCTTTACGTCAATTCCCAGATTTCCGGGATGATCCCTGACAGTGCCGTCAAGGAAGGGTCGTCCCACAGCCTTGTGATGGCCGAGGTGCGCCGCACCTCCGAAGGTCTGAACAATGCCGTGGCACAGGGCGCCATCACCGAAGAACAGGCGCAGAACGCCCGTGCCGATTTCACCGATATGACTCAGCGTCTGAAAGATGCCGGTCAGGTGGTGACCTCAAACATTACCCAAACGGTGTTGCAGGCGGCTCAGCGCTATCGGATCATGAACGCGACCGGCTATTCCATTATGTCGATTGCGGTGATCCTGGTGGCGCTGGTCGGCGCTGTCTTTAGCTGGGTCCAAACCAACGCAGACTATCGCGCCCGCAACGTTGTAGAGCAAGGTGTCCGGGTCCTTCTACTCGGTGCCGCCTCAATCGCGATCCTCACCACGGTCGGGATCGTTCTTTCGCTGGTGTTCAACACCTGGGAATTCTTCAAACTGTACCCGGCAACGGATTTCTTTTTTGGCACAACCTGGGCGCCCAGCTTTTCGGGGCGCGGCGGGTCGTCATCCTTGGGCATCCTGCCCTTACTGTGGGGCACGTTCTACATCTCGCTCGTGGCGCTGCTGGTCGCTGTGCCGATCGGCCTTTTCGCGGCGATCTACCTGAGCGAATACGCCTCGCCAAAGGTCCGCGCCTTTGCCAAGCCTTTGCTTGAGGTTCTGGCCGGTATCCCGACCATCGTCTACGGCCTGTTCGCGCTGCTGACCGTCGGCCCCCTGTTGCTGAGCGTCTTTGGCGATGACGGGCTGGGCTGGATGAAAGCGGGCACGGCGGTCATGACTGCGGGTCTGGTGATGGGGATCATGCTGATCCCGTTTGTCTCGTCCCTGTCGGATGACATCATCAACGCCGTTCCGCAGGCCATGCGGGATGGGTCCTACGGTTTGGGTGCCACGCAATCCGAAACCATCCGCCAGGTCGTTCTTCCGGCCGCGCTGCCGGGGATTGTCGGCGCCATCCTTCTGGCCGCGTCGCGCGCCATCGGGGAAACCATGATCGTGGTTCTCGGCGCTGGCGCCGCCGCCCGCCTGAGCCTTAACCCATTCGAAGCCATGACCACCGTCACGGCCAAGATCGTCAGCCAGTTGACCGGGGACGCGGATTTTGCCTCGCCCGAGGCGCTGGTGGCCTTTGCCCTGGGGATGACCCTGTTCATCCTGACACTGGGGCTCAACATCTTTGCCCTCTATATCGTGCGCAAGTACCGGGAGCAGTACGAATGACCGACGCAAGCATGCAGACCCCCGAAACGGGCCGCCACACTGTTTCGCTGACGGCCACGGACCCGCACACGCGCAAACGGGCCAATGCTGAAAAACGGTTCCGCGCCTATGGGATTGCGGCCATTGCAACGGGCCTGTTCTTTCTGGTGGTCCTGTTCACATCCATCCTGTCCGAAGGGATACCGGCCTTTAAACGCACGGTCGTAAGTGTCGATTTCACCCTGACCGAGGCACAGCGCACCGAAGCCGAAGGTGAATTGTTCAAGACCAAGGCCTATTCGAGCCTGTTCATTGCCGCCCTGAAATCCGAACTGGACGAGCGCGGATTGAACGTCGCGGTCGACGAGGCAGCAATCGAGCGCCTTTTGGGCAAGGTCGGCGGAACCATCCGCACATTCTACAGCGACAACCCGGACAAGATCGGCCAGCCGGTCGCCTTTGACCTGACCGCATCAAGCCGGGTGGACGGGTATTTCAAGGGCCGCGTGTCCCGTGACACGATGCAGGACAGCCGGTTCCTGCAGAAAAGCGACCTGGACCTTGTTGATGCGCTGGAAGAGGCCGGGATCGTCAAACAGGCGTTCAACTGGCCCTTCATCACAGGGGCGGACTCGGGCGTGGACAATCCGGGCGGCGCCGGGATCGGTGCCTCGGTCGTGGGGTCGTTCTTCATGATGCTGGTTGTCCTTGGCCTGTCGCTGCCCATCGGTGTGGCCGCGTCGATCTATCTGGAAGAATTCGCGCCGCAGAACCGGTTTACCGACCTGATCGAGGTGAACATTTCGAACCTGGCCGCGGTTCCGTCGATCGTCTTCGGTATCCTGGGTCTGGCCGTGTTCATCCAGTTCATGCACTTGCCGCAATCGGCGCCTTTGGTCGGGGGGCTGGTGCTGACCCTGATGACCCTGCCGACAATCATCATCTCGACCCGCGCATCGCTCAAGGCGGTTCCGCCGTCGATCCGTGATGCGGCGCTTGGGGTAGGGGCCTCGAAGATGCAGGCGGTATTCCACCATGTGCTGCCGCTGGCGGCCCCCGGTATCCTGACCGGCACCATCATCGGACTGGCGCAGGCGCTTGGCGAAACCGCGCCGCTGCTGCTGATCGGAATGGTTGGGTTCGTGGCCCGTGGATACCCTGACGGTTTTCTTGCCGGATTCACCGAGCCCAACTCGGCCATGCCGGCCCAGATCTATACCTGGGCTGCGCGGGCGGATGTCGGGTTTTACGAAAAGGCATGGGGCGGGATCATCATTCTTCTGATTTTCTTGCTGTCGATGAATATAATCGCAATCATCCTGCGCCGCCGCTTTGAACGCCGCTGGTAAAAAGGGGCCTGAACAATGAACGACATGTCGCGAGTGGAGAGAGAAGTGGACACGAACGAAATCAAGCTGGAGTGCCGTGACTGCCAAGTCTACTACGGCGACACTCACGCCATCAAAGATGTGAATGTCGACATCGAAGACAAGACCGTCACCGCCTTTATCGGCCCGTCGGGCTGCGGCAAGTCGACATTCCTGCGCTGCCTGAACCGGATGAACGACACGATCGATGTCGCCCGCGTCGAAGGCTCGTTCCGGCTGGATGGCGAAGACATCTATGACAAGCGCGTCGACCCGGTGCAGCTGCGCGCAAAGGTAGGCATGGTGTTCCAGAAGCCGAACCCGTTCCCCAAGTCGATCTATGACAACGTGGCCTATGGGCCGCGCATTCACGGGCTGGCCAAGAACAAGGCCGATCTGGACGAGATCGTCGAAAAATCCCTGCGCCGCGGCGCGATCTGGAACGAGGTCAAAGACCGGCTGGATGCGCCGGGCACCGGCCTGTCAGGTGGTCAGCAACAGCGTCTGTGCATCGCCCGCGCCGTTGCGACCGAACCCGAGGTTCTGTTGATGGACGAGCCCTGCTCGGCGCTGGACCCGATTGCCACCGCGCAGGTCGAGGAACTGATCGATGAATTGCGCAGCCAGTATTCGGTCGTGATCGTGACGCACTCGATGCAGCAGGCGGCCCGCGTCAGCCAGAAGACCGCGTTTTTCCACCTGGGCAACCTGGTCGAGTTTGGCGAAACCGGTCAGATTTTCACGAACCCCGTTGATCCGCGCACGGAAAGCTACATTACCGGCCGGATCGGCTGAGAGCAGGTATTCAGAAATGAGCGAACAACATATTGCATCCGTTTTCGACCGCGATCTCGAGGCCATTCAGGCCCATATCATGAAAATGGGCGGGCTTGTCGAAGCCTCGATCATTGGCGCCGCGCGCTCGTTGGAAGAGCGTGACGAAGAACTGGCCACCGACGTCCGCAAGGGCGACGCCGCCATTGACGCCCTCGAAGAGCTGATCAACGAAGAAGCCGCCCGCCTGATTGCGCTGCGCGCCCCCACGGCGGGTGACCTGCGGCTTGTCCTGTCGGTGATGAAGGTTTCGGGCAACCTGGAACGCATCGGGGATTATTCCAAGAATATCGCCAAGCGGACCTCGGTGCTGGTTGAGGCGTCCCATATCGACGGCAGCGCTGCAGCCCTGCGGCGCATGGCGCGTGAAGTGGAACGGATGCTGCGCGACGCGCTGGATTCCTATATTCAACGCGACGCCGAACTTGCCGCCGACGTCATCGAACGCGACGCCGAGGTGGATCAGATGTATAACGGGCTGTTCCGCGAACTTCTGACCTTTATGGCCGAGGATCCCCGCAACATTTCGGCATGTATGCATCTGCACTTTATCGCCAAGAACGTTGAACGTATGGGCGACCACGTGACCTCGATTGCCGAACAGGTGGTTTACCTGGTTACCGGCGAACGTCCGACCGAGGCGCGCACCAAGGCCGACAGGACGTCGCAGACTGTGTAGGAGATCGGATCATGTCCGCAGATCAACCAACCGTGCTGGTGGTCGAGGATGAACTGGCCCAGCGCGAAGTGCTGGCCTACAACCTCGAAGCCGAAGGGTTTCGGGTGTCCAAGGCCGGCAGCGGCGACGAGGCGTTGTTGCTGGTCGATGAGGACAGCCCCGACATCATCGTCCTTGACTGGATGATGCCCAATCTCAGCGGGATCGAGGTCTGCCGCCGCCTGAAAATGCGCCCCGATACCCGAACCATTCCGATCATCATGCTATCGGCCCGCTCGGAAGAGGTGGACAAGGTGCGCGGCCTGGAAACCGGCGCTGATGACTATGTGGTCAAACCCTATTCGGTCGTTGAACTGATGGCGCGCGTGCGCACGCAATTGCGCCGCGTGCGCCCCGCAACGGTTGGGCTCAGGCTGGAATTCGACGACATCATCCTGGATTCAGAAACCCACAAGGTCAGCCGCGACAGCCAACCGCTGAAACTTGGCCCGACCGAGTTTAGGCTGCTGAGCACATTCATGGAAAAACCTGGCCGGGTCTGGAGCCGCGAACAGCTTTTGGACCGGGTCTGGGGTCGCGACATCTATGTCGATACGCGCACCGTGGATGTGCATATCGGCCGGTTGCGCAAGGCGCTGACGCAGCATGGCGGCAACGATCCGGTTCGGACAGTGCGTGGCGCGGGGTATGCGTTGGGGTAAACCCAGCGCATCGGGCGGGGCTATCTGGGCAGGGTTTCGTCGACTTGCGCCTGCGACCCTAGCCAATGGCGAAATGCGCGCAGGTTTGCGTCATCTGACTTCGCCTTGGGCCAGACCAGGTAATAGGCGCCCATCGTCTCGGTCGTGTCCGGAAACAGGGCCACCAGATCACCCGTCGCAAGGTCCTGTTCGATCAGGTAATTGGGCAGCAGCGCCGCACCCAGACCATGCAACGCGGCCTGGTTGATCGTGGTAAACTGATCATGCACCGTGCCGGGCAGGGGGCCTGCGTGCTGAACCCCCATCTGCCGGAACCAGTCCTGCCACGCCCGAGGTCTGGTCTGGATGTGCAACAGCGGCATCCGCAGCAGATCCTGCGGGCTGTCCACCGACCCCGCCGCCAATAGCTGCGGCGCGCAAACCGGCACGACCCGTTCAAGACGCAGCAGCAACCGGTCCGTTCCGGGCCAGTTCGTTTCGCCAAAATGCAACGCCGCATCAAAGGGTTCCGCATCAAAGTTGAAGGGTCTCAGGCGGGTTGCCATGTTGATCGTGATCTCGGGGTGGCGGCGCGCAAAATCGGGCAGACGCGGAACCAGCCAGCGCATCCCGAAGGTGGGCAATATGGCAAGGTTCAGGGTCCCGCCAACAGGTGCGACATGCAGCTTGACCGAGGCTTGCGCGATCAGGTTCAGCCCCTGCCGGATATCGGCAACATAAGTTTGCGCAACAGGCGTCAGCGACAGACGTTTCTTTTCCCGGCTGACCAGCGAAACACCCAGTTGCGCCTCAAGCGTTTGCAACTGGCGGCTGACCGCGCTTTGGGTCAGCGCAAGTTCCTCGGCCACGGCTGAGGCCGAACCAAGGCGGTCCAATGCTTCGAGCGCCCGAAGCGAGGCGATTGACGGGTATAGACGGCGAGAATGGCTCATCTATTCCCTTTACTCATGTTACTTTGCCAATGTCTTGCTGTTTTTTGCGAAAACCGCAGGGTAGGGTGCGCGCAACCCCTGACAGGAGGACCATTATGACCGCCGCCGACACACGACCTGCCCTGCGCGACAAGGATGCGCCCGATCTTGGTTCTTTCACATGGCAGGACCCATTCCGGATTGCCGACCAGCTGACCGAAGAAGAACGGCTGATCGCCGACAGCGCCCAGGCCTATGCGCAAGAAAAACTGCAACCGCGTGTGACCCAGGCCTTCCTGAACGAGGAAACCGACCCCGATATCTTCCGTGAAATGGGTGAAATGGGCCTGTTGGGCACCACCATCCCCGAAGAATACGGAGGCATCGGCGCAGGCTATGTCGCCTATGGTCTTGTCGCGCGCGAGGTCGAGCGGGTCGATTCCGGCTATCGCTCGATGATGTCCGTCCAGAGTTCGCTGGTCATGTACCCGATCTATGCCTACGGAAGCGAAGAGCAGCGCCAAAAATACCTGCCCAAACTTGCCAGTGGCGCATTCATCGGCTGCTTTGGCCTGACAGAACCGGATGCAGGCTCGGACCCGGCTGGCATGAAGACCCGCGCCGAAAAGATTGACGGCGGTTATCGCATCACCGGCACCAAGATGTGGATTTCGAACGCGCCGATTGCAGATGTCTTTGTTGTTTGGGCCAAGTCCGATGCCCACGATGGCAAGATCCGCGGCTTCATCCTGGACAAAGGCATGAAGGGTCTCAGCGCACCGAAAATTCAGAACAAGTTGAGTCTGCGCGCGTCGATCACCGGCGAGATCGTGATGGACGGCGTCGAGGTGGACGAGGGCGCCTTGCTGCCACATGTCCAGGGCTTGAAAGGACCGTTCGGGTGCCTGAACCGCGCAAGATACGGGATCAGTTGGGGCGCCATGGGCGCAGCCGAGGCCTGTTGGCATGCCGCGTATCAATACGGTCTGGACCGGAAACAGTTCAACCGGCCCTTGGCGCAGACGCAATTGTTCCAACGCAAACTTGCCGACATGCAGACCGAGATCTCACTGGGCTTGCAAGCCAGCCTGCGCGTCGGTCGGTTGATGGATCAGGCACAGGCCGCACCCGAGATGATCTCGATCATCAAACGAAACAATTGCGGCAAGGCGCTGGATATCGCACGGATGGCGCGTGACATGCACGGTGGCAACGGCATTTCACTGGAATTCAACGTGGTGCGCCATATGGTCAACCTTGAGACCGTGAATACCTATGAGGGGACACATGACGTTCACGCCTTGATCCTTGGGCGCGCGCAGACCGGGTTGCAGGCATTCTACTAGGGTCATCTATTAATCGCGTAATCGGTATTATGGTAAAATATAGACAAGGCAGTTACGGTCAAATTCGGGCTGACGACGTGTTTTCAAGATGTTACGCTGATCTCTGAACACAGCCAAGGAGCGCGCCCCATGGACCTGAAGGGAAAGACGGTTGTCGTCACTGGCGCTGCGTCGGGTATCGGAAAAGGTCTGGCCGAAGGTTTCGCAGAACAAGGCGCGCGGATCGTCTGTGCCGATATCGATGTCCAGGGCGCGCGCGAACTGGCGCGGCAATTGGATGGCCACGCGTTCGAATGCGACGTGTCCAGAGAAAGCGACATTCAGGCGTTGATTGCCCAGGTCGAAGATCAGATCGCCCCGATTGATCTGTTCTGCGCCAACGCTGGCATCCTTACGCTGGGCGGCCCGGAAACCTCTGACGCGGACTGGGACCGGACTTGGAAAACCAACGTGATGTCGCAGGTCTGGACGGCACGGCATCTGGTGCCGCGCATGTTGGCGCGCGGCCACGGCTACATCCTGATTACCGCCTCGGCAGCCGGCTTGCTGAACCAGCCCGGTGCCGCGCCGTATGGCGTCACCAAACACGCATCCGTCGGCTTTGCCGAGTGGCTGGCTTTGACCTATGCCCATCGTGGCATCAAGGTTTCCGTTCTGTGCCCACAGGCCGTTCGATCCGAGATGATGAAAGGTCACGAGTTTTCGGTGGCGTCCGTGGACGGCATACTTGAACCCAAGGACGTCGCCGAGACCTGCGTTCAGGCATTGCGCAATGAACAGTTCCTGATCCTGCCACATACGCAAGTTCAGGACTATATCCGTTTAAAATCACAGGATTACGACCGCTGGATTGCCGGAATGAACATGTTGCATCAACGGTTTTCCGACGGGGATTAACCCGGTTTTCGCGCCCGCCGCAACAGACCTTCTTGTGCGACCGACGCGACAAGAACGCCGTCTTGGCTATAAATCGAGCCCCGATTGAAACTGCGCCCCTGCCCGGTCCATGGCGCATCCATGGAATACAGATGCCAGTTCTGAAACTGGACCGGTGCGTGGAACCACATCGCGTGATCCAGACTTGCGCCGTTGATCTCTCCGGTGAACCAGCTTAGCCCATGTGGCCGCATCCCCGAGCTTAACAGCCCCATGTCTGACGCATAAGCCAGCAACAGGTGCTGGGTGATGGTATCGGCCTCGTTCGCGGCATTCATACGGAACCACAAGTGATTGGTGTCACTTGTTTTTTCAGGCTGAAACAGGTCAAGGGGTTCAACCTCGGTCACTTCGATGGGGCGTTCGCGCATCAATTCGGCACGCAGGCTTTCGGGAACGCGGGCCATGTATTTGTCGCGCAATTCATCCCGCGAGGCATGAAATTCAGGGGCCAGAACATCCGGCATCGGGTGCTGATGGTCCCAGCCCTCATCCTTGATGTGGAAAGATGCCGACATATTCAGGATCTGTTTGCCATGCTGAATGGCCACAACGCGCCGGGTCGTGAACGAGCTTCCGTCCCGTGCCCGATCAACTTGATAAATAACGGGAATATCCGGGTCGCCGGGGCGGATGAAATAGGCGTGCAGCGAATGACACAGGCGGTCATCCACGGTGCGATAGGCCGCGGCAAGCGCCTGCGCGATCACCTGCCCACCGAATATCCGCATGGGCGTTTCGCCGCCGGACCCGGTTCCGCGAAACAGGTCCACTTCCAGCCGTTCGATATTCAACAGGTCCAGCAGGACGCGTTCGGCCTCGGTCATGTGCGAATCTCCGGTTTTGGATGACAGGTTGCGGGTAACAGCCGCCCGGCCATCAATCAATCAACGCGCCATGGATAAGCGCCTTGAGTTCCGACCGGGACGGGTAAGAGCTGGACGGTGAAAGCTGGGTAAAGAAGACCACGCTCAGGTCATTTTCGCGGTCGATCCAGAAAAAGGTCGACGCCATGCCGCCCCAGCTGAAGTCACCGACCGACCCCGGCGTGCGGGCCCTGCCCGGGTCCAGAACCACAGCGCCGCCCAGACCAAAGCCCATGCCGTCCATCGGCTGCTCGGCGAAACTCTGTGGTCCCATCGATGCGATGTCGCCCGGCAAGTGGTTGGACAGCATGAAATCCACGGTCTTGGGGCTCAGCAACCTGCCCTGCCCCGCCTTGCCCGGGTTTCGCAGCATTTCCGCAAACCGCATGTAATCGTCGATGGTACTGACAAGTCCGCCACCACCGGAAAAGGTCGTGGTGGCTTCAAAGGGTGAATGCCCGGCCTGATCCACCAGACGCAATGTGTCGCCGCCCGACTGCGCCCTGTTCAGCGCCATCGCGTCCCCGGCCAACGGCGTATAAAGCGATGCAAACCGGTCCAGCGCATCGGGCGCCACCGAAAACCCGGTTTCTGACATGCCCAGGGGGCCGAGAATATGGTCGGCAAAGAACCGGTCCAGCGGTTGCCCCGAGGCAACTTCGACCACGCGCCCGATCACGTCAATTCCGACCGAGTATTCCCAGCGCGTGCCGGGCTGAAAGCCCAAGGGCAAGCTGCTGAGTTTGACGACATTGTCGGACAGAAGCCCTTGATCCGGTTTGAAAATCAAGTCCATCTCATCCATCGCCCGCGGCAGGACGCCCGGATTGAACGGATAGCTGAGACCGCTTGTATGCGTCAGCAATTGATGCAGGGTCGGGGTCGCGGCATCTTCGGTCTGGTCAATCCGTATGGCCCCATCAACCAGCGCCTGCATGTCTTTGAATTCGGGCAGGAAATCGGAAACCGGCGCGTCCAGGTGGAACATTCCGCGTTCCACCAGCATCATCAGCGCAACACTGGTTACCGGCTTGGTCATCGAATAGATCCGGGTCACCGTATCGCGCTGAAACGGCAGGTTCTTTTCAACACTGCGTTGACCGCAGGCATGGAACAACACCTCTTGCCCCTTGTGGGAAATCAGCACCGCGCAGCCGGGGTATTTTCTTTGATCGACATAGCCCTGCATCCATTGTGGAATGCGGCTCAGGCGTTTCTCATCAAATCCCATTTCAGGCTCAAATTCCTGTTGTCTTGTCCATTCGGCCAATCATGCCGTTTCGCGGCGGCAAGCGACAGTCAAAAAATGGCGGTTATCTGATTGGGCAGCGTTCGGGGCCGATCCGCACGTTGGCCAACAGGTGTTGCCGGGGGCCAACCCGGGGCGTCGCAAAAATGACGAAGATCTGGAAAAATTCCCCTTGATTGCGGCGCAGCCCCCGCAAGGGTTTCGCTATTGATCCAGCGCAGACAACCCGAACTTGGCAAATCCCGGCACGTAAGAGCCCAGAATGCGCGCCCGGTCAGGGTCCGAGGCATTGCCGTCAAGCGCGCGCTTGTAAACGCCTTGCAGAATTCCGGCCATGCGGAAAAAGTTGAACGCCAGGTAGAACCCGAAATCCTCGATCCCCGGCAATCCGCGACGTCTGCAATAGCTTTCGATGAATGCGGCATCCGACGGCAGCCCCAGCTCATCGCGGTCGACACCGGCCAATCCGCGACCGTCTTTGCCGGGCGGCATCTGCCATTGCATGATCACTGCCGCAAGGTCGGCATAAGGGTGGCCGATGGTCGACAATTCCCAATCCAGAACACCGATGCACCTGCTGCCACCCTGTTCAAACATCAGGTTGTCGATCCTGAAATCCCCATGCACCAGCGTTCTTTGCCCGTCATCCGCCGGGATCGACGCCTGCAAACGGGTCATGAGATCGTCCATATCAGCGATCGTTTCCGTTTCAGAGGCGCGGTATTGCTTTGTCCAGCGGGCCACCTGACGTTCAAAATAATTGCCCTGAGGCCCGAAATCAGACAGACCGACAGCGTCGATATCCACCTCGTGCAGATCGGCCAGAACCCGGTTCATTTCGTCCAGAACCGCCTTGCGCGTTTCGATTGTTTCGCCCGGCATTGTCGGTTCGAAAAAACCGCGACCCTCCAGCCGTTCCATCACGTAGAAGGCCGATCCGATGACGCTGTCATCTTCGCAAAGCAGGTACATTTCCGGCACCGGAACTTTGCTGTTGCTCAACGCGCTCTGAACGCGAAATTCGCGATCCACGGCATGCGCCGATTTCAGCAATATGCCGGGCGGTTTGCGGCGCAGCACATAGGTCCGGCCGGGGATCTGCAACTCGTAAGTCGGGTTTGACTGGCCGCCGGTGAACTTGGTGGCGGTCAACGGCCCCTGATAGCCGGCCAGGTTCCGCTCAAGATAGGCATCGACCGAGACCAGGTCCAGATTGTCCATGTCAGCAGGCATATACGTGGCCTCCGTTGTTGCGATCCCGCGCTATAGGGCGTCGGCAAAGATGTTGCCGCCCGTGACCACGTTGATGCCGCCCGATACGGGAATGACCGCGCCGGTCACATAACCGCCGCCGGGACCGCACAGAAACAGCAAACAGCCACCGATATCCTCGGGGCGGCCCACGCGCCCCAACGGTACTGACTTTCCGACTTTCTCGCGCTTGTCCGCATCGGCCGTGGCAAAGGCCGTCATGCGCGACACGAAGGGTCCCGGCGCGATGGCGTTTACCGTCACCTTGAACGGTGCCAGCTCTTTGGCCAGGATTTTCGTCAGGTGAATAACGGCCGCCTTCGAGGCCGAATAGCTGTAGGCGCCGTCGCCCATCGGCACTTCGCCCATGACCGACGCCACATTCACAACGCGCGCCGGATCCTGGTCCGATCCGGCCTTCATCAGCAATGGCAGCAATTTCTGCGTCAGGTCGAAAATGCCCGCAACGTTTACAGACATGACCTTATCCCAGGCGTCATAGGGGAATTGCCCCATTGGCGCACCCCAGGACACACCGGCATTATTCATCAAAATATCAAGGCTTTGCACGCGGCTCTTGACCTCAGACACCAGCGCGTCTATGCCGTCCTGACTGCCGATATCCCCGGCAAAGCCTTCGGCCGAACCTGGCGCCCCCAAGGCGTTCAGCTCCGCCGCGACGGCCTCGCACGCATCACCCTTGCGGGATGCGATCAACACCCGTGCGCCGCCGCGCACCAGCGCCTCGGCGGCCATGCGCCCGATCCCGGTTGCGCCGCCTGTGACCAGTGCCGTTTTGCCCTGGACCGAGAATAAGAGTTCCGGTGTCATTTCGTCCCCTTTTTGGTTCGCGCGACGCTTGCAACACAGCCTCCGATCCCGGGTTTCGGTCCGGTTGGGACGGGCCGCCTGTTTCGCGTCGCAACGTTGCATTTTGCTATTGCCTTGACAATAACGGCCTGTGCTTCATCGTGGCTGTCCCGACAATGGTTGCGAACAGAGGGCCGAATGCAAGCGTTACTGAGCGTCGCTCCGGGTGGACCGGAAACACTGGAACTGACCACCCTGCCCGATCCCACCCCCAAAAGCCGAGAAATCCTGGTTCGGGTGCGCGCCGCCGGTGTCAATTTCCCCGATACCCTGATGATCAACGATCTGTACCAGATCAAGCCGCCGCGCCCATTCGCGCCCGGAGGCGAGATCGCGGGCGAGGTCATTGCTCTGGGGCCGGACACCTCGGGCTTTGCCGTCGGCGACAGGGTGCTGGCCTTGACCGGCTATGGGGGGTTTTCCACCCATCTGAACATCAAGGCACAGGCCGCAATCCCGTTTCCGGCCAGCATGCCCTATGACGATGCCGCGTGCTTTGTTTTCACCTATGGAACATCCTATCACGCGCTGAAAGACCGGGCCGCGCTGCAAGCGGGTGAAACGCTTTTGGTGCTGGGGGCCGCAGGCGGGGTCGGATCGGCCGCGATCGAACTGGGCAAGGCCATGGGCGCACGCGTCATCGCCGCCGTTTCCTCGGCCGACAAGGCCGCATTCTGCAAATCCGTCGGGGCGGATGAAACAATCGTCTACGCGCGCGATATGACACGCGAGGCGCAAAAAGACCTGTCGGCTCAGATCAAGGCGCTGGCAGGCGGCGACGGGGTCGATGTCGTCTATGACGCGGTTGGCGGCGACTATGCCGAACCCGCCCTGCGCAGCATGGCCTGGAATGGCCGCTTTCTGGTGGTCGGGTTTCCGGCCGGGATCCCAAAGATCCCGCTCAACCTGCCGCTTCTCAAAGGGTGCCAGATTGTCGGCGTGTTTTGGGGCGCATCCGTATTTCGCGATCCCGCCGGGCATGCCTCCAACATGAAGGACCTGTTTGACCTTTACGGCAAAGGCCAGATCAAGCCGCGCATTTCCCAGCGTTTTGACCTGCCGCAGGCGGCGCAGGCCCTGACCCTTTTGGGTGACCGGACGGTCCTTGGCAAAGTCGTCGTGACCATGGGGGATGGCTGAGGCAATTCGAACCGCCGCCCTGCCCCGCCAAATGTCACCACCCGGGCATTCGCGTCATAAGCGCGCGGCCCGGTGGACATGCCCACCATTTCGCGTTTATCAAGAATCAATGGGGACATTGAGAAAATGCACAATATTCTGGTACTGAATGGCCCGAACCTCAACCTGCTGGGAACACGGCAGCCCGAGGTCTATGGCCATACCACATTGAAGATGATCGAAGACCTGTGCGTGGCGCATGGTCAACGCGCTGGCCTGACGGTCACCTGCGCGCAATCCAACCACGAAGGTGTTCTGATCGATGCGATCCATGACGCCAGGGGAAAGCAGGCCGGTATCGTCCTGAATGCCGGGGCATTCACCCACACATCCGTGGCGCTGATGGATGCGATCTCGTCCGCACAGGTCCCCGTGGTCGAGGTGCACCTGTCCAACATTCACGCGCGCGAGGCTTTCCGGCACAAATCCTTCATCGCCCCCGTGGCGCTTGGCCAGATCTGTGGTTTCGGCGCCCAGGGCTATGTCATGGCGCTGGACGCGCTGGCGACCCATCTTGGTGACGGGGGCGCCGGATGACCCTTGGCGAATACCTGAACTTTGTCAGCTATGCCAAGACGCTGGAAGAGTTGTGGGACGCCCATTGCCGGCAGATGAGCGCCTTTGGCTTTGACCGCCTGCTGTATGGTTACACGCAATACCGCACCAAGACTTCGCTGGGCGATCCCGAGGATTTCGTGATCCTGTCCAATCACTGCAAGGAATACCTGGACGGGTTCCTTGACGGCGGCCTGTATTTCCATGCGCCCATGCTGAAATGGGCCCTGCAGAACGAAGGCGCTGCCAGTTGGCGCATGATCAATGAACTCATGGCCGATGGAACGATGACCCCCGAGGAACGCCGGGTCTTTGATTTCAACGCGTCCAAGAACATTACCGCCGGATATACGGTCAGCTTCAACTCTGTCTCGTTGCGCTCGAAAGGGGCCATATCGCTGGCCGCCCGTAACCTGAGCCAATCCCAGGTCGACGCCGTCTGGTCGGAACATGGGCAAGACATTCTTTTGATGAACAATATGGCGCATCTCAAGATCCTCACCTTGCCCTATAACGCCCCCAACCGGGCCCTGACAAAACGTCAGCGCGAAGCACTGGAATGGGTCGGTGACGGAAAGACCACGCAGGATATAGCCCTGCTGATGGGCCTGACCTCGGCCACCGTTGAAAAGCACCTGCGCCTCGCCCGCGAGGCCCTGTCGGTCGAAACCACGGCACAGGCCGTCTTGAAGGCCTCGTTGCAAAACCAGATGTTCGTGATGGAAGCCTGAACCGGGAAAACGGCCGGTTCCAAACGGCAAAGTTTACCTAGGGTAAGGAAATCATGACTTTTCGAATCCCGCCAAAAAATTGCACAATCGCCTCGTTCCGTGAGTGGTGGCTTTTGCCAAAGGAACATTTGATCGGATCCTTGTGATTTCAGGGCTCTCCGGTCGCTCTGACACAGGGGGCGCTTATTCGTCCGCGTACCTTTTGTTGGAATTTTTGAGGGGCCTCGACCATCCCCATCATGCGGGGCCCCTCAATCCCCATCCCGGCCCTTTTCCCTAAGGCAAGACCCTTCCTCCCCCTTCTCGTTCAGCGCGATCCCATTTGCGGGCTTTGACAAGGCCGAAAATGCATCGCCGCCAGACACGAAAAAACCGGCTGCGCACGGGCGCAACCGGTTGATTTTTCAGTCTCGTCGGCCGAGGCCCTGACGATAGACTTAGCCTTGGGCTGCCTTGGCAACTTCGGCGGCGAAGTCTTCTTTTTCAACGACGATACCTTCGCCGACTTCCATGCGGATAAAGCCGGTGACGGTCGCACCCGCTTCCTTGGCGGCGGCTTCGACGGTCAGGTCAGGGTTGACGACGAACTGCTGGTTCAGCAGCGTCGATTCAGCCACGAACTTCTTCATGCGGCCGATGATCATCTTTTCGATCACCTGCTCCGGCTTGCCGGATTCGCGGGCGATGTCCATCTGAACCTGCTTTTCCTTTTCGACAATGGCGGGGTCCATGTCTGCTTCGGACAGGGCGGCGGGGTTCACCGCGGCGATGTGCATCGCGATCTGCTTGCCGATGGCTTCGTCACCACCGGTCAGAGCAACCAGAACACCGATCTTGCCCATGCCGTTGGTTGCCGCGTTGTGGACGTAGGACACAACCGTATCGCCCGACAGTTTGGCCATACGGCGCACCGACATGTTTTCACCGATGGTGGCAATCTTGTCGGTCAGCGTGTCCGACACGGATTTGCCGCCCAGGTCCGCCGCCAGCAGCGCGTCAACATCCGCGACACCTTCAGCAGCATAGGCGATCTTGCCAACCATTTCCTGGAACTCGGCGTTCTTTGCAACAAAGTCGGTTTCCGAGTTCACTTCGACCGCAACACCGTTGCCGCCATTGACGTGAACAGCAACCAGGCCTTCGGCCGCGGTACGGCCCGATTTCTTGGCCGCCTTGGCCAGACCCTTGGTGCGCAGCCAGTCAACGGCTTCGTCCATGTTGCCGCCGGTTTCAGTCAGCGCTTTTTTCGCGTCCATCATGCCTGCGCCGGTCTGGTCGCGCAGTTCTTTCACCATTGCTGCTGTGATTGCCATCTTTTGGCTCTCCTCAATTCAAACGGATTTGGGGCAGGTCTACCCTGCCCCATATGTCATTAACGTGACGGGAAGCTTACGCTTCGGCCGAAGCGTCTGCTTCTGCCGGGGCTTCTTCGGCAACGGCTTCTTCAACCGGCGCTTCTTCGAAGGCACCCAGGTCAACGCCTGCGGCACCCATCTGAGCGGTCATACCGTCCAGAGCGGCGCGTGCGGCCAGATCGCAGTACAGAGCGATTGCGCGCGCTGCGTCATCGTTGCCGGGGATGATGTAATCAACACCATCGGGCGAGCAGTTGGTGTCGACCACAGCCACAACCGGGATGCCCAGCTTGTTGGCTTCGGCGATTGCCAGCGATTCTTTCTTGACGTCGATGACGAACAGCAGGTCAGGAACACCGCCCATTTCGCGGATACCGCCCAGCGACGCCTGCAGCTTGATCTGGTCACGTTCCATGCCCAGACGCTCTTTCTTGGTCAGGCCCTCGGCGCCCGATTCCATGGCTTCGTCGATCTGGTTCAGACGGTTGATCGACTGGGAAACGGTTTTCCAGTTGGTCAGCGTGCCGCCCAGCCAGCGGTGGTTCATGTAGTACTGAGCCGACTTTTCAGCGGCTTCGGCGATCGGCTGAGCTGCCTGACGCTTGGTACCGACGAACAGAACGCGGCCGCCTTTGGCGACGGTGTCACGAACAGCCTGCAGAGCCTGGTCCAGCATCGGAACGGTCTGAGTCAGGTCCATGATGTGGATGCCATTGCGCGAGCCGTAGATGAACGGACCCATGCGGGGATTCCAACGCTGTGTCTGGTGACCAAAGTGAACGCCAGCTTCCAGCAGCTGACGCATGGTGAACTCGGGAAGAGCCATGCTATTTTCCTTTTCCGGTTTACGCCTGGGCGGGGGTGAAAGAAGCGGATGCTCCAACCGGCGGTCTTGATGAGGATGTCTCCCTCAAAAAGGCCAAACCCCGCCTGCGGGTTTGAATGGCGCGCGTATACGGCAGGACGTGCGTCAGCGCAAGGGCCAAATGCCCCTATTTTTCAAGCCGCGCCAAGCTGTGCGCATGACGCACCGCCGCCTCGCAATGCGCCGCCAGCGCCTTGCGGTTTTCAAAGTCGCTGACCTTGGCAGGTTCATGATAGATCAGCTCGACCGCCCCCTGCCGACGCGCGCCAAGCGTCTTGAGCAGATGCGGCCCGAATTCCATGTCTCCCCACCAGCCATAGAACCTGTCTGGTTGCCCTTTGGGTGCGTGGAACACGACCGAAACCGGCTGAACATACATGAAACTGCGCAACTCTTCTGCGAAGAACGCCGCAAATAGTGTTGTTTTAAAAGGCAAAACCCGCAGTCCGTCGGTCGAGGTGCCCTCGGGGAAAAACAGCAGTTTATGGCCCGCCTTCAAACGCTCTTGAAACACCCGGGTCTGTTCCTGCGCCTTTTTGCGGTCCCGTTCGATAAAGACTGTGCCCGTGGCCCGCGCAAGCCAGCCGATGCCGGGCCAGTTGGCGACCTCGGCCTTGGACACAAAATAGATCCGCTTGCGCGCGTTCAGCGCGAATATATCCAGCCATGACGTGTGGTTGGCCACAACCGCGCCGGATTCGTGCATCAACCTGCCCGATACCCGAAACCCCATCCCCAGGATTCGGAACGCGTTGCGGCATACAAATTGCGTGACGAATGGCGTTATCGGGCGGCGCAGACCGAAAAGCGGTCGTTCGATCAGCCGAAGCGCCAGCAACACGGCCAGTCCGCCGAACACCAAAACCGCCAGCGGCAGGCCGCGCAACAGGACCAATACCCATCCGATCGGGCCCAAGACAATGGGATCGGGCGCATCTTCGCTGTTCCAAAGCGGGTCGTTCACCGTGTCACGCCCCGCCGTAGATGCGTTTTTGGCGGTCATTCATGCGCGCCGTGTCCAGGATCAGGCAAACGTCGGTCGTGTTGAACGCATGATCAATGAACGCCCCCTCGCCGACAAAGCCCCCCAGCCTCAGATACGCTTTTATCAAGGCGGGCACCTGAACCATGGCCGCCCGCCGGTCAAGATCGGTTTCTGCAACCAGGTCCATGGGTTGAAAGGCATCGGCCTGGGCCCGCACCCTGAGGTCGGGTGGCGCCAGATGGTTGTGATGCAACATGGACAGAGGCTGCGCCAGTTCTTGCGGGTCCGTTCCGTGAAAGCTGGCAACGCCAAACAGAACCTCGACCTGGTGTTCCGCGACATAGGCCGCAAGCCCGTTCCACAGGTGGTACATCGCCATACCGCCGCGATAGTCGGGATGCAGGCATGAACGCCCAAGCTCCAGCAACTTGCGGCCGCCTTGTTTCAGCACCGTCAGGTCATATTCATCCTCGGAATAGAACTGCCCGACCTGCGCGGCGCGCGCGCCCGGCAAAAGCCTGTAGACACCGACAACCGCGCCGCTGCGATCGTCGATGGCCAGCATGTGGTCGAAATAGGGGTCGAACCTGTCCCGCTCCAGCCCGGCCTGGTGATCGACCATTTCGCCGCCGCCGCCCAGTTCGCGCACGAACACGTCATAACGCAGCCGCTGGGCCGCGCGCAGTTCGTCGTCGGTTTCGGCCAGTTTGACAGTAAAGGAAGGGCCTGCGTCCGGCATTGAGCGTTCCGTTCTTGTTTTCGCGCTGATACCGCAGTTGGCGGGCCGATGGCAACATGCGCGGGAAAGCCGGGGCGTTAACCTTTCCTAAACCAGTTTCACAGATCAAAGACGGGCATCAGGGCGATGCGTGTCCCGTCGATCACCACTTTCCCCTGCTCGCGAAAGTTCACGGTGATCTTGCCGGCGACGTTGGACTGAACCTGTCCAACGCCCCAATCGGGGAAATCCGGGTGGCGGACAAACATGCCCGGTGCAAGTATGGCATTCAGGTCTGTCATGTGGCGACTCCGGTCCGGCAAAAGGCAGATGCAGCAGGAGGTACGCATGGGCGCATCGGACGTCAACCTGGCCGAGCTGGTCGGCTCCCGGATCTGTCACGATCTGATCAGCCCCATCGGGGCGGTCACGAACGGGTTGGAGTTGCTGGATATGGTCGGATCAGCCCGCGGCCCCGAGATGGACCTGATCACCGGCAGCGTTGCCAGCGCCGGTGCGCGTATCCGGTTTTTCCGTGTCGCCTTTGGCGCCGCCAGCGATCACCCGCTTGGACGAACGGAAATTTCCCAATTGCTGAGCGATATCCAGAACGCGGGCCGGGTTCGGGTTCATTGGGCCCCGTCCGACGCGGTGCCGCGCAGCCTGGTCAAACTGGCATTCCTGGCCGCCCTGTGCTGTGAAAGCGCGATGCCCCTGGGTGGCGATGTTCAGATCACATCACAGGACGGCAAGCTTGACGTGACCGGTTCAGCGGACCGGCTGAGCATCGACGCCGCGCTTTGGAACGGGTTGCAAACCGGCCGGTTCGAAACAGGACTGACCCCGGCGCAGGTGCAATTCGCGCTGTTGGCCGAAACGGCCCGCGCCCAAGGCCGGCGGATCACGCTGGAAACAGCGACAACCCGCATCGCCTTGCGGCTGTGACGGCGCGCGCGGTCAGGCCCGCGTGGCCCCGTCACCGGTCACCAGGTATTTGAAGCTGGTCAATTGCGCGGCCCCAACCGGCCCGCGCGCATGCATCTTGCCAGTCGCGATGCCGATCTCGGCCCCCATTCCGAACTCGCCCCCATCCGCAAACTGGGTCGAGGCGTTATGCATCAGGATGGCGCTGTCCAGACGCTGAAAGAAACGCGCGGCGGCGGCGCTGTCCTCGGTCATGATGCAATCGGTGTGGTTCGACCCGAAACTGCGGATATGCGCGATTGCGTCATCAATATCGGCAACCGGCTTTGCGGCGATCACGCTGTCCAGAAACTCTTTGCCCCAATCGTCATTGGTGGCGGCAACCGTCCCGTCAATGGCCAGGGCTCCGGCGGCATGTACCTCGACGCCACTGGTCAGCAAGGCGGCAACCAGGTCACGGCCCAATGTCTCGGCCACGTCCTGATGCACCAAAAGACATTCGGCCGCACCGCAAATCCCCGTCCGGCGCGTCTTGGCGTTCAGCACAACGTCAAGCGTCTTGCGCGGGTCGGCGTCCTTGTCGACATAGATGTGAACGATCCCTTCGAGATGCGCAAAGACCGGCACGCGGGCTTCGCGTTGCACCAGCCCGACCAGCCCCTTGCCGCCGCGCGGCACGATCACGTCCACACATTCCGTCATCGTCAACAATTCCTGCACCGCGGCCCGGTCGCGGGTCGGCACAAGCTGGATGGCATCCTCGGGCAGGTTCGCGGCCTTCAGCCCCTGAACAAGGCAGGCGTGAATGGCCACCGAGGAATGCAGCCCCTCGGACCCGCCGCGCAAAATCACCGCATTGCCGGATTTCAGGCACAACGCGCCCGCATCAGCTGTCACGTTGGGGCGGCTTTCATAGATCACGCCAATCACGCCCAAGGGCGTGCGCACACGCTGGATATGCAGGCCCGAGGCCATATCCCATTCGCTGAGAACCTCGCCCACGGGATCGGCCTGTTCGGCGACGGCGCGCAGCCCGTCGACCATGCCCTGAATGCGGCTTTCATCCAGCATCAGACGATCCATCATCGCCGGGCTTAGCCCCTTGTCGCGGCCAAATTCCAGGTCTTTCTTGTTGGCCTCGATGATATCGGCACGATTGGCCCAAACCGCGTCTGCCGCTGCAATCAGGGCTGCGTGTTTCCGCTCGGCACTGGCATAGGCCAGTTCGCGTGACGCTGCCCGGGCCCGTTGCCCCAGATCGGCCATCAGCGCGGGGATGTTGTCAAAATCTTTCATCTCATGAGCCTTTCTCGTCATCGGTCTGTTGCGCCGCGAAATTCTGCCATGTCACAGCGCCAGGTCGTCCCGGTGGATAAGAACCGCGCGTCCGGGATAGCCCAGCGTGGCCTCGATTTCCGAGGATTTCCGCCCCTTGATGGCGTCGGCCTCTTGCGCGGTGTACCGGCTGAGCCCCTGCGCCAACCGGCGGGCCATTGGATCGAATATAGCAACTGGATCGCCGCGGCCAAAATCGCCGGTCACCTCGACAATACCGGCAGGCAACAGGCTTTTGCCATTGCTCAAGGCCGTGGCCGCGCCCGCATCCACCACAATTTCGCCCCGCGGCTTCATCGCCGATATCCAGCGCTTGCGGGCCGCCTGCGGGTCCATGGCCGCCGTGAACCATGTGCAATTTGCACCGTTTTCCAGCGATTTCAGTGGGTTCAGCGTCGATCCTTCGGTAATGACCATATCGCAACCGGCGGCAGTTGCCATGCCGGCAGCCAACAGCTTGGTCTTCATGCCACCCTTGGACAGCCCCGAGCCCGCATCGCCTGCCATGGCTTCGATCTCGGGGGTGATCGTGTCAATCACGTCAAAGCGTTTGGCCGCCGGATCTTCGGCAGGGTTCCCGGAATAGAATCCGTCAACATCCGACAGCAAAATCAGTTGATCGGCCCCAACGGTCACCGCAATCTGGGCGGCCAAACGGTCGTTGTCGCCATAGCGAATCTCGTCGGTGGCGATGGTGTCATTTTCGTTGACGATCGGAACCACACCCAGCCCCAGCAGCGTTTCCAGCGTCGCGCGCGAATTCAAATAGCGGCGCCGATCCGCGCTGTCCTCAAGCGTTACAAGCACTTGCGCGGTGGTGATGCCGTGGGGTGTCAGTGCCTCTTCATAGGCGCGGGCCAGCCTGATTTGCCCCACCGCGGCGGCGGCCTGCGATTTTTCCAGCGCAAGGGCCGCCTTGGGCAGGCCCAGAACCTCGCGCCCCAGCGCGATCGAGCCCGAGGACACAAGGATAACGTCAATCCCCAGCCCCTTGAGCCATGCAACATCGCGCGCCAGCGCATGCAGCCATTCGGACCGCAGCAACCCGCTTTGGCGATCCACCAACAAGGCTGACCCGATCTTGACAACCAGCCTTTTTGCCCTGGTCAGGGTTGCCACGTCGATGTCTCCTCGGCGGGTTTTTGACGCAGGCGGTTTTCGTCAATCTGGGACCGCAGGGCGCGCAGCACCTCGGTGACGCCCAGATGGGCAACCCCGGACATGGTCATGACGGGACCGCCCACCGCCTCTTGCAGCGCGTCCCTGGCCTGTTCCCGTTCGCCATCGTCGAGCGCGTCAATCTTGTTGAGAACGGTGATCCGCGGTTTTTGCGCAAGCTCTCCGCCATAGGCTTCGAGTTCGTGAATAATCGTCCGGTAATCTTCGGCCAGGGTTTCCGAGGTTCCATCAACCAGATGCAGCAGAACCGCACAGCGTTCCACATGGCCGAGGAAACGGTCACCGATTCCGCGCCCTTCATGTGCGCCTTCGATCAGGCCGGGAATGTCGGCAACGACAAATTCGACATTGTCCACGCCAACGACGCCCAGGTTGGGGTGCAGGGTCGTGAACGGGTAATCGGCGATCTTGGGGCGCGCATTCGACGTGGCGGCCAGAAAGGTCGACTTGCCCGCATTGGGCATGCCCAGCAGGCCAACATCGGCAATCAGCTTCAGCCGCAGCCAGATGGTGCGGTCTATTCCCGCCTGCCCCGGATTGGCCCGGCGCGGCGCCTGGTTGGTGGCCGATTTGAAGTGCAGGTTGCCGAAACCGCCATTGCCGCCCTTGGCAAGCAGGACCCGCTGACCGACCTCTGTCAGGTCACAGATGACGGTTTCTTCGTCCTCATCCAGAATCTCTGTGCCGACGGGAACCCGCAGGATGATGTCATCGCCGTCCTTGCCGGTGCGCTGCTGACCGCGGCCCGGTTGGCCGTTCTTGGCAAAGAAATGCTGCTGATAGCGAAAGTCGATCAGGGTGTTCAGCCCATCCACGACCTCGGCCCAGACAGACCCGCCCTTGCCCCCGTCGCCCCCGTCGGGGCCACCATATTCAATGTATTTTTCGCGCCGGAAACTGACGCAGCCATTACCCCCGGCCCCGGACCGGATGTAGACCTTTGCAAGATCGAGAAATTTCATGTCTGTCCCCTACTGCAAAGGCCCCATCGGCCACAAGTCAGAGTTTCTTTGTATATGTCCAGGTGGGCACATTTGCGTCGCGCGCCACCGAATAGGTTTCGGCATCGCCCAGATACTGGAACCCGCAATGGGTCAGCACCCGCGCCGAGGCCGGATTGTCCTGAAACACGCTGGCAAACATGGCCGCGTTGTTCAGCGGATTGGCCATGACCAGCGCTTCGACGGCAAGCGAGGCCACGCCGGTATTCCAGTAAAGAGGTGCAACCCAATACCCGACCTCAGACTGGTTGCGATCCAGCCGCTGCAGGGAAATCAGCCCGATCAGTTCGGGCCCGCCATCCTTGGTGGCATCCAACGCCCAGACGTCTTCGTCGCGGTCCTCTGCCATCGCACGCGCCACGAACGCCTCGATCGAGCCCGGCGGCAACGGATGCGGAATGGTCGTGGTCATACGCGCCACGCGCTCGTCGCCTGCATAATGTTCGATGAGACCCATATCCGAACGGCGCACGGGGCGCAGATCGAACCGCTCGGTTTCGATGACCGGCTGATTGATTATCGTCTCAAGTTTCATGAGTGCGTTCCTCCTCCGAACAACACGAAATTTACGACTGCAACAGCAAAACCAATTAACCCGTACACCAGATATTTTCGCACCCGCCGATCTTCAACCGCGCGCGCGGGCTCGCCCAGGGCGAGAACCGGAAAAATGCGTGCTGTGTCAGTCATCGGGGCATACGATCAAAACGTTGTTAAAACGACAAAAGGGACCGGCATTTTCTGCCGGTCCCCCATGAATTTTCAAACCTTATGGGTTTCGGCTTACTCTGCGGCCTCCGCCACTGGCAGGACCGAAATAAAGGTGCGGTTCTTCAGTCCCTTGTGGAACTTTACGGCGCCATCGGTGGTCGCAAAAATCGTGTGATCCTTGCCCATGCCTACGCCTTCGCCCGGCCAGAACTTGGTGCCGCGCTGACGCACGATGATGTTGCCTGCGATGGCGGCCTGGCCACCATACAGTTTCACGCCAAGGCGGCGACCAGCTGAGTCGCGACCGTTACGGGAGGAACCGCCAGCTTTTTTATGTGCCATTCTCTCTCTCCTTAGCCTTTAGCCAGTTCTTTGGCCTGTTCGATCCAGCCTTCACGCTCGATCCGGCCTTTGAACGAAAGTTTCTCGTCCATAGCAGCAACGTCTGCTTCCGTCCATGCCGCGATTTGGGCAAAGGTGGTGATACCAGCCTCAAGAAGCTTTTTCTCAAGCGCCGGGCCAACACCGGACAGTTTCTTCAGATCGTCCGCGCCAGCGTCGGCAGCGGGTGCCTCGGCCTTTTTCGCAGCGGCTTTCTTGGCCGGCGCCTTTTTCGGAGCAGCAGCTTCGACAGCTGTTGCAGAAACCGAACCGGTTGCAGCCTTGATGCCCGACTTGTCAGCGCCCGACGACAGGATGTCGGTGATCTTGACCAGGGTCAGCTTTTGACGGTGGCCAACGGTACGCTTCGAGCTGTGCTTACGACGGCGTTTGACGAATTTGATGACCTTGTCACCTTTGATCTGTTCGATCACTTCGGCCTGAACGCCAGCACCTTCGACGAACGGTGCGCCAACAACCGGTGCGTCGCCGCCCAGCATCAGAACATCGTTGAATTGAACTTTTTCACCTGCGTCGGCAGCCAGCTTTTCAACACGGAGCACATCGCCCGCCTGAACCTTGTACTGCTTGCCGCCAGTCTTGAGGACCGCAAACATGCGTCTTTCCTTTTCATTCCCGCGTTCTGTGGTCCCCTTTCGGGCGTTTCGGCCTCAAGTTCCTTGAAAACCACCTCGAACAGCGCGCCCTTTTCGGGCTGTGTGAAGACCCGGGGACCATAGGCCCAAGGTCAATAATAACGATACCCGGCGCGGAGAGCCCGGCCGGGATGCGCGCTTATCCGGTCAATCGGACGGAAAGTCAACCATATTCCGAGGTCAAAGTTCCGATGCCCCCAGAACCTGACCGACGGTTATCCCCAACTGGTACGAGATCTCGTTATACATCTTGTCGATACCGTCGAAAACGGCGTCATTCAGCGCCCGCCCGGTATCGGTCCGGGAAAAGGCGATATTGCCCCGAATCTGCGACTCGTCAAGCGGTTGGTAGGCCAGCAGAAGAAATGAGAACAGCCAATCGCGCGTGTCGCTTTCGACCTCGTCCTTGTGGGCCAGCAACTCGGCCAGAAGCTCGCCTTCGTCCGGCGGGGTGCCCTGCCCGTTCGCCATACCGCGAAAGAAACTGTAATCCGAGGTGATCGTACTTTGCACATTGCGCGCGATCAGATCATTGACCTCGATATATTCTTCGATCAGCAGAAAATGTCCGGCATCGCGGTCCGCATCCCGCAGGGCTGCCTGCGCCATATCGGTGACCGCTTCGTCCATCATGGCGCGGCGGGCCGAGTTTTCGAGCGAGACAATGACCTGTCCCAGATCGCTTTCGAAAAAGGTGGCGGCCTGTTCCAACTGCTGCTCGGTCAGCATGTCGGACAGGCTTTCAGAGATCTGGCCCGTCATCCAGACCGGGTCATAGATGTCTTCGATCTGGGCGTGAAAAAAGGCACCGCCCGCGCCGCCCAGAAACCCTTCATCCAGCTTTTTCCCGCTGCTGACGCCTTCTTCGCGCAGCACCTCGACCACCTCGTCAAGGCGCATGGCCCCCGTCAGTCTGTCAACCAGCTCGCTGGCGCTGGCCGGCATAGACAGGCCCACAATTGCCACGAACAGAACCAAGAACCGTTGCATCAGATGTCTTGCGCCGGGCGCAGCTCGGCCATCCGGGCGGCCAGGACCTCGAACCGCATGGCCATGATCTCGTATTGGATCGCGTTGAGCAGTTCATAGACTTCCTGCATCAAGGGCGCTTCGAGCGCATCGGCATAGGCGTCCACATCCGCATCTGAAAACGTCTGATACGTATAGGCCGCCCCGGCCAGCGACGACAGTTGCAAAGACCGCCGCATCTCGGGTTCGTTGGCCTTCATCATCTGTCGCAATTCATCCCCGCCCAATTGCAGATCGATCACCCCCGAGGCACTGGCCGCCAGAAGAAACCGCACCTGAATTTCCTGAAGCGCCCGCACCGCGGTACCGCTGGCATCGATGGCCCGGTTCATCCGCTTGAGGCTTTCAACCCGGTGCGACCCCTCCTGGATCAGGTCCGAAACGATTTTCTGGCCCTCAAGTTGCTTGGCCTCGTCATCCTCGACCAGGTGCGACGCGTTTTCCGCCGCAACCAGCCTTTGACCCAGATCAGAGGCATAGAACTCGACCGCATGGGTCAGCGCCTGATCGCTCAGCGTCTGTTCAAGGATCGTGACCGCGGTTTCATGCATTTCGCCGGTGTCGAACACCTCTTGGGTCAGGCGCGTCCAATCCGCGCCGAATCCGTCGGGATCAAGCCCCAGCATGCCCGGCGCCGAGGCAGATGCCAGCGCGATGCTTTCAAGCGCTACATCGAAACCGGTCGTGGTCAGAAAAGCCTCGATCCGGTCCCTGTTTGCCGCAGCCAAAGGCTGGGCAAAGGCGGCAACGGCAACAAGCGGGACCAGGACGGCCACATAAAAACAGCGCAGGAAGTGTTTCATGCCTATCAACCTAGGCAATTTCCCAATGCAGGCAACGGAAAAACCCGACTTGGCGTTTTTCGGGAATTTTCCGCTTGCACCGTCCGGGTTTCGCAACTAAATCCCCCCCTCACAGACCCCCGCGGAGAGGTGCCGGAGTGGTCGAACGGGGCGGTCTCGAAAACCGTTGTGGGTGCAAGCCCACCCAGGGTTCGAATCCCTGTCTCTCCGCCACTTACCCCAATCGGGTTTTCGGCACAGTTTCCCAAGGCAACAGATTTCTGGCCCGCGACCAGTGTATGCGGCGTGTTATCGCCACCGCCGGCACGCCCGATCAGCGCAGCACGGCCTATCGCCGCACCATGCCGAATATTTCCGGGTTTTCCCCTTTGATCCCAGATAGTTTTTCAGCATTTCTGCGGCGCATAGTTCAAAGGAGATCATCATGTCCCGCCTCATATATATCGTCATCATCGCAGCCATAGCTGCCGGTGCCTATTTCTTCCTGGCCAAACCGGAACAAACGCCGGTCGAACAGCTTCAATCCGCCGCTGAAGAGGCCGGAGAAGCCGCTAGCGAAGCAGCCTCGGCCGCGCAGGATGCCGCCAGCGATGCTCTGACAGACGCCACCGAACAAGCCGGGCAAGCGGCCTCGGACCTGGCGGACCAGGCGACCGAAACCGCCCAGCAGGCCGGCGAGGCCGCGTCCGATCTGGCCGATCAGGCGGGCGAACAGGTTGCCGCGCTTGCCGGTCAGGGACAGGAGCTGTTCAACTCTTGGGTTCAGGACGGCATGCTGACCGCCGAGCAGTTCGATTTTGACAAGATGGTTGCATCGGTTCAGGACAGTGACCTGGCCCAGGGGCTCAAGGATCAGGCCCTTGCGATCCTCGAAGAAATCAAGGCCTCGCCCGAAACGATTGCCGAAAAGCTGCAAGAGCTGCAGGCGTTGCTGACCCAGCAATGACACCCGCCGGGCCTGCGGTTTGCGCGGGCCCTGCAAATCGCTGTACCAGGCGGTTTTCCGTCACGTCAGGTGACAGATGAATTGACGGCAAGGGGCGCTTTTGTTTGGCTTGGGCCAACAGCGCCCCTTTTTGCTGCCTGCCCGGTTGGATGCGTCAAAGACCGCTGCGGCACCCGCGCAAAAACCGGCCGCCAACCCGTTCAAAACAAGGAATTTTCACATGTCCGACCTGCCCAGTTCGATGTTTGCCGTCATTCAGTCCCATGACGGGTATTCGGGGACCGCAACCGGCCCGGTGATCGCGGATGCCGCAGATTGGCTGGAAAATGCGACCCTGCCGGTTTCGGCGCCGGGCGCGGGTCAGGTCCTGATCCGGCTGCGCGCGGCCTCGGTCAACCCGTCGGATATTCATTTCATCAAGGGCGAGTATGGCCAGCCGCGCGTCAAAGGCAGCCCCGCCGGGTTCGAAGGGTGCGGCGACGTGATCGCAACCGGACCGGGGGCCGAAGCCTTGCAAGGCCTCCGGGTCGCCTTTGTCGCCGCCGGGTCCGGCGCCTGGGCGGAATATGTGGTAACCCAAGCCCAGATGTGTATCCCGCTGCGCCCCGAAATCTCGGACGAGGATGGTGCCGCGCAGATCGTCAACCCGATGACCGCTATGGCCATGGTCGATATCGCGCGCAAGGCGGGCGACGCGTTTGTCGTGTCTGCGGCAACCAGCCAGCTGGGCAAGCTGATGTGCAGCCTGGGGCGCGATTTGGGGTTGAAGCCCATCGCCCTGATCCGGCGGGCCGAAGCCGCCGATATGATCCGCGATGCGGGCGCGGCCGAGGTTCTGGTAACCGGTGATGCCGATATGACCGAAAGATTCGCCGCCATCAGCGCCGACCTCAAACCGCGGGTCTTCCTGGATGCTGTCGCCGATCAGCAATGCGAACAGGTCTTTTGCAACATGCCAAACGGTGCGCGCTGGGTGTGCTATGGCAAGCTCAGCACGGAGTTGCCAAGGCTGACCCAGATGGGGCAGTTGATCTTTATGAACAAGCGCATCCAAGGGTTCTGGCTGACCCAGTGGATGATGTCGACCGCCCCCGAAGACCAGATGGGCGTCGTCGCCGAGGTTCAGGCCCGGTTCGCAGATGGCCGATGGAAAACGGATGTTTCTGAACGGCTTACACTTGTAAATGTGGTGCCAAATCTTGCCGATGCACTAAAAAAGAGTGACGGCAAAGTCATTATCACGCCATAGTAGGTCCAAATGACGGGCAAATCGAACGCCCGCAGGGAACGATACCGGCTCAACCGGTAGAGGGAGGACAGTTTGGACAATGCGCAGCTGCTGATCAGCGGGCTGGCGAATGGCTGTGTCTATGGCCTGATCGCACTGGGGTTCGTTCTGATCTACAAGGCCACCGAGGCGGTGAATTTTGCCCAGGGCGATTTCATGATGCTGGGGGCCTTTGTTACCATCGGGCTGACGAATACCGAATATATGGGCCTGCCCTTTTGGGTCGCGCTGCCGGTGTCGCTGGGGATCATGGGGGCGCTTGGCTATCTTGTTGACCGGCTGATCATCCGCCGCCTGTTCGGCGAAAGCCAGACCGCTGTCGTGATTCTGACCATCGCCCTGGGGTTCGTGATCCGTTTCGTCGCCGGGTTGATCTGGGGCCACGAGCCGCAGACCCTGCAAAGCCCTCTGGCCGGTAAAGAAGTCCGTTTTGGCGGGCTGGTTCTGGGGATGGAGGATGTTGCCGTCATCGTGGTGACGGTCCTGCTGACCTGGGGGCTGTATGTTTTCTTCAGCCGCACCAAGCTTGGCCTGGCGATGCAGGGCGCATCGCAGAACCAGCTGGCGGCCTATTACATGGGAATTCCCGTCAAACGGGTTCAGGGGTTCATCTGGGCCCTGGCGGGCGTGGTGGCCGGAATTGCGGGCATCCTTTTCGCGGCCAAGGGATCGGTTGACCCGACAACGGGGCTGATGGGGATCAAGGCCTTTGCAGCGGCCGTCATCGGCGGCTTTGGCAGCCTGCCCGGCGCCCTGGCCGGAGGGTTGATCGTCGGCGTCATAGAACCCTTTGCCAGCCGGTATATCGCAGCCGGATACAGCCAGGTTGCCCCTTATGCGCTGTTGCTGGCGGTGCTGATTTTCCGGCCCCATGGGCTGTTTAGCCAAGTGCGGGTCAAAAAGGTCTGATTGTCATGCGAATAGTGTTCAAAACCAACTATATGCAGGACATTCGACCATGGAAGGACGGGTATCAGCTGGGTCTGTACCTGGCTCTGATCGCCCTCGTCGCGGCCGCGCCGTGGTGGCTGGATGCGTTCTATCTGGGCGAATTGACCAACGTCCTGATCTGGGCCATCGCCGGGCTGGGCCTGATGATCCTTACCGGGCATACCGGCCAGGCCAGCCTGGGCCACGCCGCGTTTCTGGCCTTTGGCTGCTATGCCAATGTCATCCTGATCGAAAATGGCGTGCCGTTCCTTGTGGCCTTCCCCCTGAGCGGGGTCCTGACAGGGATTGCCGGTGTGACCGTCGCCATTCCCGCGCTGCGCCTGCACGGCATCTATCTGGCCATTTTCACGCTGGCGTTGTCGATCTTGATGGATGACATCATCGTGCTGGCCGAACCCCTGACCGGCGGCGTTGCGGGCAAATACCTGGGCGGGGTTGAAATCTTTGGCCATCTTGTCGACCGCTGGGCCACGCCAGAACAGTTCTTTTGGCTGGTGCTGGGCACGGCCATTGTGGTGACGCTGGGTTATATCAACCTGCTGCGCGCGCCACTGGGCCGCAGCTTTATCGCGGTGCGCGATTCCGAGGTTTCGGCACAGGCGATGGGCGTGGACATTGCCCGCACCAAGATGATCTCGTTCGCGCTGTCCTGTGCCGTCACCGGTTGGGCCGGTGCGCTGATGGGCCTTTATGCAGGGGCCTTCAACAACGAAACCTTCAGTGTCGTCATATCCATCCAACTGCTGATGATGATCGTCATCGGCGGGCTGGGGTCGATCCACGGCGCGTTTCTTGGCGCGATCGTCATCGGGTTTCTGCCCCAGTTCCTGTCAATCGCCAAGGAATATGTCGGCGCCGCATTCGGCGGCAGCACCGTGGCCATTCCGGGATTGGAATTCGGCATATTCGGCATGATCCTGATCGCCTTCATCCTGTTCGAGCCGATGGGCCTCTATGGGCGTTGGCTGAAGATCCGGACATGGTTCGAGCTGTTCCCCTTTTATCGCAAGGACATGTTCAAACGGCAGAAATCCTATCTGCGGACGGAGCGCCTGAGATGAGCTTGCTTGCCTTTGAAAACGTCACGCTGAAATTCGGCGGCCTGACGGCGGTCAATGATCTTTCGTTCGAGGTTCACGAAGGCGAAGTCTTTGCCATTGTCGGCCCCAACGGGGCGGGCAAGTCGACCGTGTTCAACCTGATCTCGCGGTTCTACACGCCCCATGCCGGCGCGATCCGGTTCGACGGTCACGACCTGCTAAAGGTGAAACCGTCGGGCGTGGCGGCCTTTGGCGTGGCGCGCACGTTCCAGAACATCGAGCTGTTCGAGCATGCCACCGTTCTTCAGAACCTGTTGGTCGGCCGCCATCGGCACCGCCGCACCAACCTGGTTTCCGAATTGCTGTTTGCCCCGTCCGCGCGGCGCCAAGAGATCGAGAACCGCGAAAAGGTCGAAGAAATCATCGACTTTCTGGACTTGCAGGCCTTTCGCGACAAGCTGATCTCGGGCTTGCCATACGGTGTGCGCAAGGTTGTCGAGGTGGCCCGCGCCCTGGCCACCGACCCCAAGCTGCTGTTGCTTGACGAACCCGCCTCGGGCCTGTCGGTCGAGGAAACAACCGACATGCGCTGGTGGATCGACGATATCCGCCGCCAAATGGGCATCACGGTGTTGATGGTGGAACATGACATGGGTCTGGTGTCGGGGGTCTCGGACAGAGTGCTGGCCATGGCCGATGGCGCGATGCTGGCATTGGGCAGCCCCGCGCAGGTGCAATCGCACCCGGCGGTGGTCGAGGCGTATCTGGGGAAAGCCTCATGACCGAGCCGATCCTGAAAATCCGCAATATCGAAAGCTTTTACGGCCCGATCATGGCAATTCGCGGCGTGTCGCTGGATGTGCATCCCGGTCAGATCGTATCAATCCTTGGCGCCAATGGTGCGGGCAAGACGACGTTAATGAAAACCGTGTCGGGGGTGATGGACCCCGAAAAGGGCACCATCACATTTGACGGGACGCAGATACAGGGTTCGGAACCGCATAAGGTTGTCCAGCGCGGCATCGTCCACGTGCCCGAAGGGCGCGAGGTGTTCCCCCTGATGACCGTCGATGAAAACCTAAGCCTGGGTGCGTATACCCTGACCGACAAGGCCCAGATCGACCACGACCGCGAGCTGGTCTTCAGCTATTTCCCGGTTCTGAAGGAACGGCGCAACCAAGAGGCCGGCACCCTGTCGGGCGGGCAACAGCAAATGCTTGCCATTGGCCGGGGCCTGATGGCCAACCCAAAGATCATGCTGCTGGATGAACCCTCGCTGGGTCTGTCGCCGCTGCTGGTTCAGGAGATCTTTGGCATTCTCAAGCGGTTGAACGAAGAACAGAACATGACGATGATGCTGGTCGAGCAAAATGCAAACGCGGCGCTGGAGCTTGCCCATCACGGCTATGTCATGGAAATCGGCCGCATCGTCATGGACGGCGAAGCCAGCGACCTGATGCAATCCGAAGACATCCAGAACTTCTATCTTGGCGTCAAGGAAGAAGGCGCGCGTGAAAACCGCCGGTGGAAACGCAAGAAGACGTGGAGGTGACCCAGATGGACGCAAGCCCCCTGCCCCCGCAAATCACGATCAACGGCGTTCAGTTCAACGCGACGCCGGGACAGCGGCCGCTGCGGGTTGATGGGTGCATGACAATCGGTCAGCTGTTTCGCAAACGATGCGCCGACCTGGGACAGCGGACAGCGCATCGGGAAAAGGATTTCGGGATATGGAAGTCGTTTTCCTGGGCGGATTACTGGCAACACGCCAGGTGGATCGGCCTTGGGTTGCGCCAGCTTGGCCTGAACCGGGGCGAGGTCGTTTCGATCCTGTCCGAAGACCGCAAGGAATGGGCGTGGTTCGACCTTGGCATCCAATGCGTCGGCGGGATCACGTCCGGCGTTTACACCACCGATTCCGCCAGCCAGTTGCAATATCTTGTAACCGACAGCGACAGCCGCTTTCTGATCGTCGAGAACGAAGAACAGCTGGACAAGTTTCTTGAGGTCGAAGATGCGCTTCCCTCGTTGCAGAAGGTCATCATTCTGGATGACGAGGGGCTGCATGACCTGAACCATCCGCGTTGCATGATGATCGCGGATCTTTACGCGCTGGGGCAGCAGGCCGAAGCCCGGGACCCCGACCTGTTCGAAGCCGAGATAGAAAAGACCACGCCCCAGGATACGGCGCTGCTGATCTATACATCCGGCACGACCGGACAGCCCAAGGGCGCGATGCTGAGCAACGAAAACATCCTGGCCGCCATCGAATCCGGCGCCCGCGCCCTGCCGACGCGGGAAACGGACGAACAGCTTTGTTTCCTGCCCCTGTGCCATATCCTTGAACGCGACGTGTCGATCTATTTCCCGCTGGCGGGCAAATGCACCGTCAACTTTGCAGAAAGCCCCGAAACGGTGTTCGCCAACCTGCAAGAAGTGTCGCCCACCACCTTTACCGCCGTGCCGCGGGTCTGGGAAAAGATCTATTCGCAGGTCCTGATCATGGCGCAAGAGGCCACCCCCGCCGGTCGGGCTGCTTTTGGACTGGCGCTGAAGGCCGGGATGGCGCGCGCCGAATACATTCATCGCGGCGAACCGGTTCCGGCGGGTGTCGCGGCGCGGTTCTGGTTGTGGGACAGGCTGGTTCTGCGCAACCTGCGCCGGATGCTGGGCATGGACCGGCTGCGCCGGGGCGGCACCGGCGCGGCGCCGATCTCGGGCGAGCTGCTCAGGTGGTACTGGGCCATCGGCGTCCCGCTGGTCGAAGGGTTCGGCATGACCGAAACCGCGGGGATTGCGTCACTGAACACGCCCAAAATCAACCGGATCGGCACGATAGGCCAGCCTGTCATCGGCAATGATCTGCGCATTGCCGAGAACGGGGAAATCCAGATCAAGGGGTTGAACGTGTTTCAGGGCTATTGGCGCAACAACGCCAAGACCGCAGAAACCTTTACCGCCGATGGCTGGTTGCGCACCGGGGACATGGGCCACCTGGACGAAGACGGGTTCGTGTCGATCACCGGGCGGCTCAAGGACATCATCATCACCGCGGGCGGCAAGAACATCACCCCTGCGGAAATCGAAAGCCGGTTGAAGTTCAGCCACTATATCTCTGACGCTGTCATCATCGGCGATCGTCGCAAGTTTCTGACCGCTCTGATCATGATCGACCAGGAAAATGTCGAAAAGCTGGCCCAGGACCGCAAGATCCCGTTCTCGAACTTCGCCTCGCTGTGCGCGGCACCGCAGATCCGCGAATTGATCAGCCAGGAGGTTGCAGCGGTAAACAAGGAATTTGCCCGTGTCGAACAGATCAAGGATTTCCGCCTGATTGACGTGTTGCTGACCGCCGAGGATGATGAACTGACCGCCACCATGAAGCTGAAACGCGGCTTTGTGGAAAAGAAACACGCGCATCTGATCGAAGACATGTACACATAATCACAGGGAAACACCCAAGGGAGGAGAAATCATGAGGAACGTGTTCAAGCGGATGGCGACGGCTGCCGCGATGACGGCAACGGCAACCGTGGCACTGGCCGATGTGCAGGGCGTGTCGGATGAGGAAATCGTCATCGGTTCCGTCAACGACCTGAGTGGCATTTTCGCGGCTGTCGGGGTTCCCGCGACCAAGGGCGCCAACGTCATGTTCGACCGCGTCAACGCCAATGGCGGCGTTCATGGCCGCCAGATCCGCTTTGTGGTCGAGGATAACGGCTACCAGATGCCACGGGCGATGCAGGGCTATAACAAGCTGCTGAACCGCGACAAGGTCTTTGCCATGCTGCAATCGCTGGGCACGCCGATGAACCTGGCCGGGTTCAAACTGCTGGACCCGAAAGGCATTCCCAACGTGGCCCCCCTGTCCGCGGCCCGGCAAATGCTGCAGGAGCCGGTGACCAACAAGTTCACATCCTTCAGCAGCTATTACGACCAGTCGCTGGTCGGCGTGAAATACCTGGCTGAAACCTTTGGCGGGCAAAACGTTTGTACGATGTACCTGCCCACCGATTTCGGCAAAGAGATCCTGGAAGGCAGCCATGCCGGGGCCGAGGCCGCGGGGATCACCTTTGCAGCCGAAACGACCCATAAACCGGATGAGACCGATTTCGTCGGATCACTCAGCAAGCTCAAGGAAGAAGGCTGCGATATCGTCACCATGGCGCTTGGGGTCCGCCAGGTCATCACCGTCGTGGGGACCGCCAAGAAAATGGGGCTTGAGGACATGAAGTTCCTGGGCACCTCGGCCAGCTTTCTGACCGTGGTTGCGCAGGTGCCCGGTGGCGTGACCGAAGGGTTCTATGCCGCGGCATCCTGGCAAGACCTCTGGGCCCGCGCCGAAGAGCCCGCGCCAGCCGCCTTTATCGAAGAATACAAGGCCGCCACGGGCGAAGACCCGGTCGGGTTCTCGATGCTGGGTTACGCGGCCGCCGATCTGATGGTCCGCGCATTGGAGGCCGCAGGCCCCGACCTGACCCAAGACAGCTTTATCGCCGCGATGGAGACCCTGGATTACCAGGACGATCTGGTGGGAAATCACATGACCTTTAGCGCCGATGACCACCAGGGCGCGGATTCGGTCTATGTGAACGTGGTCGAAAACGGGGCCTGGAAAATGGTCTACGAAGAATAAGATCCGGAACGCCCTGTCGATTGCACGGGGCGTTCCGACCTCCGGGGTTGTGGGCCAGACAGGTTTCAAACCCTCGCTTGACTTGAAAAATATGGTACCCCTAAACTCGAACGCGAGGGGGATATCGATTATCGCTAACCATTGTTTTGGCGCGGATTTTGCGGGTTTTCCCGTGGCGTTTCGGTGCGGTATTCGATCTAAAGGGTTATAAGTTTAGTGAACAAATTTCTAAAAAACACCGCATTGGTTCTTGCCGTTACAATTTCGCTACTTGCAGTGATCGAGATTTCCGTCCGGCTGTTTTTGCCGCAATCGGTCGACACGACCTATTATGTTGGCGAAGCGCTGGCACTTAAAAACCCGGTGACCGGACACGTGAACCGGCCCAAAACCCGCGCTGTCCTGTCTGCGCCGGAATTCGAGGTCGAATATATCGTGAACGCTCGCGGCTTCAGAAGTGCGGCGCTGGACGATACCCCGCTGCCGTCCCCGGACGCCGTCAAGGTTTTGTTGTTGGGGGATTCCTTTGTCTTCGGCGCCGCCAACCATTTCGAAAACATCTGGCCCGAAGTTCTGGCAAGACGCTATGAGAACGAGGACCAGAACGTCGAAATCATCAACGCCGGCGTTCCCGGCTATGACACCTCGCAACAGGCATTGTACCTGGAAGCACTATTCGAAACCTATCAGCCCGACATTGTGGTGCTGACCTTTCTTCCCAACGACCTGTTTGCAAACCGGCCCATCGAAACCGAAAATGGTCAGGACAATGCCCATGGCGATGCCCGGGCGGTTGTGAAATCCGGCGTCGGCAAAAAATCGCATCTGCATTCCCTTACCCTGCTGAAGCGGATCATCATGGCCACGGATGCGACCTATACGCGCCTGTACCTTCTGACCCCGAGAAAAGCGTTCTTCACCGTGCCCGCGTCGCAAGAACTGCTGAAACAGGCCGACACGACCAAGGATATCATCATGCGGGCCAAGCAGTTCACGACCGAACGGGGTGCCGATTTCATCGTCCTTTCGGTGCCGCAACTGTTTCAGGTTCTGCATTCCGCCAGTGGCCGCAGCGGGGATGGAATTGACCCCGCCCTGACCGACGACGTGTTTTCAGAGTTTTCCGCAACGCATGGCATCAACTGGGTTAAGGCACTGCCGATCCTTGCCGAAACCTATCGGCAAAACGGCGTCGATCTTTACCACAGGTTCGACGGTCACCTGAATGCCACCGGAAACAAGCTGCTTGCCGACATCGCCTATGACGCCCTGGAACCGATGGTTTCCCAATAACGCCACCCGACGGCCCAAAGAAAAATGGCGACCACGCATCTGCGTGACCGCCAATTTTGGTCTTTTCGAATTGTCCCGGACGCGATTAGCGCTTCGAGAACTGGAACGAACGACGCGCTTTGCGCTTACCGTATTTCTTACGTTCCACAACGCGGCTGTCGCGGGTCAGGAAGCCAGCGGCTTTCAACGCGCCACGCAGGCTGGGATCGTACAGTTGCAGCGCTTTCGAGATGCCGTGCTTGACCGCACCGGCCTGACCGGTCAGGCCACCGCCCTTGACGGTTGCGACAACGTCGAATTCACCTTCGACACCAGCAACCTGGAACGGCTGGCGCAGGATCAGCTGCAGAACGGGACGCGCGAAATACTTGTCCTGGTCTTTGCCGTTCACGGTGACCTTGCCGGAACCCGGCTTGATCCAAACGCGGGCAACAGCGTCTTTACGCTTGCCGGTGGCGTAGGAACGGCCCAGCTCGTCACGTACGGGTTCACGCACGATGACTTCTTCGGCCACGGTTTCAACGCCTGCGACGGCGCTCAGCTCTTCGAGAGTATTGATCTGATCAGCCATCGGTCATTAGCTCCGGGTGTTTTTCTTGTTCATGGACTTCACGTCCAGAACTTCGGGCGCTTGCGCCTCGTGGGGATGCTCGGCACCGGCGTAAACGCGCAGGTTGGTCATTTGCTGACGCGCCAGACGGTTGCCCGGCAGCATGCGCTTGACCGCCTGGGTCACGACGCGCTCGGGGTGGGCACCTTCCAGGATCTGCTGCTTGGTGCGCGATTTGATGCCGCCCGGGTGGCCAGTGTGCCAGTAGAAGTTTTCTTCGCGCTTCTTGCCGGTCATCTGGATTTTGTCAGCGTTGATCACGATGACATTGTCGCCCATGTCCATGTTGGGGGTGAACGACGCTTTGTGCTTGCCACGCAGGCGCATGGCGACGATCGAGGCAAGACGGCCCAGAACAACGCCCTCGGCGTCGATCAGGATCCATTTCTTGTCGATGTCTGCAGGTGTTGCAGAAAAGGTTTTCATGGCAGGATAGTCCTGTTTGATGTGAAAGACCGCCCCCTTGGCGAGGCGGCCCGAATTCGATGGACGGGTTTTATGGGCAGATCATCTGCGCGTCAAGAACCGCTTATCAGTATTTAGCAAGCAAAATCATATAGTTAGAAAATAGGTATTATTTTACCCCAAATTCAAACGCTGATTTGCTCGGGCGGATTGTCCAGCAGGCTGCGCAGACGCAGCATCGCGTTTTCGAACTGTTGCAGGGAAACATGCCCGTTCATCGCAATGCGCACCGCGTTTGGCGCCCGCCCGTCGCGCAAGGCGAACTCATCCGCCGACCGCAATTGAATGCCCTCACGTTCGGCGGCCCGGCTGAATGCGGCCGAGCGCCAGCCGGATGGAAGGTTCAGCCAGACAAAAGGAATGTCGGAATCCCAGTTCAGATCGAACCCACCCAACGCATTGACCGCGACGCGGACATATTCGCCCATCCGCGCACGGACATCCGCCGCAAGCTTTGGCGCATCGGGATGTCCAAGCAACAAACGGGTCAGTTCGGCAAGGGGCTGAGCCAGGCCGAAATACCCGTATTCGGCAGATCGGCGCAGGTCGCCGCTGCGTTCCTTTGGGGCAAGGGCAAACCCGACGCGCAGGGCTGGCGTCAGGATTTTGGAAATCGACGAAACGTGCCAGCCCCGCTCCGGGGCCAGCGCGCGGTAACAGGGCGCACGCGCCTCGCCCATGCGGTAACAATCGTCTTCGATGATCTGCAGGTCATGTTTGCGCGCAACCTCGACGACTTCCTTGCGCCGCTCCAACGGAGAATGCCCGCCGGTCGGATTCTGCACCTCGGGCGAGACACAGACGGCCTGCGCATCGGTCTGCTGCAGGATATGATCCAAAGCGTCGGGGCTGATCCCCCATTTGTCCATCTTTACGCCAACCACATCGGCCCGCATCAATTCACCGGCGCGGCGGAACCCGGCATAGGACAGGTCTTCGACCAGGACCACTGGCCTGGGTCCGTTGAGAACGGTTTGAAACACAACGCACAGCCCGCTTTGCCCGCCATGGGTCAAGACGATGTCATCAGCGGTGAATGCCCCCAGCGGAAGATCGGCCAACCAATCCACGACGACCTGCCGCACTGGCAGATAGGCGTCACGTGTCGGATAGTTCATGAACATGGCCGGATCGCCTTGGGCAACCTGCGCCAGGCATGACCGGATCAGGGCCACCTGCCCCACATCCGGAAGCCGGGGACTGAACAGGCTGACGCTGGCATCGTATTTGTCGTCACGCAGATGCAGCTGCCGCGACCAGACATCATCCAGTAAAGGCGTTTTCGCGGGCGCAACAAATGTACCACGCCCAACCTCGGCCCGCAGCAGCCCTTCTTCTGTCAGGATCGTATAGGCCCGCGCAACCGTTCCGGGCGTGATTTGCAGCCTATAGGCCAGTTCGCGCACCGGAGGCAGTTTCGCTCCGACCTGCAACGCCTTGGTATCTATTGCTTTGCGAATGGCATCGGCGACCAGGGTGTATTTCGGCCCCTTGGTGTCGGGCAATGCGTTTGGCCAAATTGTATCCATTACAATTCTTTCTTTGCCTTCGGTACAATTCCAAATGTATCAACCAAACATACCGAACATTTTTGCTTTGTGTCAATACAATTTGAAAGGACCCACGAAATGACACGCACAATGCACACACCCGCCCTCATGCTTCTGAACGACAGCCCCCGGCTGCCGCTGATCGCTGCTTTGGCCGTGCGTTTTGCTGCGACAGTCACCAAGTGGGAACAGCGCCGGCGCAGCCGCGTCAACCTTGGGCGACTGGATGACAGAATGCTGAAGGATGTCGGGCTTTCCCGTCACCAGGCGCACCGCGAAACGACCCGCTATTTCTGGATGAACTAGGATATCCCCAGTCCCAATTCGGGACCTCTTCCTGGGCCGGGGCTTGTCCCCGGCCATTTTTCATCCAAACGCCGCGGCGGCGGAGCCTTCCGGCGGCAGGGAATAGGTCATGCTGGCACGGGCCACGGCCTTGTCCGAGCCGTCGGAATACATCAACACATCGCCCACCGCCAGCGTGCGCCCCAGCTTTAGCAGCCTGCAATGGGCGATCATGTCGGATCGCCCGTCTGGTTTACGTAGGAAATCCATCGAACTGCTGGTCGTCACGGCCAGCGACTGCCGCCCCTTTCGGGCCAGAACCATCGCGTATACGCACACATCGGCCAGCCCGAACATCGACGGCCCCGACACAGTACCGCCAGGACGCAGATGACGGTCCTGAACCACAAGCCGCATGATGATTTCGTCCTCGCGCAGATCCTCGACGACAAAATCGCTGTGCACCTGCGGGAAGACCTGCCCGAGGTATTCCGTCAATTCCGCCTTGTTCATCGCCAATACCATGCTTCCCCTCCGTGTTCCGCCGCCCTAGAGTTGGCCCGACTGCTGGTGGAGGGCAAGATGACAATTCTGGAACGTAACGACACAGGCGCGGTTGCGCGGCTTCACATGAACGCGCCCGACCGGCTGAACGCGCTCAGCGACGAGATGCTGGCCGCGTTGCAGACCGAACTGGACAAGCTGCGCGGCGATCAGTCAATCCGGGCCGTCATCCTGTCGGGGGCGGGCAAGGCGTTTTGCGCCGGGCACGACCTGAAACAGATGACGGCAGGGCGCCAGTCCGCCGATGGTGGCCGGGCCTATTTCCAAGACCTGTTCGCCCGCTGCGCCCGCATGATGATGTCCATCCAGTCCCTGCCCCAGCCGGTCATCGCGCAGGTCCACGGTATCGCCACGGCCGCCGGGTGCCAGCTGGTGGCCACCTGCGACTTGGCCGTCGCGGCCGAAGGTACCCGGTTTGGCGTCAACGGCGTCAATATCGGCCTGTTCTGTTCGACGCCTATGGTGGCCCTCAGCCGTAACATCCCCCGAAAACACGCCTTTGAAATGCTAGCCACCGGCGACTTCATCACCGCCGAACGCGCCGCCGCCCTGGGGCTGGTCAACCGCGTGGTGCCCGAAATGCTGTTGGAACATGAAACAGTGTCGCTGGCCGAACAATTGGCGTCCAAGCTGAAAACGGCCGTAAAGATTGGAAAACAAGCGTTCTACGAACAGCTGCACATGCCGCTTGACCAAGCCTATGACTTTGCCGGAGGCGTAATGGCCGAGAATATGCTGGATCGTGATACCGAAGAAGGGATTCAGGCCTTTATCGAGAAAAGACCACCAAATTGGCCTCAATGAAGCAAAGGTGTTACACAATTTTATCGACTGTTCGCATTTTTGCACTTTTCAAAAGGGCAACACTGTGGCAAAGGTGGGTCAAGGCTAAGGCCTGAAGATACTTTTGGGTCGCCGTGGGCGGAAGGTCCCTCCAAGCTGGTCTCTCTCACCGGCGTTGACATTCCCGCAGCGGCGACCCCAAGAATCCCCTTCCCGACAGACCTGCAAATGAACGGGCGCTATGCGTGCAAGACGTCCGATCCTGCCTATCTGTGCAAGCATCGTTGCGGTTGCCGAAACTCTGCCCTATTTGGCACCCTATGACTGAGACATTACATATCGTGGGCGGCGGCATGGCCGGGTCCGAGGCGGCCTGGCAGGCGGCGGAAATGGGCGTTGACGTGGTGATCCACGAAATGCGGCCCAATGTTGGCACATTTGCGCACCAGACCGGAAACCTGGCCGAAATGGTCTGTTCCAACTCGTTCCGTTCGGATGATGACGAACAAAACGCAGTCGGCCTGCTTCACTGGGAAATGCGCGCAGCCAATGGTCTGATCATGGCCACCGCAGATGCGCACCGACTGCCAGCGGGCGGCGCACTGGCGGTTGACCGCGATCCCTTTGCGGAAAGCGTTACCCAAAAGCTGAAGGCCCACCCGCGCGTTACGGTTACCGCGCAGGAAGTGTCCGACCTGCCCGATCACGGTCACTGGATCTTTGCCACCGGCCCGTTGACCTCACCGGGATTGGGACAGGCGATCCGCACCCAGACCGGGGCCGATTCGCTGGCGTTTTTCGACGCAATCGCGCCAATCGTCTATGCCGACAGCATTGATATGTCCCAGGCCTGGATGCAGTCGCGCTATGACAAGGGCGAAACCGAGGAAGAGCGTACCGCATATCTGAACTGCCCCATGGACCGCGACCAGTACGAGGCGTTCATCGACGCGTTGCTTGCCGCCGACAAGACCGAGTTCCACGAAGGCGAAACCGCCGGTTATTTCGACGGCTGCCTGCCGATCGAGGTGATGGCTGAACGCGGGCGCGAGACTTTGCGCCACGGGCCGATGAAACCCGTCGGCCTGACCAACCCGCATCAGCCCGAGGTCAAGCCCCACGCGGTGGTTCAATTGCGGCGCGACAACGCGTTGGGCACGCTGTTCAACATCGTGGGCTTTCAGACCAAGATGAAATACGGGGCCCAGACCGAGGTGTTCCGGATGATCCCCGGCCTGCAAAACGCCAGTTTCGCGCGGCTTGGCGGTATTCATCGCAATACATTCATCAACTCTCCGACCTTGCTGGATGCGCAGATGCGGTTGAAATCCCAACCCAATATCCGGTTTGCGGGGCAGATCACGGGCGTCGAGGGCTATGTCGAAAGTGCCGCGATGGGGCTGCTGGCCGGTCGGCTGGCCGCATCCGAGATACTGGGCCGCCCCCTGCCCCCGGTGCCACAGGACAGCGCCATGGGCGCGCTTATTCATCACATCACCGGCGGCGCCGAGGCCAAGACCTTTCAGCCCATGAATGTGAATTTCGGCCTGTTCCGCCCGGTTGACGGGCTAAAGGGCGGGCGCAGGGGCCGCAAGGACCGGTACAAGGCCTATACCGACAGGGCAAAATCGGCCTGGACCGAATGGCTGGCGCATTGCTGACTGGACGCTGGCCCTTGCGGGGGCCTAACATACAGCATGACCAAAAAGTACCTGGCCGACACTTACCGCCTGACCACTGCTCAGGAAACGCGGTCCCACTATCAGAAATGGGCCGCGTCCTATAACGACGAAGTCAGCGAACATGGCTATGCAACGCCTGCGCGTGTGGCCGAGGCCCTGTGGGCCACGATGCCAGAGCCGCAAACCCCGATCCTGGATTTCGGATGCGGCACCGGTCTGTCGGGGGTTGCGCTGCACGCGGCGGGCTTTCGGGTCATCGATGGGCTGGACCCGACCCCGAAGATGCTTGAAGGCGCGGCTGCAACGGGTGTCTACAGGGCCTTGTCGGGGTTCGACATCGCCGATCCCGATCCGCTGACGCCCCAGGGGTACAAGGTCATAACCGCAATTGGCGTGATCGGCGCAGGCGCGGCACCGCCACAAACCTTTGACCTGCTGATGAATGCCCTGCCCAAGGGCGGCTATCTGGCGTTTTCCTTCAACGATCACACGCTGGCCGATCCGTCCTATACCGTGCGCCTGAAAGACTGGCTGGACATGGGCGCGGCGCGTCTGCTGTTTCGGGAACATGGCCCGCACTTGCCGGGGCTGGACTTGAAGTCTGATGTATACATAATTGAAAAAACGTGACTTTCACCACACGCTTCGCCCCATCACCGACCGGCCCGCTGCATCTTGGGCATGCCTATTCGGCCCTGCGTGCCCATGACATGGCCGCGTCGCGGGGCGGCGTGTTTCTGCTGCGTATCGAGGATATTGACCGGTCGCGTGCCCGGCCAGAGTGGGAACAACAGATTTACGATGATCTTGAGTGGTTGGGACTGCGTTGGCCAGAACCCGTGATGCGACAGTCGGACCGCCTGCCGCTGTATGACACGGCGCTGGACAGGTTATGGGCGCAAGGGTTGCTTTACCCGTGCACCTGCAATCGCAAAGATATCGCCGCAGCGGCCAGCGCACCCCAGGAAGGCGCGCCGTTGCATGGGCCAGACGGGATCATCTATCCCGGCACCTGTCGCAAAACGCGGATACCGGGCCAACCCGTCACCCCGAACAGGCCAAGGGACATCCCCCTGCGGCTGGACATTGCTGCGGCAGCGCGCCAGGCAATCGCGTCGGCGCCCGGAACATCCCGATTTCAGGAATTCGGCGCGGGCCCGGATGGGGAAACCGGTCTGATCGAATTCACCCCAGACGAGCTGATCCGCACGGTCGGCGACGTTGTCCTGTCCCGCCGGGACATGGGCACATCCTATCACCTGTCCGTCGTTCTGGACGATGCCGAACAGGGCGTAACGCGGGTCGTGCGGGGCCAGGACCTGTATGAGGCGACCCGAATACATGTTCTGTTACAGGCGCTTCTGGGCCTGCCCGTGCCCGAGTATTTCCATCACCGCCTGATCCGCGACACCGGCGGTAAACGCCTTGCAAAGCGCGACGATGCCCGTGCAATTGCCCGGTTCCGGGACGATGGCGCCTCGCCCGCCGATATCCGGGCAATGATCGGCCTGGATCAGCCCCGCCCGGTCAGCTCATCGGTGTCATGATCTCGGTCTCGATGCCGTCTCGGACAGCCGTATAGAAACAACTGCGCCGGTGGGTATGGCAGGCCGCCCCCGTCTGGCGCACCACCACCAACAGGCAATCCCGGTCGCAATCCACGCGCAGATCGACCAGTTCCTGAACGTGGCCCGATGTATCGCCCTTGACCCAGAACGCCTGGCGCGATCGCGACCAATAGGTCACGCGCCCGGTTTCAAGCGTGCGGGCGACGGCTTGGGCATTCATCCACGCCATCATCAGGACCTCTCCGGTTCCTTCCTGTTGCGCGATTGCGGGAACAAGACCCGCCTCATTGTATTTCAGTGTCGACGGGTCGAACGAGACAGTTTGCGTCATGGCAAAAACCTTTTGCATCCCAGAGGCTGGCCACTATGTATGGGGAACAGGCAACGAGGGAAACCCATGTCCGGCGAAACCGACCTGATCAAACTTTATTCCGGCCGAATTTTGGCACTTGCCGCCGATATCCCCCATTTGGAACGGCTGGCAGACCCGGATGCAACGGTCAAGAAACGGTCACCGCTGTGCGGGTCTACCGTTACCGTGGACCTGTCGTTGCGCGACGGGCGGATTGCCGCGTTCGGACAGGACGTAAAGGCCTGCGCGCTTGGGCAGGCCTCTGCCTCTGTCGTGGGCGGTGCCTTGATCGGAACGACCCGCGCGCAGGTCGAAGCGGCGCGCGACCAGCTGTCGGCCATGCTGAAAAAGGACGGACCGGCCCCGGACGCACCCTTTGACGGGCTAAAAGTGCTGATGCCGGCCCGCGAATACAAAAACCGGCACGCGTCGATCATGTTGGTTCTGGACGCAACTGCCGAGGCTTTTGAAAAGGCGGAACAGGCCGACTGCGCCTGAACGTGGCCTTTTGCGTCCATCGCGTCTAGGCTCCTGCCAAAACCAGGGAGAGCAACGCGTTGGACAGCCTGCTGGAACATTTCGTGACATTGTGGGTCGTGATCGACCCGATTGGCACCATTCCTGTCTTCATCGCCGTCACCGCAGGTGTCGAAGCCGCCGCCCGCCGCCGCACCGCGTTTCTGGCAGCCGCCGTCAGCGCGGGCGTTTTGCTGTTCTTTCTTGTGTTTGGCCAGATCCTGATCGATGCGCTGGATATTGGCCTGAATTCCTTTCAGGTGGCTGGCGGCATCATCCTGTTCCTGTTTGCGCTGACCATGATCTTTGGCGAAAGCAAGCCGGATTCGGACCAGCGTTTTGGCCAGGAAGAGGCCGCAGAGGACACGCACAAGCCGAACCCTGCGATCTTTCCGCTGGCGGTACCCTCGCTGGCCTCGCCCGGTGCCATGCTGGCAATTGTCATCCTGACCGACAACAACCGCTATAGCATCGCGGATCAGGGTGTCACGGCATTGGTCATGCTGGCGGTTATTGCCATTGCCGCAATCCTGATGCTGCTGGCCGATCCGATCATACGCATCATCGGCCATTCGGGATCGGCCATCGTCAGCCGCGTGATGGGCATGATCCTGGCCTCTGTTGCCGCAAACTCGGTCCTGTCTGCGTTGCTGGAAATCTTCAAGACCGGGCAGCTTTAGGTCCGGAAAGAAAAGGCCGCCGCTCTTTCCGGGCAGAAAGGGCGGCGGCAGGTAATGCGTTTCTCATGTTGGGTCCGGATTTCCACGCTGGGGCCGAGGCATGGCCCCTTCAAGGGTCTTGGGACAGGCAGGTCACCCTTGACTGAGATGGGTATGACAAGCGCGGCGTGATCGGCACGAGATCGCAGGCAGGAAGGCTTAGAACCCCAACGGCAGGTGAAGGGCGACCATCAGCATGACAACCAGAGAAACGGCACCGGCAGCGTCTTGCAGAATCGTTGCTTGCGAACGGCTGAAAGCGGTCTTGATCTGGGTCAGCATGGTGTCACCTCCGGTCAGGGCTTAATCATTTGTTGACCTTTTGTTCTCATATTTTTCACCTTCGGTAAAGAACTTTTTGAGAACATTTGTGAACTTTCGCGGACTTTCCGCCTAACCGACTGAAATCAAACGTATTGCCTGATCCTGCTTCATCAGCCACAACAAGACCCGCGCGGCCTTGCCCCTGTCCGAGTTCAGGTTCGGGTCGGACGACAGCAACGCCCGCGCGTCCGATTGTGCAATGGCCATAAGCCCCGCCTGCCGTTCCAGATCGGCAATGCGGAACCGGGGCAGCCCGGATTGGGCCGTGCCGATAACATCGCCCGCGCCGCGCATCTGAAGATCGGTTTCGGCGATACGAAAACCATCTTCGGTCTCGCGCAGAACCTCCAACCGCTTGCGTCCGCCTTCGGTTAGCGGCGGCTGATACATCAGCAAACAGGTCGAGGCCCCCTCGCCACGCCCGACCCGGCCACGCAACTGATGCAGCTGCGCCAGGCCAAAGACCTCGGCCCGTTCGATCACCATGATCGTCGCATTGGGAACGTTCACGCCGACCTCGATCACCGTGGTCGCAACCAGAACCTGGGTCTGCCCCGATTGGAACGCAGCCATTGCCGCGTCTTTCTCTGCCGCTGGCATCTGCCCGTGAACCAGACCCACCGCGCCCTCACCAAGTTCAGCGCGCAGACGTTTGAACCGGTCTTCAGCCGCCGTCAGATCGGACACTTCGGATTCGTCGACCAACGGGCATACCCAGTAACATTGCCTGCCATCCCGAATGGCCTGCCGCAGGTGTTCAACCACCTCGGCCATGCGCGGCGTGCCCAGGATGGCCGTTTTTACGGGCTTTCGGCCCGGCGGCTTTTCATCCAGAACCGACACATCCATATCGCCGTATTGCGCCAGTGCCAGACTGCGTGGGATGGGTGTCGCTGTCATCACCAGAACATCCGCCCCCTGCCCCTTTTCCGACAATTCCATGCGCTGGCGAACACCGAACCGGTGTTGTTCATCGACGATTGCCAGCCGCAAATCGTCAAACGCGACATCCCCCTGAAACACCGCATGCGTGCCGACCAGAATCTGGATCGCACCGGATTTCAGCGCCTCAAGCTTGGCTTTGCGTTCGGCCCCCTTGTCGCGCCCCGTCAACAGCTCAAGTACAACGCCCGCCTGTTCGGCAAGCGGGCGCAACCCCTCAAGATGCTGACGCGCCAGAATTTCCGTCGGCGCCATCATGACCCCCTGGCCACCGGCTTCGACCGCGACCAGCAATGACATGAAGGCAACAAGCGTCTTGCCCGACCCCACATCCCCCTGAAGCAGCCGGTTCATCCGCGCCTGCCCCGCCATGTCGGCGGCAATCTCGCCAATGGCGCGTTCCTGCGCACGGGTTGGCCGGTATGGCAAGCTGTCCAGAACGCGGGACTGCAACGCGCCGGTTCCCTGACTGACAATCCCGCGCGATTTGCGTTCTTTCTGACGCGCCAGGGCCAGGGTCAGCTGGTGCGCCAGAAGCTCGTCATAGGCCAGTCGCTCGCGCGGCAGAGAAAACGGCGACACATCATCTGCGCCCTGGGGTGCATGCGCCATGCCAATGGCCGCCTGCCAGTCCGGCCAGTTTTTCTGGGCGCGTTGAGCCGGATCAATCCATTCGGCCAGGTCCGGTGCGCGGGACAGCGCGCTGCGTGCTGCCCGAAAGGCCGTTTTCTGGGTCACGCCCTGTGTCAGGTGATAGACCGGTTCGAATTCGGGGATGCTGTCCGCTTCGGCCAGGGGCGCGACATGATCGGGGTGGACCATCTGTGCCTGCCCGTCAAACAGCTCAAGCCGGCCCGACACCAGCCGCAAAGCGCCTTCGGGCAGGATCTTTTTCAGGTATTCACCGCGCGCATGGAAAAAGACCAGCTGAAAACTTGTCTGGGCATCTTCGACAAGGATGCGATACGCGCCGCCCCTGTTGCGGGGCGGACGGTGGGCCCCGACGGTGACAGCCACCGTCAGCGTGGTTGGCAGATCCGCCCCCTGAACGGTGTCGCGGCGGCGCCTGTCGATGACCGCATAGGGCAAGGAAAATATCAGATCGCGCGGCGAGGCAATATCCAGCTGGCCAAGCAATTGCGCGGTTTTGGGGCCAACACCGTCAAGTGTTTCCAGCCCCGCAAACAACGGAAACAGGCTTTCGGGGCGCCCGCTCATGCTGGGGTGATCAGCTGTAGCCAGCCATCCTCGTCCAATGTCCGAACGCCAAGTTCGGCGGCCTTTTTCGCCTTGGACCCCGCACCGGGACCCGCGATCAGAATGTCGGTTTTCTTGCTGACCGAGCCTGACACCTTGGCACCCAAAGCTTCGGCGCGGGCTTTCGCCTCGGCGCGGGTCATCTTTTCAAGCGTGCCGGTAAACACAACCGTAAGCCCGGCAACCGGGCTGCCTTCGGTCTTTGGTTTCGTGGCGTCCTGAACGTCGAGCTGCGCAACCAATGCGTCGATACTCTGGCGTTCGGCATGCTGGGCAAAGCTAGCCACAAGGGTCTGGGCCATGACCTCTCCGACGCCGTCGATGCCAAGCAATTCGTCCCATTCCGGGCCGGTCCGGTCGGCGGCTGCGGTAATGGCCCGTTCAAACGCGTCCCAGCTGCCGTAATGGGTTGCGATCAGGTTCGACGCTGCCTCGCCAAGATGGCGGATGCCCAAAGCGAACAGCAACCGGCCAAGCGGGATTGCGCGCTTTTCCTCGATTGCGGCCCACAGGTTTGCCGCGCTTTGCGCGCCCCAGCCCTTGCGGTTGGCAAGCTTGTTCAGATTGGCCGCGTCCCGCGTTTGCAGCGTAAATATATCCGCCGGTGTTTTCACCGGCAAATCGGGATCAACATAAAATGCCTCAACCTGGCGGGCGCCGAGACCGTCAATGTCAAAAGCCTTTCGAGAAACGAAATGTTTCAGCTTTTCCATGGCTTGCGCGGGGCAAATCAGACCGCCCGTGCAGCGCCGCACCGCGTCGCCCTCTTCGCGGATCGCGTCGCTGCCGCATTCGGGGCACCGGGTTGGAAAGTCATAGGCCACGGCGGTATCGGGGCGCTTGGACAGATCGACATCGGCAACCTTGGGAATAACGTCGCCCGCACGATAGACCTGTACCCAGTCGCCAACGCGAATGTCCTTGCCGTCACGAATTTCCCCGCCCTTGGCATTGCGCCCGGCGATGTAATCCTCGTTGTGGAGCGTCGCGTTCGATACAACGACACCGCCCACGGTGACCGGATGCAGGCGGGCCACGGGGCTGAGGGCACCGGTCCGCCCGACCTGAATGTCGATCCCTTCGAGCCGGGTCCAGGCAAGTTCTGCGGGAAACTTGTGGGCGATGGCCCAACGCGGTGTTGTCGAGCGGAAGCCAAGGCGGGATTGCAAGGCCAGGTCGTTGACCTTGTAGACAACGCCGTCGATGTCATAGCCCAGCGTCGCACGCTGTTCCTCGATCAGGCGGTAATGGGCCAGAAGTTGATCCGTGGTATCGCAAACCTGAGTCAACGCGTTGATATCAAACCCAAAGTCGCCCAGGCGCTGTATTGCGCCCATTTGGGTATCTGACAATGGTTCAGACAATTCCCCCCAGGCATAGGCAAAAAACCCCAGCGGCCGCGACCGGGTGATCCGCGCGTCAAGCTGGCGCAAGGATCCGGCGGCGGCATTGCGCGGGTTGGCAAAACTTTTGCCGCCGGTTTCGGCCTGCCGCGCATTCAGTGCGTCAAAATCCCGGTGGGACATATAGACCTCGCCCCTGACCTCAAGAATGTCGGGCGCGTTTTCGATGTGGCGCGGAATGCCTTGGATGTTCAGGGCGTTTTCAGTGACATTCTCGCCAACCTGACCGTCCCCCCGCGTGGCGGCCTGCACCAGGGCTCCGCGCTCGTAACGCAGGGACAAAGACAGCCCGTCAATCTTTGGCTCGGCGGTATAGGACAGTGGCGCATCCGCCCCCAGCCCCAGGTATTTTCGGACCGAGCGGTCAAAATCCGTGACATCGACGGCATCAAAGGCGTTGCCCAACGACATCATGGCAACCGCATGGGTGACCTTGGTGAACCCGTCGGCCGGGCGGGCACCGACCCTCTCGGAGGGGCTGTCCGCCCGTTTGAGCTCTGGAAAACGGAGTTCGATTTCGGCGTTGCGCCGTTTCAGCTGATCATATTCCGCATCCGAAATCTCGGGCGCGTCCTTGGCATGGTATTGATCATTTGCCCGCAACAACAATTGCGCAAGGCGGGCCAGTTCGGCCCGCGCCTGATCTTTGGACAGATCTTGCACCAGAATGGTTTCGGTCATGGCCTCGCCCTTAACGGAATCTTGGACCCTAGTGATAGGGCGAGGCCATGGCCAGGTCCAGACGTGCTGAGCCGTGAGTGATGGCGCCGCCCTGGACCACGGCGGCGGTGTCTTGTCGGTTCAGGCCCCGACGGCCATACGCGTTTCTTCGACGGAATTGGTTTGCGGATCTCTCAGCACATATCCCCTGCCCCAAACCGTTTCGATGTAATTGTCGCCGCCCGTCGCATTGCTGAGCTTTTTCCGCAGCTTGCAGATGAAAACGTCGATGATCTTGAGTTCCGGTTCATCCATGCCACCGTAGAGGTGGTTCAGGAACATTTCCTTGGTCAGGGTCGTGCCCTTGCGCAGGCTCAAAAGCTCAAGCATCTGGTATTCCTTGCCGGTCAGATGCACTGTTTTTCCGTCAACCTCGACCGTTTTTGCATCAAGGTTCACGGCAACCTGGCCGGTATGTATCACCGATTGCGAATGGCCTTTCGACCGGCGAATGATGGCGTGAATGCGCGCAACCAGTTCTTCGCGGTGGAACGGCTTGGTCAGGTAGTCATCGGCCCCGAACCCAAACCCCTTGATCTTGCTTTCCGTGTCATCCGCGCCCGACAGGATCAGAATGGGGGTTTCAACCCGCGAAATCCGCAACTGCCGCAAAACCTCGTGCCCGTTCATGTCAGGCAGGTTCAGGTCCAGAAGGATCAGGTCGTAATCATAGAGTTTCGCAAGATCGATCCCTTCTTCGCCAAGGTCCGTTGCATACACGTTGAGATTGGCATGCGTCAGCATCAGTTCGATGCTTTTGGATGTTGTTGGATCATCCTCGACAAGAAGTATTCGCATATTACTGCTCCAATTCGGGTCAAATTATTCCTGCTAAAATCGAACCTGAATAAAAATGGTTAATCTGACGTTACCGTTGATTCATTTATTCACTTTCTACTTTAGGTTGTCGATATTTTTTTAGAGCCGTGGTCTTTAATGCGTCCACTCCGTGTTCTGCGACGGCCGAAACCCAGGCATTGAATTCCTCGTCGCTGATGCCGTATTTCTTTTTGGCATCAGACAGGGTTATCAGGCCGTACAGCACCCCGCGCACCACCATGGCCTTGCGCGATGCGACCCAGCGCTTGGTGTCTGGTGGGGGCAAATCCGCGCGCGTCAAAACCGTTCCGTCCGGCAGGTTTACCGATCGCGGCCCTTCAACTTTGTGCAAATACATCTTTCGACCCTCTTCTTGCTGCGACAAAGTTGGATCAGCCTACTTAATGTGCGGTGAAACCGCCCCTTGAGAGTGTCTAGAATTTTCCTATATTCTGCCGGTCTTCATTAACGCGAACGGACAGGCGATGGCCCTCGATACCAAGACACCTCTGAACTCGCTCGGATTTGCCAAGCCCCCCTCGGAAACAAGGGTTGTGGTGGCCATGTCCGGTGGCGTCGACAGTTCCGTTGTTGCCGCGCATCTGGCTGACGAGGGCTATGATGTGGTTGGCGTCACGCTGCAGCTTTATGACCATGGGGCGGCATTGGCCAAGAAAGGCGCCTGTTGTGCCGGCATCGACATTCACGATGCGCGCCGCGTCGCCGAGGAACGCGGCTTTCCGCATTACGTGCTGGATTACGAAAACATATTCAAGGACGCAGTCATCGACGAATTCGCCGACAGCTATCTGGCGGGGGCCACCCCGGTGCCCTGTATCCGGTGCAATGAACGGGTCAAATTCAAGGATCTGCTGGAAACGGCGCGCGATCTTGAGGCAGATTGCATGGCCACCGGTCATTACATTCAGCGCAAGGACGGCCCGAACGGTCCCGAATTGCACAGCGCGGCAGATGCCAACAGGGATCAGTCCTATTTCCTGTTTTCAACAACGCCCGAGCAATTGGATTACTTGCGGTTTCCTCTGGGCCATTTGCCATCCAAGGACGCCACGCGTGAAATGGCGGCGCAATATGGATTGGCGGTCGCGGACAAACCCGACAGTCAGGATATCTGTTTTGTCCCCGACGGCAATTACGCCAGCGTCATCGAAAAGCTGCGCCCGGGTGCCGCAGAACCCGGCGAAATCGTTCACGCCGACGGGCGTGTATTGGCGCAGCATGAGGGCGTGATTCACTATACGATCGGTCAGCGGCGCGGGCTGGGCATTGGCGGGCTGAGCGAGCCGCTTTATGTCGTCAAGCTGGATGTGGACCGCAAACAGGTTGTTGTCGGTCCCAAGGAAATGCTGGCGACCCGCACGATTCCGGTGCGCGAGATCAACTGGCTGGGCGACGCGGCGTTTACATCGCGCAAGGAGTGGCATGTCTCGGTCAAGGTCCGATCGACCCGCCCACCGCGCGACGCAATCATCCGGCCATTGTCAGAAACCACCGCCGAGGTCGAGCTGCTGACCCCCGAAGAAGGGGTTTCGCCCGGACAGGCCTGCGTGTTTTACGAAACCGAAGGCAGCCGCATCTTTGGCGGCGGCTGGATTTGGCGCGGATACTAGAGCGCGTCCGTCCATGAATTGCTGAGGATATAGATCCCCGCGCATATCATGACAAAAGGGACCAGCTTTTCAAGCCGCCGGGCCAGGCCGCCGGTATGGCCCGAAAAACGCCCGCCCAGGAATCCCAGCATCGCCAGCCCCAGCGCGGCCATCCCCGCACCCGCAAGACCGGCTACACGGAATGCGGGCGCGGAATCCGCCAACAAGGGTGCCAAGACCGCAAAGGTGTCCATCGACAGGCTGACAAACAGCAGCATCGTCACAAGGACCGGCGCGCTTGATGAGATCTGAAACCGCCTATCGTCTTGATCTTCAGTCGGCCTGAATTGCCGAACGACACCCAACAGGCCCAGACCCAGGGGGATAAAGCCCAGATATCCGGCCCAGTGCGGCATGACATCGTCGACACCCAGCGCCAACAGCGCGGCTGCGGCGATCACGACCACTTGCGCCAGCAAGAACCCCGGCACCGCCCGTTTCGGCCCCGAAACAAGGACCAGCCCAAGCAAGGCCGCCAGATTGTCCAGATTGGTCAGCACCTGGGTCACAAAGGCCGAGGCCCCAAAGACCACATATTCAGCCATCATGCCGGCAGACGCTCAAGAATCGCCCGGGCCGCGCGCAAACCGGGGGCTTCGCCGCCGCGCCCAAGCCGTTGCATGGTCACGGCCATCGCATCCTGTTGCAGGCCCGGTTTCTCGGCGACCGCAGACAAGGCCGACGCGATCGTCTGGGGCTGACAGTTATCCAGCAGGCATTCGGGAACGGCCCGTGTTTCCGACACAAGATTGACAAGGGTCACCGTGTCCAGCTTGACCAACCGCTCGGCCATTTTTTGCGTCAGCCACGACAACCGGTAAGCGATAACCATCGGTGTGTTCTGTGCGGCAAGCTCTAACGAGACAGTGCCGGATGCCGCCAGCGCAAGATCAGCCGCAGCAAAGGCCGCGCGTTTTTGCCGTGACGCGTCGGCAGGCGTCAGGTCACGCGGATCAAGAACAATTGGCGTGCCGGGCCAGTCGCGGACATGCTCGGCAACGGTGTCTGCGATATGCGCCACCGCCGGAACCACAACCCGCATACCGGGACGGTCCCGCAGGAACAGTCCAAGCGCCTCGCCGAAGACGGGCGCCAGCCGGTCAACCTCGCCCCGACGCGATCCGGGCAGTGCCAGCACGAAGGGCGCATCGCCCAAACCGCACGCGTCCCGCAAAGCGGCCCTGTCTGCATCACGCGCAACAGGCTCGTTCACAACCGGATGCCCTACAAAGTCGCACTCCATCCCGGCGCGTTCCATATAGGGCGGTTCGAACGGCAACAGCGCAAGAACATGGTCGATGACCTTTGCCATCTTGTCCGCCCGCCCCGGCCGCCAGGCCCAGACACTTGGGGCGACATAGTGAACCGTTCGCAAAGTACTGCGCGCCTTGACCAGACGCGCCACCCGTAACGAGAAATCGGGGCTGTCTATGGTGATCAGCACGTCGGGTGCGGTGTCCAGAACAGCCTGTGCCGTTTCTGCGATCCGCCGCTTGAGGTGAAAGAACTTAGGCAACACCTCGACCAGCCCCATGACGCTGAGCTCGGCCATGGGAAACCGGCTGTCCAGTCCCTGGGCCTGCATCAACGGGCCGCCGATGCCATCAAATGTGACGCCCGGCACCAGGGCTTTCAGCCCCTCCATCAGCGCGCCGCCCAGCCGATCCCCCGAAGGTTCGCCGGCCACAAGGAAAACGCGCATCAGACGGCCCGCTCGCGCACGACAAGGAAAAGACCCAACCGGTCACAGGCTTCCAGCACGCGGTCCTGCTGCAGAACGATTACACCGCCCTTTTCAAGAACAATGCCTGCCAGACCAGCCGCGGCGGCTGCGGGCACCGTTTCAGGTCCGATGGCAGGCAGGTCTGCGCGGCGATCTTGTCCGGGCTTTGGGCCTTTGAACAGGATGCCGCCCCCCGCATCAGGGCGCTGGGTCAGCGATTGCAACATCCATGCAGTGCCATAAATGCCCTCAACCGCCAGCGCCTGACCTTTGGACACGACACAGGCTTGACCGATATCGGCATCACCCATGGCACGCAGAATACCGGCCGCGCGGTCGGCGTCGGACAAATCGGCCTCTGTGGGCGTGGTCTGCGTCAGGCACCCCAGCGGCGGCAGAATATCCGGGGCAAGGCCATGGGCCGGCAGCACCTCGAACCCCGCATCTTCGAAAATGCCGATCACGGCGCGCAATGCACCATCATCGCCGGACATGATCGCCTTTTGCAGTACCGGAACCAGCGGCATCGTTGCCGCGTCAATTCGGGCCGGGTCAACCTTGGGGCGGCGCACGGCACCGGCCATGCAAATGCGGGTTACCCCCCGCGCCTTGAGATCAGCCACGAAACTGCCGAGCGTTTCCAGAGGAAAGACAAGATCTGCCTCAAGCCTGTCTGGCAGAAACCCTTCCATGGCGCAGATCAGGGGCTGTTCATCCAGCCGTGCAACCACTTCGTCCGGCAAAAGGCCCGTGCCCGCGATCAATGCCAGCATCGGCTTACTTCCCAGGCGTCAGGAAGGACCGGTCGGTATGCCCGGTGACGAACTCGACAATGCGCTGAACGTATTCGCTGTCATTGCCGTCGCCCACCCGGTGCGCCCGGTCCATGAAGGTGCCCTGCCCCTCGGACAATTCGCGGAAGGCCGCCCGCAGGGCCGAGATATCCTCGCGCGGGACGCCGCGGCGTTTCAGACCGACCAGGTTCAGCCCGTCCAGAACGCCGCGCGGCGCCTGCACCAGCCCATAGGGAATGACGTCATTGGCGACCATCGTCAGCGCCCCGATAATGGCGCCCTGTCCCACGCGCACCCATTGATGCAAGCCCGAGATGCCGCCCACGATGACGTCATCCTCGACGATGCAATGACCAGCGGCGCCGGAATGGTTGACCATGATCACGCGGTTGCCGATCTGAACGTCATGGGCCACGTGAACACCGGCCATCAGCAGGCAGTCATCCCCGATGCGGGTGACACCGCCGCCCCCTTCGGTTCCGGTGTTGATGGTGACATGTTCGCGAATGCGGTTGCGCTTGCCGATTTCCAGACGGGTATTTTCGCCGCCGAACTTCAGGTCCTGCGGAATTTCGCCAATGACGGAAAAGTTGAAAACGACCGTTTCTTCGCCGATTTGCGTTTCGCCGGTCACCACGACATGAGATTTCAGCTCGACCCCGTCAGCCAGCCGCACCTGCGGACCGACATAGCAGAACGGGCCGATCTTGCAGCCCAGCCCGACCTGGGCACCGTCTTCGATGATCGCGCTTGGGTGGATATCGCTCATGCCGTCTTTTCCATGTCCCAGTCGACATAGGCCGAAAACTCGGCCTCGGCTGCGACTTCGCCATCTACGGTCGCGCGGCCGCTGAACTTGAATATCTTGCCGCCCTTCTTGCCGCGCACGGTTTCCACATGCATTTCCAGAACGTCGCCCGGCACCACCTTGCGGCGGAATTTGCACTTGTCGATATTCATGAAATAGATCAGCAGCTCGCTGTCGATGACATCCATGCCCACGCCCAGCATGACGCCGGCGGTCTGGGCCATCGCCTCGACAATCGTCACGCCCGGCATGATCGGAGTGCCGGGAAAATGCCCCTGGAAATGGGGTTCGTTCATGGTGACGTTCTTGACACCGACGGCCGAGTGATACCCGGAAATATCTACGACCTTGTCAACCAGCAGAAACGGATAACGATGCGGCAGAATACGCTGTATCAGCTGAATGTCGGCGCTCTTGGTTTCCGTGGTCATAGTGCAGAATTCCTGTTTTGGACGTCTCTTTCCAGCGTGGTTAGCAATCCCGGCCACCAAGGGCAAGCACACCTATTGATCGGTACCGCTTTCCAGGGCCTGCCCGTCGCCGATTGCGGCGTTGATCCGCGCGATGGCCGCATCCGTCACATCCGACGCGTCCGAGCTGAGAAAAACGTTCGAGCGTTCGATGATCATCGAGGATCCGGTTTCGCGCAACAGGTCGATCAGAACCGGCTGTACCAGATCAAAAAACATGTTCCGGGCCTCTTCGCTGCGGCGGGCAAGAGCATCAAGCTTGGCACGCTGCCCATCGCGGTGCGACTGAACCTTCTGGTCGAACGCTTCGGCCAAGGGTCTAAATTCGCCCGCAGCAAGCGAGGATCGCCGGTCGGTCAGGTCCTTTTCCTCTTTGCTCAGTTCCTGAACAATGCGCTCGTTTTCCTCGGCCAGCACGCTGCTTTCGGCCTCGATCTCGCGAAAGACACGCTGGCCAAACTCCGATTCCGCAAACAGCCGCTCGCTGGAAATGGTCAGAACCCCCGATTGGGGCAGGCCAATCTGCTGGGCCACCACCGGTGCCGCCACTGTCAGCAGGCACAAAACACACAGGGCCCGAAACGGGCCCTGCATGATATTCACGACGCTTGCGAACATGGCGTCAGAACTGGGCCTGAATGGTCAGGTCAAAGTTCTGCACCTTGTCGAATTCCTCTTTCTTGACAGCCTGAGAGAAGTTGAACCGCAGCGGGCCAAACGGCGTGTCCCACAACAGCGACACCCCGACAACATGGCGGATCGAGCCATCGGCCCCGACAATATTCGCGCCATTCGTGTTGACGTTGCTCACGTTGTAGAGATTGCCGAAATCATAGAACACACCGCCGCGCAGCCCAAGCTCTTCGGGCAGGCCAAGCGGGAAATCCGATTCCAGACGCGCAACCCAGTAATAGTTACCGCCGATCCCGTCATCCTGACCAGAAGACAGGTCGCGCGGGCCAATACCGGCAGGTTCAAACCCGCGGAACGTGTTGGGGCCAAGGACGAAACGGTCGATGGTTCGGCTGAAATCGTTGCCCCGCCAGTGCAAGGCACCCATTTCCAGCGATGCCCGCAGGGTCACCTCTTCGTTCAGAACCTTGGTCTGCGCCACGGTCCGCGCTGTCGTCTTGAAGTACTGATTGTCACCCCCAAGGCCCGCGGCATCCACGCCAACCTCGAACAGGACACCAGCATTGGGGTTCAGACCACCCAGACGGCTGTCATAGACATAAGACAGCCCCAACGAGCTGGTGACACGCTTGCCTTGTGCAATCTCGGACGCGATGACCGCACCATTGGTTTCATTATCCTGTTGCGTCATCTCGCTGCGATCCCAGCCGTACCTGACGCGCAGGGCCGAAAGCTCGCCAATCGCATAGGTCAGCTGCGGGTTCAGGAAGACCCGCTTGGTATCATAGCTGGCAAAGCTTGAATTGGTGCTGGCCAGGCCAAGCCCCAGGTCAAAGCGCAGCTTACGCCCCAAAAGATAAGGTTCCGTGAAATTAATCACGTACTGTTCGGCATCCTGCGCGGTCGACAGGGTAATTCCCAGGTTCTGTCCGCGCCCCAGAAAGTTCGATTCCTGCAGCCCGATCGCAATCCCGAAACCGTCCGAGACCGAGTAGCTGCCGCCCAGGCTCAGCGAGCCGGTGGGCTGTTCCTCGACATCCACGTCGACAATCACCTGGCTGGGGGTCGACCCTTCGCGGGTTTCGACATCGGCCACCGCAAAGAAACCCAGCGCGCGGATGCGCTCGGCGCTCTGGCGGATTTCGCGCGGGTTGAACGGGTCACCTTCGACGGTGTCGAACTGGCGGCGAATGACACGGTCCAGTGTCGTCGTGTTGCCTTCGATATCGATCCGTTCAACAAAAATGCGCGGGCCCTTGGTCAGAACAAACTCGATATCCAGTGTCAGGTCGCGGTCATTGCGTGTCACGCGCGGTTCGATCCGCAGGAAATCGACGCCTTCCTTGATGCCCAGCCGTTCCTGGCGGGCGATCGAGTTTTCGATCAGCGTCGGCGAATAGATAACGCCGGGTTTGATCTTCAGCGCGTCCTGATAGGGCGCGGGATCAACACCAGGTATCTCGCTGACGGTGGTGATCCTGCCAAAACTGAACTTCTGACCCTCGGTGATGTTCATCACCAGAAAGAACGCATCCCGCTCGCGGGTGAATTCCACGTTTGCGCTGTTGACCCGGAAATCGACATAGCCGCGCGACAGGTAGAAATCGCGCAGGACCTGTTTGTCGAATTCAATCCGGTCGGCAATAAAGGTATCGCCGCGCAGGAATGTCCGCAAAAAGTTGGCTTGCTTGGTTTCAAGCACGCGACGCAGGCGGCGGTCGGAATAGGCCCGGTTGCCGACAAAGCTGACACGCTCGATCTCGATCGTGGTGCCTTCGGCGACCTCAAAGACCAGATCGACACGATTGTCGCTGCGCCGGATGATCCGGGGAATGACGGTGGCCGCCACCCGGCCCTGCGCCGAATACACTTCGGCAATCAGATCGGCGTCGGTTTCGGCCACTTGCGGCGTGAACACACGCCGCGGCTGAGAGGTTATGACCTCCATCAGCACGTCGTCCTTGACCCGGCGGTTGCCTTCAATGCTGATCTTGTTGATCGTCGGGTATTCCTGAACCTCGATCAGCAATGTGCTGCCGCTTGGGGTCAGTTCGACTGTTTCAAAAACACCACTGTCAAGCAAACGCTGATAGGCATCGTTCAACTGCCCCGCAGTCACCGATTGCCCGGGTTCGATTCCGGTGCGGGCGATGATCGTCGAGGTTTCGATCCGACGATTACCCTCGACCTTGAAGCCGTTGAAACTGTAGTTCTGAGCCAGCGCGCTTTGCGGCAGAACCGTCAAGGTCATTGCAGCGAAAAGGAAAAAAATTGTAAGCGCGCGCCACAAAATATTGTCTTGCGGCGATTTCGCACCGCAGGATATGCCCGTGCCTCTGCTGTAAGCCATATTGTTCTCTACCTAGAATTTTCAGACTTTAGCAGTTGAGTAACGGGATTGATTGATCTTGTCAAAAGACCAAACAACACAGCCCGCCAGCGGCGTGCGGCGGGCCGTTTTCCACATGATTGTAAGAATCACATTCCTGCGAGATATGCGCCCGCAGCCAAGGCCAGCGCGGTGGCGCCGAAGCTCAGCAAAACGTCCCAGTTCAGTACAAACAGGAAGCTGAAGCTTTGATAGGATTTTTGCAGCGTCTTGGTCATGGCGCGTAAGCCCACTTAGGAAATTGCCCCGAAACACTAAAAATGAATTGGGGCAATTTTGCGGCTTTAGCGTGCCGGGGCCGCCTTATTCAGCAAAACAGGTCGTTGCTGACGGAAAACAACATCAGGCTGAGGATGATGGTGACACCGATTCCCATCAGCACCCGCAACGCCAGATCGCTGGGCGGTTTTCCGGCAACGGCTTCATAGGCATAGAACACCAGATGCCCCCCATCCAGCGCGGGAATCGGGAACAGGTTCAGCAGGCCCACCGCCGTCGAAAGCACAGCGATAAAGAAGATAAAGCTTTGCGCGCCCTGGCTGGCCATGGCCCCCGAGGTTTCGGCGATACCGATCGGCCCGGACATGTTGCATGTGCTGATTGCGCCGGTAACCATGTGCCAGATTCCTGACAAGGACCCTTCGATGATGCGCCCCGTTTGCTGGACGCCGCCGGTCAGCGAATCCCACAGACCCGCAGGTTCGGTTGCCGGGACCAACATCATCCCGCCCACGATGCCGATCCGCCAATGGGTAACGAAACCGCCATCGGGTTGCGGCTCGTCCGTGCGCCGCGGCGCTAGGGCGAATTCCAGTTCGGCCCCATCGCGCCAGACATCCAGCAACAGAACCTTGCCGTCCGACCCCTCGACATGTTCCTTGAGCTGTTCAAAGGCAAAGATCGGATCACCGTCAACGGCGGTGATGACATCACCCTGTGCCAGTTGAATATCCATCGCGGCGCTGCGCGGGGTGACCTGTTGGATCAGCGGCGGAAACAGCCAGGGCGCGGATACGTCCAGCGTCTGGCCGTCGCGGATTACCGTATAGTCCAGCACGGGCTCGACCGGCAGCGCCTCGGTATAATCAGACCAGGCCCCCTCTTGATCGAAATCGGGGGTCGGCATGCCGGCGATGGCGATGATCTCGTCCCCGTCCTGCAATTCCTGCACGGTGCCCGGCAACGGATGCAGCGACCCGACGGTCAGCGGCTCACGCGACACGCCCTGAGACCAGAAGATCAGACCGAAAACCAGGATCGACATGACAAAGTTGAAGACAGGCCCGGCCGCCACGGTCGCGGTGCGTGCCCAAAGCGGCGCGCCGTGCATGGTACGCCGCAGCTCTTCGGGGCTCTGCTCGGATATTTCGGCCATGGCGTCTTCGTCCTTGCCCGAGGCCGCATTGGCATCGCCCAGGAACTTGACGTACCCGCCAAACGGCAACAGCGCGATCTGCCACCGGGTGCCGCGCTTGTCTGTCCTGCTCCACAATACGGGGCCAAACCCGATCGAAAACACCTCGGCATGGATACCGGACCAGCGGCCCACGATGTAGTGGCCATATTCATGGACCGCGACAATCACCGACAACGCGATGATGAATGCGCCAATCGTATAGGCAATGCTTCCGAATTGCGGAATAAGAGAGAAAATGTCCAAAACGTCTATCCTGCTCGTTGTACCACGGCTTCATCCACCCACTGACGTGCCAGATGGTCCGTTTGCTGCACGTTATCAAGTGACAAAGGGGCATCAATATGGCTGCCGTCGGTCTCGAACCGGTCCAGGACCGACGCCACCATGTCGGCCATGTCCAAAAACCTGATCCGCCGCGCGATGAAATGGTCCAGCGCCCGTTCCTTGGCGGCGTTGAAGATTGCCCCCGACAGGCCGCCGCGTTCCATCACCGCCCGCGCCAGCCTCAGCGCCGGATAACGTTCGGGGTCCGGGTCGGCAAAGCGAAGCTGGCCCAATTGCGCAAGGTCCAGACGGTTGACCGGCAAGGCCCGCCGGTCAGGCCAGTGCAGCGCATAGCCGATGGCGTGGCGCATGTCGGGCGCCCCCAGATGGGCCATGACGGCGCCATCGCAATACCCCACCAGGGCATGCACGATGGATTCGGGATGCACCAGAACCTCGATCCGGGACGGGTCTATGCCAAAAAACTCTTTGGTTTCGATCAGTTCAAGTGCCTTGTTGAACATCGAGGCGCTGTCGATCGTAATCCGCTGCCCCATGTCCCAATTGGGATGGCTCGACGCCTGTTCGACCGTCGCATTGGCAAGCTCGGCCAATGGCCAGTCACGAAAGGCGCCGCCGCTGGCGGTAATGATGATCCGTTCCACCGTGCGCGGGTCTTCGCCCACCAGCGCCTGGAACACCGCCGAATGCTCGCTGTCCACAGGCAGCAACCGTGCGCCATGCGCGCGCGCGGTCTCAAGCACAAGCGGACCGGCGCAAACAAGCGTTTCCTTGTTGGCCAACGCCAGGGTTGCCCCCTGTTTCAGGGCCGCCAGCCCCGGTGCCAGCCCCGCTGCGCCGACGATGGCCGACATGACCCAATCTGCGGGCCGCGTCGCGGCCTCGGTCAGGGCCGCCTGCCCGGATGCCGCCGCGATCCCGCTGCCGTCAAGCGCTGCACGCAGGTCTTCCAACCGGGTGTCATAGGCGGTAACCGCCACATCCGCTTTCAGCCGCCGCGCGTCCCGCGCAAGCTGGTCGATATTGGCGCCGCCTGTCAGGGCAACCACGTCATAGGCATCGGGGTCGCGCGCAATCAGGTCGATCGTGTTCTGACCAATCGACCCGGTGGCGCCGAGAATCGACACTTTGCGCATTACATGCCTCCGGGGGCGTAGAAGATGCCCGCGATCAGAACAAACAATGCGGCCCCCATCATCCCGTCAAACCGATCCAGAAACCCGCCATGGCCGGGGATCAGGTTCGAACTGTCCTTGATCCCGAATTTCCGCTTGGTCGCGCTTTCGACTATGTCGCCCGCCTGACTGGCCATCGAGGCGAGGACCGAAACAAGCACGAATGTCAGGCCAAACCCGGCCTGCGCTGCGAAAATCGCACCCACGACAGCGGCGGCGGCCCATCCGCCCGCCGTTCCCGACCAGGTCTTCTTTGGGCTGACCCTGGGCCAGAACTTGGGACCGCCGATCAGCTTGCCGACAAAATACCCGGCAACATCCGTGGCAACCACCACGGCAATCAGCCAGATCATCCAGCCGAACCCCATGTTTTCACGGATTGATAGGAACCCAAGCCCGGCTGCCGCGATCCAGATTGCAAATAACAGGTACGTCCCCTTGTTGCGGCTGATCTGACCGGCCCCGACAAGGGCGGGCGCAACAAGAAACGGAATTTTGTAAAGGGCCGGCAAGTGGAAACACAGGACGACGGCAAACCCCGTCAAAAGAGCCATCTGAAGAGCAAGCCCACCGCGCGGCGGGTCAATCATCCGCACCAGTTCCCAGGTCATCAGCCCGCAGGCCGCGCCAATGAAGGCCTCGAACCACAGGCCGCCCACCCAAACCTCGATACCGCCAATCGCGATCAGGACCACCGCCGACAGAATGCGGGCGGTCAGATCAGACCATCGGCCGTCACTCATGCCGGTACAGCCCCAAAACGCCGCTCACGCGCGCCAAAACTCTTGCACAGGCGTTCCAGTTCGGCCGCGGTGAAATCCGGCCACAGCGTGTCGATGAATTCGTATTCCGAATAGGCCGATTGCCACAGCAAAAAGTTCGAAATACGCGCCTCGCCGCTGGTTCGGATCACCAGGTCGGGATCAGGCAAGACCCGCGTATCCAGATACCTGGGCAGGGTCTCTTGGTCGACATCATCGGGATGCAGCTTGCCATCGGCCACGTCGCGGGCCAGCCGCTTGGTGGCCCGGGCCACCTCGTCGCGCCCGCCATAGTTCAGCGCCACGGTCAGATGCACCAGGTCATTGTCCTGGGTTTCACGTTCAAGCGTATCCATCAATTCGGTCAGCTTGGCATCCAGCCGGACCCGGTCGCCGATGAACCGGACGCGAATTCCATTGTCCTTGAGGGTACGGGTTTCCTTGACGATATACCGCCGGAACAGGCTCATCAGCCCGGCCACCTCGACCTGGGTGCGTTTCCAGTTCTCGGTCGAAAAGGCAAATACCGTCAGGTACTTGACGCCCAACCCCGGGCAAGCTTCGACAACCTCGCGGACCCGGCGCGCACCGGCGTGGTGGCCAAACAGCCGCGGCCTGCCCCGTGCCTGCGCCCAGCGGCCATTCCCATCCATGATGATGGCAACGTGGCGCGGTCCGGCAACCTGCGCGTTATGCGGGTCCTTGGGCATGGCGTCCGGCTCAGACCTGCATGATCTCGGCTTGCTTGGTCTCAAGCGCGCCATCCACGGCCTTGATCATCTGGTCCGTCAGGTCCTGAACCTCGGCCTCCCAGAATTTCTGATCATCTTCCGACATGCCGTCGGCCTTGGCCTTCTTGATCTGATCCATACCATCGCGACGCACATTGCGGATGGAAACCCGCGCGTGCTCGGCATATTGCCCGGCCACCTTGGTCAGCTCGCGGCGCCGCTCTTCGTTCAACTCAGGAATCGGCAGCATGATGATCGTGCCGTTCAGCTGCGGATTGATACCCAGCCCGCTTTCGCGAATGGCCTTTTCCACCTTGCCGACAAGGCCCTTGTCCCAGACATTGACCGTGACCATGCGGGGCTCGGGCACATTGACCGTACCGACCTGGTTGATCGGCGTCATCGAGCCATAGGCATCCACCATCACCGGCTCCAGCATCGAGGCCGAGGCCCGCCCCGTTCGCAGCGATGCAAACTCGGTCTTGAGGTTGGCCATGGCACCGTCCATGCGGCGTTTCAGATCATCGGTATCCAGTTCGAAATCGTCAGACATGCTGCTCACTCCCCGTATTCAGGTGCTGTTCGGATGGGTCATAAGCCATCGGAATTGGGATGTATAGCAATCATGATCAGGAATTGCCCCGATGGCCAGAGTTGTTTCCACCCCGCTCAAAGGCCGACAATGGATCGAAACCGGCCGGCCAATACGGCCGACCGGTTCACACCCAAAATCACGGGCAATCAGGCATTCACGTCTACGACAACCCGCCCCTTGACCTGACCGGCCAGGATATCGGCGCCCAGTCGGGGCAAATCGCTCAGCGCGGCAGGGTGGATCATCGCTTCCAGCTTGTCCATCGGCAGGTCGGTCGCGATGCGGTGCCAGGCCCGCAGGCGGTTGTCATAAGGCTGCATCACGCTGTCGATGCCCAACAGGTTCACCCCGCGCAACAGGAAGGGAATAACCGTGGCAGGCAGGTTCGCACCACCGGCCAGGCCAACCGCCGCGACCGAACACCCGTATTTCATCTGCCCCAACACCCGGGCAAGCATCGCGCCGCCCACCGCGTCGACACAGCCCGCCCAGGTCTCGCTTTCCAGCGGTCGCTTGGTGGTTTCGTTCAACGCGTCCCGCGCAACAATCGTCGTTGCGCCCAGCGATTTCAGATAATCGGCGGTATCGGGGCGGCCGGTCACTGCCGCGACCTCATACCCCAGATGCGCCAGTATCGCCGTCGCGACCGACCCCACGCCCCCGGCGGCCCCCGTCACCAGCACCGGACCCTGGCCCGGACGCAAACCGTGATCTTCCAACGCCATGACCGCCAGCATCGCGGTAAATCCCGCGGTTCCCACCGCCATGGCCTGGCGTGCCGTCAGCCCCTCGGGCAGCGGCACCAGCCAATCCGCCCTTGCATTGGCCTTTTGCCCATAGCCGCCCCAATGCGCCTCGCCCACGCGCCAACCGGTCAAGACCACCTTGTCGCCCGGCTTATAGCGGCCATCCGACGAAGCCTCGACCGTACCGGCATAGTCGATCCCCGGAATATGCGGATAACTGCGAACCAGGCCGCCGCCCTTGGGCGACATGCACAAACCATCCTTATAGTTCACGGTCGAATACGCGACGGCCACGGTCACTTCTGCCTGCGGCAATTCTTCTTCCGCGACCGGCCGGATGACGGCATTGGCAAGCCCGCTTTCCTCGTCCTTTTCCATAACCAAAGCATTGAACATGAATCACTCCTCTCATTCACTTGCGGCCAGCCCGTTGCTTCACCTGGCCCTAAATATCCCGGGGGAGTCGCGCAGCGACGGGGGCAGAGCCCCCTTCCCCGATCTCCTACAACCAGAACCGCTCCTGGACCGTGGCGCGGCGCATGCCATCCGGCGTTTCAACCTCCAGCCCGGTGCCCGGATCCCAGTGGCTCAGCCGCAGCATACCGATTGACACATTGGTTCCGAAATCGGGGGACCATGCCGCAGACGTCACCTGCCCGACCCGCTTGCCATCGGCAAAGACGGGCCAGGGCCGGTCGCAGGGGCCCAGTGGATCCCCCCTTAGAGTGATCGGGCGAATCTGCTGTACCGGCCCTTCCTTCGCCACGCGCAGCAGGGCATCACGCCCGATACAGCCAATGGCCGTATGCGTGTTGCAGAACTTTCCCAGACCGCATTCATGCGGCGTGTTGTCATCGGTCATGTCGTTGCCATAGGACAGCAACCCGCCCTCGATCCGTTCAATCATGTTGGGGCACCCTGCCCGCACATTCAGATCTTCGCCCACTGCAAACAACGCGTTCCAAAGTGGCATGCCGATATCCGCACCTTCGACATAGATTTCGAATCCGCCCTGCTTGGAATATCCCGACCGGGCCACGGCCAGGCTGCGGCCCTGAAACTCGAACATGTCAAACCTAAAGAACCGGATATCGCGAACCCGGTCCCCGAATACCCGCGCCATCAGTTCCTCGGCCTTGGGGCCCTGCACCGCCAGCGGCGATACATCCGGCTCATCCACCAGCACATCCAGGCGATAGCCATTGGCGATGCCCTTGACCCACAGCAGCAGATCACTGTCGGCAATCGAAATCCACCAGCGGTCATCGGACAGTTTCACGGCCACCGGGTCATTCAGCATGCCGCCCGTCTCGTCCACGATGGGCACGTAATAGCACTGCCCCGGCAGCATCCGCCTCAGGTCGCGCGGGGTCAGCATCTGCATCAACCGCCCGGCGTCCGGTCCCCGCAACTCGACCTGCCGCTCACAAGAGACATCCCAGACCTGAACATGGGTCTTGAGATGGCGGTAATCCGCCTCGACGCTTTCAAATACGGTGGGCAGCAACATCCGGTTGTAAACCGTATATCCCTGGACGCCTGCCGCCTCGACCCCTTGGGAAAAGGGCGTCCGGCGCAAGCGCCGCGATATCGATATGTGCGTCATTCAACCCTCCTGCGGCAAGAATACAAGGTCACTGACCGGCGCATCCGACCCCAATGCGGTCAGCATCTGGTGAAGCTGTCCCCGGTGATGGGTCTGATGATTGAACATATGGACGATACATTGCGCCAAAGGCCGGGTGACTTCGGCCCCCTTGGCTGCCGAGAACCAGGAGAATTCTCCGTCCAAAATCCCTGCGCCCAGCGTTGCCGCCCAGTCGGCGATCCGCGTGTCGATTTCCTCGCGCCGGGGCAACCACTGGGCCAGCCCTGGGCACAAGGAAACGCTTTCGGATATCCCGCCGCCGGGTCCCTGGCCGCCATCAAAGCGCGAAATCCAGATCCAGTCGCCCCAAAGCAAATGGTTGGCCGTGCCCAGGATCGAGCCGAAAAAGGCCCCCCGGTCCCGGTGCAGGTCGGCTTCGGACAATCGCGCAAAGAACGCCGCCAACTGCTTGTTTTGCCAATGACCATACCGCGCCATTTCGCGCGCATAATCGCCGGTAATCATCACTTTGGCCCGTGCCAGTCGATCGGGCAGATTTCGGCTGACTTGCCGCCAAAATCCCAGACCCGGCCGTAATCGCGCACTTTCGACTTGGTGCCGCGCGCCACGATGATATCGGGCCCCATCCAGTATTTGGAATTGGACACCATGACGGGGTGTTCCGGGTCTTTTCCGGCCAGCATCTCGATCTCGCCCTGGATCTTGCGCCCGATCATGATCCGCCGCTTGGCCCCATCGCGCTCGATCTGAACCGGAGCCCGCTCGGCCCCGATGATCTCGCTCACCAGCATGGTGAACAATCCGGTCGTGCCGCCCGCCTGGCCACTGAATATCTGCAACAACCCGTTATAGGCCTTGCCGCTGGCGCGTTCGTCCACATAGGCGGCGACCTTCCATTGCCCTTCCCCCATGCGCCCCGGGATATCGACCAGCAGACCGACATTCAGACCCGACAGGTCCTCGCCCTCGTAATGGCCTTCGTCGATGATGATCCCCATCCAGGCATGGCAATGGCCTTCGGTGGGCGGGTGCGCGCCCAGCGATACAACGCAGGGGCAAAACACGTCGCAGGAACAGTTCAAAAGCAATTCGCCCTTGATGGCCCAGTCCGTCGGGCTCATCTCGCGCCGCTTTGGATTGGGCATCCGGCTGTCGATCCGTTGACTGATCGGCAACCTGTCGGATTCGGGTTTTCTGTTCTTTGCCATTGAGTTACCCTCCGTACACAATGTGATGGGCGATCAGCAGGATGCCGCCCGCGATTAAGGCAAACCCCATCGGCCGCGTGATTGCGTGTCCGATTTGGGGCAGTTTTTCCAAGACCATGAACAGGGTCGCCAACCCCATCCAAAGCAGGCTCATGACGCCGCCCACGAACCCAAGCGCCATAAAGCCCCAGCAGCAGCCGACGCAAAACGCACCCAGTCCAAGCCCCATGCGCACGCCGCCCGTGAAACCGGTTTTCCAGTGACCGAAGAAATAGGTCATGGGCGAATGGCAAACGCCGTGGCACACCTCTTTGGCGCGGGTAAACTGAAAGGCGCCGACCGCGATCAGCAACCCGCCCGCAAGATAAGGCGACTTGGCAATGCCCAGCATATCCACCGCTCCACCGAACAGCAGCGCCAGTTGCAGCCCGGCAATTGCGGCGGCAAATCCGACCCAGACCAGGAAATACCCCGCCAGCACCCCGATCCACCCGGCACGTGTGCCATTGGCGCTGTGGATCAGGTCGTCATAGCTGCGCAAGGTCGGAACCAGGGTCGGCAACATCATGGCTGCCATCATGATCGCCCACATCCAGAACAACGGGCCGAACTCGGCCATGGGCATGTACATGTCCATACGCGGATCCATCGCCGCCATGGCCTGCCCCATAGGGCCGGGCCGACCGACCCAGTCCAGATCCATGTCGCGGCTCATGGTGAACATCATCCACCAGGCCCACAGGATCGCGATGTAAAATGCCAGCCAAAGCCCGCTGCGTAGAACCGCGCGACTCACTTCGCCCTCCCGACTCAGTCCTTGCAATTCAAATGTCAGACTTTTAAATGTCAGACAAATAAAAAATTGCGGAACCAGGCCCCGGCCATGAAAATCGACCCAAAGAAACCAGCCGATCTTTCGGCGCAAATCGCGCAGGCGATACGGGATGCCATTGTGTCGGGACGGTTGATCGTTGATGAACGGCTGCCATCCGAGGCCGAACTGGCAGATCAGTTCCAGGTTTCGCGTCCGACGGTACGCGAGGCCTTGAAACGCCTTGCAGCCCAATCGCTTATCCGCACGCAGCGCGGGGCCTCGGGCGGCGCATTTGTCAACAGGTTGAGCTTTGAGGACGCCTATTCGCAGCAAGTCACGACCTCGACCCTGCTGTTGTCCATGAATGCCGTCAGTTTCGACACCGCCTGCGAAGCGCGCTATGCGCTGGAACGCGCCTGTGCGCCCCTGGCCGCGGCAAGACGCACGCCCGACCACCTGGCCACCATGCGCGCCGAGATTTTCCGGCAGGCACAACCCGGCCTAACCGACGAGGCCTTTTGCGCCTCGGACGTGGCCTTTCACCGCGCCCTTGTGGACGGGGCCGGAAACCCGGTTCTGTCCTATCAACTGGCGGGCGCCGTCGAAGCGATGCAGCCCCTGATGAACATGATCACGTTTTCCGCACGCTCACGCGAAGAGATCATCGCCCTGCACAGCCAGATTGCGGATGCGCTGGAACAGCAGGATGCCCCGGCCGTGGATACGGCTTTGGTCGCGCTTGAGGCGTATACGCGTCAGTTGGCCTGCAACATCGCCGAACGTCGCCGCAAACCGGCCTGAGCCCGCCGCGGGCGTTTTCGCGCCCAATGATCCCAAAGCTGACATTCACATGAGGTTGCGCAGGCAATCCATTGTAAAACCAGGTATTTGCATTCCGAATTCGGGAATTGCATCCCGGCGCGACCTCACCTATATATGATATGTCCTTCGGGACTATGGACATAAACGCGCTCGTAATAAGCGGATCGGACCCGGGGGCGGTACCCGGCGGCTCCACCAACCATCCTTCGTTTGGGGATTTTGGGGCCGAAACAGGATCGACGAACGTCTAAAGGGGTTAGCTTTGTCTCGGCTGTCTGCCACCGTTACCGGCGAAACTAGTACAATTGCAAACGACAATCGTGCTCCGGTTGCAGTTGCTGCGTAAGCAGTAACAAGACCGAAACTTAAGCCCTTGCGCCTAGCCGCGTAAGGCGGGGTTCGCAGGTACCTGGCAACAGAAACCTGCATTTCCCTTATATGTCTGCATTTTTGGGCCGAACCGTTGTTTGGTTCAGAGTTTGTTCACCCCTTTGCGACATCCTGATGCGTATCAGACAGGAGAGTTGGGATGACGCATTCAGAGATACTCAGGGCATGGTATTCCGAGGTTTGGGAACAGGGAAACACCGATGCGATCGATCAGTTTTTTGCACCTGAAACAACCGCCGAAGGGCTCATCCCGGAAATGCAGGTCGGCGCCGACGATTTCCGCGACCTGGTCACGGCCTTCCGCCATGTCCTTGGTGAAATCACGGTCGACCTGCCCAAGATCATCGAGAACGGGGATTGGGTTTCCGCCATTTTGCACGTTCGGACCTTTCGGGCCGATAACGGTGCCCCGCTTGAGGTAACGGGACAGGTCATGGCCCGTTTCAAGGACAACAAAATGGTCGAGGCCTACAATCAGTTCGACTTCATCTCGTTCTTTGAACAACTGGGGCAGTTCCCGCTTGATACCTTGCCGGTATGCATGACCGGTCAGCGTCTGGATTGGGCCTGAGGATCGCATTTGTTGCAAGCTTGACCCCCCGCGCCGATCCGCGTTAGCAAATCGGCACGGGGTAAGGGTGCGAACACCCCGCTAGTCGGGGTTTCAATGCCCATCCGGGGTGCCGCCCAAGTTTCGCATGTATCCGAACGACGCCAGGAGACATGCCTTGCCCGCCCCTCAGCACCCCCCAACACTGCACGAGATGTTCCGGGTCTTTGGGCGGATCGGCCTTTTATCCTTTGGCGGGCCTGCTGCGCAAATTTCATTGATGCATCAGGAATTGGTCGAACGGCGGCCCTGGCTGGACGAACAGACCTTTCTGAGGGCGCTGTCCCTGTGCATGTTGCTGCCGGGCCCCGAGGCGATGCAACTGGCAACCTATGCGGGCTGGCGCTTGCGCGGCGTGCCGGGCGGTTTGATCGCGGGCGCATTGTTTGTTCTGCCCGGTGCGCTGGTCATCGCCTTGCTGGTGGCGCTTTATGCCGCCTATGGCGCGGCACCATTGGTCCAATCGGCCTTTCTGGGCGTGAAGGCGACTGTGATCGTCATCGTCCTGCAGGCGCTCAGGACCCTGTCCCGCAAGGCGCTTACGGATGGGCGGCACCGCCTGGTCGCGGGGCTTGCATTCCTTGCCATCTTTGCGCTGAACCTGCCATTTCCGCTGATTGTGCTGACCGCCGCCCTGTCGGGCTATGCCCTGTCCCGCGATACAGCGCCCGCGCCGGACCCGGTGAACACACCAAGGGCGCTGGCAAATCCGGTTCGGACCGCCGCGATCTGGCTGACCCTGTGGCTTGGGCCTTTGGCGCTGTTGCAAGTGTCGGGTCACGCCTTGCTTGCCGATCTGGGGTGGTTCTTTGCCCGCCTCGCCGTCGTCACCTTTGGCGGAGCCTACGCGGTATTGGCCTATATGACGCAAACCGTGGTCGACAGCTATCACTGGCTGAATACCGACCAGATGATCGACGCGCTGGGCCTGGCCGAAACCACGCCCGGCCCGCTGATCCTGGTGACGCAATTTGTCGCCATGCTGACCGGCCAAATCGCCGGAGGCGCCCCGCTGGCCATAGCCGCCGGGGCCGTTGCCCTGTGGGCCACCTTCGTTCCGTGTTTCCTGTGGATATTCCTGGCGGGCCCGCATTTGGAGATGATTGCGAACCGTCCGCGCCTGGCCGGCGCGATGCATGCAATCACCGCCGCGGTCGTCGGAGTGATTCTCAACCTATCAGTGTGGTTCGCCCTGAACGTTCTATTTGAGCATTTGCCGGTCAAATCCCGCGGCCCGCTTTCGGTGCCCGTACCGGATGTAACAACGCTGAACCCCGAGGCGTTGGCGTTAACAGCCGCCGCCGCCATACTGATTTTCAGGCAAAAACTGGGATTTGCACCAACTTTGGCAATCATGGGATTGTCTGGCGCAGGATTGCATTTTATCTGAACAATCCGGCGCAACCTGCTCTTTCGTTTCCAGCCGAATCCCCTATGCTGAGACCAACCACTTTCGAGGAAAACGCATGTCGCAAGACATTGACTATGGGAACCTGATGCACACGGCGATGCGCGGTCTGATCAAGACCGTGCTGAACGATGTTGCCGAAAACGGCCTGCCGGGCGCGCATCACTTCTTCATCACCTTCGACACACGTCACGAAGGCGTCGAACTGGCGGATTGGCTGCGTCAGCGCTATCCCGATGAGATGACCGTGGTCATGCAGCATTGGTTCGAAAACCTTGAGGTCGGCAAAGACGGGTTTTCGATCACGCTGAACTTTGGTGATACGCCGGAACCGCTGTATATTCCCTACCTCGCAATCAAGACATTCGTTGATCCGTCGGTTGAATTTGGCCTGCGATTCGAAAGCCCCGATGACGAGGATGACGCCGACCTGATCACCGAAGAGTCGATCGAGGTTGAGGTCGAAGAACCTGAGCAACCGCATGATGCGGACGTTGTGTCGCTGGACAGTTTCCGCAAATAAGGACGCCCGGTCGCCCTTACCGTTTTTCCAGGAAGGTCTGAACCGATCTGGATTTCAGGCCATCCCTGAATCTGGAAAAGGACAAATCCAGACCATTCTCGGTCAGCGTCCGGTCGAATTGCTGAAGCTCATAGCCGCCGCTTTCGTCGATAAACAACGAAAATACGGTCAGCGTGGCGCCGTCGATCCGCCCCCAGACAAAGGGTTCGCCCTTCATCGGGTCCAGGGGCACCTCATGGCCGAAGACATTGCGTTTCATCGCCGCTGAAAAGACATCCGGGCGATCCGAGGCGCGAAAATCGACCGAATATTTCTGTTCTTTGACGCGACCATCGCCTTTATAGGTCGTTGTTCGCCAACTGACATTGAACCCGTCAGAGGTTTCCTGGATCGACACGCTCATGTCGCGGGGCGTGGTCTCTCCGCTTGCGTCCACAACATCGGCCGAGCCGACATAATCCCCGACAAACGGCGCAATGTCAGCCGCTTGGGCCAATTTGGGCAGCGCAGACGCCCAAACCACCGCAACCAGTGCAAGAATTCCAACAATTGACAGCCGGGCCCGGTCGCGAACGCGCATGAAAATCTCCACCAAGGTTACATCTTTATTCTAGCCGAGCCACGCGCGCCCGCAATGGCGCTGATTGTCCCGAACACAAGAAAATGACGCACCCGGTTGCCTATACCTTTGACGCCCTTGCGTTTAAGGTGCGCGCAACTGGCCGATTGCGCCACAGGGCAACTGCGGCTAAACGGCATACAATTGCATACCCGACGGAGTGACAGATGTCCCAAACCCGCACCGAATCCGACAGTTTTGGCCCGCTGGAGGTCCCTGCCGACAAATATTGGGGCGCGCAGACGCAGCGTTCGATCATGAACTTCCCCATCGGCTGGGAAAAACAACCCGTGGCCATCGTACGCGCGCTGGGCGTTATCAAAAAAGCCTGCGCCATGCAGAACAAGGCGACCGGCAAGCTGGACGCAACGATTGCCGATGCGATCATTCAGGCCGCGGGCGAAGTGATCGAGGGCAAATTCGACGACAATTTCCCGCTGGTCGTGTGGCAGACAGGGTCCGGCACCCAGTCCAACATGAACTCGAACGAGGTCATTGCGAACCGCGCGATCGAGATTCTGGGCGGCGTGATCGGTTCAAAAGACCCGGTTCACCCCAATGATCACTGCAATATGGGGCAGTCGTCGAATGACACGTTCCCCACCGCAATGCACATTGCCACGGCCATGAGCGTGCGCGACGTCCTGCTGCCGGGTCTCGATAAACTGGCCTCCGGGCTGGAACAAAAGGCCCGGGAATTTAAAGACATCATCAAGATCGGCCGGACCCATACCCAGGATGCGACGCCTCTGACCCTGGGGCAGGAATTTGGCGGCTATGCCCATCAGATCCGCCAGGGCATCGCCCGCGTTCAAGCCGCCCTGCCCGGCATTTACGAACTGGCCCAAGGCGGCACCGCCGTCGGCACCGGCCTGAACACCCAGAACGGTTGGGGCGAGGCGGTCGCGGGCCATATGGCCGAGATCACCGATCTGCCCTTCGTGACCGCTCCGAACAAGTTCGAAGCCTTGGCGGCCCACGACGCGATGGTCTTCATGTCCGGCGCGTTGGCGACGATTGCAGGCAGCTGCTACAAGATCGCCAACGACATCCGGTTCCTGGGCTCTGGCCCCCGCTCGGGTCTGGGCGAGCTGATCCTGCCCGAGAACGAACCCGGATCGTCCATCATGCCCGGCAAGGTGAACCCGACCCAGGCCGAGGCGCTGACGCAGGTTGCGGCCCATGTGATGGGCAACAACGCTGCGATGAATTTCGCAGGCAGCCAAGGGCATTTCGAGCTGAACGTCTATAACCCGATGATGTCCTATAACCTGCTGCAGTCCATCCAATTGCTGGGCGATGCCGCCGACAGCTTTACGGAACGGATGCTGCTGGGCATCAAGGCGAATGAGCCGCGCATCGACAAGCTGATGAAGGAATCGCTGATGCTGGTCACCGCGCTGGCCCCCACGATCGGCTATGACAACGCCACAACCGTCGCCAAGACCGCGCACAAGAACGGCACCACATTGAAGGAAGAAGCCATCGCACTGGGCTTTGTCGACGAAGCGACCTTTGACGCGGTCGTGCGTCCCGAACAGATGATCGGGCCCAAGGACTGATGGGAAAGCCGGTCAACCTGAACCGGTATCGCAAAGAAAATGCACGGGCCAAGAAAAAGGCCCGTGCTGACCAAAACGCCGCGAAGTTCGGACAGTCCAAAGAGGACAAAACGCTGGCAAGACTGCGTCGCGAAAAACAGGACCGAACCCTGGACAACCATGAGTTGGACGAATGAGCGACGGCCCGGTGAAACGCTCGCTCACGCTCAAAGGGCATCGGACGTCGGTGTCTCTGGAAGATGAATTCTGGTTGGCCTTTCGCGACATCGCACGCGAGAAAGACATTCCAATCAATGTCTTGGCGTCAGAAATTGATGTGTCCAGAAACCCTGAAACGGGATTGGCTTCTGCCATTCGCGTATTCATCCTGAATTGGTACCGCTCGCGTTCCTGAACGCTTGCAATTGAACTGCGCTGCGGCCTAGAGTTTCTGCGAACAAAAGGTGTACGAACATGAGCGATACAGTTCCCGGCCCCGATGGAAAACCGCGCTGCGCATGGTGCCGCGCTGCGCCCGAATTTTTTGAATATCACGACAATGAATGGGGCTATCCCGTTGCGGACGATCAGCGATTGTTCGAGAAACTATGCCTGGAAAGTTTTCAGTCCGGGTTGAGCTGGCGCACGATTCTCAGCAAGCGCGAGAATTTTCGAAACGCGTTTTGTCAGTTTGATTTCAATGCGTTGTCACAGTTTGATGAAGCGGATGTTGAACGCCTTCTGCAAAACGAAGGGATCGTTCGCCACCGCGGCAAGATCCAAGCGGTCATCAACAACGCCCAAAGGGCGCAAGAGGTCGTCGCCTCGCACGGATCGCTGGCCGCCTATGTCTGGGCTTATGAGCCTTCTGCCCCGGGCAAACCGCAATCCGCCTCGACCTCGGCCGAATCCATCGCGATGTCGAAAGACCTTAAGAAACGTGGCTGGAAATTTGTCGGGCCGACCACGGTGTTTGCCTTCATGCAGGCGATGGGCCTGATCAATGACCATGCCGAAGGGTGTTCCATGCGTGAAAAAGCGGCGCAATTGCGCCGCTCGTTCACCAGCCCAGCCTAAGCAGGATGACAGTCAGACCGAGGCCTGGAAAATCTTTGTGATATTACCGCCCAGGGCCGCACCGAAATCGGCATCTGATTGCTGTTTCGACAGGCCTTCGGTCAGTGCGCGCGAGAATGACGCGATCATCTTCCCGTTCCGGGCCAGCAGCGCACAGGCTTCTTGCGTGGAATAGCCACCCGACAGCGCCACCACCCGCAGGACGCGCGCATGATCCGCGACCGTGTCATACAGGCCGTCAACACTGGGCAGTGTCAGTTTCAGCATGACTTCCTGGCCTTCGTCCAACTGGTCAAGGTTCTTCAGGATTTCCGCTTTCAGAATGTCCTCGGCTTCGGCCTTGGTGGCCGAGTGAATATTCACCTCGGGTTCGATGATCGGAACCATGCCAGCGGCCAGAACCTCGCGCGCGACGTCGAACTGCTGTGCGACCACGGCAGCGATACCTTCGGCATTGGCCTCGTGAATGACAGACCGTTCCTTGGTGCCGAATACGTTGTCGGCCTTGCCCAGCGTTTCCGCCAGACCGGGGATCGGCTTCATCAACTGGACGCCGTTGGCCTCGGCCTCAAGCCCCTTGTCGATCTTGAGAAACGGAACAATACCCTTCACCGACCAGAGATAGTCGGCAACCTTACGGCCCTCGATCTCTTCGCCCAAAGTGCGTTCGAACAGGATCGCGCCGATGACCTTGGCGCTGGTGAAATCATCCGCAAGGATGATCCGGGCCCGCATCTTTTGGATTTCGCCGAACATTTCTTCGTCCGAGCCATAGTCGGATGCCTCAACGCCATAAAGCGCCAGCGCCTTGGGTGTGGATCCGCCGCTTTGATCCAGTGCTGCAATGAACCCTGCACCCGTTGTCATCTGCGCGCGCTGTTCTGCTTTGGACATAACACATTCCTGTTCAATACTGATTCCGGTCTATGCACCCGCATACAACATGGGGCCAACCGATGGTAGTTTGTTAGCGCCCACTGATGCGCAACCATATTCCGTCGCCTGCGCGCACGGTCAGATGCGCAACCGGGACCGGGTCCCGCCCCTGGATCGTGTCAAACCGGAAATGCCGCAGCAACATCGACAGCAACAGCGGGCCCTCGACCATCGCGAACCCGGCCCCGGTACATACGCGTGGCCCCGCCGAGAACGGCATAAAGGCCTGACGCTGGCAAGCGCGGCCGTTTTCCGTGTGCCAGCGGGCCGGGTCAAATTCATCGGGGCGTTCCCACAGGCGTTCGTGGCGCTGAAGGTGCCAGGGGCTGAGGACAATTTGCGACCCGGCGGGCACATCCCGGTTGCGAAACCGTTCCGGGCAGGTGTTTTCACGCACCATCATCGGAACCGGCGGGTACAGGCGCAGCGCCTCGCGAAAGACATCGCGGCTGATCCTGAGCCGGGACATGGCCGCAAAATCCCCTTGGTCAAGCGCCGACGCCTCGGCTGCGACCTTGTCCTGCCAGTCCGGGTAACGCGCCATCAGGTACAGCGCCCAGGCCAGGGCCGAGGCGCTGGTTTCATGTCCCGCCAGAAAGAAAATCGCCACCTGGTCGATCATCTCTTCGGTCTCGAAACAGCGGCCGGTTTCGGGATCGGGCGTGGTCATGATCTTGGTGGCAAGGTCATCGGGTGCCGTACCCGCCCGGATCGCCGCGGCCCGGTCCCGTGTCAGTTGCCCGATCAACGCGCGTATCTCTCGGGCATTGCGCCGCGTGCGGCCCGAATGCAAGCGCGGCATCCACTGAGGCATTCGCACAAAAGCGGCAAGGTTCAGCAAGGGCTGCGCGCGCTGATAGTCACGGAATTTCTCGAAGACTTGTGCTGCGATCTCATGCTCGATCGGAACCGAAAAAAGCGTGCGGAAAATCACGTCGGCGGCGACGTGGCTGGTGATTTCTTCGACCTCAATCTCGGGGTCTGGGGCGTGTTGCAATCGCCGGACACAGGACCGGGCGGCATCCAACATGGCCGGAAACGTATCCTTCAGTCGCCCGCCTTCAAAAGCCGGATCAATGATCCGGCGCTGCCGCTTCCAGGTTTCGCCATTTGTCAAAAAGACCGAATTGCCCAGCAAGGGGCGCAACCCCTCGCGGATCCGGTCGGATTTCGGAAAGTCGTCGGGCCGTTCCTTCAGCACGATGTCGATCAAGTCCGGCTGGTTGATCATGTAGGACCGGAAGAACAGCGTGCGGAACTCGGCCATCCATGCACGATAAAGCCGCTGCGGTTGCGCCGACAGGATGTCCTGGCGAAACAGCTTGATATAGCGCCACAAAGGCACGTTATCGGGCCGGGGTTTCGGTTTGGGCGGTGTCATGAGACCACCGAGGTGAAACCGGATACGGCGGTTTCGATCCGTGACTTCGAGGGGGTCCGCCCCCGAAACCTTTGGGCCAAAGTCCAGGGCCCTGCAGTGATCTGGAAATAGTCGTAATCGCCCGGTCGGTCAAAAGCGCAGAGATACTGAAAATGCAGCCTGAAGAACCTCCAGCGCAGCGCCTTCCAGCGCGCTGGTGACATGGTTTGGGTAAAGGCTGCCGACAGGACCAGCGGGCCGCGTTTGCCCTGGCCTGCAACGCCGCTGACGGCGACCGGGTCGCACAGGGCAAAGGCACAGCCGTCACCCGGCGCGGACACGTCCACCCAAGTGACATCCGGGCTGGCCGACAGAAACTGCAGATCACCGCGCAGCTTGTCGGCGCCGGGCAGGAACGAGACCATGGGAACCACCTGCCCCAGCGTCAGAAACGACAGAACCGGGCGCTTGTCGGGCAGATCATCGCGCCGCAGCAGGTCGGCCAGAACCGAAACGCCCAGATGCGCGCCCGAACTGTGCCCGACGACCAGAACTTCGTCCACATCCGCGCTCAGCGCCTGCGCGACACGAGTGCAAAATCCATCCAGCCGCTGCTGCAAATCTGGCGAGATTGTCCCGTTGCCGCGTGCGGTATGGGCATAGTCATGCATCAGGTAATAGGCAAAAAGCCGGTTGTCGATCTTGCGGAACCACTGCAACAGCGCATAGGCCGCGATACCCGCAGGCAACAGCGCCGCCGTGCCAATTACCGGGTTCAGGATACGCATCAGCCCCCAGCCAATCGCCACCGCCAGGATCAGTTGCGCAATCAGCATCCCAACGGGATAAAGCGCCGCGATCACTGGCCCCTTGCGCAGACGCATCAGCCGCCACAGCGCGCCGGTCGACAGATAGGTCCAGGCGGTACGAACCAGTTGCGCATATGTGGCCGGGATTGTCCGGGCCATACTGTCACGCACGATATCGGACCAGACCAGAACCTCGACCTGCGACTGGACCTGGGCGCTCTCCTGGCACGAGGCAACGTTCCAGCCGTAGACGCCACCCCCCGATTTCGCCGATACCGTGATCTCGTACCCCGATATCCCGGCCTGCGCCCGGCTTTCGGTTCGGTACAGCTCGCGGTAGCGGCGCGGGTGGAACGGGTCATAGCCGGGAATGTAAAATACCCGGCGCCTGCGCACTGTTGGTTGAGGTGACTGACTGCTCATGACCCTGCCTTTTGACCGGCAGGTTAGCCCAGCGATCCCGACAAGGTAAGACCCGCTGACGGACAGGCTGTCGCGGGGGCCAACAGGTCAGCCCAAGGTCGCCAGCGCCGGAAATGTCTCAAGCAGCCACCAGCTGAATTCGGTGAACAGGCCGGTGATCAGCATGATGCCGACAAACAGCAAAAGGCCGCCCATGACCTTTTCGATCGTGCCCATATAGGGCTTGATCCGGTTCATCACGGTCATCGACCGGTTCAGGAACATGGCGGCCAGAAGAAACGGTATTCCCAATCCGGCGGCATATACCCCCAGCAGCAGCGTGCCCCGCGCGACCGAGGCCTCGGACGCGGCCAGCGACAGAATCGCCCCAAGCTGAGGACCAATGCAGGGCGTCCAGCCAAACGCAAAGGCCAACCCCAGGATATAGGCGCCAAATACCGACCCACCGGAATCGCCGGTTTCGACCCGCGCCTCGCGATCCAAAAGCGGGATACGGAAGACGTTCAGAAAATGCAGGCCGAATACGATGACAACCGCCCCCGACAGCTTGGCGAACAATTCCTGGTTCTTCAGCACGAACGCGCCAAAGGCCGACGCGGTAAAGCCCAGCAAAAGAAAGACCGTCGATAGACCCAGAACGAAAAACAATGCCGACAGCGTGGCCTTGCGCCGCGCCGCGGCCTCGTCCTGCATCTCGTTGATGGTCACGCCGCTCATATAGGCCAGGTACGGCGGAACAATCGGCAACACGCAGGGCGACAGAAAGCTGATCAGCCCCCCGACCAGGGCGATGAACATCGCGGGCAACAGCCCTGCGTCTATGATATCAATTCCGAACATGCCTCAGCACATAGGGTATCGCGCGGACAAGGTCACGGGGCCATTCGGTCACATCCGCGTGCTCAGGCGCTGGACACGGTCGCATCGGCAAAATACTTGTGGCGCATGACCACTGATATCGAAACCCTGGACGCGCTTGGCCTGTTGTGCCCGCTGCCCGTACTCAAAGCCCGAAAGCGGTTGAAATCCTTGCCCGCCGGGGGCCGCTTGCGTGTGCTTGCCGACGATCCGGCCGCAATCATTGATGTTCCGCATTTCTGTTCCCAAGCCGGGCACACGCTGCTCAGCCAGGAAGAGGCGGACGGTCATCAAGTCTACGTCATCCAGAAATCGGGCTGACACCCCCGCAGAATTGAAAAAGGCGGGCAATCGGCCCGCCTTTCGCTTTACTGACCCAGGGACCACCAGCCCCGGCGCTTGGGTTTGGCCGGTGCCGGTTCGGGTTCCGGCTCTGCCGCTGCGGTGGCCATTTCCGGCTCGGCTTCGACAGCCGGGGCCGCGACCTCTTCGGTCGTGCCCTGCGCCTCTGGCTGAGGTTCCGGGGCTTCGGCTTCCGCCTCGGTGGCCTCGACGGTGGAGTCTTCCGCCGCAGCGGGACCTTCGGGGGCTACATCGCCACCGTCGGGTTCAGCGCCCGTATCGGCCGCGTTGACGACCTCGGCCGCATCGGCGGCGGGGGTATCCTCCGCCGGCTCTGACGCGCTTGCGGCATCGGCACCCTCGGTTGCGGCAAGCGTATCCTCGACGGTGCTGTCGGGGTTTGCCGCATCCTTGGCGGTGTCTTCATCCTTTTTGCGGCGGCGCGGTGCGCGGCGTTTCTTGGGCTTGGCCGGTTGCTCGGCCTCAGCCGTCGCCTCGGAGCTTTCGCCCTCATCCTTGGCCTCGGCCTGCGTATCGCCCGCCTCTGCCTCGGCGGTGTCCGCTTCGGCCTTTGCCGACGCTTCGTCCTGATCGCCGGATGCCTCGGGCGCGTCACCGGAATTGTTGCCCTTCTTGCGGCGACGCCGACGGCGTTTGCGCTTGGGCTTGACTTCCTCTTCTGCCTGCACCTCTTCTTCGACCTCGTCTTCGGACGCGTCAACAAGGTCCATCAAAGAGGCATCCACCGACACGACGGGCGCCGTCGCCTCGGGCACGACCCGGCTTGCCGTCTTGAATTTCTCCATCGAGAAATCCGGGCTGACCAGGTGAACATCACCCTCCAATCGAACAGACAAACCATAACGGGCCTCGATCTGGGCGATATGTTCGCGTTTCTGGTTCATCAGGAAATTGGCGATGCTGACCGGGCAGCGCACCAGAACCTCGCGCGACCGGCGGCGTGTGCCTTCCTCTTCGATCTGGCGCAGGATCGACAGCGCCATATTGTCGTCCGAGCGGATCAGGCCGGTGCCGTGGCACGCCGGACAGGGCTGCGTCGTGGCCTCGATCATGCCGGGGCGCAAACGCTGACGGCTCATCTCCAGCAAGCCAAACCCCGAGATCCGACCCACCTGGATACGGGCCCGGTCGGTCTTCAGCTTGTCCTTGAGGCGCTTTTCAACGGCGGCATTGTTCTTGCGCTCGTCCATGTCGATAAAGTCGATGACGATCAGACCGGCCAGGTCACGCAGACGCAACTGGCGGGCGACTTCTTCAGAGGCCTCCAGGTTGGTCTTCAGCGCGGTTTCCTCGATCGAGCCTTCCTTGGTCGCCCGGCCCGAGTTCACATCGATCGCCACAAGCGCCTCGGTCACACCGATGACGATATACCCGCCCGATTTCAGCTGAACGGTCGGGTTGAACATGCCCGCCAGATAGCTTTCGACCTGATACCGCGCGAACAATGGCAGCGCGTCTTCGTACCGTTTCACGTTCTTGGCGTGCGACGGCATGATCATCTTCATAAAGTCCTTGGCGATGCGGTATCCGCCCTCGCCTTCGACCAGAACCTCGTCGATGTCGCGGTTGTAAAGGTCACGGATCGACCTTTTGATCAGATCGCCTTCCTCGTAAATCTTGGACGGGGCAATCGATTGCAGGGTCAGTTCGCGGATCTGTTCCCACAGGCGCTGAAGGTATTCATAGTCGCGTTTGATCTCGGACTTGGTGCGCTTGGCACCCGCGGTCCGCACGATCAGACCCGCCCCGGTCGGCACGTCAATCTCGGACGCGATGTCCTTCAGCTTCTTGCGGTCGGCGGCATTGGTGATCTTGCGGCTGATACCGCCCCCGCGCGCCGTGTTCGGCATCAGCACGCAATAGCGCCCCGCCAGCGACAGATAAGTTGTCAGCGCAGCGCCTTTGTTGCCGCGCTCTTCCTTGACCACCTGGACCAGCAGAACCTGGCGGACCTTGACGACCTCCTGGATCTTGTAGCGGCGCGGACGCGGCTTGCGCGGCGGGCGAATGTCTTCGCTGTCATCCTCATCCGCAACGGATTCGATCGAATCGTCCTTCGAGGTCGCATCGGCACGATCATCGCGCGCGGCGTCGTCATCGGTGCTGTCCTCGCCAGACTCGGGCGCATTCTCGGCCTCAGCCGCTTGCGTTTCGGCCGTGTCGCCAGCTTGCGCGTCGCCCTCATCGGCGGGTGCGCTGTCCGTGTCCTCTGTGGTCTGTTCGTCGGCCTCTGCGGCTTCAGCCTCGGGTGCTGCATCCTGCTCCGGGGCTGCGTCGCTTGCGTCGGGCGTGTCCACCGGTTCCTCAACCGGCGTTTCGGCCACGCTTTCCATGGGCGATGTGCCCTCGGGAACGTCCGGCGCACCTTCGTCACCTGAACTGTCCAGGTCGATGGTCTCCATGCCCGACGGTTCGGACGACACGTCCAGCGTTTCAACCGGATCGTCCGTTTTTACGTCGGCCGCCTTGGACCGGGACCGGGACCGGCGCTTTTTGGGCTTGGCTTCATCGGCCTCGTCGCGCGCCTTCATCGCCTCGGCATAGGCGCGCTCTTCCTCCATCAGCGCCTCGCGGTCGGCGACGGGGATCTGGTAATAATCCGGATGGATCTCGGAAAACGCCAGGAACCCGTGCCGGTTGCCCCCATAATCCACAAAGGCCGCCTGCAGCGATGGTTCGACCCGGGTTACCTTTGCAAGATAGATGTTGCCAGCAAGCTGGCGTTTGTTTTCGGATTCAAAGTCAAACTCCTCAACCTTGTTTCCGTCGACCACCACGACGCGGGTTTCCTCCGCGTGGGTGGCATCGATAAGCATTTTCTTAGCCATGTGTCCTTGGTGCACCGCGCCAAACGCGTTGTCCTGACCTGTCCGGGCGGACAGGCGCTTTTGGGGTGGTGTCTTGTCAGGGCGATATCAGACGGCGCGCGGCAGGGTCTGGCTCTGTGGCCCCCTGCCCGTTTACTCAATCGTTGCGCGCGCGTCATCGCGGTTCTTCTCCGACAGGCGCGGTTGCCGCAGCCTGCCCATTTATTCCTTTCGCCCGTCAGAACGGGCTCAGGTACTCAACTGCCCCGTTTGGGGCACAATCGGTCTGCTGAACAGCGTGGGTATGATCCTCGGCACCGGATCAGCAGCGAAACTCAAAGATTCGGGACTTCTGAGCGACAAAATGCCCGGCCCGTCCGCACACAATAAAAGCAGTCCTGTGGAAAAGACAATGGTCAAACTGCATCCCGACCCAAGAACACGACACAGGATCGCTTCATCTGGCCCAAAATATCCCGGGGGCGTGAATTGGCCGCAAGGCCAAGAGAGGGGGCTGGCCCCCTCTGACACCGTTACAGGTAGTCCGACCTTTGCAATCCGTACTTGGCCATCTTTTCGTTCAGCGTACGGCGCGGCAGGCACAGCTCATCCATGACCGAGGCAATCGACCCCTTGTGGCGGCGCATCGTATTGTCGATCAGCATCCGCTCGAACGCCTCGACATATTCCTTCAGCGGCTTGCCCTCGGTGGTCATCACCGGCTGCATTTCCTCGTGATCGGACATCAACAGCGACGCGATGGTCCCGGATCCGCGACGCGACTGCAAAACCGCCCGCTCGGCGATATTGATCAGCTGGCGCACATTGCCCGGCCACGGGGCCTGCAAAAGCTGCGCCGCTTCCTGCGCGCTGACCTGCGGTGCATCACAGCCGTATTCCTCGGCGAATTGCTCGCTCAGCCGGGTGAACAGCGTCAGGATATCCTCGCCGCGCTGGCGCAGCGGCGGCATGGTGATCCGCAGCGCGGCCAGGCGATAAAACAAATCCGGGCGCAGAACATCCTCCGAGGTCTTGCCCGCTTCCTGCAGGTTCGAGATCGCAACGATCCGGGTTTCCGCCGGCGTCCCCTGCTCGTTCATCACGCTCAGCAGGCGTGCCTGCAACGTGTCACTCAGCGCCTCGACATCCTCAAGAACAAGGGTCCCGCCGCGGGCTTCTTCGATGGCAGGCAGCTGCGCATCCTCGGGCATCATCGGCCCGAACAGACGTTTGGACAGAACCTCTTCTTCCAATGCGGCACATGAGACCAGAACGAATTTCTTGCCCGCCCGGCTGCCGACCGCGTGCAACGCATGCGCCACCAATGTCTTGCCGGTGCCGGTTTCTCCGTCGATCAGAACATGACCATCGGCCTGCCCCAGGTCCAGAATGTCCTCGCGCAACCGCTCCATCACCGGGCTGGCGCCGATCAGTTTGTTCATGATCTGCGTGCCGCCGGACAATTCACGCCGCAGGGCGCGGTTATCCAGGGTCAGCCGCCGGACATTGCTGGCTCGTTTGGCCAGTTCGGACATGCGGTCAGGGTTGAAGGGCTTTTCAAGAAAGTCAAAGGCCCCGACCCGCATCGCCTCGACCGCCATGGGCACGTCGCCATGCCCGGTGATCATGATCACCGGCAGCGTGCTGTCGGCCCCCATCAGCTTTTTCAACAGCTGAATCCCGTCCATTCCAGGCATCTTGATGTCCGATATCACGATCCCCGGATAATCGGGCCCCAACACCTTGAGCGCATCTTCGGCGCTGGCAAAGGTTTCGGTGTCGTAACCGGACAACGCCAGCCACTGGCTGATCGATTGGCGCATGTCCTGTTCATCATCCACGATGGCGATTTTCATGGCCTGTGCCATAGTCGTACCTCGTTATTCAGCGGCCTCAAGGCCGTCACTTCCCAATATAGGCAATTGCATCTCGAACACCGCACCGCCGTGCTGTCCGTTGCGTGCAGTCAGCCGTCCCCCGTGGTCGTTCACGATCCCGGACGAGATGGCAAGCCCCAGCCCGACCCCGTCGCCGGGTCGTTTGGTGGTATAAAACGGCTCAAACAGGTTCTCGATATTTTCGATCCCGTGGCCGTTGTCGCGCACGGTCAGAACCGCTGTATCACCGGCGGCCAGAATGATTTCCACGTCAGGTTCCGCCACGGATTTGGTTGCATCCAAAGCGTTGCGCAACAGGTTGACCATGACCTGTTCGATCCGCATCCGATCCCCCATGACCACAACCGGTTCTTCGGGCAAAATCTGCGTGATCTTGACATGGCGCTGACGCAGCTGCGGCTCCATCATGGACAGGGACGAGGCCAGCGCTTCGCCAAGGTTTACTGGCGAAAACGCATCCGCACCCTTGCGGGCATAAGATTTCAGCTGGCGGGTAATTGCCCCCATCCGTTCGATCAGACCGTCAATGCGGCCAAAGCTTGCCAGCGCCTCTTCCGGGCGGTTGCGCCGCAACAGCAGACGCGCACCGGCAAGATAGGTTTTCATCGCCGCCAAAGGTTGGTTCAATTCGTGGCTGACCGCCGCGGACATCTCGCCCAACGCGGCCAGTTTCGAGCTTTGGGCCAGGGTCTGTTCCGCGACTTCCAGCGTCTTTTCAACCCGTTCCCGTTCGGCGATTTCGCGCTGTAGCCGTGCATTCAATGCGCGAAGCTCCGCCGACTCGCGCTGGAACAAGGCCACGCGCAGCGCCGCCCTGCGACTGAGCGCATAAAAGGCCAGCGCCAGAAGAATCGCGAACCCCATGATTTCCAGCGCCAGAACGCTGTTCACCTTTTCGCGGATCGACGAATAGGTGGTGAACGACGCCATCTGCCAGCCCCGGAACGGGATGCGGGTTTCCATCCGCATCACAGCCTCGCCCTGCAGATAGGCATCGGGCGGCAGGGCCGTCCAGTCAGTAGTGGCGCGAATGGCGCGCTGGATCGCCCCTTGCGGAGGTTGCCGCAGCATGGCGGCAGCCTCGTTCAGGCCGCGCCATTGCGGCTCAGTGGACAGGATGATCGTTCCGGTGCTGTCCGTGACCATGACCGCATCCGATATCCCGGCCCAGGCGCGTTCGAATTTCTGCAGGTCCACCTCGACAACGATGACCCCCAGGATCTCGGCGCCGGCCTCCAGCCTGCGGGAATAGACAAAGCTGTAGCCACCGGATTCGCGCGGGATGACCGAAAAGATCGTCGCGTTGGACCTGATCGCATCCACGAAATACGAGGTATTGCGGTGCGCCTCTCCCAGGCGGTTGCGGTCGGTTGCAGCAACCGACCTGCCATCGCGGTCCAGCAGCATCAACGAGGCGGCGCCGATTTCTTCGACGAATGAGATCAGGCGTTGCGTCGACAGGGAAAAATCGCTGGATTGCAGGGCCGAGATCAGCGTCGGATCGCGGGCCAGCAGTTGCGGCACGATGGCGTTGCGGCGCAGCTCGCTCAGCAAGTTGCCTGAATACAGCGCCAGGCGCAGCTCGGCCCGGTTGCGCGTGGATTCGGTAAACCGGTTGGTCAGAAGGCTGTTGGTGATCCAGACCGTTGCAACAGTCGCCACCAACAGAACCAACACAGCCAGCCGCAAGCGCCAACCCAGTGGCGCACCGCGAAATTGTCCCAGGGCACCGGCCCAGACTGACTGCAGCTTAGAACTCATTTTCAGAGGCTACGCCCCCGCGCCGCCGACCTCAAGTCACGCCGGGGTCAGGACACCCGACAATGCGCGGAAGAGCGCCGTTCCATCGGTGCCGCCATGGCCATCATCGGCGGCCCGCTCGGGGTGCGGCATCATGCCAAGCACGCGGCGGTTGTGCGATAGAATGCCCGCAATATCATCGCGCGATCCGTTGGGGTTCTCGGTATAGCTAAAGGCGATCCGGTCCGCGTCGCGCAACGCCGCAAGCGTCGCGTCATCGGCAAAATAGTTGCCGTCGTGATGGGCAATCGGAATTCCGATCACATCGCCCGCGTTATAGCCTTGGGTAAAGGCGCTGTCGCTGGTTTCGACCTTAAGGCCCACGGTCTTGCAGATGTATTTCAGACCGGCATTGCGCAGCAGCGCACCGGGCAGAATTCCGGTTTCGGTCAACACCTGAAACCCGTTGCAGATGCCAATGGCATAGCCGCCGCGTTCCGTATGTTCGACAACCGCCTTGCAGATCGGCGATTGCGCGGCGATTGCGCCGCAGCGCAGGTAGTCGCCATAGGAAAACCCGCCGGGGACACCAACGATGTCCACATCTTTGGGCAAGCTGTGGTCCTTGTGCCAAACCATATCGACCGAAAATCCGGCCTGTTCAAAGGCAACGGCCAGGTCGCGGTCACAGTTGGACCCGGGGAAAACGATCACGGCTGCGCGCATGGCGAACACTCCTTGCTCAGACTTGGGTGTGGAACTCAGATAAGTTCGATCTCGTAACGTTCGATGACGGTGTTGGCCAACAGCTTTTCGCACATTTTGGTCACGTCGGCCTCGGTTGCGCCATCGGCCAGCTCAAGGTCGATAACCTTGCCCTGACGTACGCCGTGAACCTGATCAAAGCCCATGGCACCCAAAGCGTGACGCACCGCCTCGCCCTGCGGGTCCAGAACCCCGTTCTTGAGCATCACATGCACCCGTGCCTTCATCTTTGTCACTCCACCTGTGTCCCGGCGCGGCCGGGGCCTGTTACGTTGCCGCGGGGATAGCGTGCCTTTGCGCGCTAAACAACCCAAACTCGCACAAAGGTCTAACCACCTGCGGTCCCCGGCGCCAATTGCGGGTAATGGGCGTCAATCGCGTGAAACACTCCGGTTGTGACCATCTCAATCGAAACCGCCACCAAAAGGATGGCCATGATCCGCTTGATGACATTGATCGCCGTCGCCCCCAGCATGCGCGAGATCTGATCCGCAAAAGCCAGGCCAAGCCCGACAATCGCACAGGCGATCAACGCGGCCGACCCCAGGGTCACGATCTCTGCCCCGTCCGAAAGCTGGTGCGAAAATACGATCGTGGTGGCGATCATCCCCGGACCGATGGTCAGCGGAATGGCCAGCGGCACCACCGCAAAGCTCATCTTGCGGTCCTGCGCAGCGCCGGTTGATGCAACAACCGCCGCCTGGTCTCCGGGCGCACGATCCTGGGCGTTCAGCATGGACATGCCGATCCCAAAGATGATCAGGCCGCCAGCGATCCGAAAAGACGGGACATCAATACCAAAAACAGACAGGATTTCTTCGCCGACAGCCACGGCTGCCAGCGCGATGACGGTCACCGAAATGGTGACGACCGCCGCAACGCGCCGCCGCTCGGACCGGGAATAGCCCGCCGTCATGTTCAGAAATATCGGGATATTGTAGAGCGGATTGAAAATCGCCAGCGCCGCGGCAAGGAACTTGAAGAATACGGCCTGGTCAAACAGCTCGGTCATCGCATCATGCCCCCGCGCAGCCCCTGTTCATGCGATGAAAACACCACATCCCGCCAAAATGGAAGAATTTGCTGCCAACACCGCCGAAACAGGGGCCGAACCGGTCAGTTGATCAGGGTCGGTTTGGTGACCTGGCCCGTCTTGGGCAGAACACCCAACCGGCGCGCGACCTCGGAATAGGCATCGGTCAGGCTGCCCAGGTCGCGGCGGAACACATCCTTGTCCAGCTTTTGCCCGGTCTCGATATCCCACAGCCGACAGCTGTCGGGGCTGATCTCGTCCGCAACGATAAGGCGCTGGAAATCGCCCTCGAAAACCCGGCCAATCTCGATTTTGAAATCGACCAGGCGGATACCCACGGCCAGCATCATGCCGCTCATGAAATCGTTGACGCGCAAGGCCAGGCTCAGGATATCGTCCATGTCCTGCTGGCTGGCCCAGCCGAACGCCGCAATATGCTCTTCGGTGACCAGCGGATCACCCAGCGCGTCGTCCTTATAGCAATATTCGACGATCGGGCGCGGCAGTTGCGTGCCCTCGGCGATGCCCAGACGCTTCGACATCGACCCGGCGGCATAGTTGCGCACGATCACCTCAAGCGGCACGATCTCGCAGCTGCGCACCAGTTGTTCGCGCATGTTCAGACGCCGGATGAAATGGGTCGGCACGCCGATCTGGTTGAGACCGGTCATGAAAAACTCGCTCAGGCGGTTGTTCAGAACGCCCTTGCCGTCGATCACGTCCTTTTTCTCGGCGTTGAACGCGGTAGCGTCATCCTTGAAATACTGCACAATGGTGCCGGGTTCGGGGCCTTCGTACAGGATCTTGGCCTTGCCTTCGTAAATCTTTTTGCGACGCGCCATGGGCGACCTTTCCAGTCTGGGGCGAGGGAATGAGTCCCTTCGCGTTGGCGTCCTCATAGTCCAAGCCCCCCTTTCCCGCAAGTTCATGCCGCCCGAGCGGCTTTGACGCAGCGCAAATACCTTGAAGAGAGACCGTCATATGGTCATATCATCAGGAAGAAAATTGTTACGCAAAGAGGTCCACAGCCAATGACCACATTCGACGAACGTGAAGCCGCGTTTGAAAACAAATTCGCCCATGACGAAAAAATGCAATTCGTTGCCCGCATGCGCCGGAACCGGTTCATGGCCGTCTGGGCGTCGACCCTGAAGGGTGAAACCGTTGAACAAGCGCGGGCCTATGGGCAGGAACTGGTCCACACTGACCTGCAAAATGTCAGCGAAGACGACGTGGTCGAGGCCGTGAAAGGCTATCTTGGCGATCTGGCAGACGAAGCCAAGATTCGCGAAAAGATGGCCGAACTGCTGGTCGAAGCCAAAGAGCAGGTAGTGGCCGAGGCCGATATCTGAGCCACTGCACAAGCCTCATGATCTTCATGAGATTTATGAGTTTGATTTGGCGCCCCTGTCATGAGACATGGGGCGTCTGTGTTTTCTCGGCCCCGGGCCATTTTGCGGAACATCCCAATGACAAACGCACTCAGCACACTTCTGGACACCGCAGACGCCATCCTTGCCGATGGCGCAACCGGTACGAACCTGTTCAACATGGGGCTGCAATCGGGTGATGCGCCCGAATTGTGGAATGTCGAGGCACCGGACAAGATCCGCGCCTTGTATCGCGGCTCGGTCGAGGCCGGCAGCGATCTGTTCCTGACCAATACGTTCGGCGGCACGGCGGCCCGGCTGAAACTGCATGACGCCCAGAACCGGGTGGCCGAGCTGAACCGGATCGGTGCCGAGCTGGGCCGCGAGGTGGCCGATGCCGCCGGGCGTCCGGTCGTCGTGGCCGGGTCGGTTGGCCCCACGGGCGAAATCATGCAGCCGGTCGGCACCCTGTCCCACGCTGATGCGGTCGAAATGTTTCACGAGCAGGCCGAGGCGCTGAAAGACGGCGGCGTGGATGTTCTGTGGCTTGAGACCATCAGCGCGCCGGAAGAGTTCCGCGCCGCGGCCGAGGCCTTTGCCCTGGCCGACATGCCCTGGTGTGGCACGATGAGTTTTGACACTGCCGGGCGCACGATGATGGGTGTGACCTCGGCCGACCTGGCGCAATTGGTCGAAACCCTGCCCAACCCACCGGTGGCATTCGGCGCCAATTGCGGCACCGGCGCGTCGGATATCCTGCGCACCGTCCTGGGCTTTGCCGCGCAAGGGACCGAGCGCCCCCTTGTTTCCAAGGGCAATGCGGGCATTCCCAAATATGTTGACGGCCATATCCACTATGACGGAACGCCCGAGTTGATGGGGCAATATGCGGTCATGGCGCGGGATGCGGGCGCCCGCATCATCGGCGGCTGCTGCGGCACGATGCCTGCACATCTTCGCGAGATGCGCGCAGCGTTGGACAGTGTTGCGCGCGGCGACCGGCCCACGCTGGATCAGATCACCGATGCTTTGGGGCCGTTTTCCTCGGCCTCGGATGGCACCGGTGACGATGCCGGCACCCCCGAAAGACGCACGCGCCGCCGCCGCAGGGCCTGACCTAGCCTGGCCTGCGCCAGACAGGGCTTGGCCCTGGTTCAGCGCCCCTCGAACCGCGCGGGGCGTTTTTCCAAAAAGGCGACAACGCCCTCGGCGAAATCGCGCGTACGCCCGCAATCCCCCTGCAGATGCGCTTCGGTCGCAAGCTGTTGCGGCAAGGTCCGGTCATAGGTGCCACGGATCGCCTGTTTGATCGCCCGGAAACCGGCCGTGGGGCCATTGGCCAGGTAATCGGCACGCTTGCGCCAATGGGCGGCAAAGTCATCATCGGCGACCGCTTCCCAGATCAGCCCCCAATCATCGGCCTGCCGGGCGCTGATCTTGTCGGCGAAGAGGGCCGCGCCCATGGCCTTGGCAAACCCCATCTGCCGGGGCATGAACCAGGTTCCGCCAGCATCGGGCAAAAGCCCGATCCGGGCAAAAGCCTGCAGGAAATAGGCGCTTTCGGTTGCGATCACCACATCGGCGCACAGCGCCAGATTGGCCCCTGCCCCCGCAGCGGGCCCGTTGACCGCCGCAATCGTGGGCACCGGACAGTCATAGACGGCCTGAAGCATCGGCTCATACTCGTCGCGCAAGGCGCGTTCGAGGTCGATTTTTCCGGTGCTGGACGCATCGCCCAGATCCTGGCCAGAGCAAAAGGCCGCGCCTGCGCCCGTCAGCACGATGGCCCGCGCATTTCGGCCCGCATGGGTCATGGCATGCGTGATTTCCGCACGCATCTGCGTGGTCAGCGCGTTCATCTTGTCCGGGCGGTTCAGTGTCAGCACCGCCAGACCGTCAGTAATGTCCAGTTGGACCGCTTCGTAATCCATGAATTTCCTCACCTGCGCTTAGCTTTGCCCGACCCTGCCGCAGATGACGTCCGAGGGAAAGCAGGACGGCGCGTCAGTCTTCGAGAATCCGGCGCAGGCGCTCTTTCTCGGCATCGCTCAGGGCATCGGCATCAACCGCGTCCTGGTTTTGCGCGCGGTTGCGCAGAAAGGACCACCCCATCCCGGCGGCGATCAGCAACATGATCGGACCCGCCAGCCACAGCAGCAGGTTCGACCCCGAGGCGGTCGGCTTCAGCAGTACATATTCGCCGTAGCGGTCGACGATAAAGGCAACGGCCTCTTTGTCGGTATCCCCGGCAACCAGCCGTTCGCGCAACAGGATCCGCAGGTCGCGCGCCAGTTCCGCGTTGCTTTCGTCGATGCTTTCGTTACGGCACACCAGACAGCGCAACCCGGTACTGATGTCGCGCGCGCGCGCCTCAAGCGCGGGGTCGTCCAGCACTTCGTCGGGCTGAACCGCAAACAGGGGCGTTGCGACAAGCATCAGGATCAGGGCAATGCGTTTCATTCTGCCGGTACCCCCGATGCACGTGTCTTGCGCGCGCCCGCGGCGACGCGGAACCTGCGGTCAGACAGGCTGATCACGCCCCCAAGCGCCATCAGGATGCAGCCGCCCCAGATCCAGTTGGCCAGGGGTTTGATATAGGTCCGCATGACCCAGCCGCCATCGGCCTGCTGATCGCCAATGACAACATAAAGGTCCCTCAGGAAACGATAGTCGATGGCAGCCTCGGTCGTGGGCATCCGGGCCACGGGATAGTCCCGTTTTTCCGGGTGCAGCGTCGTTATGGTCCGACCGCCCTGCTGAACCGCGACATCGGCGGTGGTCGAAAAGAAATTCGGCCCCTGAACCCGCCGGACCCCTTCAAGGGTCAGGGTGAACTGCCCAACCTCAAAGGGCTGACCGGGCTGCACCACGCGGATGTCTTCGACTTCCCAGGCGGTCAGCCCGGCAATGGCGAACATGGTGACACCCAAGCCCGTATGGGCCACGGCCTTGCCCCAATCGGCGCCAGGCAGACGCACCAGGCGCTTCAGGTTGCCTTTGCGCCCCGTCCGGCTCCACAGATCGACGATGGCGCCGAAGGTGATCCAGGCCCCCAGGAACAGGCCAACCGGCCCCAGCAGGCTGCGGCCCGTCTGCATCACCCAGACCAACAGCGCGACCGAAACCGCCAGAACAAACGCATAGCGCATCGACCAGGCCGCCCGGCCCAGCTTGCCCCGTTTCCACGGCAGCGTCGAACCGACCGGCAGGATAATGCCCAGCACCACCATGAACGGTGTAAAGGCGGCATTGAAATACGGTGCGCCGACCGACAATTTGCGGTCAAAGGCCATCTCGGCGACCATCGGCCACATCGTTCCGAAGAACACGACGAAACAGCTGACCGCCAGCAGGATGTTGTTCACGACCAGCGCGCTTTCGCGGCTGACCACGCCAAAGACGCCCTTGGCCTCCATCGCCTGCGCGCGGGCGGCGAACAGGGTCAGCGCCCCGCCGATGAAAAAGATCAGGATGATCAGGATGAACACGCCGCGCTCGGGGTCGTTGGCAAAGGCGTGAACCGATGTCAGCAGCCCGGACCGCACGATGAAAGTCCCGATGAGCGAAAATCCAAAGGCAATGATGGCCAGCAGGATGGTCCAGCTTTTCAGCGCCTCGCGCTTTTCGACCACGATGGCCGAGTGCAGCAACGCAGCGGCCAAAAGCCACGGCATGAACGAGGCATTTTCGACCGGGTCCCAGAACCAGAACCCGCCCCAGCCCAGCTCGTAATAGGCCCACCAGGACCCAAGCGCGATACCGATGGTCAGGAATATCCAGGCGGCCAGGGTCCAGGGGCGGACCCAGCGGCCCCAGGCGGCGTCAATGCGCCCTTCGATCAGCGCCGCCACGGCAAAGCTGAAGGCCATGCTCAGCCCAACATACCCCAGGTACAGGAACGGTGGATGGAAGGCCAACCCCGGGTCCTGCAGCAGCGGGTTCAGATCACGCCCGTCGAACGGGGCGATAGCCAGCCTGTCAAACGGGTTCGACGTGAACAGAATAAAGGCAAAGAACGCCACCCCGATGGCCCCCTGAACCGCCAGCACCCGCGCCTTGAGCGTGGGGGGAAGACCGCCGCCAAAGAACGCGGCCATGGCCCCGAATATGGTCACGATCAACACCCATAGCAGCATCGACCCCTCGTGGTTTCCCCAGGTGCCGCTGATCTTGTAAAGCATGGGCTTGGCCGAATGGCTGTTTTCGACCACGATCCGCAACGAGAAATCGGACACCACGAAGGCCCAGATCAAGGCCGAGAACGCAAAGGCCGTCAAAAGGAATTGCGCGATTGCCGCGGGTTCGGCAAAGGCCATCCATCCGGTCCAGCGTTTTGCCGCCCCGACCAGGGGCACGACACTCTGAACCATGGCGACAAGAAAGGCGAGGATAAGGGCGAAGTGGCCAAGCTCTGTTATCATGCGCCCGGTATAATCCGCTGTCTGACCAAGCGCCAATCACTTTCGCCCGGAATCCCCGCACAAAGTGTCGCGGGCTATGGGTCCCGCAACCGGCGCCAGTCCTCCAGCGCAGGGTTTCCATCTGGCGATACCGCCTGCTCATGCAGCTCTGCCCGGGACCAGTCCCGGCGCATGCGACGCAGCGCACCAAGGTTCGACATGACGACCGGGGTTCGCGCCATGGTCGCGGTGATGTCCCGCTGCAAGTCCTGAACCTTGGCCTGATGGCGGGCCCCGAAATAAAATGACACGATGACCCCCAAGAGCCACCACAAAGGTTCAGGCACCAGCGCGATTCCCTGCATGCGTGCCGAAAACCAAAGCGGGTCGACCATGGCAACGACGAACAGGCCCAGCGTTCCCAGCGCCATGGCGGGCCGGGGCAACCTGTTCAGACCGTCGATAACCTGGTCAAAGCGCCCTTTGCGCGGCAACTGGAATTCGCTGCCGAACTGCGCCATGGCCTGCCCCTGGACCGTCACCGACCGTTCCGCGCCTGCTTCGGCATTTTCGCGGAACACTTCGGCCGTTTCCCGAACAAGGTTGCGCTCGTCGCCGAACAGCAGGCGCAAGAGACCGGAAATCAATCCCATGCCGCGACCCTCCTTTGGAATTGGGCGTCATTCAGATGATAGGCAGGCGACAGGAATTCTTCTGCCCGCCGTATCCAGCCGCCCTTGGTTCCGGCACGGGTGCGGGCATATTTGCGCGATGCCGGGCGCCGATCGGCCAACCGGAAATAGTAGTTCCTTCGCGCCACGCCATAAGCATCCCGCAGGGCGATCGGGTCAGGGTCTGCCGCCAGATGCGCGGCGCGCGCTGTTTGGGGGCCCATTGTCCCGTCAACGCCGACGTCAAACCCCATCTCGCAGAGCAGCGTCTGCAACAGCCGCACCGCAGCCGAGCCCGCGTTGACATACATGTCAAAAAGCGACGGCTGCAGCGCCTGGGGCACCAGCGCCAATCGGGGGCGGTCAAAATAGTGCCGGACAAATATCTCGACTGCCTGCCCACGACCCAGCGCGGCCACGTCCGACCGGTCCACCGCCCCGTCGCCTGTAACGTCCAGGCCAAGCCTGCGCAGGGTATGGATCGTGACGCCGAACTTGGTCGCGCCGCCCGGATCATCCGGGTCGTCGACAAACCCGCCCTCGCGCGCCACGATTTCCTCTGCAATCTGCTGAACTGTCTGCATCGCCACCACCTTTGTTGTGCCGTGGCAAATGCTGGCGAAAACCGATTAACTGCGCCCAAATGCAAAGGGCGCTGCATGATTTGAACATGCAACGCCCCGGTTTGGTTCACGTCCCCGCCACACGGATGCGCGGGGCGTTGCCTCAGCTATCTTCGGCCTCTTGATAGAGACCCTGTTCCTTGAGGGCATCGACGACCTCTTTCGGCATATAGGTCTCATCGTGCTTGGCCAGGATTTCGGTCGCCTCGAACACGCCATCCACATAGCGCCCAGTGCCGATCATGCCCTGGTTTTCGTCAAAGAGGTCCGGCAATACGCCGGTAAAGGCAACCGGAACGCTTTCGCCGCCATCGGTCACCACAAAGCGGACCGTTTCCCCCTGCCCCCGGATGATCGAGCCTTCTTCGACCAGCCCGCCCATCCGAAACACTTCGGTCGGCTTGGGCGGCTCGGCCACAACCTCGCTGGGCGAGCGGAAATAGTTGATCCCATCCTTGAACGCGAACCCGATCAGGACCGTCGCCACCAAAAGGGCGACGATCGACATCAGAATGACCTGTACGCGGCGGCGTTTCTTTAGCGTTTTCATACCGTCCTCACGGGAAAAGAGGTGCCATCATCAGCCCCCGGGTTTCGATTTCACCTAGCATCAGGTTGGCATTCTGCAAGGCCTGCCCGCTGCTGCCTTTTGTCAGATTGTCCAGCGCCGCAACGACGATCGCCCGGCGTTCGATCCGGTCGGCGACAACGCCGATATGGCAGAAATTCGATCCCCGCACATGATGCGTCGACGGCGTTTCGCCAAAGGGCAGAACCTTGATGAAAGGCTCGTTTTCGTAGGCTGCGACCAGCGTATCCTGGATGCTTTGCGCGTCACCCCGGACATAGGTCGTGGCCAGGATACCCCTGTTCGCCGGAATCAGATGCGGCGTGAACTGGATGTGAACCGTGCGCCCGGCCAGTTTTGAGAACTCCTGATCGAACTCTCCCAGATGCCGGTGCGTACCGCCGACGGCATAGGCATTGCTGCCCTCGCTGAGTTCGGCATGCAGCAGGTTTTCCTTGAGCGACCGCCCGGCGCCCGACACGGCGCATTTCAGGTCAAGAATAATGTCATCCAGATCAATCACCCCGGCCGTGATCAACGGCCGCAGCACGTATTGACCGGTGGCCGCATTACAGCCGGTTCCGGCCACAAGCCGCGCGGCGCGGATCTCATCGCGGTAGAATTCGGTCAGGCCGTATACCGCCTCTTGCTGCTGCTCAAGCGCGGTATGGGGATTGCCATACCATTGCTCGTAATCCGCGCCGTCACGCAACCGGAAATCGGCGGACAGATCGACGATTTTCAGGGATTTGGGCAGCGCGCGGATCACCTCTTGGCTGGTCTTATGCGGCAGCGCGCAAAAACACAGGTCGACCTGGTCAAAGTCGATCTCGGATATTTTGCACAGCTGCGGCAGGTCCAGATGCCGCAGATGCGGGAACACCTGCGCCATCGACAGCCCGGCCTTACGCTCGGCCGCCAGGGCGGTGATTTCCATGTTCGGGTGCTCGGCGATCAGCCGCACCAGTTCGGCACCGGTGTAACCCGAAGCGCCCAGAATTGCGATTTTATGGGTCATGTCAGACCTCTTTTGCTTGTGTGCCACATATCAGGATCGCCGATGTGACGGTCCCTGAGTTAAGGAAAGGAAAGTCGGCCGTCCTTGACCTAAGTCAGACAGCCTGGAACCGGATTTGTCGTCGCAGGAACTGCGTTGCGCGGTCGCTGACAACGTCCGGCTTGCCGGTGGTCAGGAAACCGCCCTCGCCCGTTCCCATCATGCCGGGATGCCGTTGCAGATAGTCGCCCAGACTGGCCGCAACCAGATCCCCCTGGCTGAAAACCTGCACATCGTCACCAAGCGCTTTTTGGAACGATTCCGCCATCAGCGGATAATGCGTGCATCCCAGAATCGCCGCCTGCGGCTCGGGCATCTTGCGCCTGAGCGCATCCACATGGCTGCGTACCAGAGCCTCGGCCAGGATCATGTCGCCGTCTTCGATGGCGTCGACCACGCCCCCGCAAGCCTGCGCCTCGACATCCACGCCAATCGCCCGAAAGGCAAGTTCGCGCTGGAACGCCCGGCTTGAGACTGTTGCCGGGGTCGCAAACAAGGCCACATGTTTGACCGAAACTTCGCGTGGCGGGCTGTTGTCGCCCCATTGCCGCTCGGTCAGCGCCTCGATCAGGGGGACAAAGACCCCCAGCACCCGCTTGCCTTCGGGCACGCCTTCTTCCTGCATCCGGCGCAGCGCCGCGGCGCTGGCGGTATTGCAGGCCAGAATCACCAGCGCACAGCCCCGCGACCACAGATCGTTCACGGCCTTGCGGGTCAGTTGGTATATATCCTCGGCGTCACGCACACCGTAAGGGGCATGCGCGCTGTCCGCATAATACAGGAAATCAACGTCGGGCAGATGTTTCTGCGCGGCGTTCAGGACGGTCAGCCCGCCCAAACCGGAATCAAAGATGCCTACTGCCATTTGCCCCTTCAGGCGCGATGCCGTTCCTCGAATTCATAGCCGTAGTCATAGGACTTCAACGGCTTCGGAGACAGCTCATACGTGGCTTTGCGCAAGAAATCCATCATCTTGCGCGTGTCCTTGCCCAGAGGGTCCAGAACATCGCGGCCAATGGGGTCCCCGATGACCACCTTGACCGGCGTATCGACGCGCTTTTTGAACTCTTTGATCAGCAGCCCCATGCGCAACGTGTTGTGCAGATGACTGGCAATCTGGAACAGGCGGGACGTGTGCCCGTCAAAATAGACCGGCACGACGGTGGCGTTGGACTTGGCCACCATCCGCGCGGTAAACCCGCGCCAACCGGGGTCCATCGGATAGGCAAACGGCTTGACCGCGGTGCTGACCGTCCCGCCCGGAAATATCCCGATTGCCCCGCCATTGCCCAGATAATCCAGAGCGGTTTTCCGCGTCTCAAGGTTCAGCTTTACCGCCTCGCGCGTGTCGTCAAAGGAAATGGGCAGGATGATCCGGTCCAGGTCTTCGGCCTTGCGAAACACACGATGTGCCAGAATGCGGAAATCGCCACGGGCCTGGGCCAGGATATGGCCCATCATCAACCCGTCCAGGATGCCATAAGGGTGGTTGGCGATCAGTATCAGCGGCCCGTCGCTGGGGATATTCGACAAGGCGCCGCCGACGACATCCAGGGACAAACCATAACGTTCGACCATGACCGCCCAAAAGTCGCGCCCATTCGCCACGTCTTTCTCGTAGCCGTCGGCGCGCTTGATCAAGCGCAGGCGACCGGTGGTGTTTTCCATCAACCTGATGACCATCCGGCCGCCTTTTGTTTCGGCGGAATACGAATAGGAAATGTCACGAGCGACATGGCGGCGCGAGGGCATTTGGGTCTCCGATCTGTTACCCGCTAAATAGCGGCAGGTAACAATTTTGCCTAGCCTGCGTGACAAATCCGTGACGGTTTACTCGGCCGCCGCCTTCAACTCTGGCCCTCCGCTGCGAATAACCGCCAGCAATTCCTCGCGCCGCTTGGCCGCCTTGGCTTCGTTTGCAACCAGAACGGGGCCAAAGCCGCGAATGTCCAGTGGCAAGCGCGCCAGGGCAACCACCGCATCGCGGGTTGCCGGATTGGCCTGGGAAAGAACCTCTTTCATGTCGGCCTCGTATTGCCGGATCAAAGCGCGTTCCATCCGCCGTTCGGCGCTGTACCCAAAGATGTCCAGCGGCGTGCCGCGCAGTTTCTTCATGCTGGCCAATATGCGCAAAGGCCCCAGCAGCCATTCACCGAATGCCCGCTTTTTCGGGCGCCCGCTTGCGCCGGGCTTGTTCAGGAAGGGAGGTGCCAGATGGAAGGTCATCTTGAACGCGCCGTCAAATTCCTGTGCCGCCTTGTCACGGCTTGTCAGCAACAGGCGCGCCACCTCGTATTCGTCCTTGTATGACAACAGCTTGTGATACCCCAGCGCAACCGCCGCGCGGATATCGGCATCCTCGATAGCGTCCACCAGCTTGCGGTACCTGCGGGCCAGACGCCCGCCCTGATAATCGGTCAGGTGCTGCGTGCGGGTTTCGACGTCCTGGTCCGCACTGCGCGGCAGGTCCGTGACGTTCGGCGCAACGATCCCTGCGGCCTCGGCGGGGTGAAGAACAGCCCAGCGACCGACGTCAAAGGCGCGCTTGTTGCGGTCAACTGCGGCACCGTTCATTTCAATCGCCCGAAGGATCGCATCATGGCTGACCGGCAGCAGACCGCGTTGCCACGCCGCGCCGAAAACCATCATGTTCGAATAGATCGAATCGCCCATCACCGCGCGGGCCAGTTCGGTCGCATCAAACAAGGCCAACCCGTCCTTCAGACGGGCCTCAAGCGCAAGCTCCAGCCGGTCCGAGGGGATGCTGAATTCGGTATCGCGGGTGAAATCGCCGGTGATGATCTCGTGGCTGTTGACCACGGCACCGGTCTGACCGGTCCGCGTCAGGCCCAGGGTCTTGGCACCGGCCGAGACGACAAGATCACCGCCAATCAGCGCATGCGCTTCGCCCGTCGCCACGCGAATGGCACTGATATCCTCGGGCGCATTGGCAAGGCGGCAATGGATATGAACCGCGCCGCCCTTTTGGGCCAGACCGGCCATTTCCATCATTCCGGCCCCTTTGCCGTCGATCTGCGCCGCCTGGGCCAGAACCGCACCGATGGTCACGACCCCGGTGCCGCCGACCCCGGTGATGACGACGTTATGCGTGCCGTCGATCACCGGCAGATCAGGCTGGGGCAAATCCGGCAGATGCAGGTCGGTGGTCGCCTCTTTGCGGATCTTGGCGCCTTCGAGCGTGACAAAGGACGGGCAGAACCCGTTGAGACAGGAAAAATCCTTGTTGCAACTGGACTGGTCGATCGCGCGTTTGCGGCCCAGTTCGGTTTCCTTGGGAACGATCGAGACACAGTTCGACTGGACACCGCAATCGCCGCAGCCTTCGCAGATATCAGAGTTGATGAACACGCGTTTATCCGGGTCCGGGAAGGTGCCGCGTTTTCTGCGCCGGCGCTTTTCGGCAGCACAGGTCTGTACGTAAACGATGATCGATACGCCTTTGATTTCCCGAAACTTCTTCTGGACTTCTTCCAGTTCGGAACGCTCGAATGTCTGAACGCCCCCCGGCAGGGATTTGAGGTCGATATCCTCTTTTTCGTCATAAACCACGGCCACGTCGCGCACGCCCATGGCCTTGACTTCGTTGACAATTCGCTCGGCGGTCAATCCGCCTTCGTTGTCCTGCCCGCCGGTCATTGCGACCGCATCATTGAACAGGATCTTGTAGGTGATGTTGGTTCCCGCCGACAACGCGGCGCGGATCGCCTGAACGCCCGAGTGGTTATAGGTGCCGTCGCCCAGGTTCTGGAAGACGTGGTCCGTGGCCGAGAACGGCTCTTCTCCGATCCAGTTCGCGCCCTCGCCGCCCATCTGCGTGAAACCGGTGGTGTTCCGGTCCATCCACTGAACCATGTAATGGCAGCCGATCCCGGCATAGGCGCGACTGCCATCCGGCACCTTGGTCGAACTGTTATGCGGACATCCCGAGCAGAAATAGGGCAAACGCGCCGCGATTTCTTCGGCATTGTCGGCCCGGCGGGCCTCGGCCAGGCTGGCCAGACCGGCGCGCACACCGTCAGTGTCGCGCCCCTCTTCCACCAGAATGCCACCAATCTTTTCGGCAATCATGATCGGATCCAGCGCGCCGCGGGTCGGGAACAGTTCCTCGCGGTGCAACGCCCCGGCACCGCCCTTGTACCAGCCATAGACGCGCCGCCCGCGGCGGTCGTCAAATATGGTCTCCTTGACCTGAACCTCGATCAGCTTGCGCTTTTCCTCGACGATGACAATCAGGTCCAGACCTTCGGCCCATTCGTGGAACCCTTTCATATCCAAAGGAAATGTCTGACCGATCTTATAGGTCGTAAGGCCCAGACGCTCGGCCTCGGTCTCATCGATATTCAGTAAGGACATGGCGTGGACAAGGTCCAGCCAGTTCTTGCCGGCCGCCGCGATGCCGATCTTGGCTCCGGGTTTCCCCCAGACCCTTTTGTCCATCTTGTTGGCATGGGAAAAGGTCTCGGCCGCAAAGCGTTTATAGTCGATGATCCGCGCTTCCTGCAGGTGCGGCGTATCGCCCAGCCGAATATTCAAACCACCGTCGGGCATGTCGAATTTGGGCGCGACCAGTTGCACCCGGTCCGGGCGGCCATCAACGACCGAGGTGACCTCGATCGTGTCTTTCATCGTCTTCAGCCCGACCCAGACACCGGCAAACCGGCTGAGCGCAAACCCGTAGATGCCGTAATCCAGTATCTCTTGCACCCCTGCCGGGCTGACAACAGGCATGTACATGTCCACCATGGACCATTCAGACTGATGCAGAACGGTCGAGCTTTCGCCGGTGTGGTCATCGCCCATCGCCATCAGCACACCGCCATGTTGCGCAGTGCCTGCCATGTTCGCGTGGCGCATGACGTCCCCCGAACGGTCGACGCCCGGCCCCTTGCCATACCAAAGGCCGAACACCCCGTCGAACTTGCCATCGCCGCGCAGACCCGCCTGCTGGCTGCCCCACAGGGCGGTTGCGGCCAGATCCTCGTTCAGACCGTATTGAAAGACCACGTCGCTTTCGGCCAGTTGCTTTTGCGCGCGCGACATCTGCAGATCGACCGCCCCCAACGGCGACCCCCGATACCCGGTCACAAGACCCGCAGTATTCAGGCCCGCGTGGCGGTCCCGTTCCTTTTGCAGAAGCATCAGACGGACAAGCGCCTGCGTCCCATTCAAAAGCACCGGGCTTTTGGATAGATCGAACTTATCGTTTAGCGAAATCTTCGGCTGACTCATCTGACGCCTCCCCGTCAAATTAGTGTGCTGTATTTCACATCATTTTAGGTCATAAATTCTGACCTGTATAGCAAATTTCCCATATTCCTGAGCGTTTTCAGTGTTTGATTGTAGAAATTGTTACCTCTTTCATATAGGCGTGCCGAAGAATAACGAAAGTTGCGAACATGGACTGGGACAAGCTCAGAATATTTCACGCGGTCGCTGATGCCGGCAGTCTGACCCATGCGGGTGACAAGCTGAATCTGTCACAATCCGCGGTCAGCCGCCAGATTCGCGCGCTTGAGGAATCGCTGGCGGCCACCCTGTTCCACCGTCATGCGCGGGGCCTGATTCTGACCGAACAGGGCGAATTGCTGTTTGATGCCACCTCGGCCATGTCCAAACGACTGGACACCGCCGCCGCCCGTATCCGCGACAGCGAGGATGAGGTGTTCGGCGTTCTGCGCGTGACCACCACATTCGGGTTCGGCACCCTTTGGCTAGCCCCGCGCCTGCCCAAACTGTACGAACAATATCCCGACCTCAATATCGACCTGATGCTCGAAGAACGCGTGCTTGATCTTCCCATGCGCGAGGCCGACGTGGCCATCCGCATGAAAGAACCCAGCCAGGCGGACCTTGTGCGCAAGCGCCTGATGACCATTCAGATGATGCTGTACGCCACCAAGGACTATCTTGAGGCCCATGGCGGCGTCCCCAAGGCGCTTGAGGATATTTCGCGCTATCGCCTGATTTGCCAGACACCCTCTGCCCCGCAGGTCGGCGTCGGGGCCACAATGGTTCGGCATCTGATGACCTATGAACCCAGTTCCCTGCTGACCGTGAACAACTATTTCGGGGTGCTGCAGGGCGTGTTGCACAATCTCGGCATTGGCGTTCTGCCCGATTACGTGACCGACGACTTTCCGGACCTGGTCCCGGTTCTGTCCGATATCGAAAGCGCGGATGTCCCCGTCTACCTTGCCTATCCCGAAGAGCTTCGGCATTCCAAGCGCGTTGCAGCGTTCCGCGACTTTGTTCAGGAAGAAATCATTGCGCATCGCAAACAACTGAGGCAAATGGGAAAACTCTAGCTATGCGCCCACGGCATAGCGGACATGTCGCCATTGCGCCCAAAATTCCTTGATCAGACAAACTGTGATCCCTAAATGAGCACTCGAAGGCGGTGATGCTGAAACGCTCATCATCTTCATACCTCCCTGTTGGACTACGGCCGAGCTTTATGCTCGGCCTTTTTTTTGGCCCGCCCTGATACAGGGAATGCCCTCCGGGGTACAATTCTGCTGGGAAATTGGCGCCCGCCTCTCTATGATGCCGGAAAACAATAGATTTCTGACTTCGAGGGAAGCCCAATGTTCCACCTGACGCGTCTTATTCTGGCGTTGATACTTGCCGTCTTTGTCGCTGCGCCGTCTATCGCGCAAGTGCCCATGACGGGCACATCATCGTCAACACCCGCGCCCGCCACCGTTCCCGAGGATCTGACACCCGATCAGGTCGATGACCTTGTCGCCCGCATGTCGGACGATCAGGTGCGCGCGCTGTTGCTTGAACGGCTGGATGCCGTCGCCGCCCAAAAGACGGCGGCACCCGCCAAAAAAGGTCTGGTGACCCGGATCAGCGACACCGCGAACGGGCTGGTCGCATCCTGGCTGGATGTTATCAAAAAGATACCCAGTCTTGTGACTTTGCAATTCGAAGCGATTTCGAATTTTGCAACGACCTTTGGCGCTGCGGGCATGTTGACGCTGTTTGGTTTCGCGGCTTTGGCCGTGGCCATCGGTTTTGCCGCCGAAAAGCTGGTGGGTATGTGGACACGCCGCTGGATCAAGGCGGTTCCCGGCGATGCCGAGCATGACTTGCGCGGCGCGGTTCTGTTTCTGGTCCGCCGGTTCTGCCGCGAATTGCTGGGCCTTATCGTCTTTTATTACACGCTGGTCCTTGTTGGGCGTCAGCTTTTGGACCCCGAACAGATTGCCCAGGTTGCGCCTTTCGTGTTCTTCCTGATCTGGTTCCCACGGCTGGGGGCCGCGATCTCGCGCTTTGTGCTTGCGCCGGAAAGGTCGGAACTGCGGCTGGTGAATATTGACGACCATTGGTCAAAATACCTGCACCGCAACCTGATCGGTCTGTTCCTGCTGATCGGGTTCACCATGTTCATCATCCGGTTCAATACTCTGAACGGGGTTGAGATGAGCGAGACAAGGCTGGGCTTCTGGCTGAACACCTCCATTCACATCTATATCGGCCTGATCGCCTGGACCGCCCGCAGCGGTCTGAGCGACATGATGCGCGGCACAGACCCGGACCGCACCGAGTTTGATGAATGGGTGGCACGGATGTACCCCTATTTCGCAATCGGTGTGTCATTCGTCATGTGGCTGGTGGTTGAATACCTGTCCTCGACACGGGATCCGCAACTGGTCGCCATGGCGGCAGAGGGTGCCCATTTCGCGACCATGTTCTGGCTGTTGATCGCGCCTGCGCTGGATACGGTGATCCGCGGGCTGGTGCGGCATTTGCAACCCCCGATGCTGGGCGATGGACCGGTTGCCGAACGCGCCTATAAATCGACCAAGCGCAGCTATATTCGGATCGGGCGCGTTCTGGCCGGTATCCTGGTTGTCCTGATGATCGCCAATGCCTGGGACCTGGATCTGCAAGAGATTGCCGGTGCAGGGTCGGAATCGGGCGGCAAGGTGATCCAGTTCTTCATCATCGCCGCCATCGGCTACATCCTGAACGAGGTTGTCTCGCTCTGGATCAACCGCCGTCTGGCCAAGGAACAGACCGCAGCCGAGCAGAGCCCCGACGAAGAGGCTGGCGAAGGTGGCGGCTCGGGCGGGTCGCGCCTTGCAACTGTTCTGCCGCTGTTGCGGGTCACCGCACAGGTCGCAATCGCGGTGATCTTTACCCTGCTTGCGCTGGGCGCGCTGGGCCTTGATATCACGCCGCTTCTGGCTGGTGCTGGTATCCTGGGTCTGGCCATCGGTTTCGGTGCCCAGAAACTGGTGTCGGACATCGTGGGCGGCATCTTCTTTCTGGTCGATGACGCGTTCCGCGTCGGCGAATATGTCGATGTCGGCGGCACCACCGGTACGGTCGAGAAAATCTCGATCCGGTCGATGCAACTGCGCCACCACCGCGGCCCGGTACACACCATCCCTTATGGCGAAATTCAAAAGCTGACCAACTACAGTCGTGACTGGGTCATCATGAAGCTGAAATTCACCGTGCCCTTCGACACCGACCCCAACAAGGTCAAGAAGATCTTCAAGAAGATCGGTGCCGAGATGATGGCGGACGAGACCCACAAGGACGGGTTCCTGCAGCCATTCAAATCGCAAGGCGTGTTCGACTTTGACGATGTCGGGATGATCATCCGCGGCAAGTTCATGGCCAAACCCGGCAAGCAGTTCACGCTGCGCAAGGAAATCTTCAACCGGGTCAAAGCCGCGTTCAAGGAAAACGGGATCGACTTTGCCCGCCGCGAGGTTCGTGTTGCGATACCGGGGCTGGACGAGGCCGAAAACCTCAGCGATCAGCAAAAGGCCGCGATCGGTGCGGCCGCCGCTGACGCGGTCAACAAGGAACAGGGCCCGGCCTGAGGCCGCATGTCCCGCAAAGGCGCCGGGCCAGCCCCGGCGCCTTGAGTTGATTGAAAGGTAGGATTCCCGTGCGACGCCTGGTTTTGGCCCTGTCTCTGGCTGTTCTGGCTGTTGCGCCCGGCACCGCCTCGGCAGGGTCCAACACGGTTGAGCCCAATGTCGCCGCCTTCGACACCCCGCAGGATGACGCGGCGGTCGGGTTTGGCCAGGGGTCTGTCATCGTGGTGCCGATACCGTTTTCGGACCCCACCATCGGGTCTGGGCTGGCGCTTGCGGCGGGGTATCTTTTCACCATCGACGAGGGGTCCAAACCGTCCATGCTCGGGCTTGCCGCCCTACGGTCCAGCAATGGCAGCCAGGCTTATGGCGGGGCCGCGAATTTTGCGTTCGATGACAATCGCTGGCTTGTCGAAACGATGTTCGCAAAGGCCAAGATCAACTACGACCTCTATTCGTCACTGGGCCGCCTACCCGTCCGCCAGGACGGCAACCTGGCCCGTCTGGCGCTGTCTTATGGGGTGACACCGGATTTCTCAGCCGGCCTTGCCCTGCGATACCTTGACACCCAAATCGTTCAGTTCGGATCGGGGCAGCCCGCGATCCCGGACCCATTCGACCGGTTCCTGAACATGAAGATCGTGACACCGGCCCTTGTTGTCGACTGGGACCGGCGCGACGATACGATCTATCCGACCCGGGGCCTGAACCTCAGCTTTGAGCTGTCACACAGCTTTACGCTGGACGGGCTGACGGGCGACTATGCCAAGTCGTTCGTGAATTATACCCACTATTTCAACCCGATCCCCAAGGGTGTCATCGCAGCGCGGGCCTCGGTTTGCGCGGCGACATCGGAAACGCCGTTTTTCGATCAATGCTCGGTCGGCGGCACCGATGCGTTCCGGGGGTTCCCGGTGACCCAGTTTCTCGATTTCCGGTCGGCGTCATTGCAGGTGGAATACCGCCAGCAATTCACCAAGCGGATCGGCGCCGCAGCCTTTGGCGGTATTGCGCAAACCGGCGGCAGCTTTTCGGACCTGTCTGAAAACGGAACCCATTCGGCCTTTGGTGTCGGGGTCAGATACCGCGTGTCACAGAAATACCCGGTCGACTTTTCGGTGGACTGGGCCCGCAACAATCTGGATGAAGATCAGCTGTATATCTATGTCGGCCAGCGTTTCTGACCGGTCTGCGCGGGTTTGACCCTTCCCCCCGGCGCGCCCTTGCCCTAAAAGGCGCGCAATCTCGGCCACCCATGAGAACAGGACAGACGATGCAAGAGCCCGCCATCACACCCGATCTGATTGCTGCACACGGGCTCAAGCCCGACGAATACGAGATGATCCTTGAAATCATCGGGCGCGAGCCGACGTTTACCGAACTGGGCATTTTCTCGGCGATGTGGAACGAGCATTGTTCCTACAAGTCGTCCAAGAAATGGCTGCGCACCCTGCCGACCTCGGGGCCCCAGGTCATATGCGGTCCGGGTGAAAATGCGGGCGTGGTCGATATCGGCGACGGTCAGGCCGTGGTGTTCAAGATGGAAAGCCACAACCACCCGTCCTATATCGAACCCTATCAGGGCGCGGCAACCGGGGTTGGCGGCATCCTGCGCGATGTCTTTACCATGGGCGCGCGCCCCATCGCGTCGATGAACGCCCTGTCCTTTGGCGAGCCCGATCATCACAAGACCCGCCAGCTTGTAAATGGCGTGGTCGAAGGCGTCGGCGGCTATGGCAACTGCTTCGGCGTGCCCTGCGTGGGTGGCGAGGTGCGCTTCCACCCCGCTTACAACGGCAACTGCCTTGTGAACGCCTTTGCCGCCGGTCTGGCCGACAGCGACAAGATCTTTTACTCGGCCGCATCGGGCGTCGGCATGCCGGTTGTCTACCTTGGTGCCAAGACCGGCCGCGACGGCGTTGGCGGCGCGACCATGGCCTCGGCCGAGTTTGACGACACGATCGAAGAAAAACGCCCCACCGTTCAGGTTGGCGACCCGTTCACCGAAAAGCGCCTGATGGAGGCGACGCTGGAACTGATGCGGACCGGCGCGGTAATTTCCATTCAGGATATGGGTGCAGCGGGCCTGACCTGTTCCGCCGTCGAAATGGGTGACAAGGGCGGCCTAGGCGTGCGGCTTGACCTGGAAAACGTGCCCCAGCGCGAAGAGAACATGACCGCATATGAAATGATGCTGTCCGAGTCTCAGGAACGCATGCTGATGGTTCTCAAGCCCGAGCTTGAGGCCGAGGCCCGCGCCGTGTTCGAAAAATGGGATCTGGATTTTGCCATCGTTGGCGAAACCATCGCCGAGGACCGTTTCCTGATCGTTCACAATGGCGAAGTCAAAGCCGATCTGGTACTGTCAAAACTCTCCTCGACCGCGCCGGAATATGACCGTCCATGGGTGGCAACGCCCGAGGCCGACGAGCTGACCGAAGTGCCACAGATCGACCCGGTCGACGGGCTGCGCGCCCTGCTCGCCTCGCCCAACTATGCGGGCAAACAGTGGGTTTATGAACAATATGACACCATGGTCATGGCCGACACCGCCCGCACGCCGGGTCTGGGTGCGGGCATGGTTCGCGTACACGGCACCGACAAGGCGCTGGCCTTTACGTCCGACGTAACCCCGCGCTACGTGCGCGCCAACCCGGTCGAGGGCGGCAAGCAGGCGGTGGCCGAGGCGTATCGCAACCTGACCGCCGTGGGCGCCAAGCCGCTGGCGACCACCGACAACCTGAATTTCGGCAACCCCGAAAAGCCCGAGATCATGGGCCAGTTTGTTGGCGCCATTCAGGGTATCGGCCAGGCGGTCGCCGCGCTGGACATGCCGATCGTTTCGGGCAACGTTTCGCTGTATAACGAAACCGACGGTCAGGCGATCCTGCCGACCCCGACCATAGGCGCGGTTGGTCTGCTGGCTCATACGGATGAGATCATCGGCAACGAGGTCCGCGAAGGCCATGTTGCGCTGGTCATCGGCGAAACCAACGGCCATCTGGGTCAATCCGCCCTTCTGGCCGAAGTTTTCAACCGCGAAGACGGTGATGCGCCCCATGTCGACCTGGACGCCGAAAAGCGCAACGGCGAGTTCATCCGCGCCAACCGCGAGATGATCCGGGCCTGCACCGACCTCGGCGATGGTGGTCTGGCGCTGGCGGCGTTCGAACTGGCCGAGGCCGCAGGCGTCGGGGTGCATCTAGACGACGCGCCGACCGAGTTTTTGTTCGGCGAGGATCAGGCCCGCTATCTGGTCGCCTGCAACTTTGATCAGGCCGAAGCGCTGATGATCGCGGCCGGTCAGGCTGGTGTCCCGCTTGTTTCGGTTGGCCGTTTTACCGGCGACTGCGTGCGCATCGGCGGGTCCGAGGCCCCGCTTGCCGATCTGGCCGCCACCTTCCGCACCAGCTTTGCCGAGGCCGTCGCCTGACAGGCCGCGGAACACGTCACGAAACCCGCGCGTTCCAGCACGGGTTTCGGGTTTTCCCGGCGCTGCCATCTGACCCTTGCGCGCCCCGGCGCGCCGCTCTACATCTTGGGAAAGACCTTCAGGAGTGACCTACATGCCGATGAGCGCCCACGAGATCGAACACCTGCTGCGCGAAGCCTTTCCGGATGCGGAAATCCAGGTGGGCGGCCATGACGGTGTCCATATGGCTGCCATGGTCGTGGACGAAAGCTTTCGCGGCAAGAACCGGGTGCAACAGCAACGCGCGGTCTATGCGGCGCTAAAGGGCAAGATGGACGGCCCGGACGGCGAATTGCACGCACTGGCGCTGACGACGAAAGTGCCGGAATGATCCTGGCCCGCCGCCTTGTGACCCGTGCCTATACGGCCAGGACATGAGCGGCTGGGTTTTCTGGATATGCGGCATCGGCGGTCTGATCGTTGCCGCCGCGCTGATCGAAGCCTATGTGAAGCGGAACAGGAACCGAAACCTCGCCGACATGCGCCCCGACCCGGACAAGGTCAGCAAAGTTGGCGGCATTGAAAGATACGGGCTTGATCCGCTGGCCATGGCGCAGGCCGAACATCAAAGGCTCGAAAAGGACGGGTGGACCGCCACCCGGTTGGAAAACGAACCAAATGGCCCAAAAGCGGGCAAAGAGGACAACCAAGATGAGCGACGTTAAGACCCAGATCGACGAAACCGTCAAAGCCAATGATGTGGTGCTGTACATGAAAGGCACCAAGGAAATGCCGCAATGCGGGTTCTCGTCCCGCGTGGCCGGGGTGCTGAATTTCATGGGCGTGTCTTACACAGACGTCAACGTCCTGGCCGACGAAGAGGTGCGTCAGGGCATCAAGGACTATTCCGACTGGCCGACTGTTCCCCAGCTTTATGTCAAAGGCGAGTTTGTCGGCGGCTGCGACATCATCACCGAGATGACCCTATCGGGCGAGCTGGACACGTTGTTCGACGAAAACGGTGTCGGCTATGACAAGGACGCCGCGGACAAGATCCGCGAAGCCAACGCCTGAATGGGTTTTAGCGACTGCTACAGTCCCTGAGCACCACGCGTTCAGGGGCCGTGGCGGCCTGACCCTGATGGCTGATCGTGGCGTTCCAGCCTTTTGATCGCAGGATATACGTCCCCTCGCCGGCCACGGATTCATACCGAATTCCCGACCCGCTTTCGACCTGGCGCATCGGGATCAATTGCCCGTCCAGCATCATGGCCGCGGCACCGGGCCCGCCGGTTTCATTGAAATAGACAACCGACAATTCGGTGTTGTTCTCGCAGGTGAATGACACTGGCAGGATGTCAATTTCCGCCAGTGTCGCCGTTGCCGAAACCGAAAACAGGGCCGCGCAAATCGCTGTGTGCAGGCGGGTCATCCGGCCGCCTTTTCTTCGATTACCGATGCCAGCGCCTCGGCCTGGGCGGCCAGTTCCGCCAGCGTGTCCGTAACCGACGGCGGAACCACGGCGACCTCAACGCGTTCGGGCTCTGGCGGGGGCGCGCTGCGCAGGCGGGTCAGCTCTGCCTCGACCTCGGCCAGCTTGGCTTCGGTCGATTTGATGCGCTCATCAAAGGCTGCCGTCTTGTCGGCCAGCATCAGCCCAGCCATCAACAGCATCCGGGATTCCGGCATCCTGCCGATCTGATCGGACAGAACCTGCGCTTCGTCATCCAGCAACTTGGCCGCCGCCTGCAGAAACGGCTCTTCGCCTTCCTGGCAAGAAACTTCAAAGCCGCGCCCACCGATATGAATGGTTACCTCGGGCATTATTCCACCTCTCCTTCTGCAAGGCTGGCCTGGGTCAGCAAGGGTTCAAGCCGAGCCAGAACCGCATGGGCCTCGGCGGCGTCCGTTGCGCGGGCTGCGCGTGTCGCTTCCAGTTCGGCCGCGGTTGCGCGGTTCAACAGCTCGGCATCGGCAACACCGCCTTCGGCAGCCGTCCGCAATTCTTCGACACTTGCGTGCAATTCTTCGTTGGCTTTGCGCAGCCTCTGCAGATCGTCATCCAGGCGGGACATTGCCGCGCCATGGCTCTTGCGCTCGGCCCGCAACATCTCAAGCTCGCTGTTCAGTTCGGCAACCCGCTCGCTGTCGGCCAACTCGGATGCAAGGCGCGCGTTTTCGGCCTCAAGCTCTTGCGCCCTGCCCGCCGCAGACCGCAGTTGATCCAGTTCGCCGCGCAGGGCCTCGACCTCGTCGCCGTCAGCCTGTGCTGCGCGCAATGTCTCAACCTCGGCCTTCAGCGCTGCAAGCTCATCCTGGTTTTCCAGCGCGGCCTTGGCGTCGGCCAATTCGGCCCGCGCCGCCTCGACCGAGGCGAGCCGGGCCGTGGCCTCGGCCAGCTGTTCGCGCAACGTCGCGGTTTCCGCGTCATCGCCCGCAGATGCGCGCAGTGTTTCAAGATCGGCGCGCATGGCGTCGGTTTCCTGTTCATGCCGTTCTTTCAACGACTTCAGGCGTTCTTCCAGCTGGGCATTCGCCAGCCGTTCCTCATCAAGTGCGGATTGCAGATCGGGATCGGGCGCAGCCATTTCCGTGGGTGCGGCGCGCAGGCCATCTGCGCTTGCGCTGATCCGCTCCATCGCCGCAACGATACGCCGTTGTAATTCTTCAATCTGACTCATTGCCCCTGCCACCTCTTTACCAAGGTTCCTTGTGTCGCGCGGCGCGCCGAATCAAGACCCGCCATGCTGCGCCCTAGTCTAACGGAATGTTCCGGAAAATACCCACTCTTTGCTTTCAACGGCTTGAGCTGCACTCTTGAACCAATCACAAGGCCCGTCAGGTGGTTCCACTTGCACTTTGACCTCTGGATGGTATTGAGCCGACAATCTGCTTGTAATCCAAAGGAACAACGCCCGTGGACCTGACTGCGCTGCGCAATGCCAACCCCGAACACTGGGACAAGGCTGCGGCCATCCGCACCCTGACCCTTGACGCTGTCGCCGCCGCCAATTCCGGCCATTCCGGCATGCCGATGGGCATGGCGGACGTCGCAACCGTGCTTTTCGAAAAGCACCTGAAATTCGACGCATCAAACCCAAGCTGGCCGGACCGTGACCGGTTCATCCTGTCGGCGGGCCACGGTTCAATGCTGGTCTATTCGCTGCTCTATCTGACAGGCCACGCCGACGTCACCCTGGAAGAGATCAAGAATTTCCGCCAGTTGGGTGCGAAAACCGCAGGCCACCCCGAAAACTTCCTGGTCGACGGGATCGAAACCACCACGGGCCCTCTGGGTCAGGGTATTTCAAATGCCGTGGGCTTTGCCATGGCCGAGGAAATCCAGCGCGCCCATTACGGCAAGAAGATCGTCGATCACTATACCTATGTGATTGCAGGCGACGGCTGCCTGATGGAAGGCGTCAGCCAAGAGGCGATCACCCTGGCCGGACGGCACGAGCTGAGCAAGCTGATCGTGTTCTGGGACAACAACAACATCACCATCGACGGCACTGTCGATATTGCCGACCGTACCGACCAGGTCCGCCGTTTCGCGGCCTCGGGCTGGCATGTGATCGAGATTGATGGTCATGATCCCAAGGCGATCGACGCGGCCATCGTCCAGGCGAAAAAGTCGAACAAGCCGACCATGATCGCCTGCGAAAGCCATATCGCGCTGGGCCACGCGGCGCAGGACACCTCAAAGGGCCACGGCGCGCTGACGGATCAGGAACAACTCAAGGCCGCCAAGCAAGGCTATGGCTGGCCGCATGACGCGTTCGAAATCCCCGCCGACGTGAAATCGGCATGGGAAGCCATCGGTGCCCGTGGCGCCGCCGAGCGTGTCGCGTGGGAAGAGCGTTTCGCGCAAATCTCGGAGCGTAAGCAGGCCGAGTTCAATCGCGCCTATGCGTTTGAAGCGCCCAAGAAACTGGCCGGTGCGATCCGTTCCTTCAAGAAACAGATGTCGGAGGATCAGCCCAAACTGGCCACCCGCGCCTCGTCGGAAAAGGTTCTGAACGTTGTGAACCCGATCATGACCGAGACCGTGGGCGGCTCGGCCGACCTGACCGGTTCGAACAACACCAAATCGGCTGATATGGGTGTGTTCCTGCCCGAAAACCGCAAGGGTCGCTACATCCACTACGGTATCCGTGAGCACGGCATGGCTGCTGCAATGAACGGTATGGCGCTGCATGGCGGTATTCGCCCCTATGGCGGCACCTTCATGGCCTTTACCGACTATGCCCGCCCGTCCATGCGTCTGGCCGCGCTGATGAAGGTACCGTCTGTCTTTGTGATGACCCATGACTCGATCGGTCTGGGCGAAGACGGCCCGACCCACCAGCCGGTCGAGCATCTGGCGATTTCGCGCGCGACGCCGAACACCTATGTGTTCCGCCCCGCCGACACCGTTGAAACCGCCGAAGCCTGGGAACTGGCGCTGACCTTCAAGGACAGCCCCTCGGTTCTGTCGCTGACCCGCCAAGGCGTGCCGACCGTTCGCACCCAGCACAAGGGCAAGAACCTGACCGCGCAGGGCGCCTATGTTCTGGCCGAGGCCGAGGGCAAGCGTCAGGCCATCCTGATTGCAACCGGGTCCGAGGTTTCCTTGGCGATGGAAGCCAAAGCGATGCTTGAAGCCGAAGGCATCGGCACCCGCGTCGTCTCCATGCCCTGCATGGAACTGTTCGCCGAGCAGGACGAAGCCTATCGCAAGCGCGTTCTGCCCGCAGGCGCGGTACGCGTCGGCATCGAGGCCGCCGTGCGCGCCGGTGGCTGGGACCGCTGGCTGCTGGGCGAGCGTGGACGTGAAGCCAAGGCAGGTTTCATCGGCATGTCGAGCTTTGGTGCTTCGGCTCCTGCTGGTGAGCTTTACAAGCATTTCGGCATCACCGCCGAAGCGACCGTTGCCAAGGTCAAAGAACTTCTGGGGCTCTGAAAGCACAAAGCCCCGGTTTCGGCCGGGGCTTTTGTCAGACGAAGATGATCACCGACTGCATCCCGTCAACGACCAGATCGCCGTCGGCATTCCACACCCGCATGACCTGAGAGCTGTATCCATCATGACCTGCGGTCAGTTCATGCTCCATCAGCCACCAGCCATCACGGGTCTGAATATCCTCGGATAGCACGTTGAAAATCCAGTTCATTGACGAGTTGTTGCCCGGTTTTTTCAGAGTTGGAAAGATGGCAGGCGGCAACAGGTCGGCAATAGCAATCAGCCCTTCAATCCGGTCCCGCATCTGTACGTCCTTGTGACGCGCCCAGACGCGCACATACCCGCGCTCGGCCCCGGCGAATGGCCGCGCGCCTTCCAGCAACCGAACCTCGAAATTCTCCAGAAACGCGATGGGTGGTTTCGGAAGGTCCGGCGGAAAATAGTGATCGGTTGCCTCAGGCTCGGCCGCCGGTTTCGACGGAAACGAGAATGCGACGTGGCTGTTCTGGGCGTGACCGAAGGAAAATGTCCCCAGCGCGGCCACCTTGCCATCAATCTCGGCCCGGGTGTTGATGGTTGTCACGTTGCGGCCTTGCCGCAGAACTTCGGTTTCGATCAGCGGCGGTGACCCGATCGGTGCGGTGAAATTGATCAGTGCCGAGCGTAACGGCGGAAGGTCACTGACCCTTGCGCGGGCCGCGGAAAGAAGCAGGGCGGCGGAAAAACCGCCATAGGTGGTTCTGCCCTGCATCCAGTTCTGCGGAACCGGATAGCACATTCGACCGTCAGTATTTTCGGCAGCCTTCAGAACTTCGGACAAGCTAAGCTTGGACATCTTCTTCTCATACTCAGGAATCGCATGGAACCTTAGTCGGCTTGGATCGTCCAGCCAGCCCAGACCTCACGTCACTCTGAAATCCTGTCAGTGTTTTTTGGATGCGCCCAGCAAAGGTGCGATCAGCTTGGTCGCAACCGGGATCAGGACAAACCCGTAGGCCAGACCGAATATCCCGTCCATCGTAGCTTTCGAAATCCACTCGGCGGCTCCGACCCATTGTTCGGAAACCGAATGCCCGATAGCATGCGCCCAGTCATGGATATGATGCCCAAGCCAGCCAAAGCCCAGAACCTCCATCCCGTGGATGACGATTGATCCGCCAACCCACAGCATGGCCGCCGTGCCAACAATCGACAGGGTTTTCAGAACCGTCGGCATTGCCTTCACCAAGCCGCGCCCCAGGCCCCGCCCAACCGGTGTTGGTGCGTTCTGCGCAAGAAACAGCCCAACATCGTCCATCTTGACGATCAATGCGACCGATCCATAGACCGCCAGCGTTACGCCAAGGCCGACAACGGCCAGGGTCGCGGCCTGCATCCACAGGTTCGGTGCCTCGATTGCCGACAGGGCGATAGTCATGATCTCGGCCGACAGGATGAAATCCGTCTTGATCGCGCCCTTGACCTTCTGTTCCTCCAGATGGCCCGGATCGCGCACGCTCATGTCTTCGTCGATGACGTGACTGCCATGCGGGAAAAGGACGTGAAATATCTTTTCCGCGCCCTCGAAACACAGGTAAGAGCCGCCGATCATCAAGAGCGGCGTAATCAGCCAGGGTGCAAAATTGGCCAGCAGCAGCGCCACGGGCAACAGCAGGATGATCTTGTTGAACACCGATCCCCGCGCGATCCGCCAGATGATCGGCAATTCGCGTGCAGGCGCAAAGCCCTGAACATATTTCGGCGTGACCGCGGCGTCGTCGATAATCACCCCCGCGGTTTTGGCACCGGCCTTGCCTGCAGCCGCCACAACATCATCCACAGATGACGCCGCAACCTTGGCGATCCCCGCCACATCATCCAACAGGGCCAACAGACCGCTCATGCCGCTTCCTTTCCTTTCATCTGGTCGCAACCGGACCCTACCTGATCCCACGCTTAGCGCAAGCGTTAGCGCAATCGGCCCAGGTTTGCGCTAACACCTTAAAAATATGTCACTTTTCCCCTTTTGAGATTTCCGATTCACGGCTATATGGCCTTCAACGCAAGCGCATTGGAGACGTCAGATGACCATCAAGGTCGGTATCAATGGTTTTGGCCGCATCGGCCGCTGTACCCTGTCGCATATCGCCGCCTCGGGCCGGAACGACATCGAAGTGATCAAGGTCAACGCAACCGGACCTTTGGAAACCTCGGCGCATCTGCTCAAGTATGACAGCGTTCACGGGCGGTTCCCGCGCGATGTTTCGATCAATGGAAACACCATGGATCTGGGGCGCGGACCGATGGAGATGTTTTCGACCTACGATATGAACGAGCTGGACTGGGATGGCTGCGACGTCGTTCTGGAATGCACCGGCAAGTTCAATGACGGCCACAAGGCCAGGACCCACCTGGACCGCGGCGCGCGCAAGGTACTGTTGTCTGCGCCGGGCACGAATGTCGACAAGACGATCGTCTTTGGCGTCAACCACAACACGCTGACCGCAAATGACAACATGGTGTCGAACGGCTCGTGCACCACGAATTGCCTGGCGCCGCTGGCCAAGGTTCTGGACGAAGGCATCGGCATCGAACACGGCATCATGACAACCATCCACGCCTATACGGGCGACCAGCCCACGCTGGACCGACGCCACAGCGACCTGTACCGCGCCCGCGCCGCGGCCATGTCGATGATCCCGACCAGCACCGGTGCGGCGGCGGCCCTTGGCGAAGTTCTGCCGAACCTCAAGGGTCGGCTGGACGGCTCTGCCATCCGCGTCCCGACACCGAACGTGTCGGCGGTTGACCTGAGCTTTCGCGCCGCGCGCGATGTGACCGTGGACGAGGTCAACGCCGTTGTGCGCGAGGCCTCCAAAGGCCCGATGCAACGCGTCCTGGGTTATGAACCCGCGCCGCTGGTCTCGACCGATTTCAACCATACCGAGGAAAGCTCGATCTTTGCGCCGGACCAGACCCGCGTCGTCGACAACCGGATGGTGCGCGTGCTGGCGTGGTATGACAACGAATGGGGTTTCTCGGTTCGCATGGCCGATGTGGCCGCCGCGATGGGCCGCCTTAACTGACACCCGCTTGTCCGCTTGAACAGCTTGGCCCGCTCAGGTTATCTGGGCGGGCTTTTTCGTTCGAGGACATGATGACCAATCAACTCGCCATCTGGCTCGGGATTTTCATTCTCGGCGGGGTCATGCTGGACTATGCGGTCTTCGGCGCGGAAAACCTGTTGTTCCTGAGCAAGAAGCTTTTCGACTTTCTGGACTGGCTGGCCTTCTGGCGCTGACAGAGGTTTTGCTTGACTTTTACGCCCATCTGCATTTGTTAGCGCTAACTAGTTTTTCACCGAAGCCGCACGGCTCATCAGACGGAGCGTAACATGACCCTCAAACTGGCAATCAATGGCTTTGGACGTATCGGACGCGGCGTTTTGCGCGCCGTTATGGAAACCGGCCGCACAGATGTCGAGATCGTCGCCATCAACGATCTGGGCAAGCCCGAGATGAACGCACACATGTTCGAATTCGACAGCGTGCACGGCCGTTACCCCAACCCCGTTACCCTGACCGAAGCCGGCCTGGATGTCGGCGCAGGTCCGATCCGGCTGACCAGCGAACGCAACCCCGAGGACCTGCCCTGGTCCGATATCGACGTTGTTCTGGAATGTACCGGCGTGTTCCGCACCCGCGAAGCCGCGGAACGTCATTTCAAGAACGGCTCAAAGAAAGTGCTGATCTCGGCGCCTGCCCGTGGCGACGGCGCGGTAAAGACCGTGGTCTTTGGCGTCAATGACAACGAACTGACGGCGGCTGATACGGTTGTGTCGAACGCATCCTGCACGACGAACTGCCTGTCGCCGGTTGCCGCTGCGCTGGATGCCGGGCTGGGCATCCTGCATGGCAACATGACCACCGTTCACGCCTATACCGCCAGCCAGCCTGTGCATGACACTGCGGGCAAAGACCCGTACCTGTCGCGTGCGGCGGCCCTGTCGATGATCCCGACCACCACCGGTGCGGCTGCGGCTGTTGGGCTGGTTCTGCCGCAACTGGCGGGCAAACTGACGGGTCAGGCGATTCGCGTCCCCACACCCAACGTGTCCGTGGTCGATCTGGTGGCCGAGGTTTCGCGCCCCACCACCGAAGAAGAAGTCAACCAGCTGTTCGCCGATGCCGCCGCCAAGATCCCGGGCGTTCTGGCTGCGGAAAGCCGTCCGCTGGTCTCGATCGACTTCAACCACGATTCCCACAGCTCGACCGTTTCGCTGGCGGAAACCAAGGTCACCGACGGAACCCTGGTGCGCGTTCTGGCCTGGTATGACAACGAATGGGGTTTCTCGAACCGGATGCTGGACACGGCTGCCGCGATGGGCGCGCTATCCTAAGCGGTCACGCAACGCATCATTGACCAGGGGCGTGACAAACCGTGACACGTCCCCGTTCAACCGGGCAATTTCCTTGACCAGTTTGGACGCAATTGCCTGGTGGCGGGCCTCTGCCATCAGGAAAACGGTTTCAATCGAATCGTCCATCGCGCGGTTCATGCCAACCATCTGAAATTCATATTCGAAATCGGCAACCGCACGCAGGCCGCGTACGATGATCTGTGCGCCCACGTCGCGGGCGCAGTCGATCAACAGGTTCTCGAAAGGATGCGCGACGATCTCTGTTCCGGTCTGCTCGGTCAGATGGGCACATTCGGCCTCGATCATCGCGACCCGTTCCTCCAACGTGAACAGCGGACCCTTGTCCCGGTTGATCGCAACCCCGATCACAAGCTTGTCGACCAGCGCAGCAGCCCGTCGAATGATGTCGATATGGCCCAGGGTGATCGGGTCAAAAGTTCCGGGATATAATGCAACCCTCATCACGCCCTCCTGCGCAACAATATTTCTGCGCAAGCAAACACAATCTTGCCGCAGGTGCAAGTGGCGGCGGCGGGTCCGGCCCGGATTAGTGCCCCATGATCATGCCTTCAAGGGCGTCCTTTTCCATCGCCAATTCGGCCAGTTGTGCCTTGACAACATCGCCCAGCGTGACGATGCCGACCAAACGACCGTCTTCGACCACAGGCATGTGGCGAAACCGTCCATCCGTCATGCGGGTCATGATGTCCTGCACGGTGTCCTGACGGCTGGCGGTCACCAGCTCTTTGGTCATATAGGCGTTGACGGGTTCTTGCAGGCATCCACTGCCGCTGGCGGCCAATTCCCGGACGATATCCCGTTCCGACAGAATTCCGGCGGCCGTCTCCCCGCCATCCTGAGACACCACCACGGTCCCTATGCGTTTCTCGGCCAGGATTTTCGCCGCGTCGGACACGGTCGTATTCGGCTCGACCGTCACGACCCCATCTGTTGGCTTTGATTTCAGAATGGCCTGAACAAGCATAGGTAAAACCTCCGAAATTACTTTACGATAGTCAAAACGTTGCCGGATTGACGAAAGCTGTCAAGCCAGACCTTCGGCCTCCAGCCTGGTGATCTCGTCGCGGATGCCGCGGGACAGCACGTCGGCGAACCGGTTCAATCGCTGATTTCGCTGGTCGCCCTGGTGACGCACCAGGTAGAAACTGCGGGTCAGACTGACCTGATCCACCAGAAAACGTTCCAGCCCGGTATGAAACGGCAAGGTAAAGTCATGCGCCACGCAGATACCGGTTCCCTGTGAGACCTGGCGCAGCTGAACCGAGACCGAGTTCGAGGCCAGAGCCACCCGGTCGATCCCGATGTCGTTGAGGTAATCCAGTTCCCGGTCAAAGATCATGTCCGGTATGTACCCAATCATCCGATGGTCCGACAGGTCATCGACTTTGCGAATGGGGTCATGCTGGTCCAGATAGGCCCGCGTTGCCACAAGGTGCAGCTTGTAATCGCTGATCTTTTTCACCAGCAATTTCCCCGCCGTCGGCGCACTGACGGTCACCGCCATATCCGCCTCGCGCCGGGACAGGTTGATGATGCGCGGCAATGCCAGGATCTGGATATCCAGGTCGGGGTTGGCCTCTCCGATCCGCGCACAGACCTGCGGCAGCAAGTAGTTCGCACACCCGTCCGGCGCGCCAATGCGAATCTGGCCGCTAAGCGATTTGCTGGCCCCGGCCAAAGCACCGGTCGCGGCGCGCATCGCTTCTTCGGCTTGCAAACCGTGTTCAAGCAACCGCTCGCCGGCAGGTGTCAGCACATATCCCTGCTGCGACTTGGTAAACAGCACCGCGTTCATGGCTTGCTCCAACCGGGCGATTCGCCGACCGACCGTCGCCGGGTCGATTTTCAGAATACGTCCGGCAGAAGAAAGGCTTTCCTCGCGCGCGACGGATAGGAATATGCGCATGTCGTCCCAATTCGGCGTCATTTACTGGCGTCCTTCTTCGACCTTCCATCTTATCTTTGCATTTTTGCAAAGCTCTTTTGAAACATTGCCTCTGTTCGATATATTTCTGCAAGCCTATTGTGCCCTCAAATTCATCGGAGGAACCAGCAATGCAAGACCTGACCCATTACATCAACGGAGAGCTCAAGGCCGGGACATCCGGCCGGTTCGACGACGTGTTCAACCCCGCCACCGGCGAAGTTCAGTACAAATGCCCGATGGCCAGCGCCGACGAAACCACCGCTGCCATCGAAGCCGCCGCTGCGGCGCAACCGGCCTGGGGTGCGACCAACCCGCAGAAACGCGCACGCGTCATGATGAAGATGGTTGCGCTGATGAACCGCGACATGGACAAGCTGGCCGAAGCGCTGAGCCGCGAGCACGGCAAGACCATCCCCGATGCCAAGGGCGACCTGCAGCGTGGCCTGGAAGTGGTTGAATACTGCATTGGCGCCCCGCAGATGCTGAAAGGCGAATTCACCGACAGCGCGGGACCGGGCATCGACATGTATTCCATGCGTCAGCCGCTGGGTGTTGTCGGCTCGATCATGCCGTTCAACTTTCCCGCGATGATGCCGCTGTGGCACGTTGGTCCGGCACTGGCCTGCGGCAACGCCGTGGTCCTGAAACCGTCCGAGCGTGACCCCTCGGTGCCGCTGATGCTGGCCGAACTGTTCGTCGAAGCGGGCCTGCCCGCAGGTGTGTTTCAGGTCGTGAACGGCGACAAAGAGGCCGTCGACACCATCCTCGACAGCGAGATCATCCAAGGCGTCAGCTTTGTGGGTTCGACCCCGATCGCGCAGTATATCTATAGCCGCGCCACAGCGAACGGCAAACGCGCACAATGTTTCGGCGGCGCAAAGAACCACATGATCGTCATGCCCGACGCGAACCTGGACCAGGCCGCTGACGCCCTGATCGGTGCCGGTTTCGGCGCGGCAGGCGAACGCTGCATGGCAATCTCGGTCGCGGTTCCGGTTGGCGAAGAAACCGCCGACGCGCTGATCGAAAAGCTGATCCCGCGTATCGAGAAACTGAAGGTCGGCCCTTACACCGCTGGCAATGATGTCGACATGGGACCCGTTGTTACCGCCGCCGCCAAGGAACGTATCCTGGGCCTGATCAATTCGGGCGTTGAGCAAGGCGCGAAGTTGGTTGTCGACAACCGCGACTTCAGCCTGCAGGGCTATGAAGACGGTTTCTTTGTCGGCCCGCATCTGTTCGACCATGTCACCCCCGACATGGATATCTATACGCAAGAGATCTTTGGCCCGGTTCTGTCGACCGTTCGCGCCGGTTCGTATGAAGAAGCTCTGAAACTGGCGATGGACCACGAATACGGCAACGGTACCGCGATTTTCACCCGTGACGGTGACACCGCGCGTGACTTTGCCAGCCGTGTCAACATCGGCATGGTCGGGATCAACGTGCCGATCCCGGTTCCGCTGGCCTATCACACCTTTGGCGGCTGGAAGAAATCCATGTTCGGCGACCTGAACCAGCACGGCCCGGACAGCTTCAAGTTCTACACCCGGACCAAGACCGTGACGTCGCGCTGGCCGTCGGGCATCAAGGAAGGTGGCGAGTTCAACTTCAAGGCCATGGACTAAGCCTCTGGTCTGCAAGACAGCAAAAAACACAGAAATCGGCCCCCCGCGGGCCGATTTTTTTGGCATAAACATGCCGGTGCGCCGGATTGCCCGAAATCTCACGATAAATTCAGGGCGCGCCTCTGGATTTAGCGGGGCCAGCGCCATATTTTGCCCTCGAATTCCAGTTCGAGCAGCACATCCCCGGAGGCACCCTTGTCCCAGTTTCGCATGACCCGTCGCTCTGCCCTGTTCGGGGCGGCATCGCTGATCGCCACTCCGGCCCTTGTTCGCGCGCAAAGTGTGGACGCGTTTCCACAGGACGAAGACGCCATCAGCACCCAATTGCCGGTACGCCGGAACATCTCGTCTTTTTCACAGCAAAGCTGGCAGGATCATTTCGACGCATTGGGTGTGGGTTGCCTTCTGGCTGACATCACCAGCCGCGCCGTGCATTATTGGGGGCCGGACGGCACCTACAAGCTGTATCCCAGCTCGGTTCCCATGAGCGAGGAACTGACCAAACGCGGATATACCGAAGTGGTGCGCAAGCGCGAGAACCCAAGCTGGACACCGACCGCTTCGATGCGGGAACGCGACCCGTCGCTGCCAACCACCGTCGAAGGCGGCGTGCCCAACAACCCGCTTGGCACCCGCGCGATGTATCTTGGCTGGCCCGCCTACCTGGTGCATGGCACGCATGACACCCGCAAGATCGGACGGCAAAGCTCGTCGGGATGTATCGGGCTATACAACCAGCATGTCGAAGAACTGTACCCGCTGGTCAAGATCGGCACCAAGGTGCGCCTGGTCTGACCGGCGCAAATCGACACTGTGAATGACAAGGGGCAACGCAGGTTGCCCCTTTTGTTTTGTCGGGTTCAGATTTTGCGGACCCAGATGCTTTGGGCGCGCCCGTCCTTGAGAAACGGCAGCGCCTCGACCGCATCCGGGCGGGCCTGCTGCAGGAAATAACCCGGCCAAAGCATCTCGTAGGCTCCGGACTGCAACAGGGCATGCAACATGTATTGCTCGCCCCACCCCGGACAATCATAGAAAAAGCGTTTGGGGTATTCATAGGGCAGAAACACATCGTGGACATGGATCACGACCCCCGGCTTCAGGGCCGGGATGATCCGGCAAAACAGATGCGCGACATCGTTGCTCATGCGGACGACGTGGCTGGAATCGATGAACAGGATGTCCCCGGCCTCCAGTTCGGAAAACAGCGCCGGATCAACATCCTCAAGCCGTTTTTGTTCGAACCGGTCCACCACATGCGCGATATCCGCCCGCGGATAGGGATCGATTGCAGTGATCGTCGTGGTCAGTTCACCATCAATGATCGCCTGCCGGGTGACGCGGGTCGAATTTCCGCAGCCGACCTCGATCACGTGCTTTGGCTTATGGCGCCGCACCATCAGATACAGCGCGTCCGCGTCCGGGCTGTCGTAATAGCCGTTACCGGGGCGATATCCGGTCTGGTTGCGCGCAGGATCTTTCAACGCCTCCAACTCGGCCGCATGGGTTTTGTATTCGCCAGTCAACGCGCCAATATCAAAGGTCTCCATCCCCGGCGACAGGGCATAGGCCGGGCGGGTCAACCCGCCTGCCCGTTCAAAGGCTTCAAGCCGGTCGCGTTCCTCACGCTCGGTGCATTTGTCGATCAGCTTGACCCCAACGCGGTCCAAAACGGCATTGATCCGGGGAAATTTCCTGGGTTTCACGGCGCTCTCCGTTTTTGGGCGGTTTTCTCCTCGCTCCTTACCGCCGGTTGTGCGGGCTGCGCAAGAACCCCTGCCCCAAACCCTTGGCAAAAAGCCAATTTCCGTATTCACTGATCGGGCCAAAGAACGGGAGGTCCGCATATGCAGCAGGAATTCACGCTGGGTATCGAAGAGGAATACCTGTTGGTCGATCGCGACGGGTTGCACCTTGCCGAAGCGCCAGCCGCCCTGATGGAGGCCTGCCAGGCCGATTTCGAAGGCCAGGTCAGCCCCGAGTTCCTGCAATGCCAGATCGAGGTGGGCACACGCCCGCACACCACCATCGCCGGCGCGCGCGAAGACCTGAAACGGTTGCGAACCTGCGTGGCGAAACGGGCGGCCGAATACAACCTGGCGCCAATCGCCGTGTCCTGCCACCCGTTTGCCAATTGGAAGGACCAGCACCACACCCGCAAGGAACGGTACGATGCACTGCAACACGCGCTGGGCGGCGTGGCGCGGCGCATGCTTATCTGCGGCATGCATGTCCATGTCGGCATCGCCGACCCTGCCCTGCGTGCTGATCTGATGCCGCAACTCAGCTATTTCCTGCCGCATCTGCTGGCGCTGTCGACATCCTCGCCCTATTGGAACGGCGAAGATACCGGCCTGTCATCCTATCGTCTGACCGTCTTTGACAACCTGCCCCGGACAGGGCTGCCCCCGGTATTCGGCAGCTGGGCTGAATATGAACGGACAACTGGCATTCTGGTCGAACTGGGCGTGATCGAGGACACTTCGAAAATCTGGTGGGACCTGCGCCCATCGCACCAGTTTCCAACTTTGGAAACCCGTATCATGGATGTGCAGCCCCGCCTGGAACACACCCTGGCGCTGGCTGCGATGGTGCAGGCCTTGTCCCGCATGTTGTGCCGCCTGAAAGATCGCAATCTGCGCTGGCGACAATATGACCGGTCCCTGATCGGCGAAAACCGCTGGCGCGCGCAGCGCTATGGCGTTGGCGAAGGCCTGATCGACTTTGGCGACAGGTCTATCAAGCCGATGCCCGAACTGATCGGCGAATTGATGGGGATGCTGGCCGAAGATGCCGAGGCTCTGGGCACCCTTTCGGAACTTGCGCGGTTGCGCCAGGTTGCCGAAACCGGCACCTCGGCCACCCGCCAGCGGCGGGTGCACGCCGAGGCTGCGGCTGCGGGTCAGGATCCCGGCAAAGCGGTCGTCAAACACCTGATCGAGGAATTTCACGCCGATCTTTGACGCCCTTTCGCCGGTTGACCCGGCTTCTGCAACCGGCGCACTGCCCCGCAAACGCGGCGCTTTTTCATTCTTTGAACCTGCCCGCGTCTAATGATTGTGGGGCCTGAAAAATTTCTGTAAGGATTAGGAAATAAACAACCGTTCAATTCACTGATTTGCAGAGGAGGCAAGCCATGGATTTCGCTCTGACCGAGGAACAGACCGCCATATTCGATATGGCCCACGCCTTTGGGCAAGAGCATATCGCCCCCTTTGCCCGGCAGTGGGAATCCGAAGGAACCATTCCCAAAACCCTGTGGCCACAGGTTGGCGAGCTGGGCTTTGGCGGGCTTTACGTTTCGGCCGAAAACGGCGGCTCGGGGCTGACGCGCCTGGATGCAACCCTGGTGTTCGAAGCGCTGTCCATGGCCTGCCCCTCGGTTGCGGCGTTTCTGTCCATCCACAACATGTGCGCCAAGATGCTGGACAGTTTCGCCGATGACGCGCTGAAATCCCGCATCATGCCCAGCGTGCTAAGCCTTGATACCGTCCTCAGCTATTGCCTGACCGAACCGGGCTCGGGCTCGGACGCGGCCGCGCTGAAAACGCGGGCGGAACGGACAAACGAAGGGTTCACGCTGAACGGTACCAAGGCGTTCATCTCGGGTGGCGGCTATTCTGACGCCTATGTCTGCATGGTGCGCACCGGAGAAGATGGGCCCAAGGGAATCTCGACGGTCTATGTCGAAGACGGAACACCCGGGCTCAGCTTTGGCGCGCTGGAAAAGAAGATGGGCTGGCTCAGCCAACCGACCGCACAGGTGCAGTTCGATGATTGCAAGATACCGGCGGACAACCTGGTCGGCACCGAGGGCGACGGGTTCAAATATGCGATGATGGGCCTGGATGGCGGGCGGCTCAACATCGCGTCATGCTCGCTGGGCGCGGCCCAGGCCGGTCTGGACATGACGCTGCAATATATGTCCGAACGCAAGGCTTTCGGAAAGTCGATCGACCAGTTCCAGGCGCTGCAATTCCGCCTGGCTGATATGGAAATCGAACTGCAGGCCGCCCGCACCTTCCTGCGCCAGGCCGCATGGAAACTGGACCAGGGCGCACCGGACGCCAGCAAGTTCTGCGCCATGGCCAAGAAATTCGTGACCGAGACCGGATCAAAGGTCGTAGACCAGTGTCTTCAACTGCATGGCGGCTATGGGTACCTTGCCGATTACGGTATTGAAAAGCTTGTCCGCGACCTGCGAGTGCACCAGATTCTGGAAGGCACCAACGAAATCATGCGCGTGATCGTCGCCCGGCAAATGCTGACCAACCGCTGAGGACCCCATGCCCGACATCGACATTCGCACCATTGGCCGAGCGGGGCGGATCACGCTGACGCGCCCGCAGGCGCTGAACGCGCTCAGCTACGACATGTGCATGGCCATCGACGCGGCCCTGCGCAACTGGCGCGAGGACGACTCGGTTGACCTGATCATCCTCGACGCCCAAGGCGACAAGGCCTTTTGCGCAGGCGGCGATATAGCCGAGCTTTACGCCACCGGAACCCGCGGGGATTTCGCCTATGGCAGAACCTTCTGGCGCGATGAATACCGCCTGAATGCGCTGATATTCGAATATCCCAAACCGGTGATCAGCTTTCTGCAGGGCTTCACCATGGGTGGCGGTGTTGGCATCGGGTGCCACGGCAGTCACCGCATTGTCGGCGAGAACTCGCAAATCTCGATGCCCGAATGCGCAATCGGCCTGGTCCCCGACGTTGGCGGCACGCTGATGCTCGCACTGGCGCCGGGCCGTCTGGGCGAATATCTGGGCACCACAGGCCACCGAATGGGCCCCGGGGATGCACTCCTGGCCGGTTTCGCCGACCACTACATCCCGCGGGCCGAATGGGCCGGATTGATCCAACAGCTCGAAGCCTCGGGCCGCACCGATAGTATCGACACCCACGCACAAACGCCGCCAGACGGTTCATTGGCCGGTCTGATACCACAGATCGACCGGTTTTTTGGCGGCGAAACACTGGGCGACATCCTGACGGGCCTGGGCAGCGACAAGTCAGAATTTTCCACTCAATCGCAAAAGGTTATGCGGCGCAATTCACCCTTGTCCATGGCATGCACGATTGAAATCGTTCACCGCTTGCGCGGCCCGTCCCTGACCCTGCGCAAAGCACTGGACATGGAATACCGTTTTACCCATCGCGCGATGGAACATGGCGATTTTCTGGAAGGTATCCGCGCCCAGATCATTGACAAGGACCGCAATCCCGCCTGGCAATATGCGGACAAGACCGTTCCGGGCGTGGCCGTTTCGAAGATGCTGCAACCGCTGGGGGCGGAGGCGCTGAGTTTTTCTGAGGAGTAAGGGATGAAGATCGCATTCATAGGACTTGGCAATATGGGCGCGCCGATGGCCGCCAACCTGGCCCGCGCCGGGCATGATGTTACCGGTTTTGACAGGGCCGAAGTCTCCGCCGAGGGCGTGACAATGGCCGCATCCGGCGCTGCAGCGGCAGACGGCGCCGACGTTGTGATCACGATGCTGCCAAACGGCCAGATCCTGCGGGCCGTCGCAGACGAAGTCGTGCCCGCCATGCAATCCGGCGCTGTACTGATCGATTGCTCAACCGTGGATGTCGACAGCGCCCGCGCCGTTGCACAACAGGCAATCGATGCCGGGCTGCTCGCGGTCGATGCGCCGGTCTCCGGCGGTATCGGAGGCGCGTCAGCAGGCACCCTGACCTTCATGGCCGGAGGATCGGACGCCGCCTTTGCCAAGGCCGCGCCGCTCTTTGACATCATGGGACAAAAGGCCGTTCATTGTGGCGCATCCGGCGCCGGGCAAGCGGCAAAAATCTGCAACAACATGATCCTGGGCGTCACCATGATCGCCACCTGCGAAGCCTTTGCACTGGCCGACAAGCTGGGGCTCGACCGGCAGAAAATGTTCGATGTCGTCAGCACGTCCTCGGGATACAGCTGGACCATGAACGCATATTGCCCCGCCCCGGGCGTCGGCCCGCAAAGCCCCGCTGACAACGACTATCAACCCGGCTTTGCCGCCGAGCTGATGCTCAAGGACCTGCGCCTCAGCCAGCAGGCCGCCGACAGCGCGGATGCAGACACCCCGATGGGCCAGGCCGCAACCGCCCTCTACGAAGAATTCGTGGAACAGGAAAACGGCCTGGGCCGCGATTTCAGCGCCATGCTGCCACGGTTCGAAAAACGCGGGCGCGGCTGACCCGCGCGCACCGCCCCCTGTTCATCTGGCCATAAATATCCCGGAGCGCGAGGCAGAGCCTCGCACCCCCGGAAACCAAACCGCGTCCGGCCCGGTTTCGGGCCTATTCTGCCGCCACGCGCGCATCATCCAGCATCGGCTTGAGATACCGTCCGGTATGGCTGTCGGGGGCTTCGGCGACCTTCTCAGGCGTGCCTTCGGCCACAATCTGACCGCCACCGTCACCGCCCTCGGGGCCGATATCGATGATCCAGTCGGCGGTTTTCACCACGTCCAGATTGTGTTCGATCACCACCACGGTGTTCCCCTGATCCACCAATTCATGCAGCACTTCCAACAGCTTGCGCACGTCCTCGAAATGCAGCCCCGTGGTCGGTTCATCCAGGATGTACAGCGTCCGCCCGGTTGACCGCTTGGACAGTTCCTTGGACAGCTTGACCCGCTGCGCCTCGCCGCCGGACAGTGTGGTCGCCTGCTGACCGACCTTGATATAGCCCAGGCCAACGCGGGCCAGCGCATCCATCTTGTCCCGGATCGACGGCACGGCCTTGAAAAACTCCTGCGCATCCTCGACCGTCATGTCCAGCACGTCCGCAATCGACTTGCCCTTGAACTTGATCTCCAAGGTCTCGCGGTTGTAACGCGCGCCCTTGCAGGTTTCGCAGGTCACATAGACATCGGGCAGGAAATGCATCTCGATCTTGATGACCCCGTCACCCTGACACGCCTCGCACCGCCCGCCCTTGACGTTGAAACTGAAACGGCCCGGCTTGTAGCCGCGCGCCTTGGCTTCGGGCAGACCGGCGAACCAGTCGCGGATCGGGGTGAAGGCCCCGGTGTAAGTCGCTGGATTCGAACGCGGAGTTCGCCCAATCGGGCGCTGGTCTATGTCGATCACCTTGTCCAGATGTTCCAGCCCCTTGATCGTCTCGCAGGGCGCCGGCGTCTGACGCGCGCCATTCAGCCGCATCGAGGCCGTCTTGAACAAAGTCTCGATGGTCAGGGTCGATTTGCCCCCGCCCGACACACCTGTCACGCAGACGAATTTGCCCAACGGAAAATCTGCCGTGACATTCCTGAGGTTGTTCCCGCTGGCCTTCACCACGGTCACTTTCTTCTTGTTCCCCTTGCGCCGCTCGGTCGGCACCGGAATTTCCCGCACCCCCGACAGATACTGCCCCGTGACCGAGGCCGCATCACCGGCGATATGATCGGGTGTGCCATGGCTGACGACCTGCCCGCCATGCACGCCCGCGCCGGGACCGATGTCAAAAACGTAATCCGCCTCGCGGATCGCCTCTTCGTCATGTTCGACGACGATCACCGTGTTGCCCTGATCGCGCAGGTTTTTCAGCGTTCCCAGCAAACGGTCATTGTCGCGCTGATGCAACCCGATCGAGGGTTCATCCAGCACATACAAAACCCCCGTCAGGCCCGAGCCGATCTGGCTGGCCAGCCGGATACGCTGGCTTTCGCCGCCCGACAGGGTTCCGCTTGAACGTGACAGCGTAAGGTATTCAAGTCCCACATTATTCAGAAATCCAAGACGTTCGCGGATTTCCTTCAGGATCGCCCGCGCGATCTCGTTTTTCTGCACCGACAGGTGGTTCGGTGCATCTTCGACCCAGGCCAGGGCCTCGCGGATCGACATCTCGACCACCTGCCCGACATGAAGCCCGGCGATCTTGACGGCCAGCGCTTCGGGGCGCAGACGATACCCGTCGCAGGTGCCACAGGGACGATTGTTCTGATAACGCTCGAATTCTTCACGGATCCAGGCACTGTCGGTTTCGCGGTAACGGCGCTGCATATTCGGGATCACGCCCTCAAAGCTGCGGGTAACCTGGTAAACGCGCCCGCCTTCGTCATAGCGAAACTGGATTTCCTCGTCGCCGGACCCGCGCAGGAACACGTTCTGCACCTTGGCCGGCAGGTCCTTCCACGGCGTGTTCTTGTCAAACTCGTAATGTCGCGCGATGGCTTCGATGGTCTGCAGGAAATAGGGCGATTTGCCCTTGCGCCACGGCGCCAGCGCCCCGTCATACAGTTTGAGCGTCTGGTCCGGCACCACCAGGCGTTCGTCAAAGAACAACTCGACCCCCAGACCGTCGCAATCGGGGCACGCGCCAAAGGGCGCATTGAACGAAAACAGGCGCGGTTCGATTTCAGGGATCGTGAAACCACTGACCGGGCAGGCAAAGTTTTCGCTGAACGTGATCCGTTCAGGGTCCCCTTCACGCGGTGCGGTCTCAAGAATGGCGATCCCGTCAGCCAGGTCCAACGCGGTGCGCAGACTGTCGGCCAGCCGGGTTTCCATGCCCTCTCGCACCACCAGACGGTCAACCACCACGTCAATGTCATGGCGGAATTTCTTGTCCAGCGTGGGCGGCTCGTCCAGCTCGTAGAACGCGCCATCGACCTTTACACGCTGAAACCCCTGTTTGCGCAGCTCCAGAAATTCCTTTTTGTATTCCCCTTTTCGGTCCCGAACGATGGGCGCCAGAAGGTACCCGCGCGTGCCCTCCTCCATCGTCATGATCCGGTCGACCATGTCCTGCACCTGCTGCGCTTCGATCGGCAAACCGGTGGCCGGGCTGAACGGCGTCCCGGCACGGGCAAACAACAGACGCAGATAATCGTAAATCTCGGTCACGGTTCCCACGGTCGAACGCGGGTTTTTCGACGTCGTCTTCTGTTCAATCGAAATCGCCGGGCTCAGGCCGCTGATGTGATCCACATCGGGCTTTTCCATCATGTCGAGGAACTGTCGCGCATAGGCCGACAGGCTTTCGACATAGCGCCTTTGCCCCTCGGCATAGATCGTGTCGAACGCCAGCGATGACTTGCCCGATCCCGACAACCCGGTGATCACCACAAGCTGGTCGCGCGGTATATCCACGTCGATGTTCTTGAGGTTATGCTCGCGCGCGCCGCGCACCTCGATATTCTTAAGCTCAGCCATCCCGGCCCCCAACACACAAGTCCCCTAGAGATAAGCGAGCGGCGCCGAGTCTCCAACAGAAAAATCAGAACAAACTGTGAACGAATGGATTTTCGCCGACCCGATACATCTAATGACAGCTGAACGGCGGCGCAGATGCGCGCGCGTGGACCAGTTCCTATGAAATTCGAAGAAATGGCGCGGTTGACGGGGCTCGAACCCGCGACCCCCGGCGTGACAGGCCGGTACTCTAACCAACTGAGCTACAACCGCGCATTTTGGGTCTATGTCCGATCCGTTTGCCCGGATCAAAGGCTGGCAGCGATGGCGCGGTTGACGGGGCTCGAACCCGCGACCCCCGGCGTGACAGGCCGGTACTCTAACCAACTGAGCTACAACCGCCCGCTGCCCGTTCATCTCAGAACGTTGGGGTGTATTATGGGTCTGCCCCGACCTCGTCAAGCGGCCATTTGAAGTTTTTTCCCCAAATTCATTTTTTTGACCCGACCCGCCACGCGGCGTGTTCGCACGCATCCGCGAATTGCAACGCGCCGCCAATGGGCACCAAAGGCGCCCGGCGCAATTCGGCATTCGGGCGGCTGCCCCGGCCACGTTCAAACCCGCGCTGCGCCATGCGGCGTCCTGCAACCTCAAAATGTGTTGTCCCCGCAACAAGCTATTGAATTTGGCTCAGGCCGATACACTTGGCTGCGCGGTGCAGATACATCTTGCAATGCGAGGCCGGCGTATTGAAAAGCCGCTCGCCAAACCAAAAAAGACGGAGCAGAAAAGTGAAAACAGCTTTTGTTTGCAGCGCATTGGCGGCTGCAACGATTGCCGGTTCAGTTCAGGCGGCTGAAATTACCGGCGGGTATATTGACCTTGGCTATTCAACCTTCACCGACAGCAACCTGGGTGACGTGTACAACCTGAACGGTTCGGGTGAAGTGGCGTTCTCGAAATCCTTCAGCACGCAGCTTGATCTTGGTGGGTACCGCTTTCAGGACGAAGACCTGGATGGCAACGGTTTTACCCTTCACGCGAATCTTCACACCGGCAATAACGCATCCTTTGGCGCGTTCTACGGCCGCGACAACCTTGAGCACGAAGATTTCCAGTTCTACGGTCTGGAAGCGGGTTTCGACGCAGGAACGGTTGAAATCGAAGGTTACATCGGTCGGCAGGACCTGAAGGGTGTATCCGATGCAGATGGCACCGTTCTTGGCATCGCCGTGTTCAGCGACATCAACGACAAGTGGGAGCTCAACGCCAAATACGACCTGCTCGACAATGTCGAGGGTCTGCTGGACGTGAACACATTCTCTGTTGGCACCGCGTATAACCTGACCGAACAGGCCGAGGTTTACGGCGAGCTGGGTACGGCCCATTTGTCTGTTGGCAATGCCAGCACGAACGAAGCCTTTGTCGGTGTCGGCGTTCGGATGAACTTTGGCAAATCGCGCGGAACGACCTTTGGCCGCCGCGGCGTTCTGACCAAGCTTCCCGGACTTTGATACATGCTGCGTCCCGGCGGGCAACTGCCGGGGCGCGCAAGGCGGCCGATGGTCGCCAATTGACTTGCGGCCTGCGATGACTCGCGATATGACGCGGCCTCACGGGTGATTAGCTCAGTGGTAGAGCGCTTCGTTCACATCGAAGATGTCAGCGGTTCAAATCCGTTATCACCCACCACCTTCCCCCCCTTTCGGTTTCTTGCCCAGCCATTGCGCGGTTGCCAGCGTCGACCACAGCGGATTACCCTGTATTTACCGAGCAGAGCGATCGATGCCTCTGCCGCAAGACAGGGCTGCGTATGGCCATATTGAAAAGGGATATTGGCCTGGTCGGCCTGACCTTTATCTCGGTTGGTGGAATTATCGGGTCGGGATGGCTGTTTGGTCCCATGCTGGCTGTTCAGCATGCCGGACCCGCTGCAATCCTGTCCTGGATCATCGGGGCCGTGGCGATGTTCATCCTGGCCATTACCTTTGCCGAGATATCCGCAATGCTGCCGATACCGGGCGGGATCGCGCGCGTGCCGCATTTCTCGCACGGCAATATCGTTTCCATGGCAATGGGGTGGACGGCCTGGATCGGGTACAACACGACCGCACCCATCGAGGTCGAGGCCATGTTGAAATACCTTGCGCCTTATGCCCCCTGGCTACACAGCGCCGAGACCGGTGACCTGACGGGGGCGGGCATACTCGTTGCTTTGTTCTTCATGTTGGTTTTTGTCGCCATCAACGCGCTGGGGGTAAAGTTCTTTGCCCGGGTCAACGCGGTCCTGACCTGGGCGAAACTTGCCATTCCGGTCGGGCTGACCGTCTTGCTGATTGCAACGCGCTTTGAAACCTCGAATTTCACCAGCCCCGACGGGTTTGCGCCCTATGGGGTGCAGGGCGTCATGGCGGCGGTGTCGACGGGGGGCGTGATATTCTCGTTCATCGGATTTCGTCATGTCGTGGACATGGCCGGAGAGGTCCGAAACCCGAAATTCGCAATCCCCACGGCCCTGATCCTGTCAATCGTTCTGTGCGCCGCGATTTACCTGGGACTTCAGATCGCCTTTATCGGTGCGCTGGACGCAGACATGATCAAACAGGGATGGGCGGGTCTGAACTTCGGTGGCCAGGGGCCTTTGGATGCGGTCATCATGTCCGTCGGGCTGGTGTGGTTCCTTAGCCTGCTGAACGTTGGCTCGGTGATCGGGCCTTTTGGCAACGGCCTTGTTGCGACTGGATCAAATGCCCGCATCGCCATGGCTTTGTCCCAGAACGGGTTCCTGCCCAAAAGGCTTCAGGTGCTGTCAGCCTTTGGTGTGCCGCTCTGGGCGCTGGCGCTGAATTTCCTGATCGGGATTTTGTTTTTGCTGACGGTTCCGTTCACGACCGTCATCGCCCTGAACGGGGCGGCGATCGTGTTGTCCTTTGCGGTCGGTCCCATTGCCGTCGTGTGCCTGCGCGACCTGTTGCCCGATCACCCCCGTTCGATCCGCATTCCGGCCGTGCGGCTGACCGGGGTCACGGCCTTCGCCATCGCCACGCTGATCGTTTATTGGAGCGGCTGGGACACGGTCTGGCGCCTGGCCATCGCGTTGGTTGTGGGCCTGGTGCTGCTGCTAGCCCGGTTCCGCGGACGGCTCGACGAAATGGATGTGACCGAGGCGCTCTGGCTGCTGCCCTATTTCATCGGGATCGGGCTGATCTCGTATCTGGGCCAGTTCGGCCAAGGCGCGTTGAAACAGATCCCGTTCGGCTGGGACATCGTGTTGTGCGTCCTGTTCTCGGCGATGATCTTTGTCCTTGCGGTACGCTCTGCCCTGCCCGCGCGAAAGTTCAACCGCTATATCGCGGAAGAAGAGGTTCTTGACCCGGCAAAACCGGTGATCGGGTTCTGAGCCCAATTAAAAAAGGCGGGGTTTCCCCCGCCTTCGTGTCAGAGCAATGAGCCCGATCAATGCGCCGTCTGGCTTGGCCCCGCCGACCCCGAGGCCTTGGCCGCGGCCGCGGCGGCCTCTTCTGCAGCCTCGTTCCATTCGATCGGTTCGGGCGCACGCACCAGGGCGCGGCTGAGAACCTCGGACACATGCGATACGGGGATGATTTCCAGCCCTTCTTTCACATTGTCCGGAATCTCTGCCAGGTCCTTTTCGTTTTCTTCGGGGATCAGAACCGTCTTGATCCCGCCCCGCAGCGCGGCCAGCAGCTTTTCCTTCAGCCCGCCAATCGGCATCGCATTCCCGCGCAACGAAACCTCGCCGGTCATGGCGATATCCTTGCGCACCGGAATACCGGTCAGAACCGAAACGATCGAGGTGACCATCGCCAGACCGGCCGACGGGCCATCCTTGGGCGTTGCGCCATCGGGAACGTGAACGTGGATATCCAGCTTATCGAACTGCGGCGGTTTCACCCCGATCTGGGGCGAGATCGACCGCACATAAGACGACGCAGCGTCGATGGATTCCTTCATCACATCGCCCAGCTTGCCGGTGGTCTTCATCCGACCTTTGCCCGGCAGCTTCAGCGCCTCGATATGCAGCAGGTCGCCACCGACGGATGTCCACGCCAGCCCGGTGACCACACCAACCTGATCGTCCTGTTCCGCCAGTCCATACCGGAATTTGGGCACGCCCAGGAAGTCATCCAGATTGTCCGGCGTCACCGTTACGGTTTCGGCCTCTTTCTTGATGATCTTGGTCAGCGATTTCCGTGCAACCTTGGCGATTTCACGTTCAAGGTTCCGTACGCCCGCCTCGCGGGTATAGGTGCGGATGATCGATTGCAGCGCGTCGTCAGTCAACTCGAACTCTTTGGCTTTCAGGCCGTGGTTCTTGACCTGCTTGTTGATCAGGTGCTGCTTGGCGATCTCGCTCTTTTCTTCCTCGGTGTAACCGGCCAGCGGAATGATCTCCATCCGGTCCAGCAAAGGCCCAGGCATGTTATAGCTGTTCGAGGTGGTCAGGAACATCACGTTGGACAGGTCATATTCGACCTCAAGGTAGTGGTCCATGAACGTGCTGTTCTGTTCCGGGTCCAACACCTCAAGCATGGCCGAGGCCGGATCGCCACGGAAGTCCTGCCCCATCTTGTCGATCTCATCGAGCAGGATCAGCGGGTTCGTGGTTTTCGCCTTTTTCAGCGCCTGAATGATCTTGCCGGGCATCGAGCCAATGTACGTCCGGCGGTGACCGCGAATTTCAGATTCGTCGCGCACCCCGCCCAACGAGATGCGAATGAACTCGCGCCCCGTGGCTTTGGCAACAGACTTACCCAAGCTGGTTTTACCCACGCCCGGAGGGCCAACAAGACACAGGATCGGGCCCTTCAGCTTTTTCGAACGCTGCTGAACCGCCAGATATTCAACGATCCGCTCTTTGACCTTTTCAAGCCCATAGTGATCGGCATCCAGAATGTCCTGCGCACGGCCCAGATCCTTTTTGACGCGGGACTTGTTGCCCCACGGCAATGCCAGGATCCAGTCCAGATAGTTGCGCACGACGGTGGCCTCAGCCGACATCGGGCTCATGTTGCGCAGCTTTTTCAGCTCGCCCTCGGCCTTTTCGCGCGCCTCTTTCGACAGCTTGGTTTCGGCAATCTTCTCTTCCAGCTCGGCAACTTCGTTGCTGCCATCCTCGCCATCGCCAAGTTCCTTCTGAATGGCCTTCATCTGCTCATTCAGATAGTATTCGCGCTGGGTCTTCTCCATCTGGGTCTTGACGCGGGTCTTGATCTTTTTCTCGACCTGCAGCACCGACATTTCGCCCTGCATCAGGCCATAGACCTTTTCAAGCCGCTCGCTGACGCTGAGCGTTTCCAGCAATTCCTGCTTTTGCTCGACCTCGATACCCAGATGCCCCGAGACCAGATCGGCCAGCTTGGCCGGTTCCGTTGTCTCGCCGACAGCCGCCAGCGCTTCTTCGGGGATGTTCTTGCGCACTTTGGCATAGCGTTCAAATTCGTCGGCCACCGTGCGCAACAGCGCCTGCGTGGTGGTGACGTCGCCGGGAATTTCGGTCAGGTACTCGGCGCGCGCCTCGAAGAAATCTTCGTTCTCAAGGAATTCGGTAATCTCGACGCGGGCCTGACCTTCGACCAGAACCTTGACCGTTCCATCCGGCAATTTCAGCAGTTGCAGCACATTGGCCAGCACGCCCGACCGATAGATGCCGTCAATCTCGGGGTCATCCACACCGGGGTCAATCTGGCTGGACAACAGGATCTGCTTGTCATCCTGCATGACCTCTTCCAATGCGCGGACCGATTTGTCACGGCCCACGAACAGCGGCACGATCATATGTGGAAAGACCACGATATCGCGCAGCGGCAGGACGGGGTACGAGGAATTCAGAGGCTCTTGCATGCTCTATCCTTATCTTTGGCAAGACGGCACCGGTCCCTGTTCAGGCAACCCATGGCCGTCTCCTGTCTTGGACGATAAAGGTGGGGCGCGGACTGCGCCATTTCAACCGTGTCGCCATGTTTCAAATATCAGCATGGCCCGAGCATTGCCGGACTGCAAGGCATCGGGCCAACATATCCACCGAAAATCCCCGTTCCGCAGAAAAACCGATCAAATCGGTTCGATATCGCCCTGCGCGCGCTGCGCATGGAATTCGGCCTGCCAGGCCTCAAACCTCCCCGCCGCGATGGCGTCGCGCATCCCCTGCATGATGTCCTGAAAGTAGTGCAGGTTATGCCAGGTCAACAGCATGCCCGAGATCATCTCGTTCGAGCGGAAAACATGATGCAGATAGGCGCGCGAGTAATTCGAGCAGGCCGGGCATTTGCACTGTTCGTCCAGCGGGCGCGGATCGTCCGCATGGCGGGCGTTCTTGATATTGACCACGCCGTGCCGCGTGAATGCCTGACCGGTGCGGCCTGAACGCGATGGCAAAACGCAATCCATCATGTCGACACCGCGCGCCACGGCCCCGACGATATCGTCGGGTTTGCCCACACCCATCAGATATCTGGGCTTGTCTTCCGGCAGGAAATCTGGCGCGTAATCCAGGCAGGAAAACATCGCCTCCTGCCCCTCGCCCACGGCCAGGCCGCCAATGGCATAGCCTTCGAACCCGATATCACGCAGCGCCTTGGCGCTTTCTTCGCGCAGGTCCTGTTCCAACCCGCCCTGCATGATGCCAAACAGCGCGTGACCAGGGCGATCCCCAAACGCATCACGCGACCGCTGGGCCCAACGCATCGACAACTGCATCGACTCGGCAATGCGCTTGCGATCAGCAGGCAGCGAGGGGCATTCATCGAAACACATCACGATGTCCGATCCCAGCAAGCGCTGGATCTCCATCGACCGTTCCGGCGTCAGTTCGTGCTTGGAGCCATCAATGTGCGATTTGAAGGTCACGCCCCTTTCGGTCAGCTTGCGCAGCCCCGCCAGGGACATCACCTGAAACCCGCCAGAGTCGGTCAGGATGGGGCGTTCCCAGTTCATGAACTTGTGCAGCCCGCCCAATCGGTCGATCCGCTCTGCCGTGGGGCGCAGCATCAGGTGATAGGTATTGCCCAGCAGGATATCGGCCCCGGTTTCGCGAACGCTTTCAGGCATCATCGCCTTGACCGTAGCGGCCGTTCCAACCGGCATGAATGCGGGTGTCCTGATATCGCCGCGGGGCGTGCTGATCACCCCGGTCCGGGCCTTGCCGTCGGTGGCTTGCAGATCGAATGAAAAAGCTTTGGTCATCTCGTCGCCTCGGGGTCGGTGAACCGCGCAGCACTTGCCTGATCTCCCGCGCCAATGCAACCCGTCAGGGCAAGGACCCGACCCTGCCCGCGAACAGGGACATGACCTGCCCCACATCGATACCACGACACACACGCACGGGCGGGCGGTCGGCATCGGGCCGGGTTGCCCCGCGCTCATCGCCCTGCTGGATGACGCGCAGGCCCGTGGCCTGGGTTTCAAACAGGTGTTCGTGGCTGCAGGCGATCACGGCCGTTGAATCGTGCAACCCGCACCCTTCCAGCCCCGCAACCTCGCGGTAGAAATTCAGGTAGAACCGCGAAATCTCGCGCAGGAACCCGCCGGTCTTGGGGGCCTGGCCGGCCAGCGTGTCGAAATCACGGGCCGCAAACAGCGTCTGCAGCGTCACGTCCAGACCCACCAGAACGGTTGGGGCCCGGGCTGCAAATACCGCATCCGCAGCCAGCGGATCATGATAGATATTGGCCTCGGCATGTTCGGTCACGTTGCCGTTGCAGAACACGGCCCCGCCCATGATCACCAGTTTTGAAAGGTTCTGCACAAAATCCGGATCAAGCCGGATCGCATCGGCGATATTGGTCAGCGGCCCGATGGCGCAAACGACAAGCTGGCCCTTGTGCAACCGCGCCTGTTCTACCAGATACTCTGCCGCGCCAAGCGCATGGTTCTGACCGATCTCGGGGATGTCGGTCACATCCCCGAACCCTTCGGGGCCGTGAACATGGGTCGAAGGCGCGTGCAGCCCCCCTTGCCACCCCAGCGCGGCCCCCTGCGCCACCGGCACATCAAGACCAAGCTTATGCACAAGAAACCGCGCATTGCGGCTGGACTGATGGACATGCGTGTTCCCGAAAACCGTCGTCAGACCGATCAGGTCAAGTTCGGCGGCGGCGGCGGAATAAGCGATGGCCATGGCATCATCAATGCCCGGATCAGTGTCGATAATCAGCTTCATCCCGCCCCGATACCGCAACGCGCGCCGGAAGAATAGCGGGAACGCCACCTGACGAAAGCCGATTTTCACCAACACAGCGCCTTGCTTCGGCCATCAAACCCACCATACCTGAGTTGAAAATGTGCGACTCAGACCCCAAATGTATACCATCGCACACAAAAAGAGGACAGAAATGACCGAAGATCAGATTATCGACTTGTTTTCATCCAACATCATTTTCCTGCTGGCGGCGGTTCTTGTCATCGTCGTCATCCTCAAAGGCATCAAGATCGTGCCACAGTCCGAAAAATACGTCGTGGAACGGTTCGGGCGCCTGCACTCAGTCCTGGGGCCCGGCATCAACTTTATCGTTCCGTTTCTGGACGTTGCCCGGCACAAGATTTCGATCCTGGAACGGCAATTGCCCAATGCAACCCAGGATGCAATCACCAAGGATAACGTGTTGGTGCAAATCGATACTTCGGTGTTTTACCGCATCCTCGAGCCGGAAAAGACCGTTTATCGCATCCGCGATGTGGATGGCGCCATCGCCACCACGGTGGCCGGTATCGTGCGGGCCGAAATCGGCAAGATGGATCTGGACGAAGTACAGTCCAACCGCGCGCAACTGATTGAACGCATTCAGGAAAGCGTTGAAACCGCCGTTGACGACTGGGGCATCGAAGTAACCCGCGCCGAGATCCTGGACGTAAACCTGGACCAGGCAACCCGCGACGCGATGCTGCAACAGCTGAACGCCGAACGCGCCCGCCGCGCGCAGGTGACCGAGGCCGAGGGTCAGAAACGCTCGGTCGAGCTTCAGGCCGACGCGGAACTCTACGCCGCCGAACAGACCGCCAAGGCGCGCCGCATCCAGGCCGAGGCCGAAGCCTATGCCACCGGGGTTGTGGCCAAGGCCATTCAGGATAACGGTATCGAGGCCGCTCAGTACCAGGTTGCGCTGAAACAGGTCGAGGCGCTGAACACGCTCGGCGGCGGCTCGGGGTCGCAGACGATTGTCGTTCCCGCAAACGCGCTCGAAGCTTTTGGCGACGCCTTCAAGATGCTGAAAGGTGGCAAGTGATGGCCGATCCGTTCTGGCTGACCTGGTGGCTGTGGCTGGCGGCAGCGCTGGTTTTGGGCATCCTCGAAGTCGCGCTGCCCGGGTTTATCTTCCTTGGCTTCGCGGTTGGTGCGGCAATCACGGGCATCTTTCTGGCCATACCGGGGATCGCGCCGTCCCTGCCCGTCCTGCTGCTGATTTTCGCGGTCCTGTCACTTGTCGCCTGGCTGGTGCTGCGCCGCATGTTCGCCCTGCCGCATGGTCAGGTAAAGACCTTTGACCACGATATAAATGAATGACCAACGGTGGCGCCCCATGCGGGCGCCACGGTAGCTCTGGACGCTGCTTCGGCCTTTCCCTATATATTTTATCAGAAACAGCTCCGAGGCATAAATGACTCATCCCAGTGAACAGCTTGAAGGCGCGCCGCTTATTGCGCCGTCGAATGTCGAGCACCCGCTGTACGACTCGATCGTCGAAGCCTGCCGCACGGTCTTTGACCCGGAAATTCCGGTCAACATCTATGATCTTGGGTTGATCTATACGATTGAAATATCAGACGAAAACAGCGTCAAGGTCATCATGACACTGACCGCTCCGGGGTGTCCTGTCGCCGGCGACATGCCCGGCTGGATCGTCGAGGCTGTCGAACCCGTCGCCGGGGTTAGGGATGTGGATGTCGAACTGACATGGGAGCCCCCCTGGGGCATGGAAATGATGTCGGACGAAGCGCGGCTTGAGCTTGGGTTCATGTAATCCGGGTTTTATCCACAGAAATCAGCGAATTGTCATCAAACGGTGATCTTTGCGTTACCGTTCCGTCCGACGCCTGTCACACAACTGCGCCACAAGGCACGCGTGCTGGCGCACCCCAGTGTTTCGCAGGATCCGGCTAAGTTCAGGCCCGGTTTTACTGAAATCAAAAGACCAGTGGGTTCCGTCCGCCAGCCGCTTGGGCTCTGATCGACTTGATTGATCCCCCCCAATGTTCAGATCCCGGAATTTGGGCCGCCCTTGCCCGGGGGCGGTCCTTTTACGTGAAAGGCACGCACCCATCGGTCGGACATCATTTCAAACCGCATGTGGATTTGATTTCCGCCTCTCGCTGATTCAACTGATCGACGTAATCGCCTGATAACATTTCCAACTTCTTATTCTCATTCCCCGCAATCAGCCCAAGCAATGCGCCCGCCGGTGTCAAGGCGACCACGCTTTCCAGCTGCTGGTCCTGTGCATGCTTTCTTTCAGCAGCGATTGCCCTCAGGTCGCCCTGGGCCGTTGCACAATTGACCGGATGCCGCTTGGGGTCTGGTTTGGCAACGGCACCGCCGACCGTGACCAGACTGACAAGAACCGCCAGTTTCAGACCCCGCCGCGTTGCCCGGTTACCCTTGTATGCACCCGCCATTCGAAACCCCTCCTCGCTTGTTCGATCACACAGACCATCATGGTCTCTGCGCGATACTGGCAGGTTAGTGTCATCCGGCTTTGCAAGGCAAGAACATGCATTTTCGTCGCAGCATTGCAGGAATGCGCAGTTTAACGCGCCGCCTCTCTTGAGCCTGCAGGCCGTCAGCCTTAGATTAAGTGTATCGCATGACGACGGAGATTTTCATGTTCGGCATTCCCGGCAAACAAGCCGTGACCATAACGGCCAAAGCCGCAGAGCAGATCGTGCGCCTGATGACGTCGGGCGGGCATGCCGGTTTGCGCATCGGCGTCAAGAAAGGTGGCTGTGCCGGTATGGAATACACCATGGATTACGTCGACGAGGCCGATCCGAATGATGAGGTGGTCGAAACGGACGGCGCCCGGGTGATGATCGCCCCCATGGCGCAGATGTTCCTGTTTGGCACTGAAATCGACTATGAAACATCGTTGCTGGAATCCGGCTTCAAGTTCCGCAATCCGAACGTCGTCGATGCCTGCGGCTGCGGCGAATCCATCAAGTTTGACGAGTCACTGGCCGCGCAAGGCTAGGGTTTGTCCTGCAGGTGCAGGTAGGTTTCGTTGAACCGCTGCGTCAGATGCTCGCCCGCCAGAATTGCATGATCGGCACCCGGCGGGGCGACGTTGGTGTCGTAGGACGGGTTAAAGAACAACGGAACGGAAATTCGTTCATGATACCCGCCCCTGACGCGGTGCAGCGTCGCCTTGACCGCTTTGGCGGTCCAAAACTCCAGCATCTCGCCAAAGTTGATGACAAAGGTGCCGGGTTCGGCGGTAACCGGCTGCCAGGTGCCGTCGGGCATACGGACCTCAAGACCGGGACGCCCGTCCGTGGCCAACAGGGTCAGACAGCCGTAATCCGTATGTGCCGCGATGCCAAAGTCCTTTTCGCCAGCCCAATTCGGGCGTGACGGATAGAAATTCCCGCGCAGCAAGGCCATGGGCGTTTCAAACGCCCCGTCGAAACTGGTTTCCGAATGCCCCAATGCGACGGAAATCGCGCGCAGTACACGCATGGCCACATCGCTGGCATCGGCATAATAGGCCTGAATTGTTTCGCGAAACGCGGGCAATTCCTCGGGCCAGAGATTGGGCGCATAGACACTTAGCCCGCGCGCGGCATAGGCGTTTCCCGGCGGCAGCTCATAGCCGCAATCGAACACCTCTTTGAAGTCGGGGTTCGCCTCCGGATCAACCTGTTCGGACCGCGGCGCGCCCCAGCCCCTGTTTGCACCTGTCCGGGCCATGTCGACGCTGGCTTTGACAGTGTCCGGCAACCGGAAAAACCGCAAGTAGGCGTCCATGACCGCGCGCACCCGTTGCGCATCCAAACCGGTATTGGTCACTGTCAGAAAGCCGACATCGCCAACCGCGCGGGCCAGCCTGTCCAATTCGGCCGGGGCGCGCCGGTCCAGCTGTTCCAGGTCAAGGTTTTCGATCATGGGCCACTCGATTCTGATGACGGCATCCTGTCGCCCAGGCCGCAGGCCCGCAACCGGAATTGTCAGCCCGGCCAAGCGGTGATAACTGGAACGCAGATTATCGAACACCAAGGAGACATGGACATGCGGCGGAAACTGGCGGCAGGCAACTGGAAAATGAACGGAACCAAGGCCAGCCTTGCAGAGCTGGACGCCGTGGCCAAGACCCATCCCGACCCATCCGTCGATATCCTGATCTGCCCGCCGGCCACGCTGATCGACCGGGCCGCACAAGCGGTTCAGGGCACCGGTGTCGGCATCGGCGCCCAGGATTGTCATGCCGAAACCTCGGGGGCGCATACCGGCGATCTCAGCGCGACCATGCTGGCGGATGCCGGGGCAACCCACGTTATCCTGGGCCATTCCGAGCGGCGCGAGGACCATGCCGAGCATAATACGGACATCCGCGCCAAGGCCCGCAGCGCGATGGATGCCGGGCTGGTGACAATCATCTGCGTCGGCGAAAGCCTGGAACAGCGCGAGGCGGCCAATACGCTGGACATCATCGGGGGCCAGTTGTCGGGATCGATCCCCGATCAGTCGACCGGAGAAAACCTGGTGGTTGCCTATGAGCCGATCTGGGCCATCGGCACGGGCAAGGTCCCGACCCTGGACGAGATTGGCGAGGTTCACGACTTTATCCGGTCGCGGCTGGAACATCGTTTCGGCGAAGGCGTCGGCCGCTCTGTCCGTCTGCTGTATGGCGGATCGGTAAAACCCGGCAATGCGGCCGAAATTTTCGCCGTTTCCAATGTCGACGGCGCTTTGGTTGGCGGCGCCAGCCTGAAGGCCGCCGACTTCTCGGGCATCATCAACGCGCTTGAAGCGGGCTGACCCCCTGCCCTGTCATCACCGCCCCCGTTGCTTTGGCCCCATTTGCCGAAACCTGGTGGCGGTGACGCAGATTTGTTCATTTGAAGATAGAGCGCGCCTGCACGATGCGATAAGGCGGTACCTGGCAAAAGACCGGCCCGGCCTTTCAGGCACGGCAAGCATTGGGGAGTGAGCGTATGACCGGACAAAAGGTCTGTATCGTCTGCATGAAATGGGGCAAGGCCTATGGCGGTGAGTATGTGAACATGCTGTACCGGGCCGTTCGGGACCACCTGTCGCTTGATCATGACTTTATCTGCATCACCGACCGGACCGACGGGCTGGACCCCGGCATCACCTGCCACCCGCTTGCTTTTCCGCAACTGGAAAAACAGCTTTGGGCGCATGGCAAATGGCCCAAGCTTTTGATGTTCGACCGCAATATCGTCGGGCAATATGATGCGGCCGTATTTCTTGACCTTGACCTTCTGGTCACCGGCTCGCTGGACCCGCTGATCGAGATCGTCCAGGACAAAGGCGGGCTTTACCTGATGCCGAAATTCCGCGGCCTGATCTGGCGCATGATCCCGGCGCCGTTTTGGGACCGGTTCCCTGGCTTTATGAACCGCGTGACGCGCGGAAATTCCTCGGTGGTCGGGTTCCGCCCCGCCGAGCAGTTTCACCTGTTCGATGCGTTTGACGGCGACAAGCACCTGCCGAAATACGAGAACGACCAGAATTACATCTCGGACCTGGCCCATGATCGGAAATGTTACCCCAAGGGCTGGTGCATCGGGTTGATTCACCTGGTTCCCTATTGGCCGTTCGGGTTGATCTTCAAAACCTACCGCAAACACCCCAAGCGCCCCAAGATCGTAATTTTCAACGGCCGGCCCAACCCCGACGAACTGATCAGCGACGCGGTCGGCTATTGGGGCGCACGCCGCCGCAGGGCGTATGGCGGCATCGGCTGGGTGGCTGATTATCTTCAGAAATACAGCGGCTGACATGCAAAAGACGGGCCGGTTTCCCGGCCCGCCTGCACCAACAAAAGCGGTGGCTAGTTGGTTACGATCTCGGGCCCCATAAAGGTGTTGGGCAACACCGTCGAGAGCCATGGGATATAGGTCACCATGATCAGGAAGATGAACAGAACCGCCAGGAACGGCAGCGCCGCCTTGACCACGCTCATCATCGGCATTCCGGCCACGCCGGACGTGACGAACAGGTTCAGGCCAACCGGCGGCGTGATCATGCCGATTTCCATGTTCACCACCATGATGATCCCCAGGTGAATCGGGTCGATGCCCAGCTCGATTGCGATTGGGAACACCAGCGGTGCAACGATGACCAACAGGCCCGAGGGCTCCATGAACTGGCCGCCGATCAGAAGGATCACATTGACCACGATCAGGAACGTCACCGGACCAAGACCCGCTGACAGCATGGCCCCCGCGATATGTTGCGGCACCTGCTCGTCCGTCAGGACATGTTTCAGGATCAGCGCATTGGCGATGACGAACAGCAGAGTCACTGTCAGCTTGCCCGCCTCGAACAGCGTGTGCTTGGTGTCCGGGTGGAAAAAGGCCGTCACCAGGGCAATCGGCTTGCGCATCAGCGATATGTTGCGCCCATCCCCTTCGACATGCAGCGGCCCCATATCCTTGTACACGAAACTGGCGATGAGGAAGGCATAGACAGCCGCAACCGCCGCGGCCTCGGTCGGGGTGAAGATACCGCCATAGATACCGCCCAGGATGATGACGATCAGGAACAGGCCCCAACCGGCCTCGCGCGCCGAGGTAAAGATCTCGCCCCAGCCTTTCCAATCGCCCTTGGGCAGGTTCTTGACCTTTGCCATGACATAGATCGTGATCATCAGCATCAGACCCGCCATAAGGCCGGGGATGACCCCCGCCAGGAACATGCGCCCGACCGAGACCTCGACCGCGGCGGCATAAACCACCATCACGATGGACGGGGGGATCAGGATGCCCAGCGTCCCCGCGTTACAGATGACACCGGCGGCGAATTCCTTGGAATACCCCACCTGCCGCATCCCGGCGATGACGATGGACCCGATGGCCACCACGGTGGCCGGGGACGACCCGGACAGCGCCGCAAACAGCATACAGGCAAACACGCCCGCTATCGCCAGACCGCCCGGCAAATGCCCCACGCAGGCGATCGAAAAGCGGATGATCCGGCGCGCCACGCCCCCCGTTGTCATGAAAGACGACGCCAGGATGAAGAACGGAATCGCCAGCAGGGTAAAGTGCCCTTCGAACGCCTCGAACAGCGTGCCTGCGACCGAGGCCAGCGAGCTGTCGGAATAGATCAGCAGGAACAGGGTCGAGCTGAGGCCAAGCGAAACCGCGATCGGAACCCCGATCAGCAGCAGGCCGATGACCATTGAAAACAGGATTACGACGTCCATCAGTCATGCTCTCCTTGCTGCGCGCGCACTTCTTCGATTTCATCCTCGACCTCGTGGCTGGCCACGATGCGGTCGGTCTGACCGCGCACGATCTGAACCGCGACCTGCGTAAACCGGATGACCAGCAGCAGCATCGACAGCGGCAGCACGAAATACGGCACGACCTTGGGCAGTTTCTCGTAAGCTTCGCCATAGTTTATGAGGTCTTCCAAAAAGCGCAGCGGAGCCACCATCGGGATATCGTCGACCTCGTAGAAGCTTTGGCTTCGGGCACTTGTGTCAAAGCCCGTCGGGAACCACCTGCCGGACGTCGGCGGCAAATCCGCGAAAACGGCCCAATAGTCATAGGCCCCTTTGAGCAACAACAGCGAGAACGCCAGGCAACTACCGATGGCGATCAGCGCCAGAACCTTGCGCGGCCCCGGTGCCAGCATGTTCAGCACAGCATCAACACCCAGATGGGCGTGTTTTTTCACCGCGTAAGACGCTCCGAGAAGCACAAGCCAGCCAAAAGTAAATACCGTCAGCTCCAGCGCCCAAAGGATGTTGGAATTAAACACGAACCGCGCGATCACGTTGGCAAAGGTCACGACCGTCATCAGGCCCAACAGCAATGCGATCAGGGTTTCTTCGATATGGTCGACCAGTCCTGACGGACCGGAATTCGCACCAGACATCACGTTGTCCCCACATTATTTTTTGAAATTGGTCGGCGTCGGGTCTTGAGCGACCGGACGGTGCTGTTGCCCGGGGCCAATGGGCCCCGGACACAGAAGGTGTTTGGATCAGAACCCGGCGTTGATCGCCTGGGCCGCGTCGATTTTGTCCTGACCGACATCGCCTGCAAACTGGTCCCAAACCGGCTTCATGGCATCAACCCATGCGGTGCGCTGTTCGGGCGTCAGTTCACGAATGGTGCCACCGGCATCAATGATCGACTGCTTGGCAGCTTCGTTGACCGAAAACGCTTCTTTGTTCCGGGTCTCAGTCACTTCGGACATGATGGTCAGGAACTGGTCCCGAACTGCGGGGTCCAGGCTGTCGAGCCAGTCAACATTGGTAACCACCAGATAGTCGATGATGCCGTGGTTGGTCTCGGTGATGCCGTCCTGCACTTCGAAGAACTTCTTGCCATAGATGTTCGACCAGGTGTTTTCCTGCCCGTCCACAACGCCCTGCTGCAACGCGCCGTAAACTTCGGAAAACGCCATTTTCTGGGGGCTGCCGCCGATGGCTTCCATCTGCGCAACAAGAACGTCCGAAGACTGAACACGGAACTTCAGCCCGTCCGCGTCGGACGGATCGACCAGCGGCTTGTTGGCCGACATTTGCTTCATGCCATTGTGCCAGAACGCCAGCCCCTGCAGGCCGCGGCGCTGCATGCTGTCCTTCATGGCCTGCCCATCGGCCGAGGCCTGGAACGCATCGACCGCTTCGATATTCTTGAACATGAACGGCAGGTCGAACAGGCGGAACTGCTTGGTGAATTTCTCGAACTTCGACAGTGAAGGCGCGGCCAGCTGAACATCGCCCTGCAACATCGCCTCAAGCACCTTGTCATCGTTGTACAAGGTCGAGTTCGGATAGACCTCCATGCACATGACGCCCTGCATCTCGTCATTCACGCGCTGCTCCAGCAACGCGGCGGCAATGCCTTTCGGGTGTTTGTCAGTATTGGTCACATGCGCAAACTTGACGACGATCTCGCCTTCCTCGCAGGCCGCAAAGCCGGCAGTAGCGGTTACCGACAGTGCAAGCGCGGTTGCAGCCGTTGTCAGGAATTTCATTTGGTTCTCCTCCCAGACTTCCTTGGTCACTCCAATCAGGCACCGCATCGGCGCCTCACGGGACGGAGTGAAGCGAATCAAATCTCGCCGCTCAACATTTTGTCACCATATTGGCGCGGTGCTGTTTTTCTGTTCTTTTACAGACCACTAAATGGTGTGAAACAGATGTGTGATTCGTCTGTCCTCGACCGTTGTGCGAAAAACCGCACGGCAGATTCGCATATTGTGCGAAATTCCGCACTAAATGCGAATCACCCGGTATCCGGCCCGCCCGAACCTGCCATGCGATCAAGGTATTGCCGCCATGCCCCGCAGACAGCGGATCGGCGGCGACGACTGCGAGTGGTTACCTGCGATAATCTTCAGGCCTGATCTTGTACCGGGCCAGCTTGTCATAAAACGTCTTGCGCGGCAGTTTCAGCGCCTCGGCCGCTGCGGATGCCTTGCCGTTGTGACGGCCAAGGGCGGCAATCAGCAAGGACCGCTCGACCCGCGCCATCTGTTCGCTCAGGCCCAGGTCAGCCGCCTGCGTGACCTCTTCGGGCATTCCCAGAACAAAGCGCATCGCCGCCGACATCAGCGAACGGGCATTGCCCGGCCAGTCGCTGGCCATCAGCGACGCCAGGTGCTCCGACGAAACCTCGGGCGGTTCGATCCCCGATTGCTCGGCTGCCTGGGCGACATAATGGCGAAACAACACCGGGATATCCTCGGGCCGTTCCGCCAGTGACGGGATACGAACCCGCATCACATCCAGGCGATAGAACAGATCGGCATGAAAACGACCCTGTTCCGACAGGGCGGCAAGATCCGCCGTTGTTCCGGCCAGAATCCGAACGCCAACCCCCTGCTCGATCATTTCCAGCGCGGCGTATTGCGTGGCTTCGGGCATGGCCGATACTTCGTCCAAAAACAGCGAACCGCCGCTTGCGACATCGCATATGCCGGTCAATTCGCTGGCCGTCAGCCCGGATGCGGGACGTTTTACAAACGGCCCCTGCCCGACGGGCGACATCAGGTGCACCACCTCGGCCACCTTGGAAATCCCGCTTCCTGGCGGGCCTGTCACCAGCACTTCGGCGCCGGTCGGGGCCACGCTGCGCACGCGTTCCCTCAGCGTTTCGGCCAGCACGGATTGTCCGAACAACATCCGGGCAGCCGGGTCACCCCGTTCCAGTTCACGCTGGATTTCGCGCTGGTCCATGACCTGATCGCGGGCCCGGGCCGCCCTTTCCAGAACCAAAAGCAGGTCGGCCGCCGCACAGGGTTTTTCCAGGAATTCAAATGCACCCTGCCCCATCGCCTGTACGGCCATGGGAATATCTCCTTCGCCGGTCAGAAGGATCACGGGCAATTCGGGATCGGTTTCACGCGCATAGGACAGCAGATGGAACCCGTCCCGCCCCGGCATCCGGATATCCGAAACGATTACCCCCGGAAAGCCGGGCACGATGTGATCCTTGGCGGCAACGAAAGACCCGGCCGAGATCACCTTGTACTCGGCCAGTTCAAGCGTCTGCGAAAGCGCTTCGCGAACGGATGCGTCGTCATCTACCAACAGAACCTGCCGGGTCATACGGGTGTCACCTCTTTGTAGGGTTCCAATTCGACGGTGAACCGGGCGCCTTCGGGCGTGTTTACGCCCCGGATATCGCCCCCGAAGCTTTGGACCAGACCGTATGAGATTGAAAGACCAAGGCCCATGCCATCATCTGACGCGCCCACGGTCTTGGTCGTGTAGAACGGTTCGAACATCCGGTCGGTGTCGGCGATGCCGGGGCCGGTATCGGTGACCGACACCGACAGGCGCGGCCCTTCGGTCAGCGTGATCGTGATCTCGCGCCGGGGCTGGCCGGTCATCGCATCGGCGGCATTGTTGATCAGGTTGACGAATACCTGAACCAGCCGCACCTCGCCGCCCCAGGCAAATACCGGCCTGTCCGGGGGCTGCCAGCTCAGCCGGATGTCTTCTGCGCGCAGATGCGTTTCGGTCAGTTCGACCGCGGTGGTCAGAACCTGCACAAGATCGACCCGGCCCATCGGTTCGCTTTCGTTGCGGGCAAAGGCGCGCAGGTTTTTGATGATCCGCGCCATTCGCGCGGCCATATCCGATATCCGGCCCAGGTTTTCGCCCGCCTGACCCACATTGCCCCGATCCAGAAACGCGGCGCCGTTGTCGGCAAACTGACGGATCGCCATCAGCGGCTGGTTCAATTCGTGACTGATACCGGCCGACATCTTTCCCAGAGCGCTGAGCTTTCCGGCCTGAACCAGATCGGCCTGGGCTTTTTTCAGGGCCGCTTCGGCCTCTTTGCGTTCTGCAACCTCGCGGGTCAGCGCCGCATTGGCCGCCGTAAGCGCCCGCGTGCGCCGGGCCACGCGGCTTTCAAGGACGGTATTGGCCTCGGCCAGGGTCCGGCGCCTTTCGGTCGCCAGAAACAGCAGCGCCCCGAATGCCAGACAGATCCCGGCCACCGCCGCGGCCTGCAATGCCGCCAACCGCCGGGCCGGGGCCACATCCATCAGAACCTCGCCCGTCATCCCGATGACAGGCAACTCACGCGCCAGGTGCAGCGCCGTTTGCGGCAGGTACGGGCCCCAGCCCATCCGCCACAGCTCGTGCGGACCGGCCCGGAAAACGGAAAACTCGGCCTTGCCATCCCGCGGGGACAGCCCGACCTGCCCCGGTGCGCGCCGCCAGAACAAAAGGTCGGACCGGTTTGAGATAAAGACCAGCCCGGCGTCATCGACAAAAAACACGGCCTCGGTACTGCCGCGCCAGGTGCGTTCGACATCTTCGACATCGGCAATAACCATCAGCGCCCCGATTACCTGCCCGTCGGCGCCAAAAGCGGGCGCGGCATAGGTATAGATGCGGTTTGCGCCCCCCGGCGGCACCCAGGTGAAATTGCGGTCCGTACGGGTTTGCAGACTTTGATGAGAGCTGCCAAGCGCGCCGTGCATCGCCCGTTTGAACGCCGGATGATCGCGAACCGACCCCCGGACTATGTCATGGGCCGCGGCCAGAACCCGCCCGTCTGTATCGGCAAACAGAACATCAACCGCCGCGGTCTTGTCCGAGACCTCAAGCAAAAGCGCCCCGGCCTCGCGCCGCTTGGACAGGCTGTCGAGCTGCCGCAAGGACGGATGGGCCGCCATCAGCACGGCCAGTTCCTGATAGATCTGCAACTGCGAACCCAGACCGTCGGCCGCAAGCGCCAGATCGGCCTCGGCCTGTTCGCTCAGCTGTGTCAGGGCCTGCCGGTACCCATAGGACCAGACGGCCATCGACAGCAGGATGACCGCGCTGAGGAAACCAATGATAAGCCCAAGCCGTTGCATGTAACAGGGTCTTGCATTCGCCGCGCCTTATGGCAAGCCCGCGCTGCGCCGGTTTGGTCGGCGCAAATCACGGCAGGTCTGGATTTGCGATGACGGCGCGTGCGACCCAATCCGCCCCTGTCGGTTACGGCGCGCCCGCGCCGTTCAGCGGCAGCATGGTGGTCGACTTGATTTCCTCCATCGACAAAAGGGCTGTGACATTGTGAACGCGCACCTCGGAAATCAGTGTCTGGTAAAAGGCGTCATAGGCGCGGGCGTTTTTGACCCGGACTTTCAGGATATAATCGATATCCCCCGCCAGCCTGTGCGCCTCTTGTACTTCGGGGCGGTCGCGCAGCGCCTTGAGGAATTTGCGCTGCCAGTCGGCCTCATGTTCCGATGTCCGGATCAGAACAAAGAACGTCGCTTCGAACCCCAGCGCCTCGGCATCCAGCAGAACGGTTTGCTGGCCGATCACACCGGCGCCCTTCAGCTTGCGGATTCGATTCCAGACCGGCGTCTTGGAACTGCCGACCCGGGCGGCGATTTCATCAAGCGACTGGCTGGCATCGCGCTGCAACTCGGCCAGAATTTTCCGATCTGTATCGTCTATTCGAACCGACATTCCAAATTTCCCTTCGAATTAAAACCAGCGTCCCGCCCTGCACGCGACAAAGAACAAATGTCCTTATTTGTCCAGCAATATGGCGCAGTACCGGGAATATTTCCTATATTACACAACAAGTCAAACAACAGCCGGACCAACCTCGATGCAAGGTTCACAAACACAGCGCACCACTGGGCACGTCGATTTCGTCGGCGCAGGCCCCGGTGACCCCGAACTGCTGACGCTCAAGGCGTTGGCTGCGTTCGGGCGCGCGGATGTTGTCCTGCATGACCGCCTGATCAGCCCCGAAGTCCTGAGCCTGGCTGGCCAGTCGGCGGACCTGGTGGATGTGGGCAAAAAAGGCTTTGGGCCGTCCTGGAAACAGGAAGACATTGATGCCTTGCTGGTCAAATACGCGCAAGACGGCGCGCGTGTCGTGCGGCTGAAGTCGGGCGACGCCACGGTTTTTGGCCGGCTGGACGAAGAAATTGACGCGCTGCAGGCCGCCGGCATCAGCTGGGCCATCATTCCCGGCATCACTGCGGCATCGGCGGCCGTGGCCGCCATCGGCCAAAGCCTGACGCGGCGCGGCCGCAACGCATCGGTCCGGTTGCTGACCGGCCACGACATGAAGGGTTTCGCCGATCATGACTGGACAGCGCTGGCGCGCCCCGGCGCGGTCGCGGCAATTTACATGGGCAAGAAATCTGCCCGTTTCATTCAGGGGCGTCTGCTGATGCATGGCGCTGATGGCGCCACGCCTGTGACCCTGGTTGAAAACGCCTCGCGGCCCGACCAAAGGGTCGTGGCCACCACATTGGACAGCCTGTCCGACACCCTGGCCACTGCCGGGATGGATGGCCCTGCCCTGACCTTTTACGGCCTTGCCCCGCGCGACGCGGCCCGTGCCGCCACCGAATTCAAAGAGGAGCTTGCCTGATGGCCCGCGCTTTTACCCCCAAAGTCGTCACCGCAAATGACCTGCTGGAAGGCGACGTGATTTATCTGACCGAGGATGACCGCTGGTCGCGCGACCTGTCCGAGGCCGAGTTGATCACCGACGAAGCCCACGCTCAGGTGCGCCTGCTGGATGCCTCGCGTCAGGTCGGCAAGATCGTCGGCGCCTATCTTGCCGATGCCGTCGCCGGGGATAACGGCCCCGAGCCCACCCATTTCCGAGAGGAATTCCGCCGGACTGGTCCGTCCAACTATGCCCACGGCAAACAGGAAACCTCTCGCGCGCAGCCCCGGACCTGACCTCAGGCCGATCTCTCCCCATCTGGCCCCAGTTTCGGGGCTGCAAAAAGGACAGCTAGACATGTATCGCTACTCCGAGTTCGACACCGCATTTTTGGCAGAGCGCAACGCCCAGTTCCGCGCCCAGGTTGAACGCCGCATTGACGGATCGCTGACCGAAGACGAATTCAAGCCGCTGCGGCTGATGAACGGCCTGTACCTGCAGTTGCACGCCTATATGCTGCGGGTTGCCGTCCCCTATGGCACGCTGAACAGCGCACAGATGCGCCAACTGGCCCTGCTGGCCGAAAAGTGGGACAAGGGCTATGGCCATTTCACCACCCGTCAGAACATCCAGTATAACTGGCCGAAACTGAACGACGTGCCGGATATGCTGGACGCGCTGGCCGAAGTTGGCATGCACGCGATCCAGACCAGCGGAAACACCATCCGCAACGTGACCGCCGACCATTTCGCCGGTGCCGCCGCGGATGAGGTCGCCGACCCCCGCCCCTATGCCGAACTGCTGCGCCAGTGGTCGACCGACCACCCCGAATTCCAGTTCATGCCGCGCAAGTTCAAGATCGCCATCACCGGCAGCGAAAACGACCGCGCCGTGATCAAGGCGCATGATATCGGCCTGCAATTGGTGGAACGTGACGGCGTTCTGGGCGCCCGCGTGATCGTGGGCGGTGGCCTGGGCCGGACCCCGATGATCGGCAAGGAATTGTCCGAGTTCGTGGCCTTTGACGACCTGCTGGCTTACCTTGAGGCCACCGTTTCCGTGTGGAACCAGATCGGTCGCCGCGACAACAAGTACAAGGCGCGCATCAAGATCACAGTGCATGAAAACGGCATCGATATCATTCGCGCCAAGGTCAACGAGCGGTTCCTGAAGGTTCGCCCGCAGTTCAAAGGCGCGGATATGAACCTGCTGGAAGAGATCAAGGGCCATTTTGCGCCTCCGGCTTTCCGCGAAGGTTCGGTTGCGTCCTTTGAGTCCGCCTATTCCAACGATCCGGTCTTCCGCTCGTGGGTCGATACCAACATCGCACCGCACAAGAACGCGGACCACGCGATTGTCACGATCTCGATCAAGAAGCACGGAGCGACACCGGGCGATGCGACAGCGGAACAGATGCGCGTGATGGCCGATCTGGCCGAAGAGTTCGCCTATGACGAGCTGCGCATCAGCCACGAGCAGAACGTGATCCTGCCGCATGTCCACAAATCGGACCTGCCCGCAATCCACGCCAAGCTGAAGGAATACGAGCTGGCCACCGCCAATATCGGCCTGATCAGCGACATCATCGCCTGCCCCGGCATGGATTACTGTGCGCTGGCCACGGCCCGCTCGATCCCGGTTGCGCAACAGATCGCGACCCGGTTCGACGAGCTGAAGCTGGAACATGATATCGGCCACCTGAAGATCAAGATCTCGGGCTGCATCAACGCCTGTGGTCACCACCATGTGGGCCATATCGGCATTCTGGGCCTGGATCGCGCGGGCGTCGAGAACTACCAGATCACTCTGGGCGGTGACGGCACCGAGACCGCGGCCGTGGGCGACCGCACCGGTCCCGGCTTTGCCTATGACGAGATCGTGCCCGCCGTCGAACGCATCGTCGAAACCTATCTGGAACAGCGCGACAGCGCCGAGGAGACATTCCTGCAGACCTATCGCCGTGTCGGCATGGCCCCGTTCAAGGCGGCGCTCTACCCCGAGGCGCAGGCCAATGCCGCTTGACCTGATCCAGACCGAGCTGGGCCGGGACCGAAGCGAGTTGACCGAACGGGTCAACGCGCTGAATGCCCGGTTCCGTCACCACAGCGCCCATGACGTGATGCATGGCGCGCTGGAGGAGATCGACACGCTTGCGCTGGTGTCCAGCTTTGGCGCGGAATCCGTGGTGCTGCTGCATATGGCCGCCGTGGTCAACAAGGCGACACCGGTCCTGTTCATCGACACGCAGATGCTGTTTACGGAAACGCTGGAATACCAGCAGGAGGTCAGCGAGCGTCTGGGGTTGAAGAATGTTCAGATCATCCGCGCCGATGACGAGGACGTTCAGCGCGATGACCCTTATGGCGCCCTGCGCCTGCGCGACATGGATGCGTGCTGCAACCTGCGCAAGACCTTCCCGTTGCAAAGGGCGCTCTCCGGTTATGACGGCTGGATCACAGGCCGGAAACGGTTTCAGGCCGGATCACGTGCCACGCTCGATTTCTTTGAGGTCGAAGACGGTACCGGCCGGATCAAGGTCAACCCGCTGGCCCATTGGGCGCCCGAAGATGTGCGCGCCTATATGATTGAAAACAACCTGCCCCGCCATCCGCTGGTGGCCAAGGGATACCCGTCGATTGGCTGTGCGCCCTGCACCTCGCCGGTTAAGGAAGGCGAAGACCCCCGCGCCGGTCGCTGGCGCGATCAAAACAAGGAAGAATGCGGCATTCATTTTGTCGATGGCAAGATGGTGCGCGCCGGAGAAAAAACATGAACGTAATCGTAACGGATACGGGCTTTGCCCCCGATGACTGGACAGACGGGTTTGTCACGCTGGACGATGCCGCCAACGATGTCGTGGCACTGGATGTCCCGTCGGACACGGACCCCGATGATTTGTATGACCGCCTGGGCACCGCACAGATGGTCCGCATCGATTTCCCGTCCTTTGCCGACGGGCGCGGCTTTACCATTGCGCGCACCTTGCGGCTAAAGGGCTACACCGGCCGCCTGCGGGCCAAGGGCCATGTCCTGGCCGATCAATATGCCATGGCGCGGCGCAGCGGTTTTGATGAGGTCGAAATCGACGGCGTTCTGGCAAACCGGCAACCCGAAGATCAGTGGCTGGCCCGCGCCGACTGGAAAGAGAACAATTACCAAGCACGCCTGCGCGGCTGACGCCGCCTCCGCAAGCTTTTGCGACATAGGGGCAATCTGCCCCTTTTCCTGACTTGGATCAAAGATTAAACGGAGATGCCGGTTTAGCAGACCGGTAGTGAAACGATGACAGAGATGAAGCCCGTGAGTGAAGCAACAGCCGTCAAGGCCCCCGTTCTGCCCGACGCCCAGACCGTGACCGAGGTCAAGCATTGGACCGACCGCCTGTTTTCTTTCAAGGTATCGCGCCCGGCCTCGCTGCGGTTCCGTTCGGGCGAGTTCGTGATGATCGGCCTTTTGGGCGACAATGGCAAACCCCTGCTGCGCGCCTATTCCATTGCGTCGCCGTCCTGGGACGAAGAGCTGGAGTTCTACTCGATCAAGGTGCAGGACGGCCCGCTGACCTCAAAGCTGCAGCACATCCAGCCCGGTGACCAGATCATCCTGCGGCCCAAGCCGGTTGGCACGCTGGTGCATGATGCCCTGCTGCCCGGCAAGCGCCTTTGGTTCTTTGCAACCGGTACCGGCTTTGCCCCGTTTGCCTCGCTGCTGCGCGAGCCGCAGACCTATGAAGATTATGACGAGGTCATCATCACCCATACCTGCCGCGACGTGGCCGAGCTGGATTATGGCCGTGAACTGATCGACAGCATCCGTCAGGACGAAATGCTGGCCGAACTGATCGGCGAAGGGTTCGCAGACAAGATCCGCTATTACCCGACCACAACGCGCGAACAGAGCCCCAAGATGGGCCGCATCACCACCCTGCTGCAAGATGGCACCGTGTTTGCCGACCTGGGCATCGAGGGCGGGATCAAGCCGGAAACCGACCGCGCCATGGTCTGCGGCAGCCTGGCCTTCAACCACGACATCAAGGCCATCCTGGAAGAGTTCGGCCTGCGCGAAGGCGCAAATTCCGAGCCCAAGGAATTCGTGATCGAAAAAGCCTTTGTCGGTTGACCCGTTGCCGGGGCCGCCAAAACAGATTGCGCCGGCCCCGGAACATTGACGCCGCACGAGATTTTCCTGCGCGCGCGCCTTTATGGCGCTTGAAAGAACAAACGTCTCAGTTTAAGTTCCCGGCTCGGAATTCGGCAACAATCAAAGGAATGAACCCATAGCCCGCAGACCTCACAACGCGCCGCCTCAACGAGACACCGGCCCGCGCGTCAATGACAAGATCCGTGCCCCCGAAATTCGCCTGATCGGCGCAGAAGGCGAAAATGTCGGGGTGGTTCATCCCGCCAAAGCTATGCAGATGGCCGCCGATGCCGGCCTTGACCTGGTCGAAATCTCGCCCAATGCAAACCCGCCGGTCTGCAAGATCATGGACTTTGGCAAGTTCAAGTACGAACAGCAGAAACGCGAAAGCGAAGCCCGCAAAAAGCAAAAGATCATCGAGGTGAAAGAGGTCAAGTTCCGGCCCAACACCGATACGCATGACTATGACGTCAAGATGCGCAACGTGTTCAAGTTTCTTGAAAACGGCGACAAGGTCAAAGTCACCCTGCGGTTCCGTGGCCGTGAAATGGCGCACCAGAACCTTGGGCGGGAATTGCTGGAACGGGTCGCAGAAGACATCAAGGAACTTGGCAAGGTTGAAAACATGCCAAAGATGGAAGGCCGCCAGATGATCATGATGATCGGCCCGCTGCCGCAAAAATAAGGCCCTGGTAAAAGACTGTTCTGAAAGGCTCCGCTATAATGGCCGGAGCCTTTTTCGTTCCGTCTGGTCTTGGTCAGGACGCGGTTATAGCACCTGCGCCAGCGCACGGCCCAGCTTGGCGACCATCTCGTCAACCTGATCGTCTTCGATGATGAAGGGCGGGGCCAGCAGAACATGGTCGCCATGCTGCCCGTCCCGCGTTCCCGACATCGGATAGCATATCAACCCTTCGGCAAAGGCCGCCTTTTTGATCTTGCCCGCAACACCTCGCGACGGGTCAAACGGGCGCTTGCTTGCCCGATCCTCGACCAGTTCAATCCCCCGGAACAGGCCACGCCCGCGGATATCGCCGACATGGGGGTGCTGACCAAAGGCCGCGGCCAGGGCCGATTGCACCTTTTCACCCATAACGGCGGCGCGGTGTGAAAGATCCTTGCCGGTCAGTTCAGTGACAACCGCCAGCGCCGCAGCGGTTGCAACCGGATGGCCGACATAGGTGTGGCCATGCTGGAAAAATCCCGACCCATCGCGGATGGCATCATAGATACCGGCTGTGCACAGCATCGCGCCAATCGGCTGGTACCCTGCCCCCAGCCCCTTGGCTATACACAAAATATCCGGTGCGATCCCGTCATGATCACAGGCAAAAAGATGCCCGGTCCGGCCCATGCCGCACATGACCTCGTCAAGGATCAGCAGAATGCCATAGGCATCACAGATCTCGCGAATACGTCGAAAATACCCCTGAACCGCCGGGACCGCGCCCAGGGTTGCGCCGACAACAGGCTCGGCGATGAACGCCATGACAGTGTCGGGTCCCAGGCTCAGTATCTCGTCCTCCAACGCGTTGGCAACGCGCTGACCATAGTCAAAGCTGGCTTCCCCGGCAGGCTTTTCGGCATATTCATAGCACGGCGCGATATGGCTCATTTCAATCAGCATCGGCGCGAATTGCGCCCGCCGCCAGGCGTTCCCGCCCGCCGACAACGCCCCCAGCGTGTTCCCATGATAGCTTTGGCGCCGCGCGATGACCCGGCGGCGCTCGGGCTGGCCGACTTCAAGGAAATATTGCCGCGCCAGCTTGATGGCCGCCTCTGTCGCCTCTGAACCGCCCGAGACGAAATATACCCTGTCCAATTCCCCCGGAGCATGCCGGATCAACAGATCCGCCAACGCCTCGGCAGGTTCGGATGTCATAAACCCGGTATGCGCAAAGGCAACCCGTCCGACCTGGTCCTGTACGGCCCCGATAACGGCGGGGTTCGAATGGCCAAGGCACGACACCGCAGCATCGCCGCAATCCAGGTACCGGTTGCCCTGTGCATCGATCAGATAACACCCATCCCCGGCCGCAGCGACCGGAAGCCCCGCCTGGGTATGGCGCGGAAATACATGTGACATCCTATTGCCCTTTCAAAACGCTTACCATTGCCGCGACCGAGGCCGCGTTGTCCGACCAGGCGACACCGTCGGAATCCGTCGTGCTGTTCTCGAACCCTACACGAATATCAGCGCCGCGCCGGGCAGCCGCCAAAAGACACCCGTGTTCCCGCGCCCCAAAGGCACAGACCATCCATCTGCCGCCCGGTTCCGGAAACCGGTCCAGATCATCCGGCACCGATTGTTGCCCCACTGCATAGCGGCCCAGAACAAGCAGGCATTCGGATTGCACGGCCCGAACGATCCCGGCGGCGCGCCATGCGCTCAGCACCGCGGCATCGGCGGCATCATACAAGATATGCTGAACGCGCGTCCCCTGGTCCGCGCACAGCCCATAGACCCGGTCGGCCATATCATCCGCCCGCGCGACCTCGCGCACCGAGATCGAAGCCCATTCAGGCCGTACATCCCGCAGGCACGCAAACTGGTCGGAAACATCGTAAACCCCACCGGCCTCGGTCGTGATCTGCACCTGCATTTCCGGGACCTGCTGCCGTAGCGCAGCAATCGTTTCCCTGTATTGGCCAGGGTCCAGGGTATGGCGCCCCGCATGGTCCCGGATATGCAGATGCACACCCCGCGCCCCCGCAATGTGGCAAGCGCTGGCCGCGTCCACGATCTGACCGGTCGTCACCGGCAACCGGGCATGATCCGCCTGCGTTTTGCGCCCACCATTCAGCGCCACAAGGACATAGGGCATCTGGCCAAGAACACAGGGGCCATCGGGTGAAACTGAACCATCCGCCAACAAGAAAACCTCGGTCGTTTCCCCAAGATCTACGCGAGCATTTGACGTTTTCAACTTGCCAAATTGATAACATATGTTTTTTCTACACTATGCTCCACACACCCAGACAGATCACCGACCACCTGCGCCACGAGATCGGCGCGATGCCGACCCAATTGCAGGCGGCGGCCAAATATATCATCGACCACCCGGCTGACTTCGCCATGGACCCGATACGGGTGACCGCCGACAGGATCGGGGTCAGCACCAATGTCCTGGTCAGGTTGTCCCGACGCCTCGGCTTTTCCGGCTTCGAAGCGCTGCGCCAACCCTTTCGCAAGGCCCTTGTGACCGATACCGAGACCCGCCTGGACCAAAGCTGGTTATCCGATCTGCGAAACCGGGACGACTGGGCCAGATCGCAGGCGGCATTTGCGCAAAACGAGATCAACGTGGTCGCCCGCTCGCTGCGCCTGCTGGACCCGGACACCGCAAAACAGGCGTTGGAGTGCATAATTTCGGCCCGCCGGTGCTATGTCACGGCAACCCGCGCAAGCTATGCCCTGGCCTATTACTTTCACTATGCCGGGCGCATGGCGCATCCCGACATGCAACTGGTCCCGCGACATCAGGGCTCTGCAATCGACGACTTGGTTGAGGCCGCCGATACCGACTGCCTTGTGGCAATAACCGTCCACCCCTATTCGGCGGACACGATCCGTTCGATGAAGTTCGCGCGCAAACGCGGGATGAAAATCGTGCTGATCTCCGACAGCGCAGTGATTGCCCCCAGCGTCGACCCGGACGTCACACTCACGGTCAGCACCCGATCAGAGCATCATTTCTCCAGCTTCTCCGGGGCCATGTCAGTCCTGGAATGCCTCTTGGGCCATCTGTTCAATGCGGGCGGCGACGCTGCGCGCGACCGGGTCGATGCCTATCGGACCGCCCGCGAAGACACCGGCGCCTATTGGGGGCCGAACCGCCTGCCGCGCCTGCGCCCCACTTCGCGCCCCCCGGACTGATGGCCCGGGGGAATTGCTTTCCGCCTACAAACACCCCTGTACGGCGCGTTTTGTCATGACGCTGACGAGATGTGCGCGGTAGGCTTTGCTGCCATGCAGGTCGGCGATCATGTTTGCGGGGTTGATGCTGAGACCGGTCAGGGCATCCGGGCGGAATTCCTTGTTCAGGGCCGCCTCCGCCTCTGTCCAGCGGAACACGCCATCCTCGCTGGCGCCGGTGACGGCCACGCGCACGCCGTCGGCGAACCGCGCCACATAGACACCGACCAGGGCAAACCGGGACGCCGGCTGCAGGAACTTCTGATAGCTCGCCGCCTGCGGCACCGGAAACCGGACCGAGGTGATGATCTCGCCCTCTTCCAGCACGGTGGCAAACATGCCTTGAAAAAAGTCATCCGCCGCAACCTGCCGGGTATTGGTCACGATCGTGGCCCCCGAGCCCAGCACACCCGCCGGATAGCAGGCCGCCGGATCATTGTTGGCCACCGACCCGCCAATGGTGCCGCGATTGCGCACCGCCGGGTCACCGATCTGACCGGCCAGCGCCGCCAGCGCCGGATACGATCCTGCCGCCTCGGCGGCCACGGTGGCATGGGGCGTCGCCCCGCCGATGACCAGCGCCCCGTCATCCTCGACACAGACGCCCCGCATCTCGGCAATCCCGCTCAGCGACACCAGGACCGACGGCGCCGCCAGGCGCTGCTTCAGCGTCGGGATCAGCGTCTGACCCCCACCCAGCGCCTGCGCATCCTCGGCCCCCAACGCAGCAACCGCATCGGCAATACTCGAGGGCTTTTCAAAATCGAAACTGTACATTTCGTCTTCCTTTCCGAAAGGCGCGGATCCGCCCTTCATCTGGCTAAAAATATCCCGGGGGTCTGGGGGCAGAGCCCCCAGCCGCACCAACCTCTCAGCTGTTCATCGCCGCCCAGACGCGCGACGGGCTTACCGGCATGTCGATGTGATCCACCGCCTTGCCGCCCGAGTTCATCGCATCCAGAACCGCATTGACCACAGCAGGCGGAGAGCCGATGGCCCCGGCCTCACCACAGCCCTTCACCCCCAGCGGGTTATGCGTGCAGGGCGTCTGGCTGGAATGATCGACGCCATAAAACGGCACATCATCAGCGCGCGGCATGGCGTAGTCCATGAAGGACGCGCTCAGCAGCTGGCCATTCTCGTCATAGGCGCAGTTCTCCAGCAGCGCCTGGCCGATACCCTGACCGATACCGCCATGCACCTGGCCATCCACGATCATCGGGTTGACGATGTTGCCAAAGTCATCGGCGGCGGTGAAGGCCTCGATGGTCACCTGGCCGG